>CAJUFO010000098.1 GCA_910585615.1 uncultured Acetatifactor sp.
ACTGGTTCAATCGCATGATTACATTAGGCAGTATTCAGCGTTATGCAGTATAATAAGAAAGGAAGAGCACTATGCCAGGAATCGTCATCGAAAAACACAAGACCATCTGCAGCTGCGAACAGCCAATGACCACATTGTACCTGATTTCCCAGGGGAGGGTGGAGGTACAGTGCCCAGGAGGCTCCTATCAGATCCGAAACGGCGATGTGGCGGGCATCTGCGAGATATGCTCGGAGATACACTTTCTGACCTACACCGCCCTGGAGGACACCACCCTCATACCCTACCCCCTGACCAGCCTGGAGGCCCTGGGCAATCTCATGCAGGTGCGCCCCGAAATCGCCAAGCTGTTCCTCCTCTCCCTGCTGCGCCAGTTCGACGCCATGCTGGAGCAGTGTTCCGTGTCCGAGGTCAGCAGCGCCAATCTCTATCGCAGGCTTCAGACGGACTGCGCCCTGTACGCGGACCTGTGCGAGCGGCACAAGGCCCCCTCCCGGATCCCCCCGGAGGTGGAGGCGATCGCACCCAGCCTGGAGGACTCCTGCGATGAATGGCTGAGCAGGTATTATTCCGCGCTGCAGCGCATCTACATGGGCGCGGACGCAGGCGTGCTGCTGCAGGAGCCGGGGCTGTCCCTGGGGGCGCTCCGTAAGGGCTCCCTGGACCTGAACAAGTCCTACCGGGTGCTGGAGGCCCAGGCCCAGTACCGCTCCCAGATCATAGACTGCTATTTCAATCCCTCGGGGAACGACCTCTTCGATGCCATGACCAAGCTCTACTACCGCCTCCGCCAGGAGGGGCAGGACACAGGCGGGCTGTACGAAAGCATCTCCCAGATGCTCTGCCTGCCCGACGAATATGAAATCCCTCCCGAGGCCCAGGCCGAGACCCGTGTGGAAGCCTTCCGCCGGAAGGAGGGCGCCCTCCAGCATCCCCAGGCGTCCACAGGCACCGGGGACGGCTCCGATGCGGACATCCTCCAGCTCCTGGAGGGCTCCCTGGAGACCATCCTGGACTATGCCGGACTCGACGGCGACAAGGAAGCGGCCTTCCGGGAGCATGTGGTCCTCTACCGGGACACCAAGGACAAAAATTCCACGGACGACGAGTGCACCCGTCTGCGCAGGAAGCTCACGGACGAATTCTATCTCCTGTACACGGAGGTGTTCCTCCGCTCCCTGTCCGTGTCCGGCATGCCCCTCCCCGTGCGGATGTTCCTCTATTTCGGCTATGTGGACGAGAAGCTGGCAGGGGAAGACAACGCTGTCGCCCTCTACCGCCTGGCCAGCTATATGAGCGAGCCGGGCCAGATGGGCGTCTACACCTTCTACGACTGGCTGCTGGCCATCTATGACGGGGAGAAGAACCCCAGCCGCAGCGAGCTGGACGAGGATTACGACGATTTCGTCTACCTGCAGAAGAAAAAGAACAACCTCACCGCCGCCCAGGTGGCCGAGCTGGAGAACGATTGCATGGCGAAGGTGCGCTATGAGCTGGAGAACCTCTTCCCCAGCGCCAACAAGGTGACCTATGGCCGGGTGACCACCTTCTGCCCCCTGTTCACCGCCGAGAACATGCTAAAGGACCTGCGGGACTCCTTCGTCACACCGGAAAAGATAGAGAGCGCCCTGACTATGCTGAAGAAGGTGGACTTCTCCGCCTTCTACCGTGAGACCATCGATTACGAGCTGGCCCAGGTCATGAACCGGGAGCCCATGCATGTGGAATACCTGCCCGACATCATCCTGATGCCCAACGCCGGAATCAGGGGCTCCCTGTGGCAGGAAATCGAGGGCCGCAAGCGCAACAGCCCCAGCCGCATGATTTTGCCCGCGTTCTATATGGAGAGCCTGGACACGGCAATCGTCCGCATGACCGGCGAATTCCGCTGGGAGATGTGCAAGCGCATCCAGAGCGGCCGCTGGAACGATGTGTCGGAGCCCTCCCTGACCAGCGAATACTTCGACTACATGCAGTTCTACAAGAAGAACACGGAGCTGAGCAAGGATGCCAAGGAGAAGCTGCAGAACAGCCTGGTCCGGGCCAAGAACAGCTTCCGGGAGATGTTCGTCAGGGACTATATCACCTGGATTTTTTACGAGAGCAGCGGCTCGGCCAGGATGAACAAGGTGGCACGCAGAATCCTGTTCCTGTACTGCCCTCTCCCCGCCTCCATGGACGCAGGGTTGGAGCAGAACCCCATGTTCTCGGAGCTGCTCAGCCGCCAGCGGATCCTGTCCGGACAGCGGGTGCAGAAGCTGAGCATGCTGCGCCAGAAGCTGCGCAACAGCAACACCCCGGTGCCGGACTACCTGGAGCAGGAGATTGCCTTCGCGTCCAGGAAGCTGGAGGCCAATCAGTAAATCCCCGGAGGGAATGGAAGAAAGCATAAAAACGCCCAGGACATCCTGCCGGACAGGCTCCTCAGGGAGCTGCAGCGGTATGTCTCCGGCGAGACCCTGTACATTCCCAGTGCAGAGCCGAAAAAGCCTGGGGGGAGACCTCCGGGGCCCGGGCATATTATAAGAAGCGGAATGCGGAAATCCGGGAAAGCCATCAGGCCGGGGCGGACGCGGAGAGCCTTGCGGAGCTCTATCATCTGTCCCTGGACTCCATCCGGAAGATACTGCGTTGACGATGCCCCACCGTCCGGGCTGTGACGGTGGGGCATTGCCATGTCCTTTTTTACGGAAGTCCGGTACACCGGAACTAAGCCCTCTCCCGGCTCTCCGGATCCGAAAGCTGCTTCGTGAGCGTCCTGCGCACATGGAAGTAGGCCGGAATCAGGAACAGGTCCGCGAACAGCCATGCCAGCGGGTTCCCCAACGCCACTCCCGTGAATCCAAGCATGGGCACCAGCGCGAATCCCACGATGCCTCTGGCCACCATCTCGAACACCCCCGCCAGGATGGCGAAGGCGGGGAATCCCATGCCCTGTATCAGGAAGCGTATGATATTCACCAGGGCCAGCAGGGCGTAGAAAGCGGTATTGTAGATCATCAGCATCCGGGCGTTGCCGATGATCTCGCCCTCGGAGGCCTCCAGGAACAGCTCCGCCAGCGGCCTGCCCAAAAAGACGCTCACCAGCAGCGCGATCACGGAGTACCCTATCCCCAGCATGACGCAGGATTTCAGTCCCTGGCCGATACGGTCCAGCCGCTTCGCCCCGATGTTCTGCCCGCCGTAGGTGGCCATGGTGGAGCCCATGGCATCAAAGGGGCAGGCCAGGAACCCGTTGATCCGACCCGAAGCGGTGACGGCGGCCACGGCCCCGGAGCCCAGCGTATTGGTGGCGCTCTGGAGGATCACGCTGCCGATGGCCGTGACGGAATACTGCAGCCCCATGGGCACCCCCATGCCGCACAGCATCCTCATCCTATGGCCGTCCGGCCTCCACTCCTCCCGCCGTATCCGCAGAATCTCGAACTTCTTCACCATGAACAGCAGACAGCAGGCCCCCGACACCCCCTGGGAGATCACGGTGGCCCAGGCCGCCCCCTGCACTCCCATATGGAGGTTCACGATGAAGAAAAGGTCCAGCCCCACGTTCAGGAAGGACGACATCACCAGGAAGATCACCGGCGTCCTGCTGTCCCCCAGGGCCCGTATGACGCCGGAGGTCATATTGTAGAGGAAGGTCACCGGAATCCCCAGAAATATTACCCATATGTAGTCATGAGACCTGTCGATGATGTCCGCTGGCGTGCGCATCCAGACCAGGATCTGCCTGGCCAGCGAGGCGGTGAGCAGGGTCAGCACTGCCGCGAATCCCAGGGACAGCCAAACGCAGTTGGCCACATACCTGCGCAGGTCCTCAAAGTCCCGTGCGCCGAACTTGTGGGCCACAGGGATGGAGAATCCGCTGCACACGCCCATGCAGAAGCCGATGATCAGGAAGTTCACGGAGCCCGTGGCCCCCACTGCCGCCAGGCTGTCCGTGCCCAGGAAGCGGCCTACGATCACTGTATCCACCAGGCTGTAGAACTGCTGGAACAGGAATCCGAATAAAAGCGGAACGGAAAATCCCAGAATCAGTTTCATGGGGCTTCCCTGCGTCATATCTTTCGTCATGTCCATACCTCTTTTCCGAAATCCCCTGCCACCGGTGATGAAGCGGAGGAGATTGTTTCCGACAAAGTATATGCTTTCTCCCGGAAAAGTGCAATGTACTTTTTTGCCCGAAATCCCTTCCCCTATGTACTATTTTGCGTTCCGAGGCACTTGCGCCGCCCAGGCTTACATGCGGAAAATCCGGGGCAGCTCTCTCCTGTCCCCGGATTCTCCATAGGCGAAACATTTCCAGCCATTTTTCTATTCCCATTACATCCGCGCTAAGAGGCGGCCTGCTCCCTGCGCTCCAGATACTCCTGCAGAACCTCCGCCACTTCCTCCGGCCCCAGTCCCGACTCGGCCATGATGTCGCTCACGGCCTCCAGCTCCTTGCGCTTCTTCTCCATATACAGCTCCTCCAGCTCCCGCTTCTCCGACTCCACTCTGGTCTCCAGAGCCTCGATGAGCTCCTGCTTTGCCGCTATCTTTTCCTCAATGGTCTTACGCTGTCCTCTTGCCATAGACTTCTCCTTTCACAGAACTGTTTTAAGTCCTTTTCTACCAGTATATGGACAAGATATGGAAAATATTCCCCTGTACCAAAATTTTTTCCGGGCCTGTATACCGATACAAGGATTCCTGCGCCGGGGCACTAGGAAAGCAGGGACAAAAAGTCCTCCTTGGTCATCCCGCCCAACTGCCCCGCGTCCCCGGAGATCACCTGCTCCGACAGGGCACGCTTGCTCTCCTGGAGCTCCTGTATCTTCTCTTCCACGGTGCCCTTCGCTATCAGCCGGTACACCACTACCATCTTCGTCTGGCCGATGCGGTGGGTGCGGTCCGTGGCCTGGTTCTGCACCGCCAGGTTCCACCAGGGATCGTAGTGGATGACCACGTCCGCCCCCGTCAGGTTCAGGCCCACGCCTCCCGCCTTCAGGGAGATCAGGAATACCTTGGTGTCGTCCCCGTTGAAGGCCTTCACCAACTGCAGGCGCTTCTCCTTGGGGGTGGCCCCGGTGATGGTATAGAAGCTGACCTGCTCCTGATCGAGGCGCTTCCCGATCAGCTCCAGCATGGAGGTGAACTGGGAGAACAGCAATATCTTGTGGCCGCCCTCCACGGCGCTGCGCACCAGGTCCACGCAGGCCTCCAGTTTGGCGGACTCGCCCTTATAGTCCTCGAAGCACAGCCCCGGGTCGCAGCAGATCTGCCGCAGCTTCATCAGCTCCGCCAGGATCTGTATCTTGTTCCGCTGGAATTCCTGGGCGTCCTGCATGCCGATCCGCTGCTTCATATTGACTACCTGTGCGTCATACAGCTTCTGCTGTCCGGATTCGAACTTCACGTACCGGTTCTCCTCCAGTTTCTCCGGCAGGTCCTTCAGCACGTTCTCCTTCATCCTGCGCAGGATAAAGGGCCCTGTCATGCGCTGCAGCCGCTCCAGCGCCCCCTGGTCCTCATTTCGGACAATGGGGGCCTCGAAGTCGCTCCGGAACACATCATACCCGTACAGATATCCCGGAATCAGGAAATCGAAGATGCTCCACAGCTCGCTGAGCCGGTTCTCGATGGGCGTCCCTGTCAGGGCATAGCGGGTCCTGCTCTTCACCGCCTTCACCGCCTTGGCTGCCGCCGTGGTATGGTTCTTGATATACTGGGCCTCATCGATGATGTGATAGCTGAACTCCTTGTCCTCGTAATTCTCGATGTCCCGCTTCAGCAGGTCGTAGGAGGTCACCACCACATCGTACTCCCGGTAATGGGAAAGCTTCTCCCGTCTCTCCTCCTGTCCCCCGGTGATGAAGCAATGGGAGAGCTGGGGCGCGAAAGCGCGTATCTCCTCGCCCCAGTTGTACACCAGCGAGGCGGGCGCCACCACCAGCGCCGTGCCCTCCTTCCCCTCCTGCCTGGCCGCCAGCAGCACGGCCAGCACCTGGATGGTCTTGCCCAGGCCCATGTCGTCCGCAAGGATTCCCCCCAGGCCGTAAGCCTCCAGGGTCCGAAGCCATCTGTAGCCGTTCCTCTGGTAGCCCCTCATGATCTCCCGCAGGGTGGGCGGCTCCTCGAAATCCGCGTCGTTAACGGTCTTGAAGTCCTTCACCATCTCCCGGAAATGGCTGTCCCGGGTGCTGTAGATCTCCTCGTTCTTCTCCAGCAGCTTGTCCAGGTACAAAGCCCGGTACAGGGGAAGCTTTACATTGCCCTTCAAAAGTTCCCTGGGGCTCATCCGCAGGGAATCCGCCATCTCCGCCAGGGTCTGCAGGGCGTCCTGCTCCAGGCTCAGGAAATCCCCGTTCCGCAGCCTGTAGTATTTCTTTTTCTGTCTGTAGCTCTTCAGGATGTCCAGCAGCTCCTCTGGCGGCACGTCCTGGGTGGCGATGTCCAGGTTCAGCAGGTTTTTGGACACGGATATGCCCACGCTCATCCGCACCCTGCGCCCGATGTTCAGGTTGGTGAACCGCCTGGTGCACTGCACCTCCCCCAAAGCCAGCAGCGCGTCCACGCCCTTGTCCAGCACCTGGAACATGAGCCCCTCATCCCCCAGGCAGCTCAGCTCCTTCTCCCTGCTGTCCCAGTAGGGGAACCACTGCCTGGCCAGGAACAGGGCCTCCTCCTCCCTGGTGCCCTCTCTAAAGGGCTCCAGCGGCCCCTCCCTGTCGCCGAAGTCCACCACCCGGAATTCCTGCTCCCCATACCTGGCCCCTACCCGGCAGCTCATATTGTCGTCCGCCGCGTCCAGATAGAACACGAACCGGGCCTGGGGCGGCAGGAAGGCCGCTATCTCCTCGGCGTTCTCCTCCATGATGTCCACCGCGCCCTCCAGCTGGGGCAGCACGGAATAATAGAACTGGGGCAGCTTGTTCCTGCCCACCTGGAAGGACAGCGCGCCCCCGTTGAAGAACTGGGCCATGATGCGGATCTTCTGCAGGAATTCCGTATCCAATCTGCACAGCCCCGCCTCGCAGATGTAGTAGGCCGTGCCCACCCCGTAGAAAAGCCGGGGCATGCGGCAGTCCACCGAGATCCCATGGAACTCCCTGTGCCGCCCCAAATCGTTCTTGCGGATAGTCATGGATATCTTCGGGTTCTGCTCTTTTGCATACAGGGTCGTCTTCCATTTCGTATCGCTGTCCCTGTCCTCATATTCCAGGGGATTCTCTCCCAGCAGCCCGTAGAGCTCGTCCAGCCGCCAGCCGCTCAGGGCCAGCTCGCCGTCCTTGGAGGCGGCCCGCCTGGAATAGCTGTTGGCCTCTATCATCCTGCGCTCGAAGTTCAGCTCCTCCTTCACGATTCGCCCGATGAAATCGATCCAGGGCCTGGATTTTTCCGTAAAATTGGAGATGCTGTGGTTCAGGCTGGTGCTGCTGCCGTAGGAGGCGGTCTTGGACTCCTGGACATTGGTGTAGAACTCGAAGAGATCCTTCACCACGAACAGCTTCTTCTCCCCCACCTTGAAGGAGACCTTCAGCTCCCCGTTCTTCAGGACCACCCTGGGAACCAAAGTCATGCTCTCCGCCTTTCCTATGGCATCCGACATCACGGTATTGGCATGGCTCTCATAAAAGGCCCTTATGAGCTGCATCCCCTGCCAGTCCGTGGCGTCCCCCAGGTTCTTGTCTCTGAGGTCCTCCTCCACCCGCTGCAGCAGCGCTCCCAGATAGGCGCAGTACTCCCTCCTGTAATACATGCTGTAGTAATGCTTTCTGCACTCCGCGCACTGGCACTCCGCATACAGAGCGCTGTCCCTGTTAAAAAGGATGTGGACGGGGAAGACCGCCTTCCCCTCCCTGCCCTCTCCCACGGCGTCGCCCACCAGCTCGTTCCTGCCCTGGGCGTATCCGCTCTGGACATCCTGGAGGCTTACCTTGTCCTCCCGGCACAGCGCCTCCGCCTTCTGGGCCACTGCCTTGGTCAGCCGCATGGTCTTTCGGATGGCCGCCATATCGAAATACTGGTAGCGTCCAAGCTCCGCGTAATCCGCAAGGCTCCGCTTCCCCGCCTCCGGGGTATCCTCTTCCTCCTGCCGGTTCAGGACGATATATTCCTGCTCCGTCTGTCCGTCTTCCCTGCTTTCAGCCGCGCTCTTTACATCCTCCACAGCATTTGCGGCATCTTTCCTCCCAGCGCCTGTGGCCGTCCGCCTCTTCTGCATCCCCATTCCTCTCTCCGCTCTCTTTCCGCAGCTTATCTGCCTCTTCTATAAATCAAATACCCCGCTGCAAGCAACGGGGCATCAAGCTTGCAACGCTGCAGAGCAGCGGGGTATTTGACCCTCGCGGCATTCGCCAACTGGCCGTGCAAGCACGGCCGCTTGACTCATTGCTCGCGGGAATAAAGAATCTTCCCTTTCCCCACATTATAGCAAAATATCGTTTCTATTACAATTGTTGTTTTCTTTTAAAATGACTTGTGCTATACTGGGATCAGTTTTTTCACGGGCAGCACACGGCCCGCATTTTATACGAGGGAGGCATGAGCCTTTGAGACAGGACGAAAAGCGAATCGTAGTGAAAGTAGGGACTTCCACCCTGACCCATGAATCCGGCGCGCCGAACCTGCGGCGCATGAACCATCTGGCCCGGATCCTCTCGGACCTGCACGGGATGGGGCATGAGGTGATATTGGTGTTCTCCGGCGCCATCGCGGTGGGCACCTCCAGGCTGGGCCTGCCGGAGCGCCCCGGGGAGCTTCGGATGAAGCAGGCGGCCGCCGCGGTGGGACAGTGCCAGATGATGCACATCTTCGACCAAAGCTTCTCCGAGTACAGCCAGTCCGCCGCCCAGATCCTGCTCACCGGGGAGGATGTGGAGGACCAGGGCAGGCGGGAGCATCTGAAAGGGACCTTCTTTGCATTGCTTGAGATGGGCGTCATCCCGGTGGTGAACGAGAACGACTCCGTCTCCTCCGCCGAGATCGAGACCGGGCGGCACAAGGTGCTGGGGGACAACGATACCCTCTCCGCAATCGTGGCGAAGCTGTGCCGGGCCGATCTCCTGATACTGCTCAGCGATATCGACGGCCTCTATGACGCGGATCCGAAGTCCAACCCGGAGGCAAAGCTGCTGCACCGGGTAGCCGCCCTGACCCCGGAGATCCTGGAGATGGCCGGAGGCGCGGGCACCTGGCGGGGCACCGGCGGCATGGCCACCAAGCTCTCCGCAGCCCGCATCGCCATGGAGGCGGGCTGCGACATGGTGATCGCCAACGGGGCACGCATGGAGGACCTCTACGGCATCGTGGAGGGACAGGAGATCGGCACCCGCTTCCTGGCGGCTGGGTCCTGAAGCGGCGCGGCGGCATGGCTGGCAGACGAAATTTTTCCACCTGCGCGGCGGCAATCCAATGGCTTGTCTGCATGCAAGCTATTGCAATGCAGCCGGGCCATTGGATCAGCACCCCACTTCCAAATGAGCAAAACGCGCCTGCGAATGCAGACGCAAGAGCGCGCAGGCGCGAGTTTTGCGAATGCGGGAGCGGGCAGACGCAGTATCAGTTAAACGCGGAGGGGCGTAGGCGGGCCCCGGGGCGGATGCCCTCTGAATCGTCCGACCGCAACTACGGAAATCTTTTACCGAGACAAACCAGGAGGAGACTACATGACCATCTTACGACAGCAGGGGCAGGCCGCAAAATCCGCCGCCTACCCCCTGGCCACCGCGGGCACGGCGAAAAAGAACGCCGCCCTGCAGGCCATGGCGAACATACTCACAGACAGACAGGCGGAGTGGCTGCAGGCCAATGCCCGGGACATAGCCGCCGCCAGGGAGGCCGGGATGCGCCCCTCTCTGCTGGACCGGCTGGCATTGACGGCGGAGCGCATCGCAGGGATAGTGGACGGAATCCGGCAAATCTGCGCCCTCCCCGACCCCATCGGACGGGTGGACAGGATGGAGACCCGGCCAAACGGGCTGATCATCGGCAGGCGCAGGGTGCCCCTGGGCGTCATCGCCATCATCTACGAGGCCCGGCCAAACGTCACCGTGGATGCCGCGGCGCTGTGCCTGAAGTCGGGAAACGCCTGTATCCTGCGGGGCGGTAAGGAAGCCATCCACTCAAACCGCTGCGCGGCGTCCCTCATGCAGGAGGCCCTTGTGTCCGTGGGGCTGCCCGCGGACTGTATCAGCCTGGTCCAGGACACCAGCCGGGAGAGCGCAAATGAGCTGATGCACCTGGACGGCTATGTGGACGTGCTGATCCCCCGGGGCGGGGCCGGCCTGATCCGGGCAGTGGCGAAGGAGGCCAGCGTCCCCGTCATCCGCACGGGCGAGGGGGTCTGCCATATCTATGTGGACAGCGAGGCGAACCTGGACATGGCCGCGGAGATCCTCTACAATGCCAAGTGCTCCCGCCCCTCCGTGTGCAACGCAGTGGAGTGCGTGCTGGTGCAGGAGGACATCGCCGGAGCCTTCTGGGCGAAGGCCCTGCCCCTGCTTGACAGGCATGACGTGGAGCTGCGGGCAGACGGACAGGCCCTGGGCATCCTGGGCGGACGGGCCCTCCCCGCGTCGGAGGAGGACTGGGACGCGGAGTACGACGACTACATCCTGGCGGTACGGACTGTCAGGGACTGCCAGGAGGCCGTCTCCTTCATCAATGCCCACGGCACAGGCCATTCCGAATGCATCGTCACGGACAATTACTTCAAGGCCCAGCGCTTCCTGGACGCCGTGGACGCCGCGGCGGTATATGTCAACGCCTCCACCCGCTTCACGGACGGCGGCGAGTTCGGCCTGGGGGCGGAGATCGGCATCTCCACCCAGAAGATGCATGCCAGGGGCCCCATGGGGCTGGAGGAGCTCACCAGCAGCAAGTATGTAATCTACGGAGAAGGCCAAATCAGGGAATGACCCGGAGGAGAAAGCAGGAGGGAATGTCATATGGATAAGAACAGTACGGTTTTTGGATTCATCGGCACGGGCAACATGGGCGGCGCCCTGGCCCAGGCCGCCAGGCATACTATAGAAGGTTCCCGGATTCTCCTGGCCAACCGCTCCCCGGAGAAGGCGCTGGCGCTGTCCAAGGCGCTGGAGGCCCGGGTCTCGGACAATCAGGAGATCGCCAGAGAGGCGGACTTCATCGTCCTGGGCGTGAAGCCTCAGCTCATGGAGGAGGTGCTGGCCCAGATCAGCCCTGTGCTGGCGCTTCGGAAGAGCCCCTTCCTTCTGGTGACCATGGCCACGGGGCTGACCATCGCCCGGATCCGGGAGCTGGCGGGCAGAAGCTACCCCGTGATCCGCATCATGCCCAACACCCCGGTGTCCATCGGGGCGGGAATGGTGCAGTACGCCTGCAGCGAGAATGTGGCGGACAGCGACCTGCAGGCCTTCCTGGAGGCCTTCGCCTGGGCCGGAAGGTTCTCCTCCATCCCGGAATTCCGGATGGACGCGGGCTCCGCCGTCTCCGCCTGCGGCCCAGCCTTCGCGGACATCTTCCTGGAGGCCATGGCGGACGGCGGGGTGGCCTGCGGCCTGTCCAGGGAGCAGGCCATGGAGCTGGCGGCCCAGATGCTCTTAGGCACCGCCAAGCTGGCCCTGGAATCCGGCCAGCATCCCGCCGCCTTGAAGGACGCCGTCTGCTCCCCCGGCGGCACTACCATACAGGGCGTGCGCAGACTGGAGGAGGCGGGCTTTCGGGGAGCTGTCATCGATGCGGTCATCGCGTCCTATGAGAGGACGCTGGAGCTGAGCCCGACACACTCATGAAAATATACCGCCTGATTGGCATCATCACCACCCTGCAGCAGCAAAAGACCGTCACCGCCCCCTACTTGGCCGAGAAGTTCGAGGTGTCCCGCCGCACCATCAACCGGGACATCGAGGACATCTGCAAAGCCGGCATTCCCCTGGTCACCACCCAGGGGGCGGGCGGCGGCATCTCTATCATGGAGGGTTTCTCCCTGGACACCACCGTCTTCACCAAACAGGAGCTGGCGGCCATCTTCACGGGGCTGAAGTCTTTAGATAGCGTCTCCCGCTCCGCCTCCGGTGAAACCCTGGCCCGGAAGATCGGCGGCAGCCAGGCCGTCAGCCTGGACGACCATATGGCCATCGACCTGGCCTCCCACTACAAGGACGACCTGGCCTCCAAACTGGAGCAGATGAAAGCCGCCATCCAGGCGTCCCGGTGCATCTCCTTCCGCTATTACTACGAAAAGGGCGAGGCGGACAAGCTGATAGAGCCCTGCCTGCTGGTCTTCAAATGGTCTGACTGGTACGTCTTCGGCTTCTGCAGACAGCGGCAGGACTTCCGCCTGTACAAGCTGCGCCGCCTGTGGAACCTGGAGGTGACACAGGAGCCCTTCTCCCCCAGGGAAATCCCGGAGGAGAAAAAGCGCTTCGGCTCCCACATGACGGACGACTACATGGTCGCCGCCCTCTACGACCCCTCCCTGAAATACCGCCTGGTGGAGGAATACGGCCCCGCCTGCTTCACCCCGCAGGAAGACGGCAGGCTCTATGCGGAATGGGGCTTCACCACCCGGGAACAGGCCGTGGAATGGTTCCTGCGCTTCGGCAGGAAAGTGAAAGTCCTGGGGCCGCCGGAGATGGTGGAGCGGATGAAAGCCGAACTGGACGCCGCCCGGGATTTATACTGAGAACGATCTCGGCTCAGCGGTATTTTGCCGCCATTTCTTTACAGTTCTCTGCAAAAAGCGACCGGGCGACTGTCTGCACTGTCTCAATGGGGAGCCCGGCCAGCCTGCCGCGGTCTTTTTTCAGGCATATCTCGAATCCTCTTACAATGTGCTCAGCGGATAATCCGTGCCCATTGTCTGCTCTTGTTGCGTCGGCCTGACTCACGAAACGCTCCAACATCCTCCGCTCTTTGGAGTAAATCAGTTCCACCAGCTTGGCCCGGTATTCCAACTCCTTGTTTGTGATGTCCT
>CAJUFO010000099.1 GCA_910585615.1 uncultured Acetatifactor sp.
CCTTCTCGCCGATCTCCGGCTTCGCCCCGGCGCCCAGCCCCTTGGTCAGCTTCTCCCCGATCTGTAGCAGCCTGGGAGCCTTGCACAGCTGCAGGGCCTGCTTGTCCGTATTGACTCCGATGAAGTCCACACCGTCGATTTGTTCGTCAATCATTCTATTTACAGCATTATTACCTGCGCCCCCTACACCGACTACAATAATCTTGGCAGCAGATTCAGCATCGTTCGTCTTAATTTCAAGCAAAGATATGCCCTCCTTTTTCCATCTTCGTTCCCACTTCTACTATCATATAATCATTTTTCAAATTAATCAACTATTTTCTAAAAAAAATACGCCAAATATTGATCGGGGAATTCATACTCCCGGCTTGAAGACATATTTTCCCCTGTCCGCATCGTAGCTCTGCATCTGCAGGGTGCCGCTCTTTCCCTCCAGACTGGCCAGAAGCCCCGGGAGCAGCATCAGCTTGTCCTCCAAAGTGGCAGGGTCGTTTCCCAGAGCCACCTTGACCTGGTCAAAATAGAGCGTAATCGCCCCTGCCCTGTTGAAATAAATCTTGTCCGATGCCAGCTCATACTTCTGCAGCAGCTTGGTGATGTCCAGGATGCTGTCAAAAATCTCCTCATTCTCCACCGGCAGCTTCTCCCCTGTGACGATGTAATCGAACCTCAGCCCCATAATCTGAGGCACCCCTGCCGTCCGGATGCCGGAGCTCTCCACCACATAACCGTCCCTGTCGAAATAGATATAGGTGTCCAGATACCGCACACAGCCCGTCAGGGACTTCTCGTACACGATGATCTTCACCGTGTCCGGAGCAAGGATATCCACATCCACCACATCTACGAAGGGAATCCCCTCTATCCCCTTATCCTTATACTTCAGGGAGAGATAGAGGGAATTGTCCCCCAAAGGCCCGCTCATGACGATCGCCTTGATTTCTTCCTCCGTATAATGGACATTCCCCTCCACATATACCGTATGGACAGTATATGTCCTTTTCACATAGCCCACCGCCCCGGCCGCAGCCAGGAACAATAAGGCCAGCAAGATGAAGATGCCCACTCTGCTTTTCCTAAACACTTGCCACACGCGCTCCTAATTCTCTGAAATCCCTGCCTATATTCTCATATCCGCGGTAAATATAGGCACATCCCTCCACAAAGGTCTCGCCCTCCGCCATGAGCCCGGCCGCCACCAGGGCAGCCCCGCCCCGCAGCTCCCGGGCCACCAGATTCGCGCCCCGCAGTGTCTCCACGCCTGTCACGGTTGCCTCGCGGGGGCTGCGCAGCTCCACCGAAGCCCCCATCTTCCGAAGCTCTTCCACAATCCGGAACCGATTCTCGAAAATCGTCTCCCGGATGCGGCTTTCTCCCCTGCCCCTGGTCTCCACCGCCAACACCACCGACTGGAGATCCGTGGGAAAGCCCGGGTAGGGCTCTGTAGCCAGCTCTATGGCCGCGGGCCTGCCGGGGGCCTGTACATAAATCCCCTCTTTCGAGGTGCACACCCGCGCCCCCATCCGCGCCGCGGTCTCCAGCACCGACTGCATCTCCTCCTCCGGGGCCTGCTCCAGGAGCACGCTCCCTCCCGTGCCGATGCAGCTGAACAGATAAGTCCCGGCCACAATCCTGTCCGCCGGCACGGTAAAGTCCGTCCCGTACAGCCGCCTGCCGCCGTGGATCACCAGCCTGCCGCTCCCCACCCCCTCGATCCATGCGCCGCACTGCTGCAGGAATGCACACAGGGCGGACACCTCCGGCTCCCGGGCCGCGCCCTCCAGCACCGTGTCCCCCTCTGCCATCACCCCTGCCAGGACGATGTTCTCGGTAGCCCCCACAGAAGGAAACGGCAGGCTGATAACCGCCCCGTGGAGCCTGTCAGAATACGCCCTGATGCTGCCCACTTCCTCCACGAACTCCACGCCCATCTGCTCCAGCGCGGACAGATGCATGTCTATGGGGCGTTCGCCGATGACGCATCCCCCCGGATGCTCCATGACCACCTCGCTGCATCTCCCGATCAGCGCCCCCAGCAGACAGAGGGAAGAGCGCATGCCCCGCACCGCCTCCCGGGGCATCTGGCATCTGCACACCTGGGACGAATCCACCGCAATGCCTGTCTCCTGCCAGTGGACGCCGCAGCCCAGGCTCTTCAGCAGGCTGACCATGGAATAGACGTCCGCTATCCTGGGACAGTTCCTGATGAGAGACTCCTCCCTCACAAGCAGCGTAGCCGCCAGAATGGGCAGCGAAGCATTTTTAGAACCTTGTACACGAACCTTTCCCTGCAGGGCCATGCCGCCCTGAATACGAATAGAATCCATTAAGCACCATCCGGTTTCTTTTATTGAATATTCTATCCTATGAGGGAAAGCCGGAAAATGTTACAGTTCTTTCAATTGTATCCGCCTGGCCACGCTTAGGACCAGCCCAATCTCTATCAGCAGGAACATCACCGAGGAGCCCCCGTAGCTGATGAAGGGAAGGGATATGCCCGTGTTGGGGATGCTGTTGGTCACCACGGCGATGTTCAGGATGGCCTGGATGGCGATGTGCCCCATGACCCCCACCACCAGCATGGCTCCGAACAGGTCGGGAGCGTTGTTGGCGATCACCATCATCCTCCACAGCAGCATGATGAACATGATGATGACGGCCACGGCCCCGAACAGGCCAAGCTCCTCGCAGATGATGGAGAAAATCATGTCGTTCTGGGCCTCGGGCAGGAAGTTCAGCTTCTGCATGCTCTGGCCCAGCCCCTTGCCCCAGATGCCGCCGCTTCCGATGGCGTACAGGCCCTGCAGGGTCTGGAAGCCCGTGCCCGTGGCGTCGCTCTCCGGATTCAGCCAGGTGGCGATTCTTCCGAAACGGAAGTTCACCTCCTCCCCCTCCGCCGCGTTCTGGGTGGAGGACACAGCCAGGAACACCACCAGCACTGCCGCGGCCACCACCATGACGCCCATGATGACGAATTTCTTATAGTCCGGGCTGGCCACGAACACCATCAGTACGGAAATCCCCATGATGATGATGGCGGAGCTTAAGTTCCTGGTGATCAGGTAGACCTCCAGCACCACGGGCATGGGCAGGAGAATCATGATGACGAACCCCTTCATGGTGCGCACGTTCTTCCCCATCTTGCACACCATCACCGCCAGGAAAAGAATCAGGCACAGCTTCCCTACCTCCGCGGGCTGCAGGTTCAGGCCGATGCCGGGAATCTTGATCCATCGGTAGGCCCCGTGGGACTCCACGCCCAGGCCCGGAATCTTCACCAGAGGCACCAGCGCCATGGCCACCACATATCCCAGCAGGGCAAACCGCTCCCAGAAATGGTAGGGAATGTTCGCCACGACAATCATCAGCACCATGCCGATGACGATGGCGATGAGCTGTTTCTTCATATAAAATGTAGTGTCCTCGTAGCTCTGGAACGCCTCATAGGAGCTGGCCGAGTAGATCATCACCAGTCCGAAGCCCAGCAGGAACAGCACGATAAACAGTAAGCTGTAGTCAAAGAAGTATTCCGACTGTTCCTTTCTCTTCCGTCTCGTTTTCGCCTGCGCCATCATCCATACACCTCATCCTATAAACGGTTCACGTATTCCTTGAAAAGCCTCCCCCGCTCCTCATAGTTCGGGAACATCCCCCAGCTGGCACAGGCCGGCGACAGGAGCACCGCGTCTCCGCTTTCCGCTAGCTGCGTGCACAGCTCCAGGCATTCCTGAAAGGTGTCCGCGAAACGGATGTTCTCGAATCCATGCCTTCTGGCGCATTCCGCAATCATTTCCCTTGTCTGGCCAATCAGCACCAGACATTTCACCTTGCCTTCAAAGCTCTCGATCCATTCGTCATACCCGCTTCCCTTGTCATATCCGCCCCCAATCAGAATCGTGGGCTTATGCATGGCCCGGATGCCCTGGATGGCGGCATCGGGATTGGTCCCCTTGGAATCGTTGTAATAGTCCACCCCGGCCTTGGTGGCCACGAACTCGATGCGGTGCTCCACGGCCCGAAACTCCCGGACGGTGTCCAGAATCGTCTCCATGGGCACCCCCATGCCTTCGGCGATGGCAATGGCTGCCATGACGTTCTCCACATTGCACAGCCCCACCAGCCTCATGTCCCGGTGGATGTCCAGCAGCTCCTGTCTCTGGCCGGACAGGGCCCTGAAAACCTTATCCCCCTTCAGGTAATAGCCCTCTTCCAGCTCCCGGGCGGAGGAGAACCAGACCACCCTGGCCGGACATCTGTCCCCGAAGCGCCTGGCGTACGCGTTCTCATAGTTCAGGACGCATATGTCGTCCTTCGTCTGCATGGCGGCGATGTGCTCTTTGGCCGCCACATAGGCCTCCATGGTGTGGTGGCGGTTCAGATGGTCCGGCGTGATGTTCAGGATGGCCGATACCGCCGGACGGAAACTGTGGGTGGTCTCCAGCTGGAAGGAGCTGATTTCCCCCACGGTCACGGACTCTTTCGTGGTCTTCCTGGATTCAGCCGTATAGGGGTTGCCGATGTTGCCCACCACGAACACCTTCTCCCGGCCCAGATGGGCCTTCATGATTTCCCCCACCAGCGTGGTGGTGGTGGTCTTGCCGTTGGTGCCGGTGATGGCGGCCACCCTGCCCTTCTCCTGTAGGAAGCCCAGCTCTATCTCCCCGATGATTTCCGCGCCGTTTTGCCGCAGACGATCCACCAGCGGAATGTCCGTGGGCACCCCTGGGCTCAATACCACGGTCTCCACCTGCCCCAAGACCTCCTCCGGCAGCTTCCCCGCCACGCAGGCCGCTCCGCTCCCCGTGGGAAGCAGCGCCCTAAGGTCCTCCTGCGTCAGCTTCTCGTTGCTGTCGTACAGCGTGACTTCGGCTTTCATGTATTCCAGACAGGCCACGGCGCTGATTCCGCTCAAACCGGAACCTATTACCAGGCATTTCTCTCCTGCTCTCATTCCAAGTCCCTCTCTTATATCCTGATTCTGCTTCCTGCCGCCTCATATCCCCCGCAGGGCCAACAGGCACATCAAAGCTGTAATGATGGTGAACAGCGCCGTAATCCTGGTCTCCGACCATCCGCAGAGCTCGAAGTGGTGGTGCAATGGCGCCATCTTGAATATCCGCTTTCCCCCGCTTATCTTGAAATATCCCACCTGCAGAATGACGGAGCACACCTCCACCAGATAGATGACGCCAATCACCGCTATGTACAGAGGCATCTGCAACATATAGGCGCAGCCCGCTACGAAGCCTCCCAGCGCCAAAGATCCCGTGTCCCCCATGAACACCTCTGCCGGGTGGACATTGAATAAAAGGAATCCCATCAGCGCCCCTGCCACGGCGCATGTCACCGGCTCTATCCCCGATGAGGTGCCGATGGCCACCACGGAGAAGAACACCGCCACCATCAGCGTCACGCTTCCCGCCAACCCGTCCAGCCCGTCCGTGAAGTTCGTCCCGTTGGCCGTCCCCAGAGTGATGAAGAACAGGATGGGGATGTTCCAGACGCCGAAGTCCAGATACCGGCCCGACAGGAAGGGAATCCGCATGGCGAGGCTCACATCCGTATAGCGGGTCAGGTACCAGGCAAAGACCGCCGTGACCAGGAGCTGCCCCAGGAGCTTCTGCCAGGGCGAGAGCCCCATGGAGCGCCTGCACACTACTTTTATGTAATCATCCATCAATCCCACCAGGCCGAATCCGGCGGTCAGCAACAGGATCGGCGCTATCTTTGGGTAATCCTTCAGGAACAGCAGGGAGGTGGCCGTCACGCTGAATAGAATCAATATGCCTCCCATGGTGGGCGTGCCCATCTTCTTCAGATGGGCGGCAGGCCCGTCGCTCCTGACCATCTGGCCGCATTTGAGCCACCGCAGGAATGGAATCAGCACCGGCCCCAGGACGGCGCTTGCAAAGAAGGAAATCATCACTGCTGTTATACTGCCCATATCTCTCCCTCCCACAAAGTCTATGCCAGGAACCGCTTCGCGAACCCTGTCATCCAAAGTCTATCCCAGGAACCGCTTCGCGAACCCTGTCATCCAAAGTCCATTATATGCCCAAATAGGGAAGAATATTCTCATAAAGCTGCCGAACGATCGGCGCGGCCACCTGACTGCCGTAGTACACTCCCTGGGGATTGTTCACAATGGCGATGGCAATCACCTGGGGATCCTCCGCCGGAGCGAAGCCGATGAAGGAAGCGATATAGCGTCCGCTGCCCCTGGGAAGGGTCTGGCTGGTGGCTGTCTTGCCTCCTATGCGGAAGCCCTCCACCTGGCCGTTGGAGCCGCTTCCCTCCTTCACCACCATCTCCAGGATGCCCCGCATGGTAGCGCTGGTCTCCTCCGACACGATTCCCTCCGTCACCGGGTACTCGAAGCGTTCCACCACGTTCCCCTGGGCATCCACGGTCTGTATGCCGAAATGGGGCGTGACCCGCCTGCCCCCGTTTATGATGGAGGAAACGGTGGTCAGAAGCTGTACGGGCGTAATCTGGAAGGACTGGCCGAAGGCCACGGTGGCAAGCTCCACATTGCCCATGTCCTCCTTCTTATGCATGATGGTTCCGGCCTCTCCCGGGAGATCGATGCCGGTCATCTTCTTCAGGCCGAATTTCTCGAAATAGCTGTAGTAATTGTCCACCCCCAGCCGCAGCCCCACGGTAATCAAGGCCGGATTGCAGGAGTTCATCATGGTATGGGTGAAATCCTGGCTGCCGTGGCCTGCCCTCTTATGGCAGTGGATCCGCCTGTCGTCCACCATGATGAAACCAGGACAGTTGAAATTGCTCTGGGTGGTCACCACACCGGCCTCCAGTCCTGCCGCCGCGGTGATGATCTTGAAGGTAGAACCCGGTTCGTATGTATCGTTGATGCAGCCGTTGCGCCAGATGCCGTTCAATATGTTCTGCGACTCCTCCTGGCTGATGTTCTCTGGCGTCCCCTCCGGCAGCTCGAAGGGATTGTTCAGGTCGAACTCCGGCACGTTGACGCAGGCGTAAATCTCGCCGTTCTGGGGATTCATCACCAGGACGGACACGCTGTCCGCCTCCTTTGTGGCCATGGCCTGTTCTGCCAGCTGGGTGGCATATGCCTGGATATTCCTGTCAAGAGTGATGCGCAGATCCATGCCCTTCACCGGCTCCACACGCCGCTCTCCCGCCGATTCCACCTCAATGCCCTTTGCGTCCGTCACGGTCAGAATCTCTCCAGGCTCTCCCTGAAGATACTCGTCATAGACTACCTCCAGGCCGATGATTCCCTGATTGTCCCCGCCGGTGAAGCCCAATACCTTGCTGGCCAGGTCGTCGTAAGGGTAATATCTTTTGTAGTCCTCATCCACCTTCACCCCGGCCAGGTCATATTCCCTGATCCTATCTCCCAGCTCCTTATCCACATTGCTCTTTATGCGCTCCATGGAGGAATACTTCTCCACCTGTCTGCGCACGTAGTCCTCAGAAAGCTCCAGCTCTTTGGTCAGGATTTTGATGACTTCCTCCGGATCCTCCAGCTGGTTGTGGATGACGGATATGGTACACACTGTCCTGTTGTCCGCCAACACCGTGCCGTTGCGGTCAAGGATGCGGCCTCTGGCCGCCTTGATGCTGCGCTCCCTCTCATGCAGCTGGGTCGCCATAGCGGAATAGTGCTCCGCTTCCCATACACACAGATACACAAGCCGCCCTAACAGCCCCAGGAAAATGCCCGTACAGACAAGGAAGATGGTCAGAATCTTCTTTCTGTGGAATATTTTATTGTTGTCTGTCAGCATGTACGCCTCATGGTAAGGTCTTACTATACTCTATTCCTGTCTCCATGAGGTTATGATAAAGTTTACTCTGCCAGATCCGGACTTGTAGGAAGGTTGGGGTTCACCGGTATGTCGGGATTCGGCACCGATTCTCCCTGTGTGGCGGGCGGTGCAGCGCCTTCGCCCTGGCCACCCTCTCCCTGGCTGCCTTCTCCCTGGCCCTCAGGACTCTGTCCATTGCCCTCGGGGCTTCCACCCTCGGGGTTGCCGCCTTCTCCTCCGGTGCCTTCTCCGGCTCCGCCCGCTCCTCCTTCCTCCGCGCCTTCGCTGCCCTGGCTCTCACCGTCACCGCCCTCGGTACCTTCTCCGCCTTCTCCCTGGGGCTCTCCCTCAGGCGTGGTGGGCGCGTACTGGTTCACAATGGACTGCTGCAGCGCGTCCAACTCCTGCTGCTCTTCCTCCGTAACCTCCTCGGTCATAAAGATGTTCAGGTAAGGAAGGGCCTCTGTCAGGATATTGCGCACGATTTTGGTGGCGAACCTGGCATTGCCCTGCTTGTCCGTATTGGGCCTGTCCACCACCACGTAAATCGCCACCTGCGGGTCGTCCGCCGGGGCGTATCCGATGAAGGATACCACATGCTCCGTCTCGGAACGCTTGTGGGTGTTCGGGTCTATGGTCTCCGCCGTACCGGTCTTGCCTCCTATCATGTAGCCCGCCGGCCTGGCCGTCTTGCCGGTGCCGTATTCTACCACGGCCTTACAATACTGCCTGATCAGCTCGGAGGTGGATTCAGATATGGTCTGTTTCAGGACTCTGGGCTCGATGTTCTGCACCGTGGCGCCGTTGACATTGGTGATCTTGTTCACCACATGGGGCTCATAGTAATAACCGCCGTTAATCAGGGAGCAGAACCCCGCAATCATCTCGATCATGGTCACGTTGAAGTTCTGGCCAAAGCTGTTGGTGGCCAGGTCCGTGGGCCCCATATTGTCCGCCACATAGACCAGGCTGGCGGTCCTGGCCTCCCCTGCCAGGTCGATGTTGGTCTTCAGGCCGATGTTGAAAATCTGCTGGAACTCGCAGAACTCGTCTTTCCCCAGGGCCTGGGCGATCTTCATCATGGACACGTTGCAGGAGTTTGCCACCGCCTGTTCCAGGGTGAGCCATCCTTCCGGGCCGTTGTGGCACTTGATGTCATAGTCGCCGATCTCCATGACGCCGTTGCATTCCAGGTTCAGGTCTGGGGCGATGGCGCCGTCCTCCAGGGCCGCCGCCACCGTAAAGGGCTTGGCGGTAGATCCCGGCTCATAGGTGCCTGTGATGCAATAATTCTGCCACAGGTAGTTCAGGTTCACGTACAGCTGATCCTCGCTTAAGGTATCCAGCACCTCCTGGGTGATGATGGTGTCCGTCTTCCTGATTTCCTTGTACCCGGCCGCGTTGGTCACCTCCTCCAGCAGCCTGGTGCCCAGGAGGCTGTCCGTGTTCCGCACATCGTTCAGGTCATAGGTGGGGGAGCTCGCCATGGCCAGCACCTCCCCCGTGTTCACATTCATCATGACGCAGCCCACATTCTCCGCGCCGTTGCCTGACGTAAAGGAGTCTTTCTGCTCGTCGTTGAACTGCTTTAAGTATTTCTCCACCATCATCTGCAGATTGGCGTCAATGGTGATATGGAGGTCATAACCGTCAACTGCGGATTTCACGTTGCGCTCCAGGGTCAGGTCATCGTTCAGGTAGCCGTACTCCCTGCCGTTGATTCCGTTCAAGATATCATTGTAATACTCCTCCAGCCCATACTTTCCCACATTGTCCCTGCCGGAAAACCCTATCACATCCGCCGCCAGGGAGCTGTACGGATAAATCCGCCGGTACTCCTCCTCGAACCAGACCCCCTGTATATTGGAATCCGCGCTCTGGGCCTCCTGAAAGCCGCTGATTTCCTCGTAGGTAAGCTGCCTCAGCGGCACATACCAGGAGGAACTCTTGTTCTTCGTGACATGCTCTCTGACCTCGTCCATGTCCAGGTCGAAATGCTCGCTCAGGGCCTTCAGGGTAGGCTCCAGGTACTGGGACCTGTAGTTCATCACCTTGGCGTCTATGACCAGGTTGTACACCTTCTCGCTGGTGGCCAGCCTGGTCCCCTTCACATCCAGGATGTTCCCCCGTCTATAGGGAATGGTGGTGGAGGTATACTGCTGCTGGGAGAGCACCTGCTTCTGGTACTCCGTCTCGTTTTCCCTTGTAATCCACACCAGCCGGACAGTCAGGCCGATGAACATGAGCAGCAGCAGGATGAACAGGACCACCAGCTTTTTCTGCATTTTAATCGAAAATTTCTTGACTTTCCTGTTGGCCATCTTCACCCTCTATTTGCCGCTTCCTGTCACCCGGCGCATGTAATCGCCTTCCTGATTCTCGTATTCCACAATCTGTCCTTCCTCCGCATAGCCCATCCCCAGCTCCCCGATGGCCACCCGCTTGATCTCCTCAAGGTCGATGCTGCTGATGATACGGTTGTATTCTTCATCATTAGAAAGCTTCAGAACGTTGAGCTCGCTCTTCCTGTCGGCCACTGTCTTGGTCAGGGTGGTCAGGTCGGACTGCAGCTGAATAAAGTTCACCAGAATGAATGCCGCCGCGCAGAGGGCCGCCGCCAGGAACATGACGTAGCCCGCGCTCATATGCCTGGCCTTCTCCCGGTTCTTGCGCACCTCCGGATGGGGCTTTTTCACCGGTGCCTGTTCCCACTGCTCCTGTATGTCCAGTCTTCTTACAGTATTTCCATAGACGTACTCGCCGCGGCTCCTTCCCCGGTGCGGCCTCCTGTCCTCCTCATATGCATTCTGTCGATGGTTCCTTCTATTCTGGCCCATACCAATACCTGCTTTCTTCATCTTGATTTCACTGTCCCCGGATGTCCATTCTTCCGGCTCATCCCTTACGTTCTTTCAAACACCCGCAGCTTCGCGCTCTTTGAGCGGCTGTTCCCTGCAAGTTCCTCCTCCCCGGGCAGAATGGGTTTCTTCGTCACTGCTGTCCCCTTTGATGCCTTTCCGCACACGCACACCGGAAATTCCGGCGGGCAGGTGCAGGGGTTCTCGTTCTTCCGGAAAGCCGCCTTCACCAGGCGGTCCTCCAGGGAATGGAAGGTAATGACGCACAGCCTCCCGCCCGGATTCAGCATATCGATGAAATCATCCAGCGAATCCCGGAGCACCTCCAGCTCCCTGTTGCATTCGATCCGTATGGCCTGGAAGGTCTGCTTGGAGGGATGGCCGTCGCGGCGCATCTTAGCCGGAATGGCCCCTCTGATGATTTCATTTAATTCGAAGGTAGTCTCGATGGGCTTCTCCTGCCTGGCTCTGGCAATGTGCTTCGCGATATTCTTCGCGAAGCGGTCCTCCCCATAATCCCGGATGATGCGGTAAATCTCGCTCTCCGAATAGCTGTTCACGATATCCCTGGCCGTCAGCGACTGCCTGCGGTCCATCCGCATGTCTAAGGCAGCGTCAAAGCGGTAGGAAAAGCCCCTTTCCTGATTGTCGAACTGGTAGGAGGATACGCCCAGGTCAATCACGATGCCGTCCACACTTTCCACGCCCTCTGTTCGGAGCGCAGCCCGCATGTTGCAGTAATTGTCCCGCAGAAGACTAACCTTGTCCGCAAAGGCCGTCAGCCGCTCTCCTGCTGCCGCTATGGCCTCGCCGTCCTGGTCGATGCCGTAGAGATGGCCGCCTGTAAGCCGCCTGCACACCTCCAGGGCATGTCCGCCGCCGCCTAAGGTGCCGTCCACGTAGATGCCCTCCGGCTTGATATGAAGCTGTTCGATGGTCTCCTTCAAAAGCACGGAGTAATGCCGAAATTCCATGGATGCCCCTCTCCCTTAAATGGTCAGCCCAAGGTTCATCACGCCCTTGGATATGGCATTGATGTCTATGGAGTCATTATTGGCCTTCCACCGCTCCAGGCTCCAGATTTCGATGCGGCTCCCCATGCCGGCCAGCACCACGTCCTTCTCCAGCCCGGCGAAGTCCCGCAGATCCTGGGGCATCAGGATACGGCCCTGCTTGTCCACGGTCACGGGTTGGGCCCCCGACAGGAAGAACCTGGCGAACTGCCTGGCCTCCTCGCTCATCAGGGGCAGGGATGCCAGCTTTCCCTCGAAGATCTTCCAGTCGTCATTGGCATACACGTAGAGACAGTCGTCCATCCCTTTCGATACCACGAACTCATCCCCCAGGATCTCCCGGTATTTCGAAGGAATGCTCAGCCTGCCCTTGGGGTCAATCGTATGATTGTATCTGCCCATGAACATCCCAATCACCACCCGCCAACGCCGGAACCGCCACCGAATCCTGGCATTCCGACCCCTTTTTGGACTTTCATCCCACTTTATGGGTTTTTATGCCATATCTATCCCACTACCCTATTGATTTTAATATAGAATTCGTCATTTGACAAGACGAAAGTTTGTGCGGTCGGGAGGCAAGAGGCGAATCAGGCTTGACGGAACGGTGGCAGAAGAGTTTTTCAGCACAATATATTGTGTCCATAATCCAGATGTGACATAGATATAGTTTTTTTTGCACATAAGGAATTTTTTTGAATCTGTCAGATTCCAGATTGGAAAATGCAAAAGGCCTGCTGTCCCAAAAGCAGGGATCAGCAGACCTTTTGTCGTAATTTCGCTTTTATTTAATTTTCGTGTTAGTCAATAACTGTGTTGGTTTCAGTTTAAGTCCGTTTTATGGGACTCAAAAAGTTATAGCATATGATTATCCAATGAAATGCGAGGTGATAATCACATGAAAAATAAAATTGCGACCCTGTTTGACTGCATCAAAACCCTTTGTGAATCTGATATCGAAAGGATCATCAGCTTTGTGCTGGGTATCG
>CAJUFO010000100.1 GCA_910585615.1 uncultured Acetatifactor sp.
CTCTCCACAGGCCCCAGATAGGATTCCGGAAGCTTTCTGTCAGCCCTGTGCAGCACTATCCGCTCCAGCACTATCTCCGGGTCGCCTGCGTAAAAACAGAGGTGGTTCAATCCCTGCTTTACCTGTATTTCCGTTTCCGCAATCCGTATGTTATCCAAAACACCCCTGTTCCATTCCGCGCAGTGGAACTCCGCGTAAAAGGACGGGGGCACAGTCTCCAGGACCTGTATTTTTCCCTCGTTGACGGAAAACTGACAGCGCATGTGCCCGCCTTTCCCGCGGGGATTTCGGGGCGCCAGGCAGAACTGCGCCACATAATCCCCCTCTTCCCGAACCGCGAAATCATACCGCAGACAGGGCAGGGCCTCGCGCCCAATCCAGCTCTCCGTCACAGGGAAAGCTTTCACCGCATCTCCCATGCGCCCCAGACCTTCTATCACCCGGAACCCCTTGCCCTCCACATCCTGTTTCCGGGCAAAATGTGACGCCTCCATGGCGATTACCCCCTGATGCTCCAAAAAAGCGCCTTTCGGATACCCTGTCGCCGCCGTTTCCCCGGCCGCCTCTATCGCCAGGCGTCCCACAGTCTTCTGTCCGTCGGCAAACCGTACCGGAATCTCAATCAGGGCCCGCTCCCTGTCCGTAAGCCCCTGCCTGTCACAGGTGACAGTTATGGTCACCCTGCTTTCCTCCAGAGCACTTACCCTTCCGCTTTCCGGCGCAAAATGCAGCCATGGCTTGTCACACTGCACCGCAAAGGTAAAATCCTGATCCCCTCTGCTGTCTAAATCAATCAGAACCTCTTTTGTATCCGCTCCGGCAAAATCATCATTGCATATCGGCGCATTGTCCTGCCAGTGGCTCCCCAGATGGTATTCTTCGCTGTCCCTGAACCCCACCGCTATCTTGCCTCCGCGAACGGGGATGACCTGTTGGATGACAGGGAATCTCCAGTCTCTGTCATCCCAGTTCCGGAATCCCGTATGGGCGGAGTCCATCATATGGTTCCACTTCCCCTCCAGCATCCTGTGATAGGCCTCCACATATCGGGCATCCTGTCCGATTCTGTCTTTGACACGCTCTCCGTAAGCGTTGGCAGCCAGGCTTCCGCGGGCCGCCAGGTGCGCGTTCTTGCCGGCCTCTATCTGCATCAAGATCAGATTCAGCCCGGCCATGCAAGGGTAATAGAGGATGCTTTCATATGCGGCCAGGCAATCCGCAGGCATCCCGGCATGCAATTGCTCCGCAAGCTCCATCAGCCCGTTTACTTCCTCCCAGACCCGGTCGCCCTCTCTGTAATGGCAGGGATGATAGATCTGCGGATTCATGGCTTCCGGCCTCCTGGCGGCACTCCACCTGGTCCAGCCATCCAATAACCGGAGCATCTGCTCTTTCTGTTCCGGGGAAATCCTGCTGCCAAACTGCTTCTCTATCCAGGTTTCCGCAAAGTCCCTCACCTGATTGGGCCGGCTCCATTTTTCATAGTCATAAGCCAGTTCCATAAAGTAGCTCAGGGGATACTCGGCACCCTTGAGGTCTCCCACATTCACGATCCATAGTTCCCGGACACCATGCTCGTAAGCCGTGGTCATCTGTTCCCAGGTCTTGGTGAGACGGGTGCTGTTCTGCCATTCATAGCTGATCGGCGCGCCGTGATAATCAAAATGGTAATACATGCCATATCCGCCCGGATGAGGCCTGTCAGCCCTGGATGGCAGACCTCTCACATTGCCGAAATTGTCATCGCAGAGCATGAATATCACATCGTCCAGTTCCTCCCAGTCTTTCAGTCCCTGACAGGTGCCGTCCCCATAGTAGAAATCCTCTACCTCCTTATAGATTGCGAGCATGCGGGGAACTTTTGCCAGATCCCTGTCCATATGCTCACGGAGCAGCTTATGCTGGGCCAGGATGGCGTTTTTTACCACCTGGATATTGTCGGCCATGGCAGCGTCTGCGGACAGCAGCCTGGAATCGTTCTCACCGCGCATCCCGATGGTGATCAGGTTCTCAAAAGGCCGGTTGCGCAGAATGCCGTCTCTCCAGAATTCCGTGATGGCCTCGCTGTTGCTCACGAAGCTCCAGGTATTGTCCTCCCCATACTGCCTGTAAATCCGCTGCCATTCCGCGCCTGCGCGGCACATGGGCTCATGGTGGGACAGTCCCATGATGACCCCGTACAGATCCGCCAGTTCCGCGCTTGCCAGTCCCGGGCCGTCATCGGAAAACACAGAGTCCCACATGGCGGGCCACATGTAATTTCCTTTCATCCGGAGCAGGAATAGGAAAACCTCCTCATAGACTTTTGCATTGATTCCGCCGAAATGCTCCATGCACCAGTTTCCGAAAGCGGGCCATTCGTCGTTGATGAAGAAGCCTCTGTATTTTACGGATGGCTCTTTTGACAACATTCCGTCACCGATATCCAGTACCAGCTCCTGTTTTTTCTCCGGCCTCACGTCCCCCCAGTATACCAGCGGGGAAACGCCGCACAATTCCGACAAACGGAACAATCCGTAAATCGTCCCCCGCTTGTCGCTTCCGGCAATGACCAGCGCCTTTTCGACAGCCGGATTCTCCGGGAACGGCTGCTCCACAACGCGAATCAGATATATCTCCCTCTTTCCTGCAAGGACAGCGGCATCCAGTTTTCCGCTCTTCTGCCATGCCTCCAGAAGAGGGCTTTTCCCCAGCGTTGCCGCCACCACTGCCTGCGTCCCCTGTATTCCGGCAGCATGCTCCTCCAGCTTTGGCCTGTGGGCCGTCACCAGTTCCATGTCCTGCGCGACCCGCGCCCCGATTCGCCGGACCCCCTCATAGGCTTCCGGCTCTATCAGGATGCATGCCGCATCCTGATTTTTATAAATATCTATCTGTCCCATATCCGTTTTACCTCTTTCCTTCACCATAGACAAACCAGCTTTGCCTCCTCTTTCGGCATTTCCCATCGAAAGGCCATCTTATGCTTCAACTCACCGCAAAGCCCGCCACGGCTTTCCTCTTATCGGAAATTGCCCTGTTGCTCACAGACACTCTCCGAAGCCAAAAACGAGCGGACTGCCATCCCGCTATTCCAGCGAGACTCAGTCCGCCCCCAATCATGCCTTACAGGTCGCTTTCCCGATAAATAAACTCACGGAACCCTGCACTGCCCCCGGCTTCCTTCGTGGAATACACCACCAGTCCGAAGCGACATCCGCAGAAATGGTCCAGCCCGAATATAAGCTGATGCGTGGGCCCTATCTTCTGCCAGCGCCTGCCATGGCTTTCTTCTTTATAACAGAAAGCACACACATCCTTTCCCGAAGAAAAATCCGCTTCCAGCTTCAGATGGACGGGCTTCTCCCCCACCGGAACCGCGGCCCATTCCTGTTCCGGATTTTCTTCCGATGGCATCTTTTCAGATTCTCCCGGTTCCACGGTTCTCACAACCAGAAACAGGCCGCCGTTCCTGCGGACCAGTCCCACGAACCCGAAGCAGGCCTGCAGAGCGCATAACCCCGCATAATCCCCTTCCTTCAGCTCACTGCCGTCCACGGTAACCTCAGCAGCGCAGCCTGGCCAGAGCATTCTCTGCGTCAGCATATTCTTTGCCTGCAGCAGGCATCTGCATACCTTGTCTGTCCGCACCTGCCAGATTCCTGTTTCTCTGTCGTGCCGTATCAGCGTCCTGTCCGGCTCATGATTGAATTCCCAGTACGTCTTCAACGCCCCCTTGAAATCATCACTTCCCACAAGCGGCGCATAAACATATCCCGGCCTTGTGCTTTCCACCGGAAATATCTCCGGAATCTTTCCGTCATCCCCGAAGACAGGATATTCGTCACGCCATTCCACAGGAATCAGGAACGGAATACGTCCCACCGCCCCTCTGTCCTGAAATTGTATCGCATACCACTTTCCGTCCGGCGTATCCACAACAGGCCCCTGAGCCACGCCCCTGTCCGGCAGCCCGCAGTCATCGTCCAATACATCTCCGCCCCTGAATTCGCTTTCCAGAGAATCCGCCGCAAAGCAGGCCTCCGTCCTCCGCCATCGATCCGGCCTGGAATGAATCAGGAAGAGATAGTATTTCCCCTTTATTTTATAAAAATGGCTTCCCTCATAACCAAGATTCGGATTGTCCCTATCCTCCACAAGGAGCCGGTGCAGCCCACCCTCCAGGGGGCCGCTTAAGTCCTCTTTCAACTGGGTCAGCCAGATTTCCCGGTTTCCATAGACAATATACTTCCTCCCGTCATCGTCAAAGAGCAGGGAGCAGTCATGGAAAAAGCCTTCGATATAGTGTCTCTCCCAGGGGCCTTCCGGCTGTCCGGCCGTATAGAGATAAGTTTTATGGGTGTCGTTTGCCGCGAAGCATACATAGTAGATGCCTTTATGATATCGCAGCGAGGCAGCCCACATACCTTTGCCGTAGATATTCTCCTCCCCCTCCAGCCGCCGGGCCGGCGTACTGTCCAGCTTATCGTACACATAGGCAAGATGCTCCCAGTTGCGCAGGTCGTAGGAACGAAGGATTTCGCATCCCGGCATAAAATGCATGGTTGTGCTCACCATGTAATAAGTATCTTCCACCCGGATGACATCCGGATCCGGATAATCCAGCCTCATCAACGGATTAATGGCGGAATGCCGCAGGGTCCGCTCCTCCACCTGATTCCGGAACTCCGTCTTCTTCCCTTCTGCCAACCAGCTCCCTCTCTCACCCATGCCCATACTCCTTTTCCCTCTTCCAGCCCTTTCTTTCCTCTGCCGTCATTTTCCATACGAATCTCCGCATCGTCAATATATCCTGTAATTCCCGCTCAGCGCAAGCAGCGCAAACAAATACAGGCAGTTATCATAATATCTTCTCACGCCTTTCCGCAAAGGCTGGTTCCAGAACCATTCCACCCACCGTTTCGCCACGTCCCGGTCACTGTCCCCCGCCTTATCGGCCATCTCTTCCTGAAGCGCCGCAACGGTCAGCGCTCCCTGGGCTGTAGCCGCAAGCAATCCTGCCGGATGCAGCACCGTCCTGTCCACCGGGGTGCCATCCACCTCATACACACACCTGGCGGCTTCCAGATCCGTCTCCAGGAATCTCATCAGACGCAGGGGCGCATTGTAATGCCCCGCGTCCTTTCCAAACCACAGGCAGTCCAACCCGATATTGGCCGCCGTCCTGTAGGCATCGCTGTAAAACAGGTCATGTCTGTCACCCTCCCGGGGCTCCCTGCCGCCCATGGGCGTGCCGTCGAATTCACCGTACTCCGGACTCATCCCTGTAACCGGATGGCACGCCTTTGCCAGATATTTTCTGCTTACATCCGCAGCCTGTTCCCAGAACTCCCGGTCCTCCTCGTCCGCCCACAACGCGAAAAGCTCATAAAAATGCGGCAAATGATACGATGGATCCGTAAACGGGCATCCCGGTACGAACAATATCTGCTTATTTTCCCTGTTCCACATGGGCTGTCCTGCTCTTCCTCCCTCCCCCTTGTGCAGGCAGGCCCGGAGGATGTTTCTGGCCTCCCGGGAATAATGGAAGATTCCTTCTCCGTCCCCCCATCTATGGGAGGCGAAGAACAACGCCATGGCATAATACTCCTCACCGTCCGGCGCCGGTCCCCAGGCATTCTTCTCTCCGGTTGTCCTGCAGCTCCAGGCAAAATAGCCCTCGTTTTCCCCATCCTCCAGGTACATATAAGTTTTGGACCACTTCCAGATACGGTCAAATTCTTCCTTCCACCCCAGCTGGACACACAGCATCATCCCATATGACATCCCTTCCGTCCTCACATCATGGTTCCCGGTGTCCTCCAGGTATCCCATATCCTCTCCAGCCGGATGGTAGATGCGCTCCTCCTCGTTTCCGTAAAAGAAAACATTCGCCGCATTTTGAATTTTCTCCGTTACCTCTTTCTGACTCTTCCCGATTTCCTTAAATACGTTACGATATATCCCTGTAGTGAATGCGCTCATCTTTCCTCAATCTCCCTGTGGTTCTCCCTTTCCGTGCAAAGCAAATATGATATTTTCTTTCCCTGTCAGAGTCCTGGTTCTCGCGTCAGGCTGTCCTAATCCCACGCTGATCAGGAAACGGCTGCCGTCCATTCTCTTTTTCCCCTCGTTATCTACCACAGTAAATGCATCCTTATCCACCGTCAGTGTCACCCACTGGCTTTCTTTTCCCGAAAGGAACACCCGGCTGACCCCGCAGAGCTTCCCATTGGGAGGCGCATATTCCGAATCCAGGTTCTTTACATATACCTGAATCACCTCACCTGTTGCGACATCGCTTTTGTTGGAGATTTTAACCTTTATCGTCAAATCCCCGGCGGTATCCATCCGCAGAATTTCCCGCTTCCCGGGCGCTTTCCAATCGTCCGCGGTTATTCCCTCCGGATGTATCCGGCCCTGGCTGCCGGCTTCTCCGCGTACCTTTTCTGCTCCCGCCGCAATCACAATGCCGCCGCACTCTACCATGTCCACCTTCACATCGCCGTAAGTCAGCCCATAGCCGAAAGGATACAGCGGCGTCCCCTCAAAATATCTGTAGGTTCTCCCCTTCATGCCATAATCTTCAAATTCCGGCAGTTCCTCTATACTGTTATAAAAGGTCACCGGCAGCTTGCCTGAAGGAGATATCTCCCCGAACAGCACTTCCGCAATGGTTTTTCCTCCTCTGGCTCCCGGATACCATACCTGCATCACCGCGTCCGCATGCTCCTCAAAATACCGCAGATCCATGGCGCTCCCGGTCATATTTAACAGAATCACAGGCTTTCCGGCCTGCATCACCGCCTCCGCCAGCTCCCTCTGCACCTGGGGAAGCAACAGGTCTGCCTTGTCCCCGGAAGCATAGCTGTTCCCGGTGTCTCCTTCCTCTCCCTCCAGGGTTTCGTCCAGCCCCAGGCACAATATTACCACATCACTGTTTTTCGCCACGCTGAGCGCTTCACTGATGCGATCCTGCCGCCATGCCAGGCCTTCTACCCTGTCCCGAAACAGATGACAGCCTTCCGAATAATAAACCCTTGTGCCCTCCGGCACATAATCCTGAATCCCCTCCAGAACCGTGATATACCTGGAGGATGTCCCGTGGTAATTTCCTATCAGAGCGCTACGGCTGTCCGCATTGGGGCCGATTACGCCGATTGCCCTGATATCCTCTTTTTTCAGCGGAAGGATGCCGTTATTCTTCAAAAGCACAAGGCTCTCTGCCGTGGCACGGGCGGCTGTCTCCACATGCTCCGCGCATTCCAACCGGTCATATCCAATCCCGTCATACCCGGTCTCATCAAACAATCCCAGCAAAAACCTGGTGGTAAACAGCCTTTCCGCCGCCTTTCCGATTTCCTCCTCCGTCACCAGTCCGTCCTGGCAGGCTTTCAGCAGGTGCAGATAGGTATTGCCGCAGTTGACATCACAGCCATTCTTCAATGCCATAGCTGCCGATTCCTCCGCCGTGTCCGTCACCATATGATGTTCATGAAAGTCCCGGATTGCCCAGCAGTCAGAGACATAGTGCCCCTGAAAGCCCCACTCTTCCCTCAGGATATCCTGTATCAGGGTTCTGCTGCCGCAGCAGGGTTCCCCATTGGTCCTGTTATAGGCGCCCATCACCGCTTCCACATCCGCTTCTTTCACCAGTTTTTCAAAAGCGGGAAGATAGGTTTCGTATAAGTCCTTCTTCGAGACCCTTGCATCAAATTGATGGCGCACCGCCTCAGGGCCGGAATGGACTGCGAAATGCTTTGCGCAGGCGGCAGCTTTCAGATACTCTCCGTCCCCCTGCAGCCCTTTCACGAAAGCGCTCCCCAACTCACCTGTCAGGTATGGATCCTCGCCGTAGGTCTCATGTCCCCTGCCCCATCTGGGATCCCGGAAAATATTCACATTAGGCGACCAGAATGTCAGCCCCTTATAAATATCCCTGTCGTCCCGGGCACTGTAGGCATTGTACTTTGCCCGCCCCTCCTCTGCTATCACATCCCCCACCATCTGCATCAGGCCGGTATCAAAAGCCGCCGCCATGCCGATAGCCTGGGGAAAGCTGGTCGCCACCCCCGCCCTGGCCACTCCATGGAGCCCCTCATTCCACCAGTTGTAAGCCGGTACGCCTAATCTGGGAATCGCCGGGGCGTCATACCTCAGCTGCGAGGCCTTTTCCTCCAACGTCATCCTGCTTACCAGATCCTGTGCTCTTTTTCTTGCCTCTTCCCTGTTTCTCACTTTATAGCAACCTCCGCTTTCATACAATCCATTATAATGACAGTAGCTTTGTTATCATTTACCGCAAATTCCGCCTTTTTCCGTCCTCACTCCACATCCGGGATGGAGGGATCCATCATGGCTCCCAGGTACGCATTCTTAGGATTCATGTCACCGTCGAACAGCAGACATTTCTCATCCCTGCGCCAGGACAGATCATCGTTCAGCCCCCAGACCGTGATTCCCGTCACGGGATATCCTTCCTCCTGAAGAGCTTTCATATTTTTGAAGAAAGAGCGGTACTTTCTTCCCTGCAGCAGAAAGGCACTGTCGCTGTCCTCCTTCACCCCGATGTCCAGTTCCGTTGCCTGCACTTCATATCCGGCATCGCAGAACTTCTTCACCGCCAGCATGAATTTGTGCTGAATCTTATCGTCCGTGCTCAAATGGGACTGCATACCGATTCCATCGATGAGCCCCTCCTCCCTGGCCCGGGCCAGATGCTCCAGAATCAGATCTGCCTTGTCCATGCATCCGTAGTCGTTATAGAACAGCTTCATGTCCTTCGACGCGTATTTCCGCGCAAAAACAAACGCCTGATAGTAATAATCCGCCCCCACAGTCTCATACCACAGATTTTTATTCATTCGGATGCCCGTCTCATCTCCGTCCCCAACGTCAAAGGCCTCGTTTACCACATCCACGGCGTAGACCAGTCCCGGATAGTTCTCCTGAAAATATCCCAGCACATCCGCGATATAGTTCTCCATCCTGGCAAGCATTACATCCCTGTCCACCAGCCGTCCCTCGTCCGTGTAATCCTCCGTGAAAAACCATTTGGGTGTCTGGCTGTGCCACACAAGGGTATGGAACCGTATTTTCATTCCATGTTCCGATGCAAATTTCACGGCCGGCATACAATTGTCAAAATGAACTGCCGCATGCAGATAGGCATCCTCCAGATTCGCCTGGCTGGCCGCCTGATCCAGGAGGGAATCCGGCTTCATCTCATTTTCACAGGTGATGCTGTTGAAATTCTCCAGTATCACCTGCCCATACTGCTCCGTATTCTGGAGTATATAGCCGGACAGGGCAATTCCTATGGGGAAATTCTCCTGATACAGCTCCGCCAGCCCTTTCGCCTGGACAATGCCTTTTTCCTCTTCCGCACCGCTTGCCGGTTCTCCGCTCACGATATTCCCGTCCTCTCCCTCCGTATTGTCCGTCCCTTCCGACGCGGCATCCGAACCGTCCTCTTTCCTGTTCTGTTCTGCCCCGGAATCCTTCTGCTCTTCGTCTTCTTCCATGTTCACGGCAGGCTCTGTCCCTCCCGGGCGCTGCCCGCATCCGCCCATACAGATTGCCGCTGCCAGTAGCAGTACAAGCATCCTTTTTCTCATTCTCCTGCTCTCCTCTGTTTCCGTTCCCCGCTGACCGGACAATGCCAATACCGCCCGGTGCACCTCCCGCAACGGTTATTCCGTTCCCTGCTGCCCGGACAATGCGCCGTTGAACTGTCTCACAGCCGGCACAGCTCTCCGATATGCCGTCTGTTCATAAGGCTTTATAAGAAAAACGCCTGAAGCAGATTTCCTCTGCCGCCTCTCCGTCCGTCACCGCGCTTTTTCCGTCCGCTATCGCATACATACCCACGGTACAGCCAACAAACCCGCCTGCCGTTTCCGTGGACAGCGCCCTGATGTCTACATCCCCGGCTACCACACACTCTCTTCCGCTTTCCTTAAGCCCCAGCGTGGCCTTCAGTCCGTCTACCCGCAGAAATACCGTCGTTTCCCCAGGTTCCGCAGCCGTCTCTCCCACTACATGATCCAACCCCTTTTCACACAGGATAACCTCCGCCTTTCCCGCCGAGACTTCCAGCCGAAGGCTGTATTCATTGCTCTGTACCAGGGCCAGCCCGGCTCTATGGCCGCCCGCGAGTTCCCCGGCCTCCATGCACACAGCCGACTCAAAACCATGGTGCTGCTGCCGGATGCCGATATAGGACGGGTTCTCCAATCCTTTCAGCGTGGCAGCGCCGTATTTCAGATACAGCCCCTCCCCTTCCGCCAACCGGTACATGCCCTCCTCCGGATTGCGCAGAAACAGGAATTCATCCCCCAAACGGCCGATCTTCGTGAAATCGTACTCTCTGTCGCTCCCGGGAACGCAATTCCGGAAACCGCTCCGGCAGGTAAAGCTCCCTTTCTCCTTCCCCGGATCCCACTTGGGCAGATCGATTTCCACCTCCTGTGTCAGCATGCCCACTCCAGGATTGACTACAGGCCATCCTTCTTCCCATATCACCTTCGCCAGGAAAGTCTCCCTTCCCATGGTGGTATACCCTTCTCTGGGACGGACTGCCAGCATCACCATGTACCATTCCCCCGCCGGCGTCTTGATCATATCCCCATGTCCTACATATTTCACCGGATAATCCCTCCCCAGATGCCTGTGGGTCAGGATGGGATTGCAGAAATTGTTCTCATAAGGCCCCCAGACGCTGCGGCTTCTGCACACCGCCACCGCGTGATCCGGCCCGGTGCCGCCCTCGGCATGAAGGATATAATAATACCCGTCCTTTTGATACAGATGAGGGCCCTCCGGCCATATGATATCTCTCATGGCGCCGTTCCACACATCTTTCCTCTCCCCCACCAGTTTCATGGAACCGATATCCAGTTCCTGAATCCAGATATACCAGTCCCCGTCATACCTGCAGCCCGCCGGATTGGGATGGGTCCCTATATAATAGCACTTCCCGTCCCTGTCAAAGAACAGGCTTGGATCGATACCGTCCGCCCCTTCCAGATAATAAGGCTCCGACCAGGGGCCTTCCGGATTTTCCGCAGTCACGACATAAGTTCCGCCGTAGGATACATTGGTACAGATTACATAGAATACCCCCTCATGCCATCGGATCGTGGGCGCAAACAGCCCCTGGGAATGCCCTGCCCCCGCAAGGGGCAGCTGCGACTCTCTGTCCATGACATTCCCAATCTGCTCCCAATGGGCCAGATCCCGGCTGTGCATGACGGGAAGCCCGGGAAAATAGGAGAAGGTGGAGTTCACCAGATAATAATCTCCTCCCACCGCACAGACGGAAGGATCGGGATAAAATCCCGGCATGATTGGATTGTGTGCAACAACTGACATAATTTCTTCCTTTCTATCACCGATTTCTTACGCGCGGGCATATTCTTTCCTGGCCGGGCAAAAAGGATGGTATCAGATATACCACCCTTTTCCCGCATCCGCCTTAAACCGAATCCTTACTTGTTGGCTTCTTCAAGATATGCTGCCCATGTATTCCTGATCGTCTCAGCCTGCTGTGCAGGGGTATTGTCCTTATTGATATTCCAGTACACATCAGCGCCAAGATCCAGTCCGGGGATAAAAGTATGATAGGTGACCATACCGTTCTCGACCATACGCGCCATGGTCAGGTCAACCGACTCCGTATCCCTGAATTTCTCATAATAGTCGCTCTTCCAAGACTCGTTGTAATCCTCCCAGCCGGGGACAGGGTCTGTGAACAGATTATAGGCGAAAGCAATCTTCCATGCCTTCTCTGCGTCATAGCATGCGGGAATCGCCATTACATTGTCGATATAGCAGTTGGTATAATCCTTCATCTTCGGCCCCATGGGGAAGCAGACGAATCCGAAATCATCCGTCATCTCTTCCCAGTCGCCGGCCTTAAAAGTCTCCTGGGGAATGAACACGCCCTCGCCGTTGGCAAATGCAGTATAGCCGTAATCCCAGTCGGCCTCGGAATCGAATACCTTGTTGAATCTGTCTATCATGTCCAGAGACCAGTTCAGCGCCTCAATGGTCTCGCTGCTGTCCAGGCGGTTGTAATACTGGCCGTTCTCATCCTTGCCGATGAACTCGCCGCCGTTGCTCCACACTGCCATGGGATAGAAATCCTGTGTGACGCATACCATGGCATATCTGTCGATCACGCCGTCGTTATCCGTATCGGCCTGTACCTGGGAGCAGATTTCCTCGAATTTATCCCAGGTCCACTCCATGTTCTCCTGCAGATCATAGATGCTGTCGGGCTTGATGCCTGCCTCTTCCAACAGCCTCTTGTTGAAATACATGCCTCCGCGGCCTTCCGGCGTGATGCCCCTCATGGCGTAGACGGCGCTTCCCTTGCTGAACATCTCGTTTACGCCGTCCTTCCACTTGTCCTCGGTGAAGTCAAGGCAGTCCAGGCTGCCCAGGTCATACATCAGACCGGCATTCATGGCCGCGATCAGTTCCTGCCCCTGGCGAAGCACAAAGACATAGTTCTCGTTGCCGCCTGTGGTGGCATAATTGACGAAATCTTCCGGTGCGCTGTCCCAG
>CAJUFO010000101.1:0-3681 GCA_910585615.1 uncultured Acetatifactor sp.
CCCTTCTTCCAGAAAATCTTTTTTATTTTCCTCTTGACATTTCACCAAATTGCTTCATGGCATGCCTTTCCTTCCATCTGTCCAGGGACAGGTTCCTGGTGATCGTCCCCAGGAACAGCGCCAGGCGGTTCGGCCGCTTGGGCGGTATGGCATTCCAGGCCCGCAGCCATGTGTCGTTCACGCACTCGTCCGAGTCCTCCCTGGAGTACAGGATGTTCCAGGCGATACTGTAACAGTAGTTCCCATAGGCCTTCTGGGTCTCATAGATCGCCTGCTCCTGTCTCTCCCAATATAAATCCAGTATCTGTGCATCCTTCAAGATATGCCTCCCTCCTATGTGCGCCGCGTCCCCGGGCCGCGCAGCCCTCTCCTGTCTCTATAGACGACATCCGGCCTGACAGGTTTCATGGAAATGCAAAAAAAGGAACAGGAAAAAGGGCAGGAACCCCCGCCCTTCTCTTACGCATACCTCACATCAGCGGCGCCACCAGCCGCATGATCCTTCCGATTGCCCTGTCCCGCAGCCGCAGCTTCCCGTAATCCCCCTCTTTCATCTCGATGCACTTGCCCAGCGTATCCTGGAAATCCTGCTCCATCACCGCTATCTGGGAATTCCGGTACAGCACCACGCCGCACTCGAAATGGTGGAAGAGGCTGCGGTAGTCCAGGTTCACCGTGCCCACCACTGCCTTCACATTGTCGGAGATGAATACCTTGGCATGGACGAAGCCCGGCTCGTATTCGCAGATCCGCACCCCCGCCTCCAGCAGCTGGTCGTAATAGGTCTTGGCCAGGAGGAAGGCATATTTCTTGTCCGGGATATGAGGCATGATGATGACCACCTCCACCCCCCGCTTCACGGCATAGCTCAGGGCAGTCAGCATCTGGTAATCCGGTATCAGATAGGGGGTCATGATGTGCACATAGGTATGGGCCGTGTTCAGGATCTCCAGGTACACCATCTGCCCCACCCGCTCCGGCCCCAGGGGGCAGACGCTGTAGGGGATGGCATAGCCGTCGCTTCCGCAGGATGCCTCCCCGGGAAGTCTGTATTTCCCATAGGCCTCCTCTTCCCCGTCCACGTCCCACAGCTCCAGGAACATATAGGTGAACCGCTCCACGGCGTCTCCCGAAATCTTGGCCCCTACATCCTTCCAGTGGCCGAAGCGCTCTTTTTTGTTGATATATTCGTCCGCCAGGTTGATGCCGCCGGTGAAGGCCACCTTTCCGTCAATGACCAGAATCTTGCGGTGGTCGCGGTTGTTGTAATGGGGGGAGAAAACAGGGCGGATCGGCGCGAACATCTTGCAGCGTATCCCCTCCGCCTCCAGCATCTGGGGGAAGAACTCGGGCAGGTTCCACAGCACATTGGTGCCGTCGCACATGAAGCGCACCTCCACGCCCTGCCTGGCCTTCTCTTTCAGGATGTCCAGAATCGTCCCCAGCATCTGCCCGCCGGACACGATGAAGAATTCCATGAAGATGAACTTTTCCGCCTTCTTCAGCTCCTCCACCATGTCCACGAACTGGCTGTCCCCCAGGGCGTAATATTTCATCTGAGTGTTGTCATAGACCGGGCTGTTGTCGTATTTCTCCAGGTAATAGGCCAGCTGCCCCATGTGGGGGCTCTCCGTCCTAAGCCTGTCCCTGGTGTCGCTCCTGGGAACCACGTACTTCCTGGTATGCCCCGACAGCTCCGTAAGCCGCTCGTACAGCACCGTAGTGCCCGGCTGCATGACGATGGTCATGTAAAAGATGGCCCCGAACACAGGGAATATGGCGATGGGCAGCATCCAGGACAGCTTCAGGTCCGGATTGCCGGGGGCATTGTAGATATAGATCACCACTATGGCGCTGACCGCCAGAAAAAGCCCGTAGAACAGATAGCTGTAATTGCGCAGGAGGATATATCCCACCGTCAGCAGAATGAGCTGCGCCAGAAAGCCCAGCAGGATCATGGCGAACCTGCCATAGATGACCGTCTTGAGCTTTCCCAGCACCTGATTGACTTTTTCTCCCATGTTCATGAAAATCACACTCTCTTTTCTCTATGTGGAAGAGGACCTTCCGCACTCCCCGCCTTCGGCTTCCAGAAAAGAGTCCAGGTTCACAAGGCAGCGGTAGAGGATCTCCATCTCCTCCCCGCTCAGGCCCTTCACGATGGCCCTGATCATCTTCTTATGGAAATCTCTGTGGTGGTAGAAGGCCTTCCTTCCCTTGTCCGTCAGCAGGACATGTACTACACGTTTGTCTTTTGTGCTGCGCTCCCGCATAATATAGCCTTTGCGCTCCAGCCCGTTCATATTCGTGGTCAGGGTGCTGACCGTGACGGAGAGCCGGTTCGCGATCACGGACATGTTCCTGGGCTCCTCCACGCCGATCGCCTCTATGATATGCATATCGTTGTTGGTGATGTCCCTGTACTCCTCGGTGATCACGGCCTTCGCCTCCATGTCCATCACATGGTTGAACAGGCTGATTAGCAATTCGTTTATGGAGCGCCTCGTATTCTGTACCATTTATCCCCCGCTGTCCTCCCCAGACCCTGGCCCGGATCCGAGCCATATAATAATAATGTACTCATTTCGGAAAAAAAGTCAATAGGCTTTTGCCCCGGAACCTCATGCCTACCATTCCATCACGCAGGCCCCGCAGGTCAGCCCGGCCCCGAAGCCGGACAGCACCAGCCGCATCCCCCGCCGCAGGCGTCCCTCCCGGTTCAGCTCGTCCAGCAGAAGCGGGATGGCCGCAGAGGATGTATTGCCCACCCGCTCCAGGTTCATGGGAAAGAGGGAAAGGCTTACGCCCAGGCGCTTCGCCACGCCCTCTATGATGCGCCGGTTGGCCTGATGGAGCACGAACAGATCCACATCCCCTATGGCGAGCCCCGCCTTTCCCAGAGCCTCCTCCACATTCAGGGGCACCTGGCGCACCGCAAAGGCGAACACCTCCCGGCCGTCCATCTGGAAGAACCTGCGGTAATCCTGCTGCCCGGCCCAGGGATTGGAAAGCTGCCGGCCGCCCCCGCCGAGCACCCCGCCTTTCTTCCCGTCCGCATGCTGCACGAAGCCCAGGATGCCGCCCGTCTCACATTTCTCCACGTATACCGCCCCCGCGCCGTCCCCGAAGAGGATGCAGGTGCCCCTGTCCTCCCAGTCCACCAGCTTGGAGAGCACTTCGCTGCCGGCGATCAGAGCGTTCCTGTAGATGCCGGCCTCCACATAGGCCCACGCCGTGTGCAGGGCAAACAAAAAACCGGCGCATGCCGCGTTTACGTCAAAGGCCACGGCATTTCCGGCTCCGATCTCGCTCTGGATCCGGCAGGCCACGCAGGGGGCCGCTTCCTCCGGGGAGCAGGTGGCCGCCAGGATGAGCTCCACCTCCTCCGCCTGCCTTCCCGCATCCGCAAGGGCCCGCCCGCAGGCTTCCGCCGCCAGGGAGGCCACTGTCTCCCCGGTGGACACATGCCGGCTGCCGATGCCGGTGCGCTCTCTGATCCATTCGTCCGATGTGTCCACCATCCCCTCAAGTTCCCTGTTCTCCACCACGCGCCCGGGGAGGGCGCTTCCTGTTCCCATAATCCGAATCGACATAGTATTCTGTTCTCCTATTTAAAGTCGCTGCGCGACGGCACTGAAGGAGCTTCGCCTTTCGGCGCACTTCTGGGAGAGAAATCTTCAT
>CAJUFO010000101.1:3781-12497 GCA_910585615.1 uncultured Acetatifactor sp.
ATGGAAGTGAACATATGAAGATTCCTCTCGTGCGCCTTCGAGTCTTCGCCCGTAAAGTCGCTGCGCGACGGCACTGAAGAGGACTTCGCCTCTCGGCGCACTTCTGGGAGAGAAATCTTCATATGGAAGTGAACATATGAAGATTCCTCTCGTGCGCCTTCGAGTCTTCGCCCGTAAGTCGCTGCGCGACGGCACTGAAGAGGGCTTCGCCTCTCGGCTCACTTCTGCGCCTCTCCCTGTTTTTAGTATCTGCGGAATCTTTCGTAGCGCTGGGCGGCGATCTCCTGGCCGGACAGGCCCTGGTAGCGCTGCAGGAAGGCCATGATCTGCTCCTTCAGATAGCCGCCGATGGCCTCCGCGGTGGTGCTGTCCGCCCCGCCGAACTCCGGGACGATCCTGTCCACCACATGCAGGAGCTTCAGGTCCTGGGCCGTGATGCGCATGATTTCGCTGGCCTCCCGGGCCCTGGAGGAATCCTTCCAGAGGATGGAGGCAAAGCCCTCGGGGGACAGGATGGAATACGTGGCATTCTCCAGCATCCACACCTCGTTCCCCACCGCCGTGGCCAGGGCGCCGCCGCTGCCGCCCTCGCCGATGAAGATGCACAGCACGGGCACCTTCAGGGCGGACATCTCCTGCAGGCTGCGGGCGATGGCCTCGCCCTGGCCCCGCTCCTCCGCCTCGATGCCGCAGTAGGCTCCGGAGGTATTGATGAAGCTTACGATGGGGCGGTGGAACTTCTCCGCCTGCTTCATCAGGCGCAGGGCCTTGCGGTAGCCCTCCGGCATGGGCATGCCGTAATTGCGCCGCTGGCACTCCTTTCCGTCCTTGCCCTTATGCTCCGCGATCACCGTCACCGGCTGTCCCTCCAGAAAGCCGATGCCGCCGATGATGGCCGGGTCGTCCCGGAAGCTCCTGTCCCCGTGGGCCTCCACGAAATTGTCGAAGATACTGGCCATGTAGTCACAGGCACTTGCCCGCTCCAGCCTCCGGACGGCCTTCACCTTCTCCCAGGCGCCTGCGGGCTTCACGTTCCAGGTCTGCTCCTTCAGCACTTCGTTCAGCACGAAATGGAAGTCCTTCCCCCCGGTAAAGTCAGCGTACTCACCCTCCTTGCCCTGATGGGATTTCACCAGGAAATACAGGGTCTTCTTCAGCGCATCCCTTCTCACGATGCCGTCTATGATGCCGTGCTCCACCAGAAATTCCGCCGTCTGAAAGCCCTCCGGCAACTCCTGGCCGATGGTCTGGCGGATGACCCTGGGCCCCGCGAAGCCGATCAACGCCCCGGGCTCCGCCATGATCACGTCCCCCAGCATGGCGAAGCTGGCCGTGACGCCGCCCATGGTAGGATCTGTGAGGATGGTGCAGTACAACAAGCCGGCCTCGTCCAGCTTCCGTATGGCCGCGGAGGTCTTGGCCATCTGCATCAGGGAGATGATGCCCTCCTGCATCCTGGCCCCGCCGGAGCAGCAGAAGAAGAACACCGGCAGCCTAAGCTCCACGGCCCGCTCGATGGCGGCGGTGATTTTCTCCCCCACCACATGCCCCATGCTGGCCATCAGGAACCTGGAGTCGCAGATGCCCAGCACGATGTCCTGGCCGAAGACCTTGCACTGGCCTACGGTGAAAGCCTCCTCCAGGCCGGTCTTCTCCCTCGCCTCCCTGAGCTTCTCCTCATATCCCTCGTAGGAAAGTGGGTTTCTCACCGGCATATCCGTGAACCAGGGCTGGAAGGTATGGGGATCCGCCACCATGCGGATGCGGTTGTTGGTCCTGACCCGGAAGTATCCCTCGCACTCGTAGCAGATGTACTTGCGCCTGGCCACCCTGTCCCGGTTCACCATCTTGCCGCACTTGGGGCAGCGGATCATGTAGGCTTCCTTTTCCTGGGAGCGGACATTGACATCCGTCTGCGCCGCTCTCTCCTCGAATCCGGCCGCCCCCGGAGCCTCCGCTTTCCGCGCCCTGTCCTGAGCTGCCGCCTGGGAACCATCCGTCCGGCGGCTGCCGGAACCGTCCTCCTGGTTCCGCTGTCTGGTAAAGAACGTCTCGCGTTTCTTCCGTAGCTGATCCTCTTTTTCAGATGCTTTCTTTCGGAACAGTCCGCCCATTTTAAGTCCTCCTATTCATGACAATAGAAAGCCTGCTTTCTATTGTATATAGTCGCTACGCGGCGGCTCACTCCGCCCCTATCGCGAACGTGAGCTGCGCCTGGGCCACCACCTTGCCGTCCACAGTGGCCACTGCCTCGCTGATGCCCAGGGGGCCCTTGCACTTGACGACCCTGGCCTCCAATCTCAATACATCCCCGGGAATTACCTTCCTGCGGAATTTCGCCTTGTCTATCCCCGCGAAATACGCCGTCTTCCCCTTCCACTGCGGGACTGACAGCATGGCCACCGCTCCTGTCTGGGCCATGGCCTCCACAATCAATGCCCCCGGCATCACCGGATTCCCCGGAAAATGTCCCTGGAAATAAGGCTCGTTCATGCTGACGCACTTTTGGCCCACCGCCCGGCTGCCTGTTTCCAGCTCTTCAATGGTATCTATCAGCAAAAAGGGATAGCGATGGGGTATGATCTCCATGATCTCCTTTGCGGTTAACAATGACATGACGCAATCTCCTCCTACTCCATTTTTCCCAAGAGGATGCTGGCATTGTGCCCACCGAAGCCCAGGGAATTGCTGAGGGCATAGGGCACCGCCTCCTCATGGCTCTCCATACAGTAATCCAGATCCAGCTCCTCTTCCGTCTCCCGCAGGCCCACTGTCCTGTGGAGGAATCCCTCCTGGATTTCCTTCACGCAGGCGATGAACTCCACCGCCCCGGCGGCTCCCAGCAGATGCCCTATCATGGATTTGGTGGAATTGATACGGAGCCTTTTCGCGTGGTCTCCGAAGGCAAGCTTGATGGCCCTGGTCTCGAAGAGATCGTTGTGGTGGGTGGAAGTGCCATGGGCATTGATATAGCCCAGCGCCTCCGGCTCCACGCCGCCGTCCGCCAGGGCGTTCTTCATAGCCGCCGCCGCGCCCGCGCCGTCCTCCGCAGGGGAAGTGATGTGGTACGCGTCGGATGTGCAGCCGTATCCCAGCACCTCCGCGTAAATCCGCGCGCCTCTCCTCCTTGCGTGCTCCAGCTCCTCCAGCACCACGATGCCTGCGCCCTCGCCCATGACGAAGCCGCTCCTGTCCCTGTCAAAGGGGATGGAGCACCTCAGGGGATCCGTGCTGGCGGACAGAGCGTTCAGCGCGGCAAACCCGGCGATTCCGATCGGGCATACCGCCGCCTCGGTTCCCCCGGCCACGCAGGCGTCCGTCTCCCCGTACTGGATGGAGCGGAAGGCCTCCCCGATGGAATTGGTGCCCGTGGCGCAGGCCGTGGCCACATTCAGGCTCTTGCCTTTCAGGCCGTAGGCGATGCTCACATTGCCCGCCGCCATGTTGGATATCATCAGCGGCACGAACAGAGGGCCTACCCTGGAGGGGCCTTTCTCGGAAAGCCTGCCGCACTCCCGTTCCATGGCCTGCAGGCTGCCCACGCCGCTGCCCACGAAGCATCCCACCCGGTAGGCGTCCTCCTTCTCCATGTCCAGCGCCGCGTCCGCCAGGGCCTCCCCTGCCGCCGCCACCGCGTACTGGCAGAAAAGCTCCATGCGCCTGGCCGCCTTCTTGTCCATATAGCGCTCCGGATCGAAGTCCTTCACCTCCGCCGCCAGGCTGCATTTATAGCCCCCGGCATCGAACCTGGTAATGGGCCCGAAGCCGATGCGCTCCTGCCGGATGCCCTGCCAGAAGTTCTCCACGCCATTGCCGATAGGGGTGATGGCCCCCATCCCTGTCACTACTACTCTTCTCCTCATGCCATACCCTCCAAATCACGATAATATGCCCTGAATCCGGAAATCCTCGGCGGGCCTTCTTCGGACCGCTTGAAACTTCTCCTCACACTATTCCGCCGTCCACGCATATGACCTGCCCGGTGATATAGTCCGACCTGTCCCCTGCCAAAAAGGCCACCAGCTCGGCTACGTCCCGGGGGCTTCCCATCCTGCCCATGGGAATCGAGGCCACGGCCGCTTCCCTTGTCTTCTGGGGCAGCGCCTGGGTCATCTCCGTCTCGATGAAGCCCGGCGCCACGGCATTGACGCAGATGTTCCTGCCCGCCAGCTCCTTGGCCACGCTCTTCGTCAGCCCGATCAGCCCCGCCTTGGATGCGGCGTAGTTGGCCTGGCCCGCATTTCCCGCCACGCCGGACACGGAGGAGATGTTGACAATCTTGCCCTTTCTCTGTTTCAGGAAATATCTGGTCAGATGGCGGATGGTGTGGAACGCGCCTTTCAGGTTGATGTCCATTACATGGTCGTAGTCCTCTTCGGACATGCGCGCCACCAGATTGTCCCTTGTCACCCCGGCATTGTTCACCAGGATATCTACATGACCGTAGTCCGCCACGATTTCCTCCACCATCCGGCCGCAGGCCCCGAAGTCGGACACGTCGCAGCCTATGGCCCGGGCCGCCCCGCCCGCCGCCTGGATCTGCGACACCACCTCCAGGGCGCTCTGTTTGGAGCCATTGTAATTCACCAGCACCGTGGCTCCCTGTCCGGCCAGCGTGAGCGCGATGGCCCTGCCGATGCCCCGGCTGGCTCCCGTCACCAGGGCCACCTTGCCTGCCAGCTCCCTGCCGGAAGCCGGAATCTTTTCTTCTACCATTTTCTCTGTCCCTCATTCTGCCCGGCCGCCGGTCCTACCAGACGGCCCAGGCCGCTTTTATGTCCCTCAGAAACGCTATTCCCACCGAAACGCTCTCCGGATTCCCCTTCCATAAGCCCGGCAGCGGGAATCCGGTCAGGGCAGATGCCCTCCGCTTTTGCCGGCCCCTTAAGCCAGCGCCGCGTCCAGATCCTCCACCTTGGCCACGTTCAGCACCTTCACGTCCCGGCTCATCTTCCGCAGGAAGCCTGCCAGCGTCCGCCCGGGCCCGATTTCCACGAAGGTGTCCACCCCGTCCGCAAGCATCCGCTCCATGGTCTCCCGCCATCTCACCGTGGAGGACACCTGCCTGGCCAGGAGCTCCTTGATCCGGGCGCTGTCCGTCACATAGTCCGCCTCCACGTTGCAGATGTAGGGGATGCGGGGGGCTTGCACGGAAACGCCCTCCAGCTCCGCCGCCAGCTTCTTCCCCGCCTCCGCCAGGAGAGGCGAATGGAAGGGGCCGCTGACGTTCAGGGGGACGCACCGCTTGGCGCCTGCCGCTTTCAGCGTCTCACAGGCCGCCTCCACTGCCGGGGCCTCCCCCGTGATGACGATCTGTCCCGGGCAGTTGTCGTTGGCGATCGATACCACTCCCGCAGTCCCGGCGCAGACCTGGCGTATGCTGTCAGCGTCCAGCCCCAGCACCGCCGCCATGGCGCCGCCCACCGGATAGGCCTCCTGCATGAAGATGCCGCGGCAGCGGATCAGCCGGAACAACGGTGCAAGCTCCATGACCCCGGCAGCCGCCAGCGCCCCGTACTCCCCCAGGCTCAGGCCCGCGGCGCAGTCCGCCCGAAGTCCCTTCTCCTCCAGTACCTTCAGGATCGCCACCTCCGTGGCCAGCATGGCGATCTGGGTGTATTCCGTGATGTTCAGGCTCTCGTTCTCCGTAAAGCAGAGCTCCCCTACGTCCAGGCCCGCGGCCTCCCCGGCTGCGGCGTACACGCTCCTGGCTGTGGGAAAGGCCTGGAAGAAATCCTTTCCCATCCCGCAATACTGGGCTCCCTGTCCCGGAAAAATAAACGCTGTCTTTCCCATTTCAATCCCTCTATCCAAATAATTATTATATCATCGATAAGTAAACGTTTTTACACATACTGTCGCCCAGGCTCCCGCCGGAAGCCCTCACGCCCCGCGGCCCTGCAGCAGATCCGCCGCCTGTCCCATGACTTCCTCAATAATCTCCCGGCAGGTCTGCTCCCTGCTCACCAGCCCCGCAATCTGCCCTGCCATCAGCGTGCCGTTCACGGCATCGCCCTCCAGCACGGCCCTGCGCAGCGCTCCCACGGTGAGCTGCTCCAGCTCTTCGAAAGAGGCGCCCTCCTTCTCCAGCTTCAGGTATTCCCTGGTCATCCGGTTGCGCAGCTGGCGCACGGGGTGGCCGTGGCTCATGCCCGTGACCTCGGAATCGATGTCCTTTGCGGCAATGACCTTCTTCTTGTACGCCTCATGGGCGATGGACTCCTTCGCCACCAGGAAACGGGTGCCCATCTGTACCGCCTCCGCGCCCAGCATGAACGCCGCGGCAAAGCCTCTTCCGTCCCCGATCCCCCCGGCGGCGATCACAGGGATCTCCACCGCGTCCGCCACCTGGGGCACCAGCGCCATGGTGGTGGTGGATCCGATATGTCCGCCGGCCTCCGTCCCCTCCGCCACCACGGCGTCCGCCCCGGCGCGCTCCATCATCCTTGCCATGGCCACGCTGGCCACCACCGGGACCACCTTCACCCCGGCGGCCTTCCAGTCCGCCATGTATCTGCCCGGATTCCCCGCGCCGGTGGTCACTGCTTTCACGCCCTCCTGGGCCACCACCCGGGCGATGGCGTCCGCCTCCGGGTTCATCAGCATGATGTTCACGCCGAAGGGCTTATCCGTCATGGCCCTGCACTGCCGTATCTGCTCCCGGACGAACTGCGCTGGAGCCGCCCCCGCGCCGATGATGCCGAAGCCGCCCGCCTCGGACACCGCTGCGGCCAGACGGCACTCGGCCACCCATGCCATGCCCCCCTGAATCAGGGGATATTCCGTTCCCAGAAGTTCCGTTATCCTAGTCTTCATTCCCGTCCCCACAACCTCACCGTCTCCTTCCATGACTTCCATGCCCTTCCAGACATCCGCGCCGCGAGGCTCCCTCACATCTCGATGCCCTTGGCCGTCAGATAGTCCATCACGTCCTTCACCGTGTTCAGCTTCTCCAGCTCCTCGGAGGGAATCTCCACGTCGAATTCGTCCTCCAGCGCCATCACCAGCTCGAACAGATCCAGGGAATCCGCGTCCAAATCCTCTTTAAAGCTGGTCTCCTCCGTAATCGCCGCCCCTTCCGCGTTCAGCTTCTCCTCGATGATTTCTTTCAGTTTCTCAAACATAGCCGGTTCTCCTTTTCCTTTTACATAGTTTTCATTACCGCAAGATATAGTTTGCAATTCAAGTTATTTGACCTTCAAAATATTTGATAATCAAATTATTTTGAATAATAGCGCTTTCCTAAAGAAATGTCAATAGAAAAACTAGTATTTTTTGAAAAATATAGTATAATTGGATGTAGAAGATACAGTCAACCGGGTTCATTTATCAAAGGAGCAATAACACAAATGTCATCCTACACAATACCAGAGGCCACGGGCGCCTCTATCCGCCCCAGGAACCTGTTAAAGCACAAGAATTTCCTCATCACCGATTTCGGTGCCAATGAAAGCGCTGCCCCGGCCGTCAACACACAGGCCATCAACAGCGCCATTCAGGCGGCTTCCATGGAGGGCGGTACTGTAGTCGTACCGGAGGGAACCTTCCACACCTATACCATCCTCCTGAAAAGCAATGTGAATCTCTATCTGTCGGAGGGTTCCGTGGTGTCGGCTGCCAGAACCGATATGCATGGTTCTTACGGCTTACAGCCCGGCGAGGGAGGCAATTATCAGGAACCGGAGGTAAATCGCTATGTAGGCCTGCAGGACCACGGACATTCCTACTTCTCCAACAGCCTAATCTACGGCACCGATCTGGAGAATATCATGATTTACGGCAAAGGCCTGATTACGGGGGGACGCCTTGACGAAAAAAGCGGCATTCTGGAGCATGTGCTTCAGGGCGGCGATCCGCAGGAGCCCATGTCCCGGGAGGCTAAGGGGCATCAGGAGGAGTGGTTCGGCAATAAGGGAATCGCTCTGGTTCGCTGCGAAAACGTAGTCTTAGAGGACTTTTCCGTCACCTTAGGCGGCCATTTCGCCATTATTGCGGAAGGCTGCAAGAACCTGTATGCGAATCATATCCTGGTGGACACCATAAGGGACGCTTTCGATATCGACTGCTGCCGTGACGTGACAGTGCGGCATACCATCTGCAACTCCCTCACCGACGAGAGCCTGTGTCTGAAGGCATCCTTCGGAGCGGGCATCTTCGAACCCCTGACAAATGTACTGATAGAGGACTGCACTGTATGCGGCTATGATGCGGGCAGCGTCTATGCCGGGGAATATACAAGAGACAAGCTAATCGCCGTGGACCGCTGCGGCCCTACAGGACGGCTGAAGTTCGGCTCCGAGGCCACCTGCGGCTATCATCTGGTGACGATCAGGCGGGTGCGGTTCGAGAGATCCAGAGGCTTCGGCATGGAGTCCGTGGACTGCTCCTCTCTGACTAATGTCATCTTCGAGGACTGCGTCCTGGACAATGTGTCCAGCTCGCCCATCTTCCTGCGGGCCGGCGACAGAGCCAGGTTCCCGGTGACAGGAAATGCCTCGTCCTCCGCCTATCCGGCTTCGGATACCGATGTTCGCCTGGACGACAGGAGCTGGGTGCTGCCCAACGAGAGGGCCTACCACTGCTATCCCGCCAGGCGCTATGCCCCTCATTATAACCGGACGAAGACCGTGACCGTGGACGGGCATTCCTCCTTTGAAATCGTATAACTTCTCGGAATCTTCAACCCTTATTTCATGGGGCTTTCAGAACCTATTTT
>CAJUFO010000102.1 GCA_910585615.1 uncultured Acetatifactor sp.
ATCCAGTACTTTTTCTTGATTTCATGTAATTTTAAGGGGCTGCTGAATAGTTACTCCGAAAGAGGTAATACCATAGGGAAAAAGTATGCTGCTGAAGCGATCACTGCTACCATTTGATTTTTGCTGATGGCTGAGATTAAAAACGTAATGCCTGTAACACTCATCGTTCCAGTAAAAGCTAACAGAACTTGATATTTCAGCAGTGTTCCACAGGTGATATTGAAAGGAATATATACCTCTCCAAATGACATAGGCGCAAAAAGGATGCTACAGTCTAATCCCTCTTTTCCATATAGCACGAATGCAAACAGAAGATTTGCAGCAACTACTGCCAGTCTAACTATAAATGCGGCAATCAAACCAGCGCCTACTTTCGCCTCACTACATTTTGTCCTTCCATATTTACTTGTCAAGATGATATTATCTACTCCCCCATATTCACTGCAAAAAACAGGTGCAATCATAATTTTACAGGTGTTTATCCGACAATGATACCGGAGATTATAGGGGTCACAAAAACAAGGATGGCTCAATAACTATATAAGTAAATGTTATGTGTTTAGATAAACAAACTGATTGCCTTTTTACGCATGAGGTTACAGTAATGCCATCTGACAACGGAAGCTTCAACTATCTTGGAAATAAGATAACCTATAAAGGTCAGATACAGCTTCCTTCGAGCGAACCGCGTATACCGGCGCAGAGAACAACGCAAGAGCCACCCCAAAGACAACGCAAGAAATCCTTTGACAGAGATAACCGATTGGAAAACACCGCACAGCGGTTCATACTCGCTGGCGGTGTCGTACATACTACCATTTTTATATCGGATTGTCTCCATAATGGTCATTAACCACCCGATAGACGAGAATTTTGCAACGCAAATCAACCTTTCGTTTTAATGTTCCGCTTGTGCAATTTTGTGTAATATATCTGAAAATTCTTCCGATTTCGATTCAAGCAATCCATGTGTAGTGTCTTTCATAATAAACATCTGCTTGTATGGAGCGTTCACTTCGTCAAAATATTTCTGTGCCAGGCTAAAGTTCGTCTGATAATCCCTATCGCCGTTTATATTATAAAATGGAACTTTATAGTCCGTTTTGCCAAGCAATGAGAATTTTTCAAATTCCTTTGAATCTAAAAACTCCGAATATACACTGTAATCAGAAGTAATGTTATTGTAAAGATCTCCAAGTGAGTAGTATGGATTAAACACAACTGCTGCAATTAGGTTATAATCTGTTCCGTCAACCATCATGTCATACCCATATCTTTCCATCATAGCATTTCTTGCAGTATAATATTCCATTGTAAAATCGCCAACGGTTAATTTTTCAATAAGCTGTTTGCCTTCTTCATCGTTCTCTACCCATTTAACAGCTTCCTCCTTAAAGGCAAGTTCATTCTGATAGAAGTCCACAAGCTGTCCCGTTCCAATATAGCATTCATAATATTCGGGATATTCAAGAACAAGGTTACATCCGAAATATGTTCCCCAAGAATGACCAAGCAAAGTTATCTTATCCTTACCAAGATAGTCTAACAGGTATTTTGTCATTTCTACGCCATCGCTCATCATCAGGTCGTAAGTTAGGGCGGTATCGTTTTGCTCAGAAGAGCAGCTTTTTCCGCAATTTCTCTGATCCCATGTAACAACAGTATACGCATCAGACCATTTTCTCGTAAAAGCATAGTCATAAAGACTTGTTGACGAACCCGGTCCGCCATGCAGATATAATAAAATGGGATTGTCCTTATCCTGTCCGTAAATACTTATCCACTGTTTTGTGCCATTTATATCTACATACATTTCTTCATTTATACCACCTTCAGGTGTACTGCTATAAATCCTCTGCCCGATAAATCGAACTATCAGGAAAAGCACAATGATGCAAACAAGTATGATAAATATCCATTTAAGTATCTTAAATAAAACTTTCCCAAATTTCTTCATTGTATTACCTCTTATAAACTTCGATTTCTCTATCTGATTTTCATCTTCAATTATGCATGAAAGCATACGCTTTTTCAATTCCCCTAACTTCTTTTATTTAGACTTAGGCGGCATTAACAGGGGGATGCTCCCTGGGCTTCATTTTTCACGTAACAGTTCATGCAGGACGCTGAACTGTTATTTTTTCACACCGCAAGCAGCCAGTCAATCAGGCCAATGGACTTGATTCCCTCATAGGAAGCATCAAGCCCGGAATCCAGGGACAATACAATCTTCTCATAATTGTCCGGAATCTTCTGCAAAGGGGCCAGCTCTCTGTTTCGGACGGTCTCGCTTGCCATGGATTCCGTCACCTGCACGTATAGCTTATCATCGGCTTTCGTGGCAATGAAATCCACCTCGGCATTGTCCACTTTTCCGATGGCCACATCATAGCCTCTGCGCAGCAGTTCGAAATACACTACGTTTTCCAGCGCATGGCCGCTGTCCCGGTTCCGGAAGCCGAGCAGGTAGCTGCGCAGGCCGATATCCACGATATAAAACTTGCCCAGAGTCCGCAGGTATTCTCTGCCCTTGATGTCAAAACGCTTGATTTCATAGAAAAAATAGGATTCCAGCAAGGCATCCACATAGGCCTGGACCGTATGGGCACTAGGTGCTCCCTTTCTCCTCCCATCTTCCAGAAGCCCCTCATTGGCCAAAGTCCTCCCAATGGAGGACACGGAAATGCTGCTGCCGATGTTGTCTGCCAAGAACAGGATAATCTTCCTAAGGAGCGCCGAATCCGTAATCTGCTTCTGCCCTCTGCGCTTTTCCCGCTCCAGGATGTCCCGGATGACCACAGTAGAATATATGCCGTCCAGCAGCGTCAATGCCCTTTCCTGATTCAAGCCCACATCCGCAATGCCCGGCATCCCGCCGAAGCGCATATAGGCCTCAAAGACCTCCCGCGGCTCGTAGCGCTCGCCGTTTTTGTCAAAGACCTGTTTCCTCATGCCGCCCAGGGCGCTCTTTCCCTCCCTGACCTCAAAATCGTGGAAATACAGGAATTCTCCAAAGGAGAGGGGGAGCATCTTAATCTCCACGCATCTGCCGGCCAGGTAGGTGGCGTACTCGGAAGACAGCAGCCATGCGTTAGAGCCGGTTATATAGATGTCGCAGTCAAAGTCCACACGGAAAGAATTCACCGTCTCTTCCCAGCCCGCAATCCGCTGTACTTCATCAAAGAAAAAGTACATGCGCTGCCCCTGGAGAACCCGCTGCTTCACGTAATCATAAAAGGTGTCCGCAGTCAGCTTTTGAAATGCATGGGATTCAAAGTTCATCTCCACGATCTGAGGAGCCGTGACACCCGTTTCCCTCAGATGGGCCACCATCAGCTTCAGCAGGCTGGATTTGCCGCAGCGCCGAATTCCCGTCACTACCTTTACAGGTTCTGTGTCGCGAAACGCGATGATTTTATCCAGATACAGATCTCGTCTTTTGAGTTGGCTGCCGTCTATCATGATGCATCTCTCCTTACAACGAGATTGTAGCACAAACTTTTGCAGAAATCAAGTTTTTGCACTAAAGTGCATAAACTTATATATTTCGACTTTTTTTGCATTGAAGTGCAGAAAATTCCATCCTGTCACTGCCTGGTAAACTGCTAGACGCAGATGACCTGGTAAGGCCTGATGTCTGTATGATCGGTAGGCAGCTCTTCCCGCAGTTGGCATCGATAGCCCACCGCTATGGTGCGGGCCTGTAGGACCGGCTTGTCCGCCAGGTATCTGTCGTAGAAGCCCTTGCCGTATCCCAGCCGGTTCCGGAATTGGTCAAAGGCCACGCCGGGCATCAGCAGGAGCGTCTGTTCTGCTCTGTCCGGAGTATAGATGTAGCGCTGCGCGTCTCCCGGGGGCTCCGGAATCCCTTTGTAGCCCGGGGCCAGATTTTCCAGGGCTTCTATCCTGAAAAAGGCCATCTCAGGATCTTTGTCCTTCAGAACCTTGGGCACGTATACCTTCTTGCCTGTCTTTAGCGCTTCTGTCAGGATCTCCATGGTGGAGATTTCGCTCCCGTAGCTCACATAGCAGAGGAGATATTCCGAGCGGCAGAACCACTGGTGCCCCAGGATGCGCTCCGTCAGCAGGGTGTCGCCTTTCTTTCGGGCTTCCGGGCTCAGGCTGTCCCTTTCGCGCAGGATGCTTCTTCTGATTTCGCGCTTTTCCGAATTATGTTCCATTTGCCGTCCTTTCGGTGCATGGTCGTGTCATGGGTCGTAGGTTCAGCTTTCGCGGCGGGGCTTGCCGCCGAATTTTTCGCCCAGGTTCTCCATGGTGCCGTCAGGCCGCTCGATGGTGATGTTGTCAAGCTGGCCACGCAGGTTCGCTCTGACGCTTGCCACGTACTCCTTGCGCAGGCGGGCCTGTTCCGCTTTTTCCTCCTCGGTCAGGCCCTCGTTCTGGGATTTATGGTACAGCGCGTTGATTCGTGCGATTCTTTCGTCCATGTTCATGATTCTTGTCCCCTCTCTTCCTTTTCCCTATGATTGATCTGGTGATGCCGCTCTTGCTTGCCGTATCTCTTTTATGGCGCGTACTCCCTGGCGATGGCCTCTGCCACCCGGATGCCGTCCATGGCCGCGGAAACGATTCCTCCGGCATAGCCCGCTCCTTCTCCGCAGGGATATAGTCCACGGATTTCCGACTGGAACTGTTCGTCCCGGTGAATCCGCACCGGTGACGAGGTGCGGCTCTCCACACCGGACAGGCAGGCATCCGAGCTGTCGAATCCGGCAATCTGCCTGCCGAAAACCTCCATTCCTTCCAAGATGGCCTGGTTGCATGATTTGGGGAGGATGCGGCTCACATCGGCCCAGGCCCACGCTCCCTTGCACTGGGGATACAGCTTGCCAGCAGTGTCCTGGGCATCTGTATCCTGGCAATCCCCGCCCTGCGCATTTATGCCCTGCCCGTTTATGCCCTGGGCGAAATCTCCTGCCCGCTCCCGGATTCCTTCGGCCCCGTCCCCTTCCACGTGCCGCTTGCTTTCCACGCACCGTTTGAAATCGCCGTACCGCTGTACCGGAATCTTTCCGCCGCCCACGGCATATGCCCGCTCCTCCAGCCGACGCTGGAACGCGATTCCAGCCAAAGGATGCTCCGATTCGAAGTCATCCGGCGTGACGGTGACGATGATGGCGCTGTTGGCGTTTTTGCCGTCTCGGGCGCTGTAGCTCATGCCGTTGACTGCCGTGCGGTTTTCCTCGGAGGAGGCGTTTACCACGTAGCCGCCGGGGCACATGCAGAAGGAATAGACGCCCCTGCCGTCTCTGGCTTTCGCGGTCACCTTATAGGGGGCAGCGCCCAGTCCTCCCGGCTCTGACGTGCCGTACTGGCTGATGTCGATCATCCGCTGGGAGTGCTCCACCCGAAGCCCTACGGCAAAGGACTTGGCCTCCATGGGCACTCCCCTGTCAAGCAGCATGGAGAAGGTGTCCCGGGCACTGTGGCCTATGGCGAGCACCAGCTGGCCGCATTCCAGGTACTGCCTGGGCTCCTCCTCCGTAAGGCACGCTCCGTCCATAGGATTTCCACATTCCAGGGAACGCCCAACTTCTGTAGAACGCTCCCCCTGTACGGCAGGCCTCTCCACAGTCACGCCCTTCACGCGCCCGGCCTCCACATGGATATCCGCCACCTGGCTCTCGAAGAGCACCTTGCCGCCCAGCCGGATGATTTCCTCCCGCATCCGCCTTACCACGTCGCAGAGCACATCCGTGCCGATGTGGGGCTTGGCCTCATAGCAGATGCTCTCCTTCGCGCCGAACTTCACGAAGGTCTCCAGCACCGCCCTGTTCCTGCCGTCCCTGTCCTTCACCAGCGTATTCAGCTTCCCGTCAGAGAATGTCCCTGCGCCGCCCTCGCCGAACTGCACATTAGAGGCCGGATTCAGCTTCCCGGTCTCCCAGAAGCTTTCCACGTCCCGTTTGCGCTCCTCCACGCATTTCCCACGCTCCAGCAATATGGGACGGTAGCCGTGCAGCGCCAGGAAATAGCCGCAGAACAGACCTGCAGGGCCTGTCCCCACGATGACCACGGGGGCTTTCCTCTCCTGCTTTCCGGGTGTGGGGAAACGGTATGCGGGACGCCCTCCTTCCGGGCCTTCGGATCTGCATACCAGATTTTCCTTTCCGCGGAATCTATGTAGGATCCTGTCCTCGTCCTTCACGGCCACGTCCACGGAATAGCTGTAGTAAATCACAGGCTTTTTCCGGGCATCGATGGACTGCCGGATGATTTTCAATTCCGTTATATTCTGTTCGGGCACCCGTAATACGGATGCGGCCTGTCTCTTCAGCTCCGCCGCCGTATGCCCTGTCCTCAATTTCACCTGATTGACCCGAAGCATCCAAACCTCCTGTCCTTATATGCGGGAAATCCGTTTTTCCCTGCAGCCTGCCGCCCCGCATCCCGCTATGAAGCCGCTGCACCAGGCCCACTGCAGGTTGTATCCGCCGCACCTGCCGTCCACGTCCAGGAGCTCTCCGGCAAAATAGAGGCCCGGCACCAGGCGTGACTCCAATTCTTCCGTCACCTCGTCCAGGGGCACTCCCCCTGCGCAGACCTGGGCGCTGTCATAGGGATTGCTGCCCACCACATGGACGCTCCAATGCCTGCACAGCGCGAAGACCTTCGCCAGCTTCCTTTCGTCCGCCTCTCCTACGCTTTCCGTGGCCTTCAGTCCGGCCAGCTTTATGAAGAGAATCATGAGCTTTTTATGCAGCATCCCTGTAAAGAACTCCTCCACGGTGCGCTGCCCCTGCAGAAGCCTCCTGCCCGCGCACATCGCCTCGAAATCACTGTCCGTGTAATCCGGCAGGAAATCGATGACAACCTCCACTTCCCTGTCAGGCTCCTTTGGCTTATTTCCCTGTCTTCTTTTCTCTTCCCACCCCGGCTCCTCTCCCCGCCTCGCTGACACGCATCCTCCAGCAATGGTCTGATCTGTCGCATTATCCGGATGCCTGAGAGAAGCGTCTCCTTCTCCGCCGCGGCCAGCCTCCCCAGGATTCTTCCCCAATAATATGTAATTCACGGTACGGCTCAACTGGAACACGGGAATCCCGGAGATTCCGTACTCCGTCAGCTGTAGCTCCCCCCGCTCTCTGCTTACGCATTTCCCCTGCCAACAGACCGACAGCTCCGCATCCGCCCTGACTCCGGCTACTGCCTTCAGGCAGTCCTCCCTGCATCTGAGCTGTACCAGGGCCGGGACTGTGGGAACCAGGCTGTGCCCCAGCTGCCTGGCCAGCCGATATCCGCTGCCGTCAGAGCCTGTCTTGGGCACCGCCTTCCCCCCGCAGGCCAGGATGACCCGGTCAAAGGATCGGCCGCCCTCCCTGCCCTGAACGTTGAACTGCCTTGCCCTTCTGCCCAGCCGGATGGACTCCACCTTAAAATCCGTCACCACCTCCACTCCCGCGGCCCTGACCTCATAGCGCAGCACGTCGAGCACTGCCGCCGCCTGCTCGCAGGCCGGATACAGATAGCCGTTCCTGCTCTTTACCATCAGTCCGATTCCCTGAAAAAAGGAGATTGTGTCCGCCGTACCGAACTGCTCCAGAAGCTTCTCCAGCAAATCCGGACATCCTGTGTAGTAGTCCTCGATGCCAAGCCTCTCGTTTCCCAGATTGCATTTCCCGTTGCCGGTGGACAGTATCTTTTTCCCCAGCCTGTCGTTCCCCTCCAGCAGCGTTACCTTCGCCCCGCCCCTGGCCGCCGCGATCGCCGCCATCATCCCGGCGGCTCCGCCGCCTATGATGCCCACTGTATTTCCCATGAACCGCTCTCCTGTCCTAACTTGAATAATTCTCCAGAAAGCTGTAAAGCTCCTCCTCGTCCCTGATCCACATCATATCGATGATGTTCTGCTGCAGATGTGCTGGCAGGGAATCCAGGCTGATGTCCGTCTCGATATACACGGTCTTCCTGTCGTCCAGATAGACGATTACCTCATTGTCGTATGCCGCCAGATAGAAGCTGCTGCTGGGCTGGACGAATTTATAGTCCATCCTGACCACCACCCGCTCCCTGGAGAAGGACAGCACCTCCAGCCCCACGAAGCCCCGCTCCAGCTCGGACAGCGGAGGGAAAGCCTCATAGACCTCCATGGCCTGCAGGAACTGCTCCCTGTTCATGCCCACATACTTGTCCGGCAGCCGCCATGTGGTCTCCACCACTGTGTGATGCAGCACATCCGTCTCCTCCAACACATACTTGGTGTCCACACAGAGGGTATCCGCCGAGACCATGACCTCAGCCATGTCCTCCGCCTCCTCTTCCGCCGGTCCCGGCCCTTCGTCCTCCGCGGACCTGTTTTGTTGTGCCTCTTCCGGAGCAGCTTCCCCCTCCAGGCCGGTAGGTGCTTTCTGCCCGTTTCCCGCCCCGGAGGCCTCCTGCGGGAATCCCGCATCTTCCTTCAACGTCTCTCCCGGATAGAAGAACCGCGAGGACTTCACGCCTACATAAAAACCAATCCCCAGCACCAGCAGGGGATATACGATGAATAAGCTGATACATTTTACATACTTCATAGTATTCTCCTTGGAAATCACCTTCCACGGACATCTCTTCTACAATCTGTAATTAGTATCAACTGTTTTCCCTATATTTATTCACGCTTAGGCAGTTTGCGGCTAAAAGACCTTCAGCAACTGTCCCAGCTTGCTGATAAGATTGCCGCCCGGAACCGCCTCCAGCTCCTGTTCCTTGAAATTCCGAAGCAGCAGAAGCATGATCCAGTACACCAGGCCCGCAGCCAGAAACGCTGTAATCAGGATAGCCAGACTGCCCAGATGCGCTGAGAATGCTTTCCGAATCAGCAGGATCATCAGCCCTGCCACGCCCCCCGCCCCCAAGGGTACCGCAAAGACGCCCAGCCAGTCAGGCCGCACACGCATCTGCCGGTAAGCCAGCACTCCCAGCAGGGCACATAGCAGGCCTGCCCCCGCCAGACCGCCATATACAAGAGACAGTATGCCGGCTTTGCCCATGCTAAGCAGAACAGTCATCACAAAAAGCACATCCGTCCCGCAGACCGCTGCCAACACAAGGTATCTTTTCCCCATTGAATGGAGGATTCTGGCAAAGTAAACACAAAGCGGTGCCAGCAGAATCAATGCGGAACCCCGCTGCAGCATCTCCGCCACCATCTGCTCGTTCACCGGGTGCAGTAGATCCACAATCTGCTCCCCCAGCACCGCCACGAACACCGTCAGAAAGATGCCGTGCACCAGGCCGAAATGGACTCCGCACTGGAAGACCGTCCTGGCAAAGCGGTTCTCTTCCCTTTTAAAGCACTGGAAAATCCTTGCAATAATCGGCATTATGAGAATCGTGAGCGCGGCCGTGCCGATGCCGCACGCCACCAGATATTTGCCCACATACAGGCCATATTCCACAGCCATCTGCCCTCCGGCTTCCCCCTTCCTGCCCACGAAAACCAGCCCCAGCACAAAGGGCAGGAAGGCGCACAAACCCGTCAGGCACTGAGGCCATCTGGCGCTGTACAGATACCTGGCGCAGTCCCAGTGAGAGTCCGTAGCATACATGCCCTCCTGCTTGGCCTTTCTCTCAAAACGGCGGCTCCCTTTGTAAATCAGCCCCAGGAGGAGGACGACCAGCAGCTCCGAAAGACTCACCGCCAAGGCAATCCCCAAGCCGCCGTACATGGCCGAGAAATTCTCCTGCCGCAGCAGGCTGCTCACCTTGTCTCCATATCCGCCCACCAGATGGCAGAACAGGATTCCGAAGCCCAACAGGAATACCTGCCGCAGGATTCCCGCTATGGCCCTTGGAAGCTCTGCGCCCTCCCCCTGGAAATATCCCTCCAGCACAGAAGACACCGACCGCAGCGCCACCACCGGGGACATGGCCAGAAGGATCAGCCTGCTATAAGGAATCCGGAAAAGCTTGTCCGCCACCACGCCTGAAAGCGCTGCCAGAACCAGGCTTCCTGCCAGCCCCAGTACAAGCACGAACAGCATGGCGCTGCCCCGCATCCTGGCGATGTTCCGGTACTGTCCTTTGTTCTTTCTGGCGCGCAGCAGCTTTCCCAGCGCGTCCGACAGACTGCCGCTTATCATAATCCAAAATAACGTACATGCCTGTACGGCCACTGCCGTATACGTGATTCCGTTATCCCCCGTCAGCCCTCCCAGGACATATATGGTAACGAACATCAATATATCGGAAAACGCCTCCGCCTGGCGCCTTTTTGCCTCTGCCTGATTCATCCGCCGTCCCTCAATCAATCTCTCGTGATGCCCAATCCTGTCAGTATCTCTTCCTGCCTGCGCTCCATCCGTGCACGCTCTTCCTCTTCCATATGGTCATAGCCGCACAGGTGGAGCATACTGTGGGCCACCAGGAAGGCGAATTCCCGCCTGACGCTGTGCCCGTACTCCTGCGCCTGCCCATACACCCTGTCCACGGAAATCATGATGTCCCCCAGCACCAGCTCCCCGGTCTCAGGGTCGAAACAGTCCGCCTCTCTGTCCTCGTCGATATCGAAGACGCCCTCCTCTTCAAAGTCCACATTGGGAAAGGAGAGCACGTCCGTCTCCCTGTCTATGCCCCTGTACTCCCGGTTCATCTCCCGTATGCCTCTGCCGTCCGTCAACACGATGCTGACCTGGGCCTCATAGGGGCAGCCCTCCCCTTCCAGCACCGCCTGGCACACCAGCCTTGCCGTATCCTCCACGGAAAAAGGGAACTCCCTCTCCGTCTCGTTCTCCATGTATAAGTTCATCCCTGCCGCTTCCTTCCCCGCTTTTCTGCCATACGTTCCTTATTCCTGCGGCTCCGGGCCGCTTCCTTCCCCTCAAAGTCCTCATAGGCCTTGACGATTCTCTGCACCAGCGGGTGGCGCACCACGTCCTTGCTGGTCAGCGTGCAGAAGGCGATGTCGTCTATCCCCCGCAGCACCCTGGCGGCGATGTCCAGCCCTGATTTGGTGTCCGGGGACAGGTCCTTCTGGGAATCGTCCCCCGTGACCACCACTTTGGAGCCGAAGCCGATGCGGGTCAGGAACATCTTCATCTGGGCCGGGGTGGTGTTCTGGGCCTCGTCCAGGATGATGTAGGCATTGTCCAGGGTGCGCCCTCTCATGTAGGCCAGCGGGGCCACCTCTATCAGGCCCTTCTCCATATTTTTGGCAAAGCTCTCCGCCCCCATGATCTGGTACAGCGCGTCATACAGGGGCCGCAGGTAGGGATCCACCTTGCTCTGGAGGTCGCCGGGCAGGAAACCCAGCTTCTCCCCGGCCTCGATGGCCGGCCTGGTCAGGATGATCCTGCCCACCTCATCGTTCTTGAAAGCCGATATCGCCATGGCCATGGCCAGGTAGGTCTTGCCCGTCCCCGCGGGGCCTATGCCGAACACCAGCATGTTCCTGCGGATGGCGTCCACATAGGCCTTCTGCCCAAGGGTCTTGGGCTTGATTGGCTTGCCGTTCACCGTGTGGCAGATGCAATCCTCGTCTATCTGTGCCAGCGCTCCCTCTTTCTCTTCCATTCCCAAAGTAATCGCGTAATCCACGTTCTGTTCCTCGATTTCGTTTCCTCTGCCGGAAATGATGGATAGCTGCTCCAGGACCCCCTGTGCCCGCTTCACCATCTCCTCTTTTCCTGTAATCGTCAGCTGCCCGTTGCGGTCTACGATAGCCACGCCAAAGTCCCGCTCCATCTTCTTCACGTATGCGTCCTGCATACCGAATATCTTCTGCATATGCTCTATGGGCATATCCATCCTAATCGAAAATTCATTCATTTTCTTCCGTCTTTTCAACCTCGATTCTTTCCGTCCGAACGCTTGCCCCCACAGGCTCCTGTACCAGAAACTGCCCCTTCAGCACCCATGCATCGTTGCCCGTCTCTATTTTAACATCTTTTTCAATAATTTGTACCCCTTTTTCCTCTAATTCTGCAAGAAAATCCATTAAT
>CAJUFO010000103.1 GCA_910585615.1 uncultured Acetatifactor sp.
CAGACCTCTTGTCTCCACCATTCCTAATGCTTCCTGTGCCATTTCTTTTCCTCCTTATTCCAGTTCCATAACTGTCCGTTGCTTTTCATTATACTTCCTGAATCGTCCTTGCGTCAAGCCCGCTGGCCTGCGCCTCTTTGTTCATGAACCGGCTTGCGCTCAGGTTCACGAGTCTGATGATTTCTTCGTGGGGATTGGCGATGATGCCGCTGGCCACAGGCTTTTTGATTGCCTTGGCCGCCGCAGTCTCCACGGCCTCTGTGACGGACGCCACATCGCCCCTGACGATGATGGTGACCAGCCTGCCGCCCAGCTTCCTCTCCCATGTGGCCAGCTCCACGCCGGATGTCTTGCACATGATGTCCAAGGCATCGACGGCGGCGACCACGCCTGTAATCTCGATAAAGCCCAATGATGTACCGCTCATTTGCCGGCTCCTTTGCTTAGCCTGAATCTGTCATATGTCCCTGGACGTCTCTGTCACGCTGACTCGAGAATCCCCTCAGTGGCAGGAATACAACCTCAAATCTTCGGCAGAATCTTCTCCACGTCATTGTGGGGCCTGGGGATGACATGTGCAGCCACCAGCTCGCCCAGCCTGCTGGCCGCGGCGGAACCGCTCTCCACGGATGCCTTGACCGCGCCTACATCGCCGCGTACCATGACGGTCACCAGTCCGGAACCGATTTTCTCCGTGCCTATCAGAGATACCTCAGCAGACTTGGTCATCGCATCGGCGGCCTCGATGGCTGCCGTCAAACCTCTCGTTTCTACCATTCCCAATGCTTCCTGTGCCATAATGCTCTCCTTTCATTTTCCGTACATCCGCTGGCCCCTCTTTCAGGCCGCGGATGTTTCGAATCCATCATTTCATCGGCAGCTTCGTGCCGTTTCGAACCTTTTGTGCCGCCTGTTTCCGGCTGTCAGGGCTTTCCCTTAAGGTACCAAGTCTGAAAAGCGCCTCCTAGTTTTTATCAAATGCGCTGATTTTCAGCATCTTGCCGGTGTCCCCGGTAGGCCTTGGGATGATGTGGCGCTGTACCACGCCGGTGAGGGATTTGGCTACCGCCTCCCCCGCTTCCATGGCCGCCTCCACCGCCGCCACGCTTCCCCGGAATTTTACTGTCACCAGCAGAGGCACCGGCAGGGCGTCCGCATTTGCAGGTTTATTTTTGTCAAAGACCTCAAGCCTCACATCCGCCGCCTTGCAGCCTGCGTCAGCCGCCATGAAGGCGCAGACAAGGCCGAACACCTCCAGCAATCCCACCGCTTCTTCCGCGGAATCTCTGTCTTCCATGGAAATCTTTTCTTCCATTTACTTTCCTCGCTTCCCCGCATGCCCGCAGCCCGCTTTCCTTTTCAGCCTGCCGGCAATCGGTTTCGTCTCCATCTCGTCTCTGTCCTGTCGGCTCTAAATCCCGGCCCTACTGATTGATGATGGCAATCTTCAGCCCTGTCATGGCCAGATTGGTCTTCAGCGCCTCATTGATCTCCTCCAGCGGGTAGGTATGGGTAATCAGCTTATCCATGGGAAGTCCCAGCTTCTTCGCGCTCTTTAGGAAGTCGAAGGTAGTGGCGTAGTCCCGCAGGGTGTACACCCAGCTGCCCACGGTGGTGATCTCCTTGGAGCAGATGTCGAAGTGGGGGTTGATGGTGGCATCCCCGCCGTTGATGAAGAATCCCAGCTCGCAAAGCCCGCCGCCGTTGCGGATGAACTTATAGATGTTGGAATGTCCCGCGGGGGATCCGGTGCACTGGAACGCGAAATCCGCCAGATGCCCGTCGCACTTCTCGGCCACGGCCCCTGCCAGCGCCTCGATGCCCTTATGCTCCTTGAAGTTCACGGAGTCGGAGGCCCCCAGCTCCTTTGCGAAGTCCAGGCGTTTCTGCTCCCCGTCCACGGCCACAATCTTATTGATGCCCATGGTGCGCAGGATGGCGATGCAGATCAGGCCGATGGGGCCGCAGCCCTGTACCACCACTCTGCTGTTGAACCGCAGGATTCCTGTGCTCTTCGCTCTCTCCACCGCGTGGATCAGCACCGCGCAGGGCTCAATGAGGACTCTGGAATACAGGTCAAGGTCGCTGACATTGAACACGGTAGAGCCCTTGCGGATCAGGATGTAATCGGAAAACCAGCCGTTTAAGTGGATGTCGTCGTCAGGCAGAAGTCCATACACGTCGGCGCCGCCCACATTCTGCTTATTCAGGTCGAACATGGTGATGTCCGGGTTGTCCTTGAAGATCATGCAGGTGACTACCTTGTCGCCCAGCTTCAAATCCTTGCCTGCGCTGTCTTTCTTTACGTTTTTCCCCATCTTCACAATCTCGCCGGTGCCCTCGTGGCCAAGTGCCACAGGAATCAGGCTGAAGGGGTCTCTCTTGAATTCATGGGCGTCCGTACCGCAGACGCCGCAGCCTTCCACTTTTACCAGGATGTCGTCGTCGCCCACCTCAGGCATGGGGAATTCCTTTACGTCGAAATGCTCCAGGCTCGTCAGCATGGCCACATGGGCGGTCTTAGGAATCGCGCCGCCTGTCTGGCTTCCTGTCCCGCCGGCCGCGCTTGCCACACCGCCGGACATGCTTGCCAGCACTTGTTTCACTATCTCTTCTATCTGCGCTGTATCTGCCATTTTTTCTCCTTTCTATTCCAGTTCCGCATGTGCCCAGACAGTACCGGGCATGGCATGGGCACTGGCCAGACACTTGCTGTTTTTAACGGATGCAGAGACTGTCGGACATGACGCAGCGTCTGCTCTTGGTGAAGCTCTTGGTGCTGGTCAGGCCCTCGCCGGTACGGCTGGCGATGGTGAAGGTGCAGTACCCTTCGCCGCCGAAGCCCAGCGCCGCGTAGGAAGGGGCGTTCTTCACCAGAATGGCCGTATCGATTTCTCTTGCGTACTTTGTGATATTGTCAATGTTCTTGGAGTGGATGTGGGCGGAATGGCGGTTGCCGTGCTCCAGCCACACGGCCTTCTCTATGGCATCGTCGATGTCCTTTGCCCTGACCATGCCTAAAATCGGCATCATCAGCTCCTCTGCAATCAGAGGATGCTCCTTTTCGCCCTCGAAGACGATGCAGCGGATGTTGTCGGGGACGGTGACGCCAATCATGCCGAGCAGGGTCTTCGCGTCCCGGCCCACGCATTTCCGGTTCAGCCCCTTGGGGGTGAGCACTGTGGCCGTGAGCCTCTCCTGCTCCTCCTTGGAGATCAGGTAGCAGCCCTGCTCGGAAATCATGTAGTGCATCAGCTCGTCCGCAATCGTGTCTACAGCCACGATTTCTTTCTCCGCGATGCAGGGAAGGTTGTTGTCAAAGGTGCAGCCGTTGACGATGTCTTCCGCAGCCTTTCTGATGTCCGCGGTCTCGTCCACCACTGCGGGGGGATTTCCGGCCCCCGCGCCTATGCCGCGCTTTCCGGAAGACAGCACTGCCGTCACCACGCCCGGGCCGCCGGTGGCCACCAGCAAAGGGATGTCCTTATGCTTCATCATCACATCGCTGGTCTGAAGCGTAGGCACCTCCACGGTGCAGGCCACATTGTCCGGGCCTCCGGCCTCCATGGAAGCCTCGTTGATCATGTTGATGGCAAAGATGGTGGTCTTCACGGCCTGAGGGTGGGGGTTGAACACCACCGTGTTGCCCGCCGCCAGCATGCCGATGGAATTGCAGATGACGGTCTCGCTGGGATTGGTGCAGGGCGTGATCGCGCCGATGACCCCGAAGGGCCCCATCTCAATCAGGGTCAGCCCCCTGTCGCCGGACCAAGCCGTGGTCTTCAGGTCTTCGGTGCCCGGGGTCTTGTCCGCCACCAGCTTGTGCTTTAATATCTTATGCCCCACATTGCCCATTCCTGTCTCGTTCACGCCCATCCGGGCAATGATTTCCGCATTCTCATGGGTTTTCCTGCGGATATTGCTGATAATCTGTTCTCTCTGATCCAGGGACATCCTGCGGACGGTTTTCTGCGAAGCCTTTGCGGCTGCGATGGCTTCGTTCATGTCGGTAAAGATGCCGTGCTTTCCGCTTGCGGATTCCGCAATCTGCATCTTCGCCACCACTTCCTGTACGATATCCTGTACCAGATTCTCGTTTACAAGCACTGTGCTACCTCCTATTCCAGTTCCGCGAATATACTTTTTCCATAAGCTGCCAGAGCCGTGTCCTGTTCGGCGCTACCGCCGCTGACGCCCAGGGCGCCCACGATGACTTCGCCCCTCCTCAGCACCTCTCCGCCGCCAAATATGACGATTCTACCATTATTGGTGAACTGTATGCCGTACAGACTCCCACCGGGCCCGCTCAGGCTCCCAAGCCGGGCAGTGGACATCTGGAACGCTATGGATGTATAAGTCTTGTTCAATGCCACATCAAAGCTGCCTATGTAGGCACCATCCATGCAGTGGACGGCCACGGGCCTTCCTGCGGCGTCGGAGACTGCCGTCACCACGCGCATGTCCCATTCCGCCGCCTTGGCCTCGATTTTCCCAATCAGCTCCACCGCCTTCGCAAGGGGCATGGATACACGCACCAGGCCGCCGTTGGCGGGGACCAGCTTTCCGTCCCCGGAGGGTATCGCCGCCCCATGGCCAGGACCTGCAGCCCCCGGGGCATAGTCCCCATCCGGACCACAGGCCTCTGCCGTGCCTGTCCGCCCGGCGGCCGGAGGATGCCCTGCTTCGGGGCCGCTTTCCGGATTCTGCCGTCCCGCCGCTTTTTCTACGACTGCACGGACGATTGCCTCTATTTCTCTGTTTTCCATATGAATCTCCTGCAGAATGTCCTGTCGGCAGGCATCTTTATTTTCCTAACTGCTCCAGCACCTTCTTCGTGATTTCGGCCACCACATCGGCAGAGACAGCGGACTTCTTGTCATCGCTGTGGCATCCGCCTCCGCAGGTATGGCAGCTGGGCTTGCCCTCCTTGACATTGGGGCAGAGGTTGGCGGGATGACGGCCCTTCATGCCGAACTGTCTCCTGATCTCGTAGAGATCCTCCACCTGCTGAGGTGTGAACTCCTTGGGGCCTCCCAGCATTCTGGACTGGTACAGGAGCTGCGCGTAGAATTCCACGGACTCCATCTTCAGATAAGCGGCAAGCAGGGAATCGGAATAGGTCAGGGCGCCGTGGTTCTCTAAGAGGACAGCGTCAAAATGCTGCACGTACTCGGAGACGGCATCGGGAATCTCCATGGTGGAAGGCCTGCCGTACTTCGCGATGGGCACGCAGCCAAGGGCGATGACCGCCTCGGGCATGATGGGCTGGGTCAGGGGGATGCCTGCGATGGCGAAGCTGGTGGCATACACGGGATGGGCATGGACTACGCTTCTGACGTCAGGTCTCTCCTGATAGACTCTCATGTGCATCTTAATCTCGGACGAGGGCTTGAAATTGCCGTTGGCCTGGATCACATTGCCCTGGGCGTCCACCTTGCAGATGTACTCGGGGGTCATGAAGCCCTTGGACACGCCCGTAGGGGTGCAAAGGAATTCATTGTCGCTGATCTTCACGGAGATGTTTCCGTCGTTGGCGGCCACCATGTTCCGGTTGTAGATTCTCTTGCCGATGTCGCAAATCTCTTTTTTGATTTCATACTCGTTCTGCATTTTGATTCCTCCTGATTCATTTGGTTTCCTGCCGCCGGCTTGTCCCATGCGGCAAAATTCAATTGTAGCGCTTTTCGGCTTACAGGGCGTACAATAGAAAACAAAAGCAATTTCCTACTTTCTATTGTTTTGTACAATAGAAAGAAAAAAACTTTCTATTGTCTAGTATTATAAGCCTATCCACCACACAAGTCAACAAGTAAATGTTGGATTGTGTCGTTTTTGTTTTATTTTTGTGGTTTCTGACAAAGGGGATTCACCCCCCAAAGCTTCGCAGGTAGACGGCATTCCCGTCCGGGTCGCGGAAGCTCATGTTGACCGCTCCCCAGGGGCGCTCCATGGGCGGCTCTATGATTTCGGCCCCCAGCTCCATGACCCTGCGATATTCCTTTTCAATGTCCTCCACAGTGAATGCCAGACATATGTTCTGGTTCTGATTGTTCTTCTCCGAACCGTCGTCATATATGGTCAGCATGGTCTCCTCCCCGATCAGGGTCTGGTGCACCGGGTCATCGCTTCCGTTGTGGATGTCCAGAAGCTTCTTATAAAAATCCGCCAGCCTCACCACATCGTTGGTAAGCAGGCTCACCTCGCCTATCCTCATGCAGCCCCTCCTCTCCTGTCTGCGGACGCATTCCCTCATCTGTATCTTTCCCCGGCAGCCTTCGGAACCTTTCCTGCGGTTTCAGGTCAGCCTGCGTCAACGGTTTCACTCCCTGTATGCCCGGAGAGCCTTCTTTATCCGCTCCAGGTCCTCCTCTTCCTCTTCCGGGTCGTAGGTATAGTTTTCCGGCACGGTCCCGAACAGTTCGACGCGGGCCATCTCGCTCTCCGGAAGCTCTCCCAGAGAATGGACTTCGGCATAGTAGACCCTGCCGTTATTTTTTCCTGTACCGTCTTCCCACAGCTGTTCATAATCCCACAGCGGCGTCAGTGTGCAGTCCCTGATACCGGACTCCTCGTACAGCTCCCGCCTGGCCGCCTGCATGGGGCTCTCCCCCTCTTCCACATGCCCGCCCGGATGCTCGAAGCTTCCGCGGCGCTTATGGAGACAGTAGACCCATTTTCCCTGATAATTCGCAAAGATGACTACGAAGCCGATGTCGGACAGCCATCCTGCGGGATAGTTGGTTTTTAACATGTTGTCTCCTCCCAAATGAAACAGCTCTGTCTACAAGGTCACTCTCTCAATCATGCAGCCATGCTCTTTGCTGTCCCGGTCATAATTCACCCCTACCAGCAGGACTTCGCCGGAATACCCCTCCAGGGCCTGTGTGTAGCGCCTGTCCTTTATCTGCCGGATTGCCGCGGGGGCGGACTTGTCGTACTTTAGCTCTATCACCATGGCGGGCTTGCCGCGGGATGGCAGGGGCAGGAACGCCACATCCGCAAAGCCCCGGCCCGTGGGGAGCTCGCGGATCATCCGGTAGTCCTTCCTGGCGCTGTAATATGCCAGGCTGATGGCCGCTCCCAGGGAATTCTCGTCATTGTAGGTCAGTATGGATGCCACCTCCGTATGGGCCCTGTCCAGCCCCTCCGCCACCCTCCCCGCGTCGCCGCTCAGCGTATCCTCCAGCAGGCGCTGTGACGCTTTCAGCACGTTCATGACTTCCGTCCAGCCGCCTATGCTCATGGCGTTCTCAAATTCCTCTATGATTTCCCTGTTCGGGATAAAGGCTTCCTTTTCCTCGGAGTCGTAGCCCAGATATCCCAGGTGGATCAATAGGGTCAGCACATCGTCCTTTGTCTTAAAGGTGCACATGTCGTTCTGGAAGCTGCGGGTGTTCACCTTGACCCGGACTCCGCCCAGCATCCGGACAATGTCGGCGCGAAGCCCATCGAAATCCATGTCCATATAGACCTTCAGGGCATCGTAGGTCTCCGTGGACGTCCAATAGTTTGAAAATCTACGGCGGAGCATCGCTTCCACCACGGATTTGGGATTGTATACATGCTTAAATTCCGTCAATTGGTAGCCGTCGTACCAGTTTCCGGTCTCCGCGTAATCCATGGAGAAGCGTTCGCAGAGCCCCTGCACCTCCTTGTCCGTGAAGCCGGTATATTCCTCGAAAAAGCTCTGATCCGTCATGGAATATTCCCAGAACATGTTCAAAGCGGAATGCTGCCCGTATTTTTTTACAGGGAGAATGCCTGTCATATAGGCAAGCGCTACGTAGGGCTGATCCTTCAGGAGATTGCGCAGGAAATCCAGGTACTGCTTTTGCATATCCTCATTCTTTTGCCGCTCCCGCATCACGCAGTCCCATTCGTCAACTAAGAAGATGAACTGCTTTCCGGATTTTGCGTAAATCCTTTCCAGCGCCTCCGCTAAGATAGTCGTGTCTTTCGGGAACAAATCTCCATAGATTTCGCCTATGTCCTCAAGTACAGCCTGCTCCAGGTATTCTGTTACTCCTTGCTCCCTGGCTCTAATCACAAATTGCTGCATATTCAGAAAAATCACATCGTACCGGTTCAGGTTCTCCAAAAAACCCGGATCTTCTGCAATCTTCAATCCCTCGAACAGTTCCCGGGAGTCGTATGCGCAGCTGTAATAGGCAGCCAGCATCTTGAGAGCCATAGATTTGCCAAATCGGCGCGGCCTGCTGACGCAGATATACCTCTGCTCTGTATTCAGGTATCTGTTGGTGCATCCGATGAGCCCTGTCTTATCTACGTAAATCTCCGAACGAATTGCCGTCCTGAACCCCTCATTTCCCGGATTCAAATAAATTCCCATACAATACCCTCCTGCCAGGATTTCCACATCTGCTTTTTATCATGCCCTTGTAATCCCGCATGCCGTATAGTACAGCCTCATCCCCCACATAGTTCACCGTCATCCAGCCAGTCCATTTCTATTCCTCCCCTTTTGTCGGGCCTTTCCATAATCAAAATGAATCATTTACAAACAGACGTAATCAATGCTATAATAAATCTCCCTTTTTGGAAAAGTGTTCCCACTGTATAACATTGGTAATAAAATGCATATTTTTACATATAATTACCGGCTTTATACTTATCTGGCTATCCTTTAAACTGGAAGTTGCCTTATTCTTTATTTCCGAAAAAAATCTAAAATACTATTTAGTCCCAAAAGTGCGTTTTCATCATCAATGGCAGGTTTTTCATTAGTATTATGGCTATATACCACCTCATGAATGTTATAGCAGTTCATATGATGCAAAAGCGTACAAGCTGTACTATAAGCAGTATCTATATGACCATCACCTCCACCAACTAATACAATTGCACCCTTTTTAGACTTTATAATAGGTTCTTCTTTTCTAAAAAATCTGGCACAAAAATATGTTTGAAGTCTACTTCCAACATCTAATAATTTTCCAGTCAATTCCGAAAAATAAAGCGGCGAAGCAATCATAATGTTGTCACATTCTTGTATGTATTTATATATCTCTTGCATTTCATCATTTATAACACACCCACTATTTTTCCAACAATACCTACAATCAAAACAGGGCGAAATATTGCACCTATAAGCATCTACAATTCTATATTCTCCTACAATTTTTTCAGTAATTTTTTCAATAAGACTGGCAGTATCACCATTTTTTCTTGGAGAGCCATTTAATATCAAAGTTTTCACTATAAACTCCTCTGCTAAATCCCGATTTATATACTTGATTATATATACTACATAACGCCAGAATTTACCGTACTGCATTGGTTAAACGTACATGGCTGGCGTTATGTAGTCGGGTTACTCGGAATTTTTAACTGTTAAGCAGTATAATATGCGACTAATGTCTGCAATGTATAATTATAAGCCAGCTTTCTATGGATACACAATTCCGAAAAGGGATTAATAAATAAAAGATTTTCTACATGCATATGCGTACTTCCTGTGTCCGCCATGGGCATATCATCAGCAGCTTCGCTGTCATACACATTATGTATAACCTGCTGCACCTTGATAATTTGATAAAGGCTTTACATCCTTTCAAAAATCCACTATACTGACATTATCAGAAAGGCGGTGATAGGATGGCAACAGATATGGGTATGACGAACAAACAGTTTCAAGGTTTTATCCGGCTTGCTTTGGAGCTAATCAATAAGGCTCTGACAAAATCACCGGATAACGAGGATCTACAAAAATTAAGAGATATCTTCCAGTCAATGTTGGAGGACGGTAATTAAGCAGCAATTTTACATGAATCCGTAACTACTAACCAAGGGTGTAAGGCCTTTATGAAATCATCAAGGCATTATGCCTTTTCTTATCCTCCAGGCATCTCGGCCCCTGCCTGCCTCTCTCTTAATTCCCCGCATGGATTATACAAAAATCGTCCGCGAGCAATCGTTCTCCCCTAGCAAAAGGCTCCAGGCTCTCTTCGCGCCAGCGCTTCATCCTGTCCTCGAACCAGCTCTCCCTGCACCACTGCCCAAAGTGGATTGCGATGCAGTCCAAAATCGTCAGCACGAAGCAGGCATCCAGCGCTTCATAGTCAAAGCGGCCGCCCCCATCCCGGTAGCCCTCCGCGATTTTCTCCCGACATGCCAATCCGCCTATATTGCCGAACAGGACTGCGATGTCCAACATCGGATGCCCCATCCCAAAGAGGGAAAAGTCGATTGCCGCCAGCCCGGCCTTGGTCTGCAGGATATTGGAAAGGGACAAGTCCGCGTGCAGCATCTGGAATTCGCCCTCTGCCTTTCGTAAAGCTGTTCCCACAGCGTCGCAGGCCCGCTCTAGCGCCCTGCAGGATACGCAGTCCAGCCCGTTTCCTTCCAGGGCCCTGAGCTTTTCACCGATTCTTTCCACATGCCGTCCGTCATAGGATATGGCAGGAAACCCTCGAAACCCTTTCGCGCATCTGTGCAGCTCGGCGGCCAAAAGCCCAATCCGGTAATAGTGTTTCTCGCAAAGCGTCATCTTGTCCAGGGATTCCCCTTCTATCCATCGGGAAACCATGGCCACATTGCCATTGTCCAGCTTCGTGATCCACTGCCCCCTGCGGTTCTTTACCGGTTCCCGGCTCATCATGCCCTGATTCTTCAGATGTCCAAGGAACCTGATTTCCGTTTCATACACCGCCATGCGGTCCAGCCCTTCATAGAGATGCTGTGTCTCGAAGCCCTGGACAGGCTCATGGATTTGCAGCAGATAATCTGTCCCTACGCGAAAGGTCATATTCTCATTGTGCCGCAGCAAAATCGCTTCCGATTCCGGTATGTCATAGCCGGACATAGCTTCTGTTACAAGTCCGTAGTCCACCCTCTATGCTACCTCCTTCACTGAACTGGCCCCCTCGTCACCCAAGCTTCATGGCTTCCGCCATCTCCGGCATGTGCTCCGGTGTGAACTGCGTCCCCAGCCTGGCCAGCTCTCCCAGCACTCTCCTCTGGCCGGCTTCCGTCCGATACCAGTTTTCCCTGGTCACTTTTCCCTCTACAGGCGCAATCAGGAGTTCCGTATCGGGAAAGCATAGCTGGTAATACATCAGGCATCTCCTGGCGTGAAACCCCTTACAGCAGATGATGGCCTTCTTTGGATGCAGTCCTTTTGTGTCCAGAAGCTTCCTGGAGAGCCTGGCGTTCTCAGCGGTGAACTGCGCTTCGTCCTCCTGGAGGATGCAATCCGGTGCAACGCCGTTTGCCAGCAGGACATCCGTGTAGAATTCGCACTCAGTGGCATAGTCTTTCCGGTAGGTATCCGCTTTTGACTTCACGCCTGTGAATTTACCGATGGTCACGGAATACCTGCCCGACGGCACCACATAGGGGGCATACCCCGCTTTCCATAGCTGCGCCGCCCGCTCCGGCAGTTCCGGGTAGGAACCGCCGGGGATGAAGATGACGTCAGCTTCCGCTACGGACCGCATTCCCTTTCCGTGGCCTGTCTCCCCTGCGGAATCTCCGTTTTCCGTCCCTTGTTCCGCAGGGATGTCCTCCAAAAAAATGAAATCCGTTATATCGTTGATGATTCTCATATCCATCATGCAAATCCCCCCGCAGGCTCTCTCATCCCATATTGACATGGCCTGTTTTCCAACACTTTACACACTCCCCATTCACACTCCCCGACATGGCGGCCCGGCCAATGGAAAGCCATCCCGCGGCCTTCACCATCACGGCTTTATTCCCGCGAGCAATGAGCCAAGCGGCCGTGCTTGCACGGCCAGTTGGC
>CAJUFO010000104.1 GCA_910585615.1 uncultured Acetatifactor sp.
CATATATTAACATAGATTCCAAAAATATACAAATTATTTCACGACAGTTCCTTAACCGGCACCAGCTCCCAGTCGGTCAACGGGAATCCGGAGACTTTCCGTGAGGGGGATTTCTGCATCCTCCCGCCCTCCGCCAGGCATCTCCAGACCAGCTTCCCGGAGGGGGTGGCCGTCAAAATCATGGTCCGCCCCTCCGCTTTCACGGATATCTGCACCGGGCTCCTGAAAGGTCAGGACATGCTGAGCCATTTCCTTCTGGACAGCATCTACAATGAGAACAGCGAGCAGTACCTTGTCTTCCGCACCGGGCAGGATGAGGGGATACGGGGGCAGGTGCTGGACATGTTCCAGGAGATGTTCTCCACCGATGCCTACACGGACCGCATCGTCACGGGGATGCTGATGACCCTGCTCACCAAGCTCTCCCGGAACTGGCAGGCCGCCGTGGAATCCGCTCCCGTCAGGAATGTGGATCATGAGATCCTGACCTATCTCCAGGAAAACTATTCCACCATCACCTTAGAGGAGCTGGCAAGGTATCTCCACTACACGGTCCTTTACTGCTCCAGATATGTGAAAAAATCTTCGGCTGTACCTTCTCCCAACTGCTGAACCAGATACGCTTCCAAAAAGCGCACCTGTTCCTGAAGAACTCCAGCCTGACGGTGAACCAGATCAGCAAGATGCTGGGGTACGAAAATCCGGAGAATTTCATGTGGGTTTTCAAGAAGATACATAAAATGACGCCCTCCCAGTACAGGGAGCTCTACCACGGGAAAACGGGGGAGGAGCGGCCGTCCTGATTCCGCTATATCCCCGGCGCTCCCGTTGGAACCGGGATTGGCTCACAAATGCACAAAAAACGCTCATGAAGCATTTCTGCTGCATGAGCGTTTCTTTTTTTCGGGAATCTCATCCTCTATCATCCCATATCCAGTATATACCGCCCTCCTTTTCAATTCCTCTGAAAAGACTTTGACTGCCTTTATGTCAAACCGGAACTTGGGCCGCTTCAGTACATCCTCATATTCTGCAATGATTTCATCATTCAAGACAGGGATGATATCGCCTTTAAGCGCTTCCGCCGCCACCTGACCAGGAACCGAGCTGCCCTTAAGCATGGCGGACACAATGACATTTGTATCTAAAACCGCGTAATACTTCACGAATCAACCGCCTGGCGCTCACGCCTGGAAGCATCAATCTCGGCATTGATCTCTTCCAGGGACATATCGGCCAGTCCATTCTTCTCGGATGCTTCTCCTATCTCAACCATAGCCCGATACCCTCTGTCCGCGTTATAAGGCGATTTGGGCAGCGTCATCCTGAAAGGGATGCCGTTTTCCATCACTGCCCGTTTCAGGAACATCCTCACAGCAGTGGAAATGTCTATCCCGAGATTCTCAAAAACCTGTGCCGCCTCATCCTTCAGGGAATCGTCCACACGTACTTGCAATAATGATGTCGCCATGGCAGAACCTCCTCCTTGTTTGTAAGACAATTATATTGCATTGTCCTGCAAAATGCAAGAGGAAATCAATAGCATTCCCTTATTCGCTCTCCTCCTGGGATGCCCGCACGGCCCGGAACTTCTCCTCCAGGGATTCCTTCAGCGTAAGCTTCGCCTCTCTGATCTCCATGCCGCCCTGTCCGAAGTAGAGCTTCAGGAAGGTGGTATTGTGGAAGGATGGATTCAGGACGCTCTCCTCCGTCCTCCACTCTGTGTCCTCCCCCGTGAGGGATATGGTCTTCAGGATCTGCTTGTCCTGGGACAATGTGAGAGGCACCTGGGCCAGGCTCCCCTGCCCTGCCACCCTTAAGGTCAGCTCCAGCCTGTAGAAGCCCCGCTCTTTGACGTTCAGCTCAAAGGTGACGCTGCTACCCTTTCCTGTGGGGATGTCCTCCACCGGCAGGCTGCACCCCGCCGCCTCCACCGGAACCCGCACCAGCTCCCCGAAGCTCTCCATCTCCTGGGCCGCCACCGCTGCCAGCTGCCTGTCCAGCTCGCTCTCCCTGCCCTCCATGCGCTGGTAGGCGGGGGTGGTCAGCAGGTAGCGGCAGATATTGGCTGCGCTGCGCAGGTACTCTGCCCTTGTGACGCGTCCCTCTTTCAGGCTCTCCATGGAATTGTCCTTCTGGGAGTTCTCGGCGGCATTGGCCGTGACCATGAACAGGTCGTTCTGGGCCCGCACCATGGCGGCCACGTTCTCCGTCCTCCCGGACTTGCCCTCATCGTTGGCCTTGGCCCACCAGTCGGTCATGACGATGCCCGTATAGCCCCACTGGCCCCGCAATATGGTGGTGAGCATGTCATAATTGGCCGCGGACCAGAAGCCGTTGATGGGATTGTAGGAGGTCATGATGGAGTAAGCGCCGCCCTCCTTCACCGCGATCTCAAAGCCCTTCAGGTACAGCTCCCGCAGCGCGCGCTCGGACACCACGGCCTCCACCGTGTGGCGGTTGAATTCCTGGCTGTTGCAGGCGAAGTGCTTGATGGTGCCGGTGACATTGTAGCGGCCCATGGCCCGTAGCTGGGCTGCCGCCATCTTCCCCGTCACAAAGGGGTCTTCGCTGAAGTACTCGAAGTTGCGCCCGTTCAGGGGATTCCTGTGGAGGTTGATGCCGGGGCCCAGCAAAGTGTCTATCTTGTTTTTGCGAAGCTCCAGCGCCTCCCACCGGAACAGCTCCTCGGACAGGGCCTCGTTGAAGGTTGCTCCAAGGCAGGCGCCGTTTGGCATGGCGAAGGCGATGCTGCCGCAGTCCATACGGATGCCGCTGGGGCCGTCGGCGCAGCAGGCGATGGGGATGCCGAACGCCTGCAGCGCTTCCGTGACGCCGCCGAAAGCTCCCGCCGTGCCGGCCGTTACCTTGGGAGAGCACATGCCCTCGCCCCGAATCATACAGACCAGGTCTTCGTCGGAAAGCTGGGCCAGGAAGTCCTCCATGGACACCTTTCCGGCCTCCACGTCGGACAGGCGGTATCCCCTGTCGCCGGTGCAGGCAAACCGCTCTCCGTCGCCTGCCGCAGAGGTGCTGCCCTCTGTTCTGCCGGAAGCGTCCGGCTGGCCTTTTCCTGTTCCAGGAGCGCCGCTTCCCTCCACGGCATCGGAAGGGCCTGCGCTGCCCGCTATTGCCTGATGTATCTGCGCCAGCCTGTCCGCCCTGCGCTGTCCGGGATCTACGGTGCGCAGGGGCGCTGCCTCGTAGGCCACCTGGAAGCTGCCGTCAGCACAGGCTTGTGGCTTCATGCGCTGAAAGGCCGTCACGGGCGCACAGGCCTCCTCCAGAGTTTCTACTACGATATTGTCTTTTATATTCGCTTTTCCCGCCGCAGAGGCGCTGCGCACGTCCGTGCCCACGTAAAAGACATACTCCCCTGCCTCCAGCACCCAGCTGGATTTGTGGCCCGCGGCCCCGCTGTCGTCATAGGATGCCAGCACATGGGCAGGAATGGCGATCTCCAGCACCTGGCTCTCGCCGGGAACAAGCTCCTTTGTCTTCGCGAAACCGCAGAGGCTCCGTGCCGGTTTTCCCAGCGCTCCCTGGGGCGCCTGGCAGTAGACCTGGGCCACCTCCTTCCCGGCTGCGGCCCCTGTATTGGTGACTTTGACCCGAAGCCTTACCTGGGCGGCAGCCGTCCCGCATTCCCGACAGCCCTGCCCCGCCGCCTGACTGCCGCTGCAGAATCCGCCAGGCGCGCTCCCCTCCTCCATCCAGGCCTCCAGGGAGAAGGTGGTATAGGAGAGGCCGAAGCCGAAGGGATAGAGCACTTTGTCTTTGGCAAAGGTCTCGAAGTAGCGGTAGCCTACGTAGATGTCCTCCTGGTAGAGGTTCCTCTTCTCATCGCCGTGATTGCTGGTGGACGGATAGTCCGCTATGTCCCTGGCGATGGTGTCCGTCAGCTTCCCGGAAGGGGATACCGCCCCGGACAGCACGTCCAGCACGCCGTTGCCGCCCTCCTGGCCGCCCTGCCATACGTACAGCACAGACGAGGGCCGGTAGCGCTCCACCCATTTCATGTCGATGATATTGCCTACGTTCAGGAGCACCACCGTGCGCCGGAAAGCTCCGCAGACCAGGCGCAGCATGTCCTCCTCGTCCGCCGTCAGCAGGTAGCTGCCCGCCTCCGCCTTGTTGTCCTGATCCTCCCCGGCGGTTCTGGCGATGATTATGACAGCCGTGTCGGATTCTTCGGCCGCCTGGCCCACCAGCTCCCGGGTGAGGGGCATCTCCTTCTGGAACCAGGGCTCTCCCGCCCAGCCCGCGCCGGCGTCAAAAGGGTTCTCCTTCAGCCATTCCCGGTAGACGGCGGCAAGCTTCTCGTTCAGCACGAAGCTGCTCTCCTCCAGCGCCTCCCGGATGCCTGTCACATAGCTGGTGTTCACCATGCCGCCGGAGCCTGTGCCGCTCTTATAGTAGTTGAACTGCCCTCTGCCGAACAGGGCGATCCGCTCTCCCTCTCTCAGGGGAAGCACGCCGCCCTCGTTGCGCAGCATGACGATTCCTTCCGCCACCACGGCCCTGGCCGTCCGGGCGTACTGTTTGATGTCAAATGTGTCGTGTCCCATTTTCTGCTCCTTTCCTGGGCATCTATTTATACTGCTTAACGATTTCACAAAAACCCTTTTTATTATATACCATGCGGTGTCGCTGCGCAATTGCGGCAGATGTACTTATTTCGGCCCGGTCTGTCATTTCTTGTCTTTTTTTCGTTTATGGGATAGGACGGTCGGGCAGCCGAAGCGCTCAGTTCAGGATAAAATACGCATAAATCTCATAGGTATCGTAATCTCCCGTCCCCCGGAAGTCCATGACGTTCTTCCGAATCCGGTACTCCCCCGGCGCCAGCTCCCCGTACAACCATTCCCAGTCCAGCTCCCGCCTTGTGGTGTCGTCCGAGGGAATCGTATAAGCGATATCGTGGAATCCATAATCCCCCTCCACCACAATGGGCGCTTCCTCCCATCTGCCATCCTCTTTCACCTGGATGGCAAAGTCATCCCCGTCCTGCAGCTGTCCGGTGGGGGCGCCCTTATCATACTGGCTGTAGCAGAGCATGGCCCCGGTGGAAGAGATTCCCTCCAGGAAAAGATGCAGGCCTATCTGTTCCTTTTCCGATTCCTTCTGATAGAGATAGGCGCCGCCCTCCCGCACATCCGGGTCAAAGGTGAAAGTCTCCAGAATCTCCATCACGGCATCCTCATTTTCCTCCCACCATCCTTCCACCAAGCAGGTCTGAGCCACCACATCCCTCATGGGCTCTTTGAAGCCGATGAAATCCCAGTACGCGTGGCCGTCGTAGGTGCCTTTCCAGGCCGGGTGGCCTGCCACCGTCACCTCCTCCTGGGAAAGCCCTGTGCCGCACACGCCGAAAGACTGTATATAGGCAATCTCCACAAATCCGATATCCGCATCCTCCGGGGAAAAGCATATCCCGTAGTCGCCAATGAGCAGGCTGTCGCTGTCCATGGGGCAGAGCTCATACTTCCACCCCTCCGGCACCGTCAGGGAAATCGCGCCGAAGGGGCCACCCTGGGTCACCGTAGTCCCTGCGGCTCCGGGAGACCCTGCCATGTTTTCTCCATCGCTTCCCTTGCCTTCCGTTTCCTGCGGCGTTTTGCCCGGCGCTTCGCCATTGCTCCGGGCGGTGGTTGATTCATTTCCTGCGCTTTTCCCGCTGTCTCCGTCTTTTGTGCTGTCCGCTTCTTTCACGCTGCTGCCGCCTTTTGTGCTGTCCTCGTCCGGCATGCTGAACTCGACACTGCTTTCTCCCGCTTTTTCCGGCGCAGCCTCCACCCCGGCGCCATTTCCCACTGTAGCGCCTTCCTCCTTCCCGCAGCCGCCAAATGCCGCCATCACCGCCAGGCATCCTATCAGAGCCAATCCTCTTTTCTTCATACTTCTTTCGTCTCCTCTCCCTGCACATCTCTTATACCGCAGACCGTCAGGATTTACAGTGATGCCCCCGGAAAGTACCTGGCTGACGATCTGCAGTCTGGTTGTACTGTAAATTTAACCTGTGTGCAGTATATTTGCTTATCTGAATAGACGAAAGACGCACCGAAAAGTTCCCCGCGGGCCCCAGGCTATCTCCCTGCCGTCTACACCAATGCCTCCACCAGCAGCCTGTCTCCCAGGACAATCTCCTTTACGCCCACTTCTTTCTTCTTGTTAAAGCAGAAGCTGAGCATGTATCCTTTTTTCAGATGAAAGCGATCCAGATAGGCCGACAGCTGCTGTTCGCCTCTCTCGTGACAGGCTTTTTCCCGCCAAATCTTCAGCTCTACCACGAACTGCTCTCCCCGGTAATCAATCACTAAATCCATCCTTTCCCGGTTGCGGGTCCGGGCCTCCATATAGCAGTTCCCCACTCCATTGATGATCGGCTTCAGGAACAGCATGAAGTAACGTCTCCCGGCTTCCTCCAGAAAGGTCTCGTCCGCATCCCCGTACAGCGCGTCAAAGCTTTCCACGAACCGCTCAAGCACCCGTCTGACGTTCAGATGTCCGTTCACGACAAACTGGTTCTTATGACCCTGTCTCTCAAATCCACCATGTAATGCCTGTCCGGTCTACAGGTTCCGGTCACATTGAATGTCCTGCCCATTTCCGCTCCCCCTTACCCCTGTCTTGTCTATGCGCGCTGCCGGTTTTCCCTTATAATAAAACTATGCCATCGAAACAGCCGCCTGTCAAGAGATACCGTGGGGATCCGATTCGATGGAAAGGACAGACAGGCGGGGCTGTCAGGGCACAGGAATCATGATCTTCAGCAGGAACTGGCCCTCCCGGGCCCTGACGCTGCACTGGCCCCCGTAGCGCTCCACGGCCTTTCGGATATTGGGGAGGCCGAAGCCGTGGGCGCTCTCGTCCCGCTTGGTAGTCTTCAGCGAGGGCGCAGCCTCCGGCAGGGCATTGTTCTCCACGCTCACCACTAAAATGTCCCGGATGCGGCCCGCCTTGGCGACGATGGCCCGCCGTTCCTCGGGGAGCTTCTCGCTGGCCTCGATGGCATTGTCCAGGGCATTGCCGAAGATTGTGCTGATGTCCAGGGGATCTAAAAAGGCGCTGTCCTCCATGGAGAGCATGGCGCTGAAGGCGATCTTCCTCTCCTGGGCCTTGCCCGCCTTGTCCCGCAGGATGATGTCCAGAAATTCGTTTCCCGTATGGTAATAGTCCTCATAGGCGCCAATCTGTTCCTGCAGCCCCTGGACGGATCTGCGCAGCTCCTGTCCGTCCTCCGTCCGGGCCTGCAGCACCAGCAGATGGTTCTTCAGGTCGTGGTAGATGCCCCGCACCCGCTCCTCATCCTTCATCCGGTCCCTGTAATAATCCTGCTTCACCTCCAGCTCCCGGGCATGGCAGGCCGTGCGCACGGAGGCACAGATATAGGCGGCGAGCCAGATGCAGCCGAAGCCGGAGAAAATGGAGGTCACGCAGATGGGGTAGACAATCACGGGATTCTCCGGCAGGAAATAGATAATGGTGAAGATGGCCACAAAGGGCGAGAGCATCAGGGCGTCCACCACCAGCCACATCCTGGCCGTCAGGTCGGATGTGATCCGGCGCAGATGCTTCTTTAAGAGCAGCCAGGCCCCTGTCCAGAACAGCAGCCGCACCAGCTGGAAGCCCGTATGGATGACGGTGCTGGCCAGAAGCTCCTGGCGCGTCCAGCCCTGGGACGGTCCCGACGGCGCGTGGGTGAAGCCGAAGAAGAGCCTGCTCCCCGCGTCCTGGGTCATATAGTTCACGGCGATCAGCGCGGGGCCAAAGACCAGTACGGCGCTGAGCTTCTCCATCCACCGCCCTCTGTGGAACAGGGCCACATAGGCCCCAAAGCCTGTCAGCACGCCTATCAGCCCCGGCAGGTCATTGGAGTAGATGACCGCGGGGGCCAGGAGGCTGCAGGCAAAGAATGCCAGGACCCGCAGCGCCCGGTTCCGGCGCAGGGGCAGGAACGTGTGCAGCATCCAGCAGAAGACCAGCACATATCCCCACTCCAGCCCAAAAGACAAGATATCCAGAAAACGTATCATACCGCCATTCCTCCCCCGGGCGGAAGACAGCGTCCGCCTCTCCCTTCCATTGTAGCATCCGCTGCCCGAAACCACAAGACAGGCCCTGACGAAATCGTCAGAGCCTGCACCGGAAGATTCCCGCGGACTTGTGGATGAAGATCGCCCCTTCCCTGTCCATCCGCTGCCTGAGTAGGCCCCGCAGCTCCTCTCCCCGCTGCTCCAGGATGCAGGCGGCATTGCCCGGATAGGATGACACATAGTCGTAGATTGCCTCTATGTCGTCCACAATCAGGTCGTTCTCCTGGTCCATCCTCTCGATCCGGGTGAAATGGGGCTGTAGCTGGGGCATGGCGTTCTCCATCCGAAAGCCTCCGGTGATGCTGCGGAAGGGCATCTCGATCCGGGCATCGAAGGCCTCCACGATCTCATGCAGCTCCCGCATATGGCCGTCGCCTATGGTGGAGCACAGGAACCTTCCCCCTGGCTTCAGGCCCCGGGCAATCTGCTCCAGGCAGGCCTCCCTGCGCTTCACATGGTACAGCATATGGTTGGCCACGATGCAGTCATGGCTTTCCCTCTCCAGCACAAGGCTGTCCGCGTCACAGATCCGGTATTCCACCCGTATCCCCTTTGCCTCGAACAGTTCCCGGAAGGGGGACAGGTTCTCCCGGGCCTTCTCCAGCATCCCCTCAGACCGGTCCGTCAGCGTCAGCCGCAGCCCCTCCGGCAGCCTGCGGACATTTTCCTGCCACAGCAGTCCTGTGCCGCAGCCCAGCTCCAGGACCCTCTCCCCCGCTTTCAGCTCCAGGCGCTCATACACCCATTCCATCCACCCCAGAGGGCTGGTGCTGTAATCGTGGAGCCGGATCCTCTTCTCCAGGTTGTCCGCGGTCCTGTACTGCTCCTGTACCTTCTCCTCCTCCGTGAGGAGGTTCAGCAGCCGAATCAGGAAGCCGCATTTGTCCTTCTCCCGGCTGCTCTCCATCATCTCAATGGCGGAGATGATCTCCTCCAGCTGCCTTTTCTTCTGTATCAGCAGCTCCTTTTGCTCCGAGAGCCGCAGCTCCATGTTCCGGGACGTCATGATCTCCTCGATCCGCTGGAGGGAGAAGCCCAGGTATTTCAGCATCAGGATGCGCTGGAGCACGGCCAGGGACTCCTGGTTATAGTAGCGGTATCCCGCCTCCGAATAGGAGACCGGCTTCAACAGGCCCTTCTCGTCGTAGAACCGGATGGTGCGCAGGGATACCCCCGCTATCCTTGCGATTTCGCCCGCGGTGTATAAGGTTTCTTCCATTTTGGACTTGCCTCCTTCTCTCTTCTTTCCTGTCTCCAAATGCTAAGTCCATCATACGGGGTGACGTTAGGGAACTGTCAAGAGGCTTTTTACGTTTTTTCCGAAAATCTGAAGATTATGTTGACAGCCGCTTCGGGATTGGATATATTACTCGGCGCCGATCAAGGTCAATGTGCTGCCGCTGATCAAAAAGCGGCATGCCTGGAAAGCCAGGGAACTGTACACGATGCTGGCGAAATGCTGCATGGCACAGTACGAGGAGTCCGGAAGCATCGGAAAACGATACCGCCGCGGGGACGCGATAGGCATTCCCTATGCGATCACGGTGGATGACACGACCCTGGAGCAGGACACCGTGACCGTAAGGGACAGGGATACGATGGGGCAGTGCGTGGTTCCCATAGGGGAATTGACTGCTTTTCTGGCAGAAAAAGATTTGCTGTAGCCCCTTCAGCCACGATATGTTCTTTCAACTAAGGACGGAAGCCACCACCCATGAGTGGGGCTTCCGTTTTTAACGCATATCCTCTTTCAGAGCATACTCCAGATAACGATCCTCCTCCGTGTCAACGAAGCTTTCTATGATAGACTTGGCATCCGTACATCCCATACTGAAATAAAATGCGATGGTTTCATAGGAGGAAATCGCCGAGATGAAAAGCCTATCCGCTTTTCTGTCCCTGGCACACAGGCATATCCGTTCAAACAAATTCCTCCCGATGCCCTGCCGTTTCCATTCATCGTCTACGAAGAGCATGGTCAGGTTCGCATACTTAGGTCCGTCTGCCGCGCCCTGCAGGGTTCCGTCCAGGGAGGCGAAGCCCACCAGTCTGCCTTCGGAAGCGAAAGCGCCTACCACAGCGCCTCCGCTGTCCGCCTGCCGGCACAGATACTGGGACAGCCGGATTCTCTTTTCCGCGTTCCACTGGCGGATTTCATCGGTTCTTACCAGCTCATAGGCATTTCCTTTTTTCACGTACTTATCCGTTATCCGCTGTATGTGGCAGAACGACTCCAGCAGCCCTGGATGCATCTGCGCCTGTTTCAGTTCTCTTATCTCTATCATACTGCCTTGCGCCCTTTCAGCCGCTCAATCTCCCGCTTCTGGCTGTCGATGCCCTCTCCTGAGAGGGTCTTGTGCTCCTCCCGCAGGCATTTGATGATGCGCTGCCTGTCCCGGATGGCGGCATCGAAGTCCCCCAGCAGCTCATGAACCTGGGCCATGGAGTGCAGGCCATCGGTAATCCTGGGCGGCTCCTGCATCTCGAAGCACTTCTCGTAGTCCGCCAGGGCCTCCTCATAGCGTCCCAGCTTTTTCAGGCCGTCCGCCCTGTCGCAGTAGGACTGCCATCTGTCCGGGAAATGCTCCACCGCCGCGTTCCAGTATTCCAGGGCTTTCTCCGGATCGCCCCTGCCGAACATGACGTCACCCATGTAGACTTCATATTGTCCCGTCTTGGCTGCGGTGCGAATCTGCCGGATATAGGGGACTGCCTCTTCGAACCGGTCGTCGTCCAGGAGATTCTCGATAATCGCGTAGAGCCCCCGGTAGTTGCCCGGATTCTTCTTCAGGAATTCCCTGAAATATTCTATGACTTCGAAATGGTTGTCGTACCACTCGTCCCCGCAGACTCCGTTGTTGGCTTCCAGGAACGCCACCCAGCCGCCCTTATCGTCAGGGGCCAGCTCCAGGGCTTTCTTGGCGTATTCGCTGGCCATGTCATGGTCACTGGCCGCCCTGTGGTTGTACAGATAGGCCAGGCAGCAGTAGGCCCGGACGTTCTTCGGGTCGCTTTTCAGCACGCCCTCCAGGAACCTGACGCAGTGGTCGAAGGTCTCGGGGGCGATGCGCCTCTCATGCCAGAACATGTTTTCGATCCGTTCAAATTCGGCTTCGTCCGAAAGCTGGAACAGCTCGTCGATGGTGACCCCGAAGAAGACGGCGATGCCAGGCAGCAGCGCGATGTCCGGCACGCTGGCTTCCGTCTCCCATTTGCTCACGGCCTGGATGGACACGCCCAGGTACTCCGCCAGCTCCTCCTGCTTCACTTCTTTTTCCAGGCGCAGATTCCTAATCTTTTTTCCGATTTCCATATACTTCCCTCCATTCAACTGTCGTTTGATTCTGTTCTTTATTATCAGGCGATGGATTCAGTATATATCATAAGTATCTGATTTTCAATCAAGGTGGATTCTATCTGATTCTACTGTTGGTTGAATATATGAGATGCCCTGCATCGAACCGAATTCCCTGCATATACTACATAAGACAGCATCCATATGACTTTTTGTAATTTCATATTGAAATTACAGATATTATATGTTATGCTGACAACA
>CAJUFO010000105.1 GCA_910585615.1 uncultured Acetatifactor sp.
TACAATATCGTCTAAAGGGATATCCAACCGCTTTGCCAACTCCACGATTGCCTGTATCTTGCCCGATTTTTCCGGCAGGAAAGCATACCAGTCCTCTCCCCGATAGCCTTGTAGGCGGCAATGATTTCTATCTGCAATTTCTACCGCCACGCGGCTATCGGGAAGTTCCGCCACGATTTTATTGACCGGGCAGGATAGGGGCTTCTCATAATCACAGAAGACGGCTTTGTATAGCTTCTCCGATTCCGATATGTGATGACTGTTCCAAAAGACTCGACGTCCTGATGCCACTGTTATTTCCGTATCTGGATTCTGTCCTTTCAGCTCCTGTATAATCCGGTTCGCATCGGCCATATCCATGCTACAGCTGTAAACCTGTATCCCGCGCTGATGGATCAGAGTCCCATCCGTAGTGATTTCGTAGTCCGGTTGGATTTCTTCTATGTACCGTTCTGCCCCTATCCAGTACCGGGCAGTGGCAATCGCAATAAGGATTCCTCTGCTCTGGCATGTTTTCAAAATCTGCTTTGTATATCCTGATATGCTGCCATCAGAATGCAGCAGCGTGTAGTCCAAATCCGTCAAAATCATTTTGGCGTTCATACTTTTAACCCTTTCAGATACGCTTTCTGTTCCGCCGTCACCCGGTTGCTCTCGCGGGCTTTCTGGATGGCCTTGTTGTGCGTCCAGGCATCCAACCGTCTCTCCTCCAGGAACGGGAGCACCGTCTCGTACTGCTTGGCCAGGGCCGTGGCGAAATACCATGCCCGCATCATGTTGACATAGTACTCCTCCGAACGGACCTCTGCCACCCACTCGGGGCACTCCGGCCGGAACGCCTCATCCAGATAGAAGCGCATCAGCATCCCTATTCCAAAGCGGATGGTGTAGGTCTCCGTGGAGGAAATCCACCGGCGGATAGGCTCCAGAAGCTCGTCCGTGTGCCTGGCGAACACTTTCGGAGCCATCATGTCGCAGGTGGCCCAATTGTCGATGTAAGGCAGGAAGCGTTCCGTCTGCTCCAGACATTCCCCATAGCCTTTAAACTGCTCTACGATAAAGGCATGGACATTATCTTCGTCATAGTACTTATGGGGGAGCTGTCCCAGGAATTCCCCGATTCGGGGGTCCCTCGCCCATTTTTTTGCCAGCGTGCGCACCTGCGGGGTGCGCACGCCGATGATCTTCTCACGTGCCACGGTGGGAATCAGTTTTGCGTGGAAGTCCCTGTAGCCCTCGTCTCGCAGTTCCCACAATTCAGCTTGTATTATATCGGCTATACGTTCATCTGTCCGCTCTTCCATTTGCCTTTTATCCTCTCCGCCCAATCTTCCGGCCATGCATCCTGCAGCCCGTCCTGCCCGTCCTTTTGCGGATTCTGCAGAAGCACTAATCGCCTATCCAGATCCCCCTGAACCTTCTAGTCCGCCAGGCTCCCATAAAAATCCACCGCGCCGTCAATCTCGTTCTGTGTGGGATGCCCTTTCGCGATGCCCCCTATCAGCTTGAACGGCCCAAAGGTGTCAAAGCCGCGGCATCCATAGACTCCAAGCACCTTGCAGCCCCTTGCCGCGGCCTTCGCCGAAACCGAACTCGCGTATTTTCCGCTGTCGTTCCCGCAGGCATAATGGAAAAAGGGCCTTTCCAGGAAAAATACCTCTTTCCCCTTTGGCAGAGAGTCGTCCACGAACCGCTCTGTGGCCTCATAAAATTTTCCGAAAGCCACACCGGATGCTATGCCAATCCTGTCATAGGCGGTCAAATCCATTGCGGCGACTTCCTCCACCGTCGCTGTCCGGATTCCATATCGCTCCGCCACCGCATCCACCAGTTTTTTGGTGTTGCCGTGATGGGTGGACTCATAGATGAGAATCGTTTTCATTTCATGTCTCCTTTTGCTCTTCGTCAGATTTGTTTCGGAAAATCCCGTATCATATCAAGCACCAGAGAATCCGCCTTTGCCGAAATCCGTTCCTTTCCCCTGCTTATGTCAAATCGTTGGTCTTAAGCAGGGAGTTCTGAAAGGTAGAATGTCAGAGGTTTAAGTCCCGCGCTGCCTGGCGCGGCCCGAATGTCCTGCTTGCCGAATCTGTCTGGAGCTGTCTGCGCTCCATTGGATGGACTTAAGTATAGCACAATGCCCTCTTCGTGGCAAGTTGAAATTTTATGAATCCGAAATTACAGATTTCTAGGCAGAAAACATTGACAAACCGCCGAATCAGCGGTATGCTTTTGTCTACAAAAGCAAAGGCTGTGAAGAGAAGAGTAAGCGGTCAGATAGGTCACAGAGAGCTTGGACAGGTGAGAACAGGCACAGAAGGGACTGCCGAACATGGTCTCGGAGCCGCGCACCGAAGCCCCCTGGGCCAAGGCTGCGACGGGCGCACCCGTTACAGTGCCAGGCTATCGATGAGTCATTTCTCGTCCGCAGCCGATGAGGCCCTCGCCGCGAGGCATGGGTGAATTTAGGGTGGTAACACGAAGTGTGGGAACCTTTAAGGCAATTCCTTGCTCTCGTCCCTGAAAAAGAAATTTTTCAGAGAGGAGGGCTTTTTTCATGGAGAAAACGCTGTGAGCACAGAAGGGACAACAGGGCACTATCACTCTATATAAATGGCATTTAATTCTTGCCAGCCATTATGTACAGCAAGTAATGCCATTTATCCGGGTTTTGTGCAAGATTTAATCACCAAATATATAAATTCAGAAACGAGGTAAGGAACATGGGAAAGAATATTTTAATCGGCGGGGCATGGCCCTACGCAAACGGCTCCCTGCACATCGGCCATATCGCGGGGCTGCTGCCCGGGGACGTATTGGCAAGGTATCACAGGGCGGCGGGGGACAATGTGTATTTCGTGTCGGGGAGCGACTGCCACGGGACACCCGTGGCCATCCGGGCAAGGCAGGAGAACAGGACGCCCCAGGAAATCAGCGATTTCTATCATGCGGAATTTACGGACTGCTTTCGGAGACTGGGCTTCAGCTATGATGTATATACGAAGACCTCCTCTGAGGAACACAAGGACTTCGTGACGGAATTTCACAGAAAGCTATACGAGAGCGAGTATGTCTACGAAAAGGATGCCCCACAGGCCTATTGCCAGGGCTGCGGCTCCTCTCTGGCAGACCGCTTCGTGCTGGGGAGATGCCCCCGGTGCGGGAAGGAGGCCAGGGGCGACCAGTGCGACGTCTGCGGCACGGTACTGGAGCCGGAGGCTCTTGTGAATCCAGTCTGCGCCACCTGCGGGAAGCCGATAGCTTTCCGGAGCGCGAAGCATCTCTATATCGCCATCTCCCGTCTGGAAGGGCAGCTCCAGGCCCTGGTGGACGCACATCCCGAATGGCGGAAGAATGCTTCTGCCTTTACGAATAAGTATATCCGGGAGGGCCTGCGGGACCGGGCCCTGACCAGAGACCTGGAATGGGGGATACCGGTCCCCAAGGCAGGGTATGAAAGCAAGACCATCTATATCTGGGCGGAGAACGTGCTGGGGTATCTCTCCGCCAGCAGGACAGCCGCGGAAAACCGGGGCGCGGACTTTGGGGCGCTCTGGGGCGCCGACGCCCTCCATTATTATGTGCACGGAAAGGACAACATCCCCTTCCACACCATCATTCTGCCTGCCCTTCTGCTAGGCAGCGGTGGGGGATGGCATCTGCCGGACAGAATCGTGTCCAGCGAATATCAGACCCTGGAGGGACGGAAGATATCCACCAGCCAGAACTATGCCATCTGGGTGAAGGATTTGCTGGTGCATTACGAGGCCGACTCCATCCGCTATTTCTTCCTGGCAAACGGCCCGGAGAAGAAGGACGCGGACTTCTCCTGGCGGGAATTCGTCCACAGCCATAATGGGGAGCTGTTAGGCGGCTACGGAAATTTCGTGAACCGCTCCCTGGCATTCATCCAAAAGTACCTTGGCGGCGCCGTACCGGAAGGAACGGCTGACCCTGACATCGACAGGCAGTTGGAAGAGCTATACCCTACGATAGGCCAGCAGATTGAAAGGGGTGCCTTCAAGGATGCCCTGGAGCAAATATTCAATTTCGTAAGGGGTGCGAACAAATTCTTTGATGCCAGGCAGCCCTGGATTACCAGAACCACAGACAGGGCAGACTGTGGGAACACGCTCTATCAATGCGTGCAGATCATAGCGAACCTGGCTGTGCTGCTGGCGCCTTTTCTGCCCTTTTCCTCGGGGAAAGTCTCCAGGTGGCTAGGACTGACAAACCGTTGGGAGAAGCAGTCCGTTCCGGGAGGCTTCCAGCTCCCGGAGGTGGAAATTCTGTTCCAGCGGATTGATAAAAAGGCCATAGAGGAGGAGACAGGGAAGCTGAAAGCGCTTTTGTAGGGCAGAGCTGTTTCGCGACAGAACCGCTTTCCCGTTTCCAGGCAGTCCGCCGCAGACATTTCATCGCTCCGTGCAGCAAGGCCTCTGCCATGCTGCCATAAAAAGGATCCCCGGAAGCAGCACGAACGCTTCCGGAGATCCTTCTTTTATGGCACGCAGCTCGGACGTCAATATCCCTTCCATCCTCTGCGCTAATAGGAACGACCTTTTATCGCACGGTATTTCCGCACAGCATCTCCTCTATCATCTGCCGGCCTGCCCCTTCCGGATCCGGAAATAGCACAGCCGCACGTCCCCGGTGAGCTCTATCCGGATTTCCACGGCCTTGCCTTCCTTCCCCTCCAGGGCATCCCTGTCCAGGGGCAGGCACACGTCCGCATAGATGGGCTTCCACCCTGCCCTGCGCTCCTCGGCCTCCCTCCTTGCCCTCTCGTCCATAGGGGGAAAGCCCGCGCGCTCATAGGCGGCGGTGTCGCCCTCCCAATGAGCCGCCTGGCTGCCGTCCACGAAGACCCTGGCGCTGCAGCCCTTCTCGCTCTTCAGGTGCAGCACAATCTCCGACGCCTCCCTGTCTATCAGGCAGTCCCTGTAGCACAGAGCCGCCTTCCCGGAAGCGTCCTTCACCGCTGCCGCCGTGAACCCGAAATGCCCTTCCGTCAGGACGATGTTCTCATAGCCGTCATAATGGTCTGCCGCAGTTTTCTGCGCGGTATCCCGTTCTCCCGTCTTCTCCCCGGGCAAATCCGCCCAAGCGGACAAGGCCTCCTCTGCGCTGGACGGCCCCGCGAATATGCGGTACCTCCCCTCCTCCACCATGAGTTTCCTGCTGATAACATCGTAGAACCGGAATTCCTCTCTGTCCACGGTCAGTTCCACAGTGCGGCTCTCCCCGGGCTTTATCCCCTTCAGGCGGCTGAATCCCAGAAGCTGCCGCAGGGGTTTCTTCACCCGGGAAGCCGGCGCCACGCCGTAGACCTGGGCCACCTCATCGCCCTCTCTGTCCCCGATGTTGCTCACCTGGAAAGCCACCTTCAGATTCCCACCGTCCGCAGGCTCCACCTTCAGATTCGAATAGGCGAACTGCGCATAGCTGAGCCCATAGCCAAAGGGATACAGCGCCTCCCCCTCAAAATACCGGTAGGTGCGCCCCTTGCCGATGATGTCGTAATCCTCTATATCCGGGAGCTGTTCGTCCTTTTGATACCATGTCATGTTCAGCCGCCCCGCCGGATTGTTCGCCCCGAACAGGGTCTCCGCCATGGCCGTGCCCATGTCCTGGGCCCCGGTGGCGCTCCAGACAATGGCGGGAAGCTTTTCCTGGGCCCATCCGATTGCATAGGGGTAATTGGAGAAGAGCACTAAGGCCACATTGCTGTTGGCCTCATACACCGCCTCCATCAGCCGCCTCTGGGCCGGGGGCAGCTCTATGGTGCCCCTGTCCACCTCCTCCTTGGCGTTGATCATGGAATTGCACCCAAGGGCCAGCACCACGGCATCCTTCCCCTTTGCCAGCTCCGCCGCAGCGGCCTGTCCGTCCTTCACCACCTCCATCCGGAAAGGGGTTCCCTCCCCGGGCTTCATGGACCACAGCCCTCCGTCCTCGCAGACCTGCACCGGCGAGCCGAAGCGGTTGGTCAGCATTACGCTTCCGTCTTCCCGCTCCTCCACATGGAAGATCTCCATGACGAACCAGTTCAGGGTATTGTCCTTCTCCGCCCCAATCCGCCCGGGCGGCTCCATGGCTTCCCCGCTGCCCGGCTTCTGGTACAGCCTGGTGTTCATGTACTTCCCTGTCCGGACGCAGCGGAAGGTATGGCTCCCCTCCCCCCAGTCCTCATGGAGGAATACGTCAGGACGCTTACTTATGCACAGCGTGCCGTTCTCCGCCACGGCGATTCCCCCTTCTCCCAGGCGGAAGACCACATGGTCCAGGCCGTCCTCAAAGGAGACCGCTTTCTCGGATACCTCCTGGATTCCCTCCAAAAGCGTCCTGGCAAAAGGCGGCGTGCCGCCGTACCAGTCCGGATACCAGGCATTCCCCAGGGGGCCAATCACCGCCAGATTCTCCGCCTTCTCAGGGACAAGGGGCAGCATGCCGCCCTCATTTTTCAGCAGCACCACGGCCTCCCTGGACACCTGACGGCACACAGCCCTGTTCTCCCGGCTGTCCAAATCCGCCTCTGTCACCCGGTCGTAAACGTTCCCGGGCTCCCTGTCGTAGATGCCCAGGCGTAGCCTGGTGCGGAAGGTATTGCGCAGGGCCTGGTCGATTTCGTCCTCCGTCAGCAGGCCCAGCTCCCAGGCCTCCCTGGCGGCCGCCTCCACCATGGCCGGATTGTCGGACATGGCATCCACCCCGGCTTTCACCGCCCCGGCGATGGCCTCCGCGTCCGTGCCGTAATAGTGGTGCAGGGCCGTCAACAGGGCCATGGCCCCGCCGTCGCACACCGCGTGCTTTAAGCCGTACTCCTCCTTTAAGATATGCCGCACCTCGGGGTTGAGCATCCCCGTAGCCCTCCTCGGTCCGGCCTCACCTGGGATCCCGCTCCAGGTCCACCGTGGGAGCCCAGCGGCTTAAGCCCCTGTCCGGATGGCGGTGGTAGATCACCCTGACCTCCGTCCCCGTCACCGCCCCGGCCCGCTTTATCAGCGCGGGGTCCCAGGTGGCGCTCATGCCGATAGGCTGCACGAAGGAGGTGGTGGGCTCCGGCTCCTTCAAATCATTCTGGTCATTCCTGGCCTCCACCCCGTGGGCCGCCTCCCCGCCCAGGGACATGGCTGGAATCCCCAGCCGCTCTATGGACTTCATCCCTGATGCCAGGCACGCAAGCTTCTCCTCAATGGTCATCTCGGCCATAAGCCAGTCCAGGCGCTCCTCTATGGGCAGGGCGCCGTCCCAGAATGGTGTGTTCCTGTTTTCCATGCTATCCATGCTTCCAATCTCCTCTCTTCCACAATCATACTCCGCCGGGCCTCTTTGTACAAGGTCTCTTTGCACGATGCCTCCTTGCACGGGCCATGGTTCCTGCCAATCTGTCCGTAATGAAAAGGACTGATATCAGTCTAATATCAGTCCCTTCCGTACCATACCCGGCGTGCGGGCATTCTCTTCTATTAGTTTACCTTGGTGGCCAGGAACTCGGTCATCATCTGGTTGGTCTCCTCCAGGCCGTTGGCCTCCAGCTCGGCAATCATGGCATCCCAGTTTGCGTCAAAGGAAGACTCGGGCTCCGTGACGCATTTCACCAGGCCGGGGAACGCAATCTCGTCCAGGATGGTCACATTGTTGCTCAGCTCCTGAGGAATGGCATATGCCCACAGCGGGGAATAAGGAGGGGTCTCGAACTCATCGGGCTGAGGGAAGATACCAATCAGCATCTCGACGCCCCATGCCTTGCAGGCGGCCTTCTCTTCCTCATTATACTCCGCAATCACGGACTCCTTGCTGGTAGGCGTCATATAATCGCCATTGTCGTCCAGAACACCGTCGCCATAAATCGGGAATCCAGTATAGTTGCCGATTCCGGTGGTCTTGCTGTAATCGGGATCGGACTGGGCCTTGGCGATTTCTTCCGGCGTGCGGTAGCGCTTTCCGTTCTCATCCAGGAAATAATGCTCGCCCTCGATACCCCATCTGTAGAGGATCGCGCCCTCGTCGGAGCACAGATAATCCAGGAACTGGATGGCGCGCACCGGATCCTCGCAGCTCTTGGTGATGGCAAGGCCGTACCCTACCTGCAGGCCCTGGTACATCAGTGTAGGCGCTTTGTCATCGGCATTCATGGTCACAGGCAGGCCGCAGTAGGTCTTGTCAAGCTTGTTCTCTGCCTTCAAAGCGGCATGGGCCTGGGCGTAATGCCAGTTGGCATCGGTGATGGCCACCACGCGTCCGCTGGCCAGCTTTGCGATATAGTCGTCGTCCGTCTGAGTGGCGAAGTTGGGATCCAGGATGCCCTCGTCATACATGCGGCTGAGCCATTTGAAATACTCCTTCTCGTCATCGCTTGCATGCTTATAGGTGCAGTTATAGTTCTCGTCGATGAGCCACTGGCCGTTGTCAGGCTGCGCGTCCGCGATGAAGCCCGCAGGATTGCCCAGGGTAATCATCCAGTGCCAGTCGGAAGCGCTCATGGTGATGCCGATGGTCTCCAGCCCGTCCTCCGTGGTGGGATGGGCCTCCAGATAGCTCTTGATCATGGCCTCGTACTCTTCCAGCGTGGTGGGATACTTATAGTCATTTTCCTTCAGCACCGCATACTGTATCTGACAGGTTCCGTCGGTACCGAAGATCTGGCCCCTGACGCCCGCGTAGGAGAGCTGATAGATGCCCTCGTCCCCGGAGCCCCATTTCAGCTTGTCGAACTCGTCTCCGTACATCTTCTTGATGTTGGGGTCGTACTGCTCAATCAACTCCGTCATGTCGATCAGTGCCCCCGCCTCATACAGATTGGTCACGGATGCCTTGGAATAAATCATGTCCGGATAATTGTCCTCGGCGATCATCAGGGAAATGTCCTCGCTGGGATCCCCGGTGCTGGACACGGGATAGCTAATCTCCAGGGTCACGCCGGTGGCCTCAGTGATGGCCGCGCCTACCGCGGTCTCGCTCCAGTTGCCGTTCTTGCCGTCGGCATTGTAGTACTTGAAGGTGATGGGATCCTTGCTGGCCTCCGCCTGGGAGCCGTCTGCTTCGTCTCCGCCCTCCGCCTCATCTCCGCCGGCCTCGTCTCCGCCTGTCGCGTCATCCCCGGCCGCATCGCCGCCGGTGCTCTCCTCCTGGGCGTCTCCGCCCCCCTGGGAGCTTCCGGACGCCCCCCTCGTCGCCGCCACAGCCGGTGAGCATGCCTGTGAGCATGGCGCCCGCCGTCAGCAGAGCCAAAACCTTTTTCATCTTCATTTTGAAATCCTCCTTATATATTTTTTGATGAAATTCTTCCTTAGTTCCATGTGCGCTCAGTTCTTCACAGCGCCCAGCGTCATGCCGCCCACGAAATACTTCTGCACGAAGGGGTACATCACGATGATGGGAACCGTAGCCACCACAGTGACAGCCATGCGGATGGCCATGGGTGTCACGGCCTGGGTGGCGTTGGTGGTGGTATGGGTATCCAGCTGCATGGTAGCCTGGGACATGATCTCATACAGCTTATACTGCAGGGTGGGCAATTCCTTTGCGTACAGATAGGTATCCATGAAGGAGTTCCACTGGCCCACGGCGTAGTACAGGGCGATGGTGGCGATGACCGGCGTGCACAGGGGCATCACCACCTTGTACCAGATCTGGAAATCGTTGGCGCCGTCCAGCTGGGCGGCCTCCTGCAGGGCAGGCGGCAGGCCGTCTATAAAGGAACGGACAAGTATCATATTGTAGACCCATATCAGGCCCGGGATGATATACACCAGGAAGTTGTTCCCCAGCTTCAGCGTCCGCATGATCAGCAGGTACTCGGGAATCATGCCGCCGCCCACATACATAGTGATGACGAACAGCAGCGTGAAACCTTATGGAACACGAAGTCCCTGCGGCTCAAGGTGTAAGCCAGCATGGCCGTACAGATCACGCCCGCCGCCGTGCCGATCACGGTCTTGGCAATGGACATGAACAGGGGCTGTAGGACGCCTCCCTCCTCGAACACGTATTTATAGTTGGTCAGCGTGAACTTCCGGGGAAAGATGAAGCTCACGTTCTTTATAGTATCCGTGGCATCGTTCAGCGATATGGCCAGCACGTTCAGGAACGGATACAGGGTAATCACCAAAAGAAACAAAAACAATACTACCAGAAAATAATCAAACCAGGTCTTATGTAAATTTTTCATCTCGCCACCCCCTTATACCAGCTTGTCTTCGCCTACCAGACCGGCAATCTTATTGGCGATCAGCAGGAGCGTCACGCCCACAGCCGACTGGAAGACGCCCAGCGCCGTACCAAGGCCGTAATCGCTGCTCTTGATGCCTCGTGTATAGGAGAACCAGGAGAGCACCATGGTGTGGTCCTGCACCAGGGCGTTGCTCAGGAGCATCTGCCGCTCCATGCCTACGTTCAGCGCGCCGCCGATGCTCATGATCAGCAGGACGATGATCGTGGGCCGGATGCCGGGCAGGGTGATGTGCCAAATCCTCTGGAAGCGGTTTGCACCGTCTATCTGGGCCGCCTCGTACAGCCCCTGGTCGATGCCGGCCATGGAGGAAAGGTAGATGATGGCGTTCCAGCCCATCTCCTTCCAGCAGTCTATGATGACGATGATCAGCCAGATCAGCGGGGAGTTGGTGCTCATCAGGTGCAGCCGAGGACTTCTTCACCCTTCTCACCAAGCTGCCCCCGGACTACGATTCCCATAGCATCCCTCTGCTCACCTGGAACCATGCCCTGTCCATCATGCAGGATGCCCACAAGGCCGCCCCCGGCGCGGATTACAATGTGGTCCTGGTCAGGCAGCCCCGGCTGGAGATTCCGGAGCATACCCATACCTTTTTTGAGATTCTCTATATCTTAGGAACTGTCGCAAAATAAAATGTACTATTTGAACCCACGTATCACATAGTTCCAT
>CAJUFO010000106.1 GCA_910585615.1 uncultured Acetatifactor sp.
AAGACGGTACAGCCCCTGTAATCGGGGCTATACCGCCTAATCTGAAATTACTTCCTTGTCACCGCAAACCTTGGAGATTACGGTACTTTCAAGCCTTCCGGCATTTTCAATCCACAAAATTTAGAACATGCAATCGTTTCCTAGAAACGATTTTCCTTCGCAGCTTCCTCAATCAAGACAGCCACAGCCACGGTAGCGCCTACCATGGGGTTGTTGCCCATGCCAATCAGGCCCATCATCTCCACATGCGCGGGAACGGAGGAGGATCCTGCGAACTGCGCGTCAGAGTGCATACGTCCCAATGTATCCGTGAAGCCGTAGGAAGCGGGGCCTGCAGCCATGTTGTCGGGATGCAGGGTACGTCCCGTGCCGCCGCCGGAGGCAACGGAGAAGTACTTCTTACCGGCCTCGGTACGCTCCTTCTTGTATGTACCTGCAACGGGATGCTGGAACCTGGTAGGGTTGGTGGAGTTGCCGGTGATGGATACGTCCACGTTCTCCTTCCACATGATGGCCACGCCCTCGGGAACGCTGTTGGAACCGTAGCAGTTCACCTTTGCGCGGAGCCCCTCGGAGTAGGGGATTCTCTCGATTTCCTTTACTTCGTTGGTGTAAGGATCGTACTCGGTCTCAACGAAGGTGAATCCGTTGATGCGGGAGATGATCTTGGCGGCGTCTTTTCCAAGGCCGTTGAGGATGACGCGCAGAGGCTTCTGGCGTACCTTGTTGGCCTTCTCAGCGATACCGATAGCGCCCTCTGCGGCGGCGAAGGACTCATGTCCTGCCAGGAAGCAGAAGCAGTCGGTATCCTCTTCCAGCAGCATCTTGCCCAGATTGCCGTGGCCCAGGCCTACCTTACGGGTATCCGCAACGGAACCGGGGATGCAGAATGCCTGAAGGCCCTCGCCGATGGCGGCGGCGGCTTCCGCGGCCTTGCGGCAGCCCTTCTTGATGGCGATGGCAGCGCCTACGGTGTAAGCCCAGCATGCGTTCTCGAAGCAGATGGGCTGGATCTTCTTCACCTGCTCGTATACGTCAAGTCCTGCGTCCTTGGTGATCTTCTCCGCTTCTTCGATAGAGGAGATGCCGTAGCCCTTCAGTACTTCCGTGATTTTATCAATGCGTCTTTCATATGATTCAAATAAAGCCATTTTTTCCTGTCCTCCTTATTTTTCTGGAAGCTTCCCAAACCGTTCTGTCCGTTGAGAAGCATTGCATGACGGCTTAGGCGGCCATGCCTCACTCTTTTCTGGGATCGATGACCTTCACGGCATCAGCGACGCGGCCGTACTGGCCCTTTGCCTTCTCGTAGGCGGTGTTGGGGTCGTCGCCCTTCTTGATGAAATCGGTCATCTTTCCAAGGCTCACGAACTCATAGCCGATGATCTCGTCGTTCTTGTCCAGAGCGATGCCGGTCACATAGCCTTCCGCCATCTCCAGATAACGGGGACCCTTCTTCAAAGTACCGTACATAGTACCGACCTGGCTCCTGAGCCCCTTGCCCAGATCCTCAAGGCCTGCGCCGATGGGAAGGCCTTCCTCGGAGAATGCGCTCTGGGTACGTCCGTAGACGATCTGCAGGAACAGCTCCCTCATGGCGGTGTTGATGGCATCACATACAAGGTCGGTATTCAGCGCTTCCATGACAGTCAGGCCGGGAAGAATCTCAGATGCCATAGCTGCGGAATGGGTCATGCCGGAGCAGCCGATAGTCTCCACCAGAGCCTCCTGGATGATGCCCTCCTTCACGTTCAGGGTCAGCTTGCATGCGCCCTGCTGGGGAGCACACCAGCCCACGCCATGGGTCAGACCGGAAATGTCTTCCACCTTCTTCGCCTGCACCCACTTTGCTTCTTCAGGGATAGGCGCACAGCCATGGTGCACACCCTGAGCGACTGTGCACATTTCTTCAACTTCCTTTGAATAGATCATGTGAAATCTCCTTTCAATTATGTAAGTTATTATTCATCACAACAGAAAGCCCGCAGAAGCGCACTTCCTGTTGCATATCAATTTGGAAATTGACATATAATAATCTCTTTCTTCATTTTCTCATACTTACGGAAAAAAATCTAGTATTTTTTGTAAAAAAATATCCTTCTAAAAATATCATTCCCTCTTCTCGACAATTTCCGTGGCCTTTTTGTAGATGCTCCCGGCGGGTATCACGCCCCTGACCATGGATGCGGGGTAGATGTTCGTGTTCCGGCCGATGACGGTTCCGGGGTTCAGGACGCTGTTGCAGCCCACCTCCACGTTGTCGCCAAGCATGGCCCCCATCTTCTTCAGGCCTGTCTCGATGGAGATGCCCTCTCCCTTTACCACCACCAGGGTCTTGTCACTCTTCACGTTGGAGGTGATGGAGCCTGCGCCCATATGGGCTTTGAAGCCCAGGATGCTGTCCCCCACGTAATTGTAATGGGGCACCTGGACCTTGTTGAAGAGAATCACGTTCTTCAGTTCCGTGGAATTGCCCACCACGGCCCCCTTCCCCACGATGGCGTTGCCTCTCACGAAAGCGCAGTGGCGGATTTCCGCGTCCTCGTCCACGATCAGCGGCCCGTTCAAGCAGGCTGTCGGGGCCACCTTCGCGCTCTTCGCCACCCAGATGTAATCGCCCCGCTCTTCATAGATGTCCTTTGGAAGGCTCTCGCCCAGGTCAATGATGAAATCGTGGATCTTCGGGAGCGCCTCCCATGGATAGGTCAGTCCTTCCAGCAGTCCGGCTGCGATTGTCTCCTTTAAATCATACAATTCCGAAACGGTGATTTCGATGCTCAATTCAAGTCACTCCTCCCTTGCTTTGCCTTTTCGGCGCTCTGTGCCCATACCTACGGAGGGCATTTACCTGCCCTTCGTCTGCTGCTTTGTCTGTCTCCTGCCCGCGGACTCGGCGGATTGATAATTCGTGGCAGCCGCCTGGAACTGCGCGAACAGAGCGCCCTGGTTGCGCAGCTGCTTGACGTACTCCGTCCTGCGGCCCACGAAGCCGTTGAGCTTGTCCATGTATTCCCCGGAGGTGATATCCCCGTCGGCTACCAGTGTCAGTCCCTTCTCCCAGCTTGCCGTCAAGGCCGGATCCAGCAGCGCCTTGATGGAGCTGCCCACCACATCGTATATCATCTCTCCCATGAGGGTGGGGGTCAGCACCTGCGTCTTCTTGTTCAGGGCCAGGTATTCGATGTTCACCAGCTTCTTCAGAATCTCCGCCCTGGTGGCGCTGGTGCCGATGCCGCTGCCCTTGATCTGGGCCCGCAGCTCCTCGTCCTCGATGAACTGCCCGGCGTTCTCCATGGTGAGGATGATGCTGCCGGAGGTGTAGCGCTTGGGCGGCGAGGTCTCTCCCTCCTTGACTTCATAGGAGTCCACAGCCAGCTTATCCCCTTTTTTCAGGGCGTTCAGAAGCTTTATGAACGCCTCGTCTCCCCTGAGCTCCGTCTCATTGTTCTCCGTGTTCCCGCCGCCTTTGCCGGAGTCCGTTCCGTTCTCTTTCCCTGTGCCGGCTCCATCCGCAGCCTTCTTGGCATTGCCGCTTCCGTCCCCCCCTGCAGGCGAAGCGCCCGTCTCCCTGTCCGCGGCCGCCCCGCCGCTGTCCTTTTTCACCGCAACCTTCAGATACCCTTCCTCAATCAACACCTTGAAGTTGGCAAAGAACCGCTCTTCCTTCACTCGGATGCAGAGGGCGAATTTCTGATATACGGCAGGCGGGTAAAAGATGCTCAGGAATCTGCGCACAATCACCTCATAGACCTTGGCGGAAAGAGGCGGCAGGCTGTTCAGATTGTTCAGCCCCTGGCCTGTGGGTATGATGGCGTAATGGTCGGTAATCTGCTTGTCGTTCACGTACCTGGTCTTGGCGATTCCCTTGTAGCTTCCGTTGTTCAGGATCTCCGCGGCAAAACCGGCGCCTGGTCCAAATCCCCGCAGGCCTCCTATGTTCTTATGTATCTCCTTTGCCACCGCCGTGGACAGGACTCTGGCATCCGTCCTGGGATAGGTGACCATCTTCTTCTCGTACAGCTCCTGCACGATCCGCAGGGTCTCGTCCGGGCTGATTTTGAACATCTTCGAACAGTCGTTCTGTAGCTCCGCCAGGTTGTAGAGCAGGGGCGGGTTCCTGTTCTCCTTCTTCCGGCTGATGCTCTCCAGCAGGATGTCCCCCACCGGCTCTCCCTCCAGATGGGCGATGAGGCCCTTCGCGTCCTCCTCCTTCTTGAAGCCGTTCTCCTTGTAGAGCTTCGGGGAGGCGTACCAGGCGGAGGGCGGAGGAGCCACACCCTCGCCCCCTACCGCCCGCCACTCGCCCTGGAAGCTTCTGTCCTGTATCTTGAAGGTTCCCAGCACCCGGTAGAACGGCGTCTTGACAAAGTTGCGGATCTCCCGCTCCCTGTTCACCACGATGCCCAGCACACAGGTCATGACGCGGCCCACCGAGATGACGGCCCTGTCGCGTTTCAGGTAATCTTTTACCACATTTCCGTATTTCAACGTCAGGGCCCGGGAGAAGTTGATGCCCATGAGGTAATCCTCCTTGGCCCGCAGGTACGCGGCGGCGCTTAAGTTGTCGTATTCCTTTAAGTCCTTTGCCTCCCGGATGCCCCGCAGAATCTCCTCCTCTGTCTGGGAGTCGATCCAGACCCGCTTCCGCTCCTTGCCCCTGACGCCTGACATCTGCTCCACCAGCCGGTAGATGTACTCCCCCTCCCGCCCGGAGTCCGTGCACACGTAGATCGTGGTCACATCTGGGCGCTTCATGAGGGAGCTCACAATAGTATATTGCTTTTTGGAGCTTTCGATGACCTCATATTTATATTCTTCCGGAAGGAAGGGGATGGTGTCGAAGCTCCATCTCTTTAATTTCTCGTCATAGGCATCCGGATAGCTCATGGTGACCAGATGGCCCACGCACCATGTGATGATCGTGTCCGCCGATTCCAGATAGCCGTCCCTGGAGGTGGTATTCACTTTCAGCGCGTTTGCGAATTCCCTGGCCACACTGGGCTTCTCCGCAATAAATAAACTCTTTCCCACTCTGTCTTCCTTACTTCTTCTCAATATATCCGTGGGCCTTCAAAAGCTCCGCACAGAGCACCGCGCCGCCTGCCGCGCCCCTGACGGTGTTGTGCGACAGGCCGACGAATTTATAATCATAGACCGTATCCTCCCGGAGCCTTCCCACGCTGACGCCCATGCCCTTCTCGAAGTCCACGTCCAGGGCCACCTGGGGCCTGTTGTCCTCCTCCAGGTACTGGATGAACTGCTTCGGCGCGCTGGGAAGCTGAAGCCTCTGAGGCTCGCCGGAAAACTCCCGCAGCTTCCCGATCAGCTGTTCCTTAGTGGGCTTCTTCGCGAACTTCACGAAGACTGCCGCCGTATGGCCGTTCAGCACGGGGACGCGGATACACTGGCATGTAATCACAGGCCCCTTTGCGGGCACGATTGCGCCGTCCCGCACCTCACCCCAGATGCGCAGGGGCTCCCTCTCGCTCTTCTCCTCCTCGCCGCCGATATAGGGAATCACATTCCCCACCATCTCCGGCCAGTCCTGGAAGGTCTTGCCCGCGCCGGAAATCGCCTGGTAAGTGGTGGCCACCACCTCCACCGGCTCGAACTCCTTCCAGGCGGTCAGCACGGGGGCATAGCTCTGGATGGAGCAGTTGGGCTTTACCGCCACGAAGCCGCGCCGGGTGCCGAGGCGCTTCCGCTGGGCCTCGATGACCTCCATGTGCTCCGGATTGATCTCCGGCACCATCATGGGTACGTCAGGGGTCCATCTGTGGGCGCTGTTGTTGGAGACCACGGGGGTCTCCGTCCTGGCATAGTCTTCCTCTATCTTCCTGATCTCGTCCTTGGACATGTCCACGGCGCTGAATACGAAATCCACCTGGGAGGCCACTGCCTCCACCTCGTTGACATTCATGACCACCAGCTTCTTCACGGCTTCCGGCATGGGGGTATCCATCTTCCACCTGCCCTCCACGGCCTCCTCATAGGTCCTGCCTACGGAGCGGGGGCTCGCCGCTATGGTGGTCACTTCGAACCAGGGGTGGTCCTCCAGCAGAGCGATGAAACGCTGCCCCACCATGCCTGTGCCGCCCAGGATGCCTACTCTCAACTTTTCGCTCATTATCTTCTCCTCCTCTATTTTCGGAAATCTTTCCTCTCTAATCTGTTTTATTCTGTTTTATTCTGTTTTATTCCGCTCTGCCAGCGATTCCTCTGCCAGATAGCTTTTCTGTTTTTCTATGACTGTCCTCATGGCCTCCGGCCCAGGCCCGCCGATGGTCAGGCGCTTTTCCACGCAGGTCTTAAGGGAAACCGCGTCATAGATGTCGGCCTCGAATTTATCGCTGATCCGCTGCAGCTCCTCCAGGGACAGTCTGTCGATGGAGCTTCCCTTATCCACGCAGTACAGCACCAGCCTGCCGATGATGCCGTGGGCATCCCGAAAGGGCACGCCCTTCCCCACCAGATAGTCCGCAGCGTCCGTGGCGTTGGTGAAGCCGTTCATGGCGCTCTCCGCCATGCGCTCTTTCCGGAACCGCATGGTGCGCAGCATGCCGGTGAACAAGGCCAGGCAGTTCTCCACCGTGTCTATGGCATCGAAGGTCAGCTCCTTGTCCTCCTGCATGTCCTTGTTATAGGCCAGGGGGATGCCCTTCATGGTGGTCAGCAGGGACATCAGCGCCCCGTAGACCCGCCCCGTCTTGCCCCGCACCAGCTCCGCGATGTCGGGATTCTTCTTCTGGGGCATGATGCTGCTGCCGGTGGAATAGGCATCATCTATCTCCACGAACTGGTATTCGTTGGAATTCCAGATGATGATCTCCTCGCTGAAGCGGCTTAAGTGCATCATCACCGTGGACAGGGCCGCCAGGAATTCTATCAGGTAATCCCTGTCGGACACGGAGTCCATGCTGTTCAGGGTGGGCCCGGCGAATCCCAGCAGGGAAGCCGTATAATCCCTGTCCAGCGGATATGTAGTGCCCGCCAGGGCCCCGGCCCCCAAGGGACAATAGTTCATCCTCTCATAGATGTCCGCCATGCGCTGTCTGTCCCGGCGGAACATCTCAAAATATGCGCCGTAGTGGTGGGCCAGCGTGGTGGGCTGGGCCTTCTGGAGATGGGTGAAGCCCGGCATGTAGGTCCCGATGTTCTCCTCCATCGCGGCCAGAATCACGGCCAGGAGGTCTTTCAGCAGCCCGTCCACCTCCGCCACATGCTTCCTGGTGTAGAGCCGCATGTCCAAAGCCACCTGGTCGTTGCGGCTCCTGCCGGTGTGCAGCTTCTTGCCCGTGTCGCCGATGCGGCGAATCAGCTCCGCCTCCGCGAAGCTGTGGATGTCCTCGCAGCTTTCATCGATTTCAATCGTCCCGGCGTCCACATCCTGTCGGATTCCCGCCAATCCCTCCAGGATTTCGTCTCGCTCCCCCTCCGTCAGGATCCCCTGCTTCGCCAGCATGGTCACATGGGCCATGCTGCCCTCAATGTCCTCATGGAAAAGCCGCCTGTCAAAGCCTATGGACGCATTGAAGTCGTAGACCAGCCTGTCTGTCTCCTTTGTAAAGCGCCCGCCCCATAATTGTGCCATATCTTCCTCCTGCTTTTGTCTCATTGAACCGTAAAACTGCATTTTTATACCAAAGACCGCCAGAATCTACAAATCTGTGACGTGTAGTATACATTCTATCACGCATATTTGATTATAGCAAGCCTGGTTTTTTCACAATTCCTGCCGGGGCAATGCGGCCGCCGCAAAACATGCCGCGAATCGGCACTGTCTTTCATGATTCCCATAGGTCTTTCGCCATTTCGGACAGACAGTCATAGAACCCCTGCCCGCCGTCCTTCATATGATATAGGAAAAAGGCGAACGGGAATGGCATATATGCAGAACATCCTGGAACTGAAGAACATCGGCTATTCCTACCACAATCTCCACGGGGAGACGAAAGCGCTGCAGGACATCTCCTTCGGCGTCCGGGAGGGGGAATTCATCGCCATCGTGGGGCCCAGCGGCTGCGGCAAGTCCACGCTGCTGTCCATCATTGCAGGGCTCCTGTCCCCGGAGGAAGGGACAATCGTGGTGAACAATCCCGACGGCTCCCTGCACTATCCGAAGATAGGCTACATGCTCCAGCGGGACCACCTGTTCGAGTGGCGCACTGTCTACAGGAACGTGACCTTAGGGCTTGAATTGAACCATAAAATGACGCCGGAACGCCTGGAGGCGGTAGACCGGCTCCTGAAGGACTACGGGCTGGACAAATTCAGGGATAAGCGCCCTGACGAGCTGTCCGGCGGCATGAAGCAGAGGGCGGCGCTTATACGGACGCTGGCTCTGGAGCCCCAGCTCCTCCTGCTGGATGAGCCCTTCAGCGCCCTGGACTATCAGACCAGGCTTTTCGTGTCCGCGGACATCTGCAGGCTGATCCGGGCTGCGGGGAAGACCATGGTCATCATCACCCACGACCTGTCGGAAGCAATCAGCCTGGCCGACAGAATCATCGTCCTGTCCGGCCGTCCGGCCGTGGTCAAAAATGAGGTAAGCGTACATCTGACGCTGGCGGACGATTCGCCGCTGGCCGCGAGGAACGCTCCCGAGTTCCAGCAGTATTTCAATATGCTATGGGAGGATCTGACACATGAAAGCTGAACTGACAACGGATTCCGGAAAAAGGAAAAAGGCTTCCTCCGAATTGACCAGGCAGGAGGAGTTCATCCGAAAGCACAGAAGGCACCACCATGAAATCGCTTCCTGGCGCACGCTCATCTTCGTCCTGTTTATCGTCCTGTGGGAGGTCAGCGCCAATCAGAAGTGGATCGACAGCTTTTTCTTCTCCAGCCCCAGCCGCGTGGCGCGCTGCTTTGTGGACCAGATCAGGCACAATGCCATGCTCTCCCACATCGGCGTGACGCTGCTGGAGACGGTGCTGAGCTTCCTGCTGGTGATCGCGTTCAGCCTCCTGATGTCCACGCTGCTGTGGCACTCCAGGAAGCTGTCCGAGATACTGGAGCCCTACCTGGTGGTGCTCAACAGCCTGCCGAAATCGGCCCTGGCGCCGCTTTTCATCGTCTGGCTGGGCACCGGCACCCGGACCATCATCGTGGCCGGCATGTCCGTGGCGGTCTTCGGCTCCATCATCAGCTTCTACACGGGCTTCCAGCAGGTGGACAATGAGAAGATCACGCTGATCTACACTCTGGGGGGCACAAGGCGGGACGCTTTCCTGAAGGTGGTGCTGCCGGGCTCCGTGCCCATCCTGCTCAGCACCGCCAAGGTGAACATCGGGCTGGCGCTGGTGGGGGTCATCATCGGGGAGTTCCTGGCGGCCAGGCGGGGGCTTGGGTATCTGATCATATACGGCTCCCAGGTGTTCCAGCTGGACATGGTAATCACCAGCATCATCGTGCTGTGCGTCATCGCCCTGGGCTTCTACAAGTCCATCCAAGCCATCGAGCACCAGATTCGGATACGGTTCAAGATGTAATATCACAAGGCCAAAAAAGCATATGCTTTCCGGCCTTACATATGCGCCTGTTCAGGCCCGTCGTTTTTTTCTTCTTCAGACGATTTCATAATAACATCGAACGACTCATCTGTCAATCATTTTTGTCTTTTTAAGACTTTTTTCAAAAATATCTTGCATAATATATCAGAGTATTGTACAATCAAGACAATTGTTTGGAGGTAATGTAATGGAAATGGCGGAAAGGATAAAAGAAAGACGAAAAGCAATGGGTTACACCCAAACAGAACTTGGTGAAAAGCTAGGCCTGCAGGCATCTGCCATAGCAAAATATGAAAATGGCCGTGTCGAGAACATTAAAAGAAGCACTATTGCAGACATGGCAGAAGTTCTTGGATGCTCACCATCTTATTTAATGGGATGGTCTGATTCCGCAGAAGACATAAAAGGCAAGGATGACCCCTTAACCCTTGATGAAATGCCGACATCGGAGCAATTGGAATTGATGCATTTCAGCAGGCTCAAAAAATATTATGAAATGCTCAACGACATAGGAAAACACGTTGCCGCAGAGAGGATAAAGGAGCTGACAGAGGTGCCGCGATATGTCCAGGAAGAATGAAATCTGAGGAAAGGTGGATTGTCATGTTACGAAAGAAAATCGGTATCTTCTCCGAAAAAGTAATAAATGCGTTAGATTTGGACATTCCAGTCGGGACACCGATATACATAGCCGATTCGAATATAGCGCATATGAAAGCTTCCCACCCCGAGGATTTCAGGAAATATGGCGGCGATATGGAATCGGCGTGTTCTTCGTTGTTCTTAACTATATTTGTTTAAGTTTTATGCAAATACACGCCCTTTTTTACTTCAATTACATCATTTATTCTGGCTTACTGATTTTCTGTTGCCATTTTGTAGCCACGCCATCTAATTTCATGTTCAAATGGCTTAAATCGG
>CAJUFO010000107.1 GCA_910585615.1 uncultured Acetatifactor sp.
TCGGATTCTCCACGCCGTAGGTGAACAGCTTGGGATCCGTGATCTGGTAGAACACCACCGTGTCGATCCGCATGGTGACATTGTCCTTGGTGATCACCGGCTGAGGCGGGAAGTCCGCCACCTGCTCCTTCAGGTTCACCTTTCTGGCCACTTTGTCCAGGAAAGGCACCTTGATGTGGAATCCCACCGACCATGTGCCCTGGTAAGCGCCCAGCCGCTCGATGACATAGGCCTGTGCCTGGGGCACGATTTTCAGGCAGGACACCAGCACCGCCAGGATCACCAAAATCAAAATCCCCATAATCCAACCCATTATTGTTCCCATACCCATAATTTTACCTCTTTCCGCGCTTTGTCCAGCGCTTATTTTATTGATGGATAAAGACTACTCCTCCGTTTTCGCCACTTCAGGTTCCTTCTCCTCCGGTCCGGCTTCCGGGACCTGTGGTTCCCCGCCTGGAATCCGCGGCTCCTCCTTCGGCGCTTCCTGCTCCTCTCCCGGAGACGCTGCCATTGGCTGCGGCGCTTCCTCCTTGACGGGTGCGCCTGCTTCCATCCGCTGCTCTGTCCGCACGATCAGCTTAACGCCGCTGATGGCTACCACGACCACCACGGCCCCCGCCGGAATCCGCACCTTGTCGTCCCAGCTCCTGGCGCTCCACTCCTGGCCGCTCACCGTCACCTGGCCTGTGGCCTGTACATTGTCGATTTCGCCGGTGACGATGGCCTGGCGGCCCACCATGCTCTCCACATTGGTCTTCACCCTGTCCCGGTTGAAGTATTTCACCGCGATGGGCCTGGTGAAGAACAATAATGTCAGCGAGACCAGCAGGAACAGGATCACCTGCACAAAAATCGGCGCGTACAATAGAGCCGCGAAAATGGCTACCAGCGCGCCCGCCGCGAACCATATAGTGGTCAGCCCCAGGGTCAGAACTTCGATCACGATGCACAGAATCAATATGACCATCCAGAAAATCAGCACCATATCCATACAATTTTCCTCCCCTTGTCCTTTTTCTCTAAATCCTTTTCACCTAGTTCCTAAACTCAGTTTACTATAAAAATCATTTTTTATCAACCCATTTCTTTGCACGTTACCTGCTCTTAACGTACAAAAAGGGCGGCAGGACATCTGCCGCCCGATAGCTGGGCTATCAATAGAATACATGGTTTCCGATTACCAGGCCCTCGCGCCCATTGTTGCGGCGGAAGTGGGTCAGGTCGCCTACATTGGACACGCCTGCCAGGGCCTCCTGGGCCGCCTGGACACATTCGGCGCTATAGCTGCCGGATGCGTACACGCTGTTGAGCTTGCCGTTCATGGCCGGTGTGAACTGGCCGGATGCATATATCACTCCATGGATGGAATTGGGGTACGCCCCGCTCCTCACACGGTTCATGACCACTGCGCCCACCGCCAGCTTTCCTTCGTAGCTCTCGCAGCCGGCCTCACAGTAAATCAGGGCGGCCAGCAGCATAGTGGTATCCGCGTCCGTGGTGTACTCGCCGAAGTTCTTGTGCCTCGATGCCTCTTTCTCCGCGGCAATACGGGCATCAATCTCCTCCATGGTCTCCCCGGAGTCGATGACGAAATCCAGCACCAGGAATTCCGTGGACACATAACCGTCCTCTCCCTCAAAGTCGATGCACACCCAGCCGTCATCGTACTGGTTCAGCACCTCCACGACCTCACCGCCGGGCAATAGCCCCCAGATACCGGCATCCGTGGTGGGCTCCATCCTCACCCGCAGGGTCTCGGTGTCCACCGTAGCCACCATCTTGCCCACACTGTTTGCCAAAGCAAGAGCTTCCTCGTCAAAGAGCAGATACTCGTCCGAGGCCCAGCCGATGATGTTGCCGGACTGCAGCTTCGTCCATCCGTCCCTGCGCTCCAGAATCGTGCCTCCGCAATCCTTGTACAGCATGCCTACCTTGTCGGATTCCTCGCTGGCCTCGCTCCTCACGTTCAGCGCGTTCTGCACATTGGCCATCACCAGCTTGCTCTCCTCAGGCTCCTCCTCTTCCGCTGTAAGGTCAAGGTTAAGCTCCTTCGCCGTGGCGTTCACCACATCCAGCGAATTGCCGGAACCCGGATTGAACACCGCGGCCACGCCGCCGCAGGTATTATCCGCGCTTGCCCGGGCGGAGATGCCCGCCTCCAGGAGCAGACATATCGACATCAATACTGCTGCCACTGTACTGAACAGCTTTCTGCATTTTGTCATGATTTTTACCTCCATAAACAAATTCTTAAGACTTTGCGTTAAGTTATTCCTTTTTCTTCATAAAGTTATTACAAAGTTATTAAATTTGTTACGAGTATCATAACAGATGTTACGGGAATTGTCAAGTTTTCATTTTTTCCTTTGGCGATGGGCTTCATACACAAGCAAAGCCGCACTGACAGCGGCATTCAGAGACTCCACCTGTCCCTCCATGGGAATCTTTAACAGGCTGTCAGCGCATTGGGCCAGCTCTCTGCTCAGGCCCCTGCCCTCGTTTCCTATCAGGAACGCCGTCCCCTTTCGGTAGCAAAAGCCATCATAATCTTTTTCCCCGGCCAGATGGGCAGCATAGACGCGCATTCCCCTCTCCCGCATCTGCCCCACGGCCCGGCCCATGTCTTCCGTATAGACGAAGGGCACTCTGTAAATCGAACCCATGGTGGCCCGAATCGTCTTGGGATTATAGATGTCCACAGTCCCCTGGCTCATGACGATTCCGGTGACTCCCGCGCCCTCCCCTGTCCTGACGATGGTGCCCAGGTTGCCGGGGTCCTGCAAATCCTCCAGCGCCACCAGCAGGGGATCGGGCACTGAGAGGAGCTGTTCCAGGGTATGCCTGGGCCGCTCCACCACGCACAGGATTCCCTGGGGCGTCTGGGTGTCGGAGATCTTCCGGAACACTTCCTCGGACACTGTCTCGTATCCAATCCGCTCCATCTTTGCCGAAATCCGTGGCTGCTCTCTGCTCTTCTCCAGCGCCTGGGGCGTGACATAAATCTCCCGCACGGACTCCCGGGGGGCCTCTTCGCACATCTTAAAGCCCTCTGCCAGAAAAATGCCCGCGCTGCGCCGCTCTCTGGCATTGGCCTGCCACAGCGCCACCTGTTTTGCCTTTGGATTGGAATAACTTGTAATCATATGCCCTCCCTGCGTCCCTCACAGAATATCACTGCGTGCAAAAGCGGCCATTTCCCGCAAAACGGCCGCCTTTTTATGAAATATACTGCTTAACGATTTCACTTGCCGTGAAACCAGACTGCATAACGCTGACTGGTTCATTCGCATGATTACATTAGGCAGCATTCAGCGTTATGCAGTATAATATGATGAGGATCAGATCGTAAGCCTCCTGGCCACCTCGTACTGATACCTGTCGATGTCCTTCTGCATCTGCAGGGCCTCCTCGATGCCGAAGTCCGTGAACTCTCCGTAGCGGTAGCCCACCACCCGGTTGGTCTTGCCCTCTAAGAGGATGTCCACCGCGTAGGAGCCCATGATGGAGGCATAGTATCGGTCCATGGCGGTAGGGCTGCCGCCCCTCTGCATGTAGCCTAGGATGGTGGCCCTGGTCTCGATGCCCGTGGCCGCCTCGATGCGCTTTGCCATGGAGGTGGAATGGCCGATGCCCTCCGCGTTGATGATCAGGTGGTGTATCTTGCCCTTCTTGCGGCTCTCGATGATATGGTTGATGATCTCCTGCTCGTTATAGTCGTAGTTCTCGGGGAGCAGGATGTCCTCGGCGCCGTTGGCGATGCCGCACCACAGGGCGATATAGCCCGCGTGGCGCCCCATGACCTCGATGATGCTGCAGCGCTCATGGGAAGAGGAGGTGTCCTTTACCTTGTCGATGGCTTCCATGGCTGTGTTCACGGCGGTGTCGAAGCCTATGGTGTACTCTGTGCAGGCGATATCCAAATCAATCGTGCCCGGAATACCGATAGCATTGATGCCCTGCCTGGAAAGCGCCTGGGCCCCTCTGTAGGAGCCGTCGCCGCCGATGACCACGATGCCGTCTATGCCGTGCTTCCTGCAGATTTCAGCCGCCTTCTCCTGGTATTCCACCTTTTTGAACTCCAGGCACCTGGCCGTGCCCAGAACGGTGCCGCCCCTCTGTATGATGTCCGACACGTTGCGTGGCGCCATGTCGATGATGTCCTCGTTGAGCAGGCCATTATATCCCTTCTTAACTCCCTTTACCTTCACGCCCCTGTAGATAGCGGTGCGGACCACCGCGCGGATGGCGGCGTTCATGCCAGGCGCGTCCCCACCGCTGGTCAGTACCGCTATCGTCTTTATTTCCTTCGCCATTCTCTGTAACCTCCTGTCCCTATTCTGATTCCGTATCTCCCCGTCGCCTACATCCCACGCCGGAGGAATCCGGCTTTGTCTTTTCGCTTTTCGCTTTCCGCATATATTTTAATGCATTTGCATACGGTTTTCAATACCTATTGGCGGATTTTTACATTTTCCCCGCCGAACAGACCCCCCAGACGCTGCTCCAGCGCCCTGTCAGCGGACACGCGCCGGTTCGGTGGCAGGAGCTTGTAGGCTCTGGTGTCCTTTAGGAATATCACCACGTCGTCGTTGCCGTCGGAGTCCTCGATGGCGGTGAGCAGCTCCTTCTCCCTGGCAAAATAATTGTCCGCGTCCGGGAACTGGATCCAGATGCCGGAGGGCACCTTCTTCTGCGGCCGGGCCCCGCTTTGGCCCGCACCGTCCCGGCCCGCTCCCTCCGCGCCTGTACTGCCGTCCTGCCGGGCTCCTTGCTTGTCCGGCCTGCTGCCATACTGCCCGCCGCCCTGCCGACCGTATCCGCCGTTTTTCCCTCCGCCCCCGAAGCCCGCGCTGCCGAAGCTTTCATTGTAACGGTTCCGGAACAGCGGGGCGCCGTTGGCCTGGGCCGCCTCCTGGAAGCTGACCACCTGCTCGCAGATCAGCTTGCCGTCCTTTTCCTCCTCCATGCTGGCCCGGCCCTTGATGAAGACTCTCGCCTCCTCCACCAGCATGCTGCCGTATCTCTCATAATCCCTGGGGAACACCACGATCTCCATATTCCCCACCAGATCCTCCAGGTTCAGGAACGCCATCACCTTGTCGTTCTTGGTGTACTTGATGCTCCTGTCCGCGATCATGCCGCCCACCACCACCCGGGCCTGGTCCTCCACCCGGGCGCTGCCGGTCTCCTCGTCTAAGGCGAAGTCGCCCGTGGTGTTGGTGATATGCTTCTGCCACAGCTCCTGGTCGGACTCCAGGGGATGGCCGCTTAAGTAGATGCCCAGCACCTCTTTTTCAAAGGCCAGGACCATCTCCTTGGGGTACTCCCCTACGTCAGGCATGCGGATGTCGAACTCCTCCTTCTGGGACTCGTCCGCAATGTCGAAGAGGGTTATCTGTCCCGCCAGATTGCTCTTCCTGTCCTTTGTGATGCGCTCCATGATCTGCACATAGACGCTCATGAACTGCTTCCTGGTGCCGCCCAGGCTGTCCAGGGCCCCGGCCTTGATGAAGTTCTCCACGGCCCGCCTGTTCACGTCCTTGTCTGAGGTGCGCTCCAGGAATTCCTTCAGGTTCTGGAACGGGCCTCTGGCCTTGCGCTCGGCCACGATGTCGTCGATGGCGGACTGGCCCACGCCCTTGATGGCGGTGAGGGCATAGCGGATGCTCTGTCCGTCCACGGAGAATCCGCTCTGTCCCTGGTTGATGTCCGGCGGCAGGAGCTCGATGCCCATGTTCCGGCAGGTCAGGGTGTACTCCGACACCTTCTTGGCGCTGTCGATGACGGATGTCATCAGGGCCGCCATGAACTCCACGGGATAATAGTATTTCAGCCATGCCGTCTGATAGGCCACCACGGCGTAGCAGGCGGCATGGGATTTATTAAAAGCGTACTTCGCGAAGTCGGTCATGTCGTCGAATATGCCGCTGGCCACCTGCTCGCCGATGCCCCTGGACACGCAGCCGGGCACGCCCTCCTCCGCATTGCCGTAGATGAAGTTGGCCCGCTCTTTCTCCATGACGGACTGCTTCTTCTTGCTCATGGCCCGGCGCACCAGGTCGCTGCGGCCCAGGGTGTAGCCGCCCAGGTCGCGGACAATCTGCATCACCTGCTCCTGGTAGACGATGCAGCCGTAGGTGGGGGCCAGGATAGGCTCCAGCTGGGGGCAGGAGTAGACTACGTCTTTATGGTTATTCTTTCCCTTGATGTACTTCGGGATGAAGTCCATGGGCCCCGGGCGGTACAGGGAGATGCCTGCGATGATGTCCTCCAGGTTCTGGGGACGCAGCTCTTTCATGAAGCTTCTCATCCCGCCGCTTTCCAGCTGGAACACGCCGTCCGTCTTCCCGGTGCCGATGGCCGCCAGCACCAGGGGGTCATTGTAATCGATGCTGTCGATGTCGATGCGCTCCCCCTTAGTCTCCTCCACGAACCTCACCGCGTCCGCGATCACCGTCAGCGTCCGCAGACCCAGGAAATCCATTTTCAGCAGGCCCAGCTCCTCCAGGGTGGTCATGGTGAACTGGGTGGTGACGGAGCCGTCGCTTCCCCTGGACAGGGGCACGAAGTTGTCCGCCGACTCCGGGCAGATGACCACCCCCGCCGCGTGCATGGAGGTATGCCTGGGCAGTCCCTCCAGACGCTTGCACATGTCGATCAGGTGGCGCACCTGCTCGTCCTCCTGATAGGCCTTGCGCAGCTCCGGGTTCTTCTCCAGGGCTTTGTCGATGGTGATGTTCAGCTCGGCCGGTATCATCTTGGCGATGGAGTCCACGAAGGCATAGGGCAGGTCCATGACCCGGCCCACGTCCCGGATGACGCCCTTGGCCGCCAGCGTACCGAAAGTGACAATCTGCACCACCTTGTCGGAGCCGTACTTCCTGTCCACATAGTCAATGACCTCCTGCCTGCGGTTGTAGCAGAAGTCGATGTCGATATCGGGCATGGACACCCGCTCCGGGTTCAGGAACCGCTCGAAGAGCAGGTTGTACCGGATGGGCTCGATGTTGGTGATCTTCAGGCAGTAGGACACGATGCTCCCCGCGGCGGAGCCTCTGCCCGGCCCTACGGGGATGCCGTTGCTCCTGGCGTAATTGATGAAATCCCACACGATCAGGAAGTAGTCCACATACCCCATGCGGCGGATGACGCCAAGCTCGTAGTCAAGCCGCTCCTGCAGGGTCTGTCCCGTGTCCCCGGCGGGCTGTGCCCCGTCCCCGTAGCGCTCCGCAAGCCCGTCGCCGCACAGCTTGTTAAGATAGCTCCAGGAGTCGTAGCCTTCCGGCACCTGGAAATGGGGGAGCTTGGTGACTCCGAATTCTATCTCCACATGGCAGCGGTCCGCGATGCGCTGGGTGTTCTCCAGTGCTTCCCAGGCATAGGGGAACAGGGCCTTCATCTCCTCCTCGCTCTTGACGAAATACTGGCCCCCCTCGTAGCGCAGCCTGTCCTCGTCCGCCAGCTTCTTGTTGGTCTGGAGGCACAGGAGGATGTCGTGGGAGTCCGCGTCCTTCTCGTAGGTGTAGTGGACATCGTTGGTGGCCACTAAGGGGATGTCCAACTCCTTGCTCATCTTTAAAAGCTCCGTGTTCACCAGGCGCTGCTGGGGAAGGCCATGGTCCTGGAGCTCCAGGAAGTAATTGCCCTTTCCGAAGCATTCCTCGTATCTGCGGGCCGCCTTTCTGGCCTCCTCCGGCAGGTTCTTCACGATATTCCGTTGCACTTCCCCCGCCAGGCAGGCGGACAGGGCGATCAGCCCCTCGTGGTAGCGGTTCAGGACTTCCATGTCCACACGGGGGCGGTAGTAGTAGCCCTCGGTGAAGCCTTTGCTGACGATCTTCATCAGGTTGGCGTAGCCGGTGTTGTTCTCCGCCAGTAAGACGAGATGGTAGTACCTGTCCTCGCCGCCGGTGGTCTCCTTGTCGAAGCGGGAGTTCGGGGCCACATAGACCTCGCAGCCGATGACGGGGTTGATGCCTGCCTCCCTGGCGGCCCGGTAGAAGTCGATGACGCCGTACATGACGCCGTGATCCGTGATGGCGGCGCTGTCCATTCCCAGCTCTTTTACACGGGAGACGTATTCTTTGATTTTATTGGAGCCGTCCAGGAGGGAGTATTCCGTGTGGACGTGAAGGTGTGCGAATGCCATGTGGGCCTCCTTTGTGTTCTTATCGCTTTTCCAGTCTCTCTATCGCGCAGCTATGGCGCTTGTCGGCATCGTCCCTGTCATAATTTATGCCCACTGCCAATATCTCGCCCGCATATCCTTCCAGCGCCTGGGTGTAATGCCTGTCCTTTATCTGCTGTATGGCCGCATTGACTGTCTTGTCATATTTCAGCTCTATGACAAGGGCTGGTTTATTTGCAGAGGGCAATGGCAGGAATACTACATCTGCGTAGCCTTTTCCTGACGGCAGCTCCCTGATGAGCCTGTAGTCTTTCCTGGCGCTGTAATACGCAAGCCCAATGGCGCACGCAAGTGAATTTTCATCATTGTAGGTCAAAATAGAAGAGGCTTCCGTATGTGCCTGGTCGAGCCCTCTGGCCACGCTGTCCGCATCGCCGTCCAGCGTAGCCTTCAGTAGGTCATCCGATGCCTTCAATATCCGCATGACCTCCGGCCAGCCGCTGACGCTCATGGCGTTCTCGAACTCTCCCACAATCTCTTTATTGGGGATGAACGCTTCCTCCTTCCCGGAATCATAAGCCAGGTACCCCAGGTGAATCAGCAGCGTGAGCACGTCATCCTTTGTCCTGAGATTCCGCATGTCGTTCTGGAAGCTCCGTGTGTTGATCCTGACGCTTCCGCCTCCCAGCATCTGCACGATGTCCGCCCGGAGCCCCTCGAAGTCCATATCCATATAAATTTTCAGCGCCTCGTAGGTTTCCGTCGCCGTCCAGTAATTGGAAAACTCCCCGCAGCTCATAGCCTCTACCACGGACTTCGGATTGTATACATGCTGATATTTCCTGAATTTATATCCGTCATACCAACTGCTGGCTTCCGCAAAGTCCATGCCGAAACGCTGGCACAGAGCCTTCACTTCCTCTTCCGTAAAGCCGGTATACTCCTCGAAATTCCTTTGATTCGTCATGGAGTATTCCCGGAACATGTTCAGGGCCGAATGCAGGCCATACTTTTTTACAGGCAGGATGCCTGTCATATAGGCAAGGGCGACATACTGCTGATCCTTCAGAAGATTCCGCAGGAAGTCCAGGTATTGCCTCTGCAGCCCTTCCGACTCCTGCCGTTCCCGCATGATACAATCCCACTCATCTATCAGGAATATGAACTGCTTGTCCGTCTTCACGTAAATTTTACGAAGCGCAGCAGCAAGTCCCATCTCCCGTCCCCGCAGGATTTCCTCATACTCCTCGGACAGTTCTTCCAGCACTTCCTGTTCCAGGTATTCCATCGCCTTTCCGGGCGCAGCCTCAATCAGGAACTGCTGCATGTTCAGATAAATCACATCATAACGGTTCAGATGCTTGGAAAAAGATTCCTGCCCTGCTATCTTCAGTCCCGCGAAGAGCTCCCTGGAGTCGCAGCCCCTGCCGTAATAGGCAGCAAGCATTTCAAGCGCCATGGACTTTCCGAAGCGCCTGGGCCTGCTGACACAGATATATTTTTCTTTTGTGCTAAGCAGCTCATTGGTACATGCAAGCAATCCTGTCTTATCCACATAAATCTCAGACCGAACCGATTCCCAAAAGCCTCTGTTACCTGGATTCAGATAAATTCCCATAAGCCCTGCTTTCGCCTTTCATTGATTTGCTGTTGCGTCCCCTTTTCCAATGAGACCATTCTAACATAAAAGCGGCGTCAATTCAATTGGGACTTAAACTGCCAAAATCATCCCATTCCTCCCGGCCTTTTCCGGTTCATTGCATTCCGCTTATGAGATAATCACGACATATTCCGTTTCCGTCACCTGAATTTTGTTTCCATAATGTATACTGCGCACCAGTTAAATTTGCAGCGCAACCCGACTGCAGACCCCCACTAAAGCACTTGGATAGATCAAAAGGCAGATACTTCATAATATGCCATTATTATATCTTTTTTATCTATTCTCCCAAATCTGAAACATCTCTTACTTGGATGCAAACTTCCAAACAAAAACCCTCCAAATCCATCCCACAGATGGCTTGAAGGGTTTTGATTGACTACAGATATTTCTTCAGCGCCTCCGCCCTGTCCGTAGCCTCCCATGGAAGAGACACGTCATCCCGCCCGAAATGACCGTAGGCCGCGGTCTGGCGGTAGATGGGCCTGCGCAGGTCCAGCATCTTGATGA
>CAJUFO010000108.1 GCA_910585615.1 uncultured Acetatifactor sp.
TTCCATGGAAGAAGAGCATTCCATGGAAGAAGAGCATTCCATGGAAGAAGAGCATTCCATGGACAAAGAAGTGTCGGCGGTGGTCTATGATTCCAGAAAGATTGTGGAAGGCTGCCTTTTCATCTGCATAGAGGGCGTCAACTTCGACGGCCACGCCTTTGCGGCCGAGGCCGCGGAGAAAGGGGCTGCAGCCCTGCTGGTCTCCAAGCCCGTGGAGGGCCTGGAAGATAAAGATATTACTGTAATCAAGGTGGAAGATACCAGATACGCCATGGCCTTCGTCTCCGCGGCCTGGTTCGGCCATCCCGCAAAAAAGTTGAAGACGATAGGCATCACAGGCACCAAGGGCAAAACCACCACCACCTATCTGGTGAAATCCATCCTGGAGAACGCAGGGCTGAAGGTGGGGCTCATAGGCACCATAGAGACCGTCATCGGGGACGTACACATCCATGCCGAGAACACCACGCCGGAATCCTACATTTTACAGGAGTATTTTGCCAAAATGGCGGAGACCGGGCTGGACGCGGTGGTGATGGAGGTGTCCTCCCAGGCCCTGAAGCTCCACCGGACCCAGGGCTTTGTATTCGATTACGGCATCTTCACGAACCTGGAGCCGGACCATATCGGGCCGGGGGAGCATGAGAGCTTTGAGGAGTACATGGAATGCAAGGGGCGGCTGTTCAGGCAATGCCGGATTGGCATCGTCAATTGCGACGACGCCCGTGTAGGCAAGATCGTGGAGGGCCACACCTGTGAATTGGAGACCTACGGCGTCGGCGAGGACGCCATGCTGCGGGCGGAGAGGCTGGAGCTGGTGCACACCCCGGGTGAGCTGGGCGTGAACTTCCATGTGGCGGGCCTGATGGATTTCGACGCCCATGTGCCCGCGCCCGGACGGTTCAGCGTATACAATGCCCTGTGCGCCATCGCCATCTGCCGCCATTTCCGGGTAGGGACAGAGGACATCCAAAGTGCCCTGCGGACAGCCAAGGTGAAGGGCCGCATCGAGCGGGTGAAAATCTCCGACAGATTCACTTTGCTGATAGATTATGCCCACAACGCCATGGCCCTGGAGAGCCTGCTGTCTACGTTGAAGGAGTATGAGCCGAAGCGCCTGGTGTGCCTGTTCGGCTGCGGCGGCAACCGCTCCAGGCAGCGCAGGTACGAGATGGGGGAGGTCAGCGGAAGGCTGGCGGACTTCACGGTGATTACCTCGGACAATCCGCGCTTCGAGGAGCCCCAGGATATCATCGAGGACATCAAGACCGGAATCGGGAAGACGGACGGCGAGTACGTGGAAATCTGCGACAGGAGGGAGGCCATCGCCTATGCCATTTCCCATGCAGAAGAAGGGGATTTGATTGTCCTGGCCGGAAAGGGGCATGAGGACTATCAGGAGATCAGGGGGGTGAAATACCCCATGGACGAGCGGGTCATCATAGAAGAGCTGCTGGCCGGAGGGCTGGAGCATATCTGATTTTATGTGGGTCGATTCCTTCGCAGCCGGGCTGCGGGGAGTTTCATTATCATGAGGGCATGGGATGAAGAAAGCCAAACTGGTCCGGCATGTTTGTGACATATGGATTGTCGTTTTTGTTCTTGGATTTATCCTGGCATTGTTCTGGTATCTGGGCGGTTCTTTTGAGATAGCCCCGACAGAAGAGCAGCAGGAAAAAGCGCGGATAGGAGCCGCGGCGTTGATGGCAGTGGCGGGCGCGCTCTGTACGGTCGGCATTGCGGTCAGGATAAAGCTGGGACAAAGGGGAGCGAAATGGAAGAGAAAAAAGAATACTACGCAGATGTCATTGTAGACATCTCCCATGAGAAACTGGACAGGCCCTTCCAGTACCGCGTCCCCGAAAGGCTCCGGGAGAAGCTGGAGACAGGGGCCTGCGTGACGGTTCCCTTCGGAAACGGAAATAAGCTCCTAAAGGCCTATGTGGTGGGCATAGGGCAAGTCTGCAAATATGACCCTGCTAAAATGAAAGAGATCCGCGGCATCGTCCAGGGCGGCACAGGCGCGGAGGACAAAATGATCGCCCTGGCCGCATGGATTCGGAAGAACTACGGCTCCACCATGATACAGGCCCTGAAGGTGGTGCTCCCCGCCAGGCGCTCCGTGAAGCGGCTGGAGCACAGGACGCTGCAGCGGGCATTGGGCAGAGAGGAGATCGTCTCCTTGCTCGGGGAAAGCAGGCGAAAAAAGCAGGTGGCCAAGGAACGCCTCCTCCGGGAGCTGGTGGAACAGGAGTCCATCCCCTACGAGTGGGTCACGGGGAAGCTGGGGGTGTCCGCCCAGACCGTGAAGAGCCTGGAGCGGGCGGGGGCCGTCCGGGTCATCAGCACCGAAACCTTCCGCAATCCCGTCAGCCTGGCCGCCACCCGGGAGCAGAAAAAGCTTCTGAGCGACGCCCAGCGGCGGATCGTGGAGGAAGTGATGGGCGACTTCGAAAGCGGCCGCCCCGACACCTACCTGCTCCACGGCATCACCGGAAGCGGCAAGACGGAGGTCTACATGCAGTTGGTCTCCGAGATGGTGGAGCGGGGCAGGCAGGCCATCGTGCTGATACCGGAGATCGCCCTGACCTACCAGACCCTCCTTCGTTTCTACAACAGATTCGGCGACAAGGTCAGCATCCTGAATTCCAACCTGTCCCCCGGAGAAAAATACGATCAGTGCGAACGGGCCAGGAATGGGGAAATCGACGTAATCATCGGTCCCCGTTCCGCGCTGTTCGTGCCCTTCCGGAACATCGGCCTGATCATCATAGACGAGGAGCACGAGGGCAGTTACAAGAGCGAGGCTTCCCCCAAATACCACGCCAGGGAGACGGCCATCCAGGTGGCCAGGCTCCACGGGGCCAGCGTGCTCTTAGGCTCCGCCACGCCCTCCCTGGAGTCCTACTACCGGGCCGAGACCGGGGAATACAAGCTTTTCACCCTGAAGGAGCGCCTGACAGGGGGGCAGCTCCCGAAAGTCCACACCATAGACCTGCGCAGGGAGCTGAAGGAGGGCAACCGCTCCATCTTCAGCCGCAAGCTCCAGGAGCTTTTGGCGGACAGGCTCTCGAAACAGGAGCAGAGCATCCTGTTCCTGAACCGGCGGGGCTATGCGGGCTTCGTGTCCTGCAGGTCCTGCGGCCATGTGATGAAATGCCCCCACTGCGATGTGTCCCTGTCGGAGCACAGTGCCGGGCGGGGTGGGCAGGGGACATTGATGTGCCATTACTGCGGCTATCAGGAGCCAAAGCCGAGGAAATGTCCCAAATGCGGCTCTCCCTACATCAGCGGCTTCAAGGCGGGCACCCAGCAGATAGAGGAAAAGCTCCGGGAGATGTTCCCCGGGGTGCGCACCCTGCGCATGGACGGGGACACCACCCGGACAAAGGACAGCTATGAGCGGATTCTGTCCGCTTTCATGGGGGGCGAGGCGGATGTGCTGATCGGCACCCAGATGATCGTGAAGGGCCATGATTTCCCCAGGGTGACGCTGGTGGGGGTGCTGGCGGCAGACCTGTCCTTAAGCGTGGGGGACTATCGGGCCGGGGAGAAGACCTTCCAGCTGCTGACCCAGGCGGTGGGCCGGGCGGGGCGGGGAGAGCTTGCCGGGGAGGCGGTGATCCAGACCTACCAGCCGGACCACTACGCCGTAATCCATGCGGCGGCCCAGAACTACGGGGGCTTTTATAAGGAAGAGATCATCTACCGGGAGATGATGGGATATCCCCCTGCGGCCCATATGCTGGCGGTACAGATATTTGCCAAGGTCCAGGACCGGGGACAGGCGCTGGCAGACAGCTTGGCGTCTGCGACAAGACGTAATTTCGATAATCCGTCGGAGCCGGATGCCGTAGAAAGCCCTCCGGGATCCTGCGGGGAGAGTAAGGGGGTGCAGATCGTCGGCCCGGCGCCGGCGTCCATCGGCAGAATTAATGATATTTTTAGATTTGTTTTCTATGTGAAATGCCCAAAATATGATAAACTGGTACAGATAAAGGATTTGCTGGAAGAGGAAATGCAAAAACGCCAGTCCGCGGATGAACTGGTGCAATTTGATTTCAATCCCATGAATACAATGTAAAGGAACAATCGGAGGGGACAGTGAAATGGCAATCAGGAATATACGGGAGATGGGAGAAGAGGTTCTCTCAAAGAAATGCAAGCTGGTGACGGAGATGACGCCCCGCACCAAGGAACTCATCGAGGATATGCTGGACACCATGTACGAATCCAACGGCGTGGGCCTGGCGGCGCCTCAGGTGGGGGTGCTGAAGCGCATCGTGGTGATAGACGTCACCGGGGAAGACCCTTATATCTTCATCAATCCCAGGATCGTGGAGAGCAGCGGCGAGCAGACGGGGATGGAGGCCTGCCTGAGCGTGCCGGGCAAGACGGGACAGGTCACCAGGCCCAATTATGTCAAGGTGGTGGCCCTGGACGTGAACATGCGGGAGTTCGAGGTGGAGGGAACGGAGCTCCTGGCCCGGGCCATCTGCCATGAGCTGGATCACCTGGAGGGGCATCTGTACGTGGAGAAGGTGGAAGGGCCGCTCCAGGATGCCGTAGAGGAAGAAGAGGAATAAGCGTGAGAAGAAGCTCCAAGGCCGTAAGAGGGGGCCGGCCCCCTCTTTAGTACGCGACCTAAGAACTTCTAGGCTCGCAAGCGAACAGGTTCGTTTTGCAAGCCGATTTCACGCGGAAGAATGCCCATAGTGCGGGCATTCTTCCAGGGGTGCGGCGGATTTGGGGTTTTGATGAGTAGGAGGTTTTGATGAGGATTGTTTTTATGGGGACGCCTGATTATGCGGCGGTGGCTTTGCGGGCATTGATTAGGGTGGGGCATGAGGTTACGGCGGTGGTGACGCAGCCGGATAAGCCGAAGGGAAGGAGCAAGGAGCTGGTGCCTCCGCCGGTGAAGGTATGTGCCGTGGAGAACGGCATTCCGGTGCTGCAGCCCAGGCGCATCAAGCGGGCGGAGGCTATAGCGGAACTTCGCGGGTTCGAGGCGGACGTGTATGTGGTGGCGGCTTTCGGGCAGATTCTTTCCCAGGAGATCCTGGATATCCCGCGTTTTGGAAGCTTGAATATCCATGCGTCCCTGCTTCCCAGGTACAGGGGGGCGTCTCCGATTCAGCATGCAATCATAGACGGCGAATCAAAGACGGGGATTACTATCATGCAGATGGATGCAGGGATAGATACCGGGGACATTCTTTACCAGAAGGAGACATCTATTTCGCCGAAGGATAATTATGAGACGCTTCATGACAGGTTGGCCATGCTGGGTGGCGAGGCCATCGCGGAGGCTCTGGGGCTTCTGGAGCAGGGGAAGCTGGAGCCTGTAAGGCAGGACGATGCCCTGAGCTGCTATGCGCCGCTGATTGGGAAGGAGATGGGGGAAATCGACTTTTCCAGAGGGGCCCTGGCGATAGATCGTCTGATTCGGGGCATGACCCCCTGGCCCAGCGCTTTCACCAGCTATAAGGGAAAGCAGTTGAAGATATGGCGGGCGGAGCCTACAGTGGCGGAGAACTCTTACGGCCGCGTCCCGGGAGAGGTTCTGCAGGTGGAAAAGGACTGCGTCACGGTGGCTGCCGGAGAGGGGGCGCTGCGCATCTATGAGCTGCAGCTTGCGGGGAAGAAGCGGATGACGGCCCACGATTTCCTGCTGGGGGTCAGGATGCAGCCGGGCGAGATGCTGGGAAGCGCGGACGGAATGAAGGGGTAAGGCGTTCTTCCGGGATTGCGCCGATTTTGGAAGAAGAAAGGAGCGACAAGATATGGGTATGTATTATTGGGATCCTACGTATCTTTTGGTAATCATCGGCATGCTGTTGTGCATGGGGGCCAGCGCCATGGTGAACAGCGCCATGAACAGGTACAGCAAGGTGCGCAATGCCAGGGGCATGACAGGGGCGGAGGCGGCCCGGCAGATTCTGAACAACGAGGGGCTGTACAATGTGCAGATCGAGTGCCTGTCCTCGGACAGCGGAGACCATTACGATCCCCGCACCAATACCGTGCGGCTGTCCGCCGGCAACTACAATCACGCCTCCGTGACGGCGGTGGGGGTGGCGGCCCATGAGTGCGGCCATGCCATCCAGCACGCCAAGGGCTATGTGCCGATTAATATCAGGTCCGCTCTGGTGCCTGTGGTGAATATCGCGAGCCATCTGGGGATGCCGCTGATCTTCCTGGGCGTGATTCTGAGCTGGAACCAGACATTGATCCAAATCGGCATCTGGGCTTTCGCCACGGCGGTGCTGTTCCAGCTGGTGACCCTGCCAGTGGAGTTCAACGCCTCCGCCAGGGCGGTGGCGAAGGTGGAGCAGTACGGGCTTTTGACCACCGAGGAGACCAAGGGCTGCAGGAAGGTGCTCACCGCGGCGGCCATGACCTATGTGGCGGCCACGGCTTCGGCCGGATTGCAGCTTCTGCGTTTGGTGCTGCTGTTCGGGGGCAATAATAGAAGGAGAGACTGACAGTGGGCGTAAATACGCGGGAGATTGTGCTGGATATGCTGCTGGCCCTGGAGCGGGAGGAGGACTATTCCCACAGGCTGATTAAGGCGGTATTGGATAAATATGACTATCTGGAGGCCCGGGACAAGGCTTTCATCAAGCGGGTCACGGAGGGGACGCTGGAGCGGGGGCTGGAGCTGGACTACTACCTGAACGGGCATTCCACTGTCCCTGTGGGGAAGATGCGGCCATTGATTCGCTGCCTCATGCGCATGAGCGTCTATCAGCTGCTGTACATGGACAGCGTGCCGGACAGCGCCGTGTGCGACGAGGCCTGCAAGCTGGCCGCCAAACGGGGGTTCCAGAGGCTGAAGGGCTTTGTGAACGGCGTGCTGCGGCAGATTTCCCGAGAGAAGGGGAGCCTGGCCCTGCCGGACGAAGAAAAGGAGCCCGTCCTATATGATTCCGTCAAGTATTCCATGCCCCGGTGGCTGGTGGAGCTGTGGCGGCGGGAGTATGGCCCGGAGATTTCCAGGACGATTCTGGAGGGTCTGATGGCGATCCGGCCGGTGTCCCTGCGCTTTTGCCTCAGGACGCCGGAGGAGGAACGCGGACAGCTCTGCGCCCGGATGCGGGAGAAAACGATGACGGTGGAACAGAGCCCCTATCTGCCCTATGTGTACCTGGTGGGGCAGACGGAAGGGGTAGAGAGGCTGCCGGGATTCCGTGAGGGAATGTGCACCATACAGGATATCAGCTCCGCCCTGGCGGTGGAGGCTGCGGGAATCGGCCGGAACGACTTGGTGGTGGACGTCTGCGCCGCGCCGGGAGGAAAGAGCCTGCTGGCTGCGGAGAAAGCGGCCCAGGGCAGGGTGCTGGCCAGGGATCTGTTCCAGGAGAAGCTGGACAGGATAGCGCAGAACGCGGCGCGCATGGGGGCTTGGAACATAGAGGCCCAGCTCTTCGACGGCACATCCACGGACGAAAGCCTGCTGGGGAGAGCGGACGTGGTCCTGCTGGACGTGCCCTGCTCCGGGCTGGGGGTCATGGGCAAGAAGCGGGACATCAAATACCGGATAAAGCCGGAGGGCCTGGAGAGCCTGCAGGCCCTCCAGAGGCAGATCGTAAAGGCCAGCGCCGGGTACGTGAAGCCCGGCGGGACGCTCATATACAGCACCTGTACCATCCACAGCGGGGAGAACCAGGAGATGGTGCGGTTCATCGCCAGGGAGCTGGGCTTTGAGCCGGTATCCTTAGAGGGCGTGCTTCCGGAGAGCGTCCTTGGGGGGAAGCGGCAGATAGCGGCACGGATGAAGGAGAGCGGCATAGCGCCTGCAGTGGCTCTCACGGAGGCGGAGGATGCGGCCTGCATACAGCTGCTGCCGGGCTTTGTGGAGGCGGACGGCTTCTTCATAGCCAGGTTCCGCAGGAGGAAAGGTGCCGGACAGCCGTAAAGGCCCGCGATCCGTACAGGAGGAAGAGCGAGCACGGCGCGGAAGCGGCATTCCGCTTGGGGCTGCCCGGGGACGCAGGGAACAGTTTCGGTTTACAGAATAGAAAAGGGACAGGACAATGGATAAAGGGATCAGGAAGAGAATAGACGTGAAATCGCTGACGCTGCCGGAGCTTACGGCAGAGATGACCTCCATGGGGGAGAAGGCTTTCCGGGCCAGGCAGCTCTACGAGTGGATGCATGTGAAGCTGGCCAGGGGCTTCGGGGAGATGACCAATCTCTCCAAGGCCCTGCGGGAGGAGTGCGGGAAACGTTTCACCTACACTGCGCTCCAGGCCGTCCAGGTGCAGGAGTCCCAAATAGACGGCACGAAGAAATTCCTCTTCGAGCTCTCGGACGGGAACCTGGTGGAGAGCGTCTGGATGCAGTACAAGCACGGCAACAGCGTCTGCATCTCCTCCCAGGTGGGCTGCAGGATGGGCTGCGCTTTCTGCGCTTCGGGCATAGAGGGGCTGGAGCGCAACCTCACCCCCGGGGAGATGCTGGATCAGGTCTATGCCATCACGCTGCTGACGGGAGAGCGGGTGAGCAATGTGGTGGTCATGGGCACCGGGGAGCCTTTGGACAATTACGACAATCTGCTGACGTTCATCCGTATGCTTACGGACGAGGACGGGCTCCATATCAGCCAGAGGAACGTGACGGTGTCCACCTGCGGCCTGGTGCCTCAGATGAGGCGGCTGGCCCAGGAGAAGCTCCAGATTACCCTGGCCCTGTCCCTGCACGCCACCACGGACGAAAAGAGGGAGTCGCTGATGCCCATAGCCAGGCGCTATCCCATTGAGGAGCTGATGGATGCCTGCGCCTCCTATTTCCAGGAGACAGGCAGGCGGATCACTTTGGAGTACAGCCTGATCAGGGGCGTGAACGATTCGGAGCGGGACGCGGAGCGCCTCTGCCGCCTGGCTAGGCCCCTGCGCTGCCACATCAACCTGATTCCCGTAAACTCCGTAAAGGAGCGGGATTTCGCCAGGCCGGACGCCGCCAGGATCAGGGCGTTCCAAAATATACTTGAAAAAAATAGAATTAATGGTAGTATTAGAAGGGAAATGGGCAGGGACATTGATGGGGCCTGCGGCCAATTGCGCCGACGGCATATGTCCAGGCTCTAGACGGCATAGCCGGCAGGATGGGGAGAAGCGTCCGGCCGGGAGAATGGGATATTGGAGGAAATAAGGCGTGCTAAAGACATTTTCCGTAACGAATATCGGCAGGAAGAGGAAAATGAATCAGGATTACGTGTATTCGTCAGAGGAGCCAGTGGGGCATCTGCCCAATCTGTTCCTGGTGGCAGACGGCATGGGGGGACACAACGCGGGGGAATACGCGTCCAGGGTCACGGTGGAGACGATCGTGGAATGCGTGGCGGATTCCGCCCAGACGGATGCGCTGCGCTGCTTTGAGGAGGCGATTCAGGCCGCCAATGCGCGGATACGCAGGCTGGCGGCGGCATCCTATCTGCTTGCGGGCATGGGGACCACGGTGGTGGCGGCAAGCTGTGAGGGGAACCGCCTGTCCGTGGCCAATGTGGGGGACAGCAGGCTGTATGTGGTGAGCCCCCAGGGGATCAGGCAGATCACCAGGGACCACTCCTGGGTGGAGGAGATGGTGCTGCGGGGCGGGATCGGCAGGGAGGAAGCCAGGAACCACCCGGACAAGAATATCATTACGAGAGCGGTAGGCGCGGAGGATACGGTGAAAGCGGACTTTTTTTCCGTGCGCCTGGAAGAGGGGGACATGGTGCTGATGTGCACCGACGGGCTGACCAATATGCTGGAGGACAGAGAGATACGGATGATCATGAACGGGGCCCGGGATATTGTGGAAAAGGCACAGGAGCTGGTGGAGGCCGCCAACGAGAACGGCGGCAAGGACAACATCAGCGTTATTTTGATTGAACCTTCCCTGCGCGATTGAATGGAAGAGAGGCATTCCTTGCATAGATTGGAGAATGTATATGGTTAAGATTGGAATGATGATAGGCGACAGGTACGAGGTGCTGGAGAAGATCGGCACCGGCGGCATGTCGGATGTATATAAAGCAAAATGCCATAAGCTGAACCGCTTCGTGGCCATCAAGGTGCTGAAGCAGGAATTCAGCGAGAACGCTAATTTCGTATCGAAATTCCGTACAGAGGCCCAGGCGGCCGCCGGGCTGATGCACCCCAATATCGTGAACGTGTACGATGTGGGCGAGGAGAATGGCATCTATTATATCGTCATGGAGCTTGTGGAGGGCATCACCCTCAAGAAATATATCGAGAAGAAGGCCAGGCTGTCCTT
>CAJUFO010000109.1 GCA_910585615.1 uncultured Acetatifactor sp.
AACCTCCTCCATATACTCCAACAGCTCAGGGAACTCCTCTCCTGCCAGCCCCTTATTATCCCCATACACGTCAAGGGTGATAATCTCCTTTGTGTGCCCCATCAATTTTGAGACAGCTTTGGGATTAAAATTATTCTTCAAGAGGAGCGTACAAAAGGTCGCTCGCAAGTCATGCCAACGTATGTCCGGCAGGTTATTCTCTTTAAGTAGCTTCTTATAATGCTGCACATGATATCCTTTGCTTCGCGGCCTTCCGTACGCAGAGCAGCAGATATAACCTAAATCCTGAAACTCCCGCTTCCTCCGACTCTTATGTTTTTCATACTGTTCCTTTTCTTTCAGTATTGCTTCAAACACATAATCTGGAATCGGCACGACTCGATTGCTGGATTCGGTCTTGACTTTAATCTCCTGCTTGGTCAAGGTCTTCGCTGCATATTCCTCCTTTTTCGCCCCCAAAGGCTTGCCAAGCTGCCTTTGTATCGTCAGAGTGCGATTCATATAATTGACATCTTCATATTTTACGCCGATGATTCCGTTGAAGAGTGCACCCATGACTCTTTTAATGACCTCATGAATCCTGCTTTTAAAGAAGCGCTCCTGATTATAGACAACATGTATCTTTCACCTGATTTTTTGAAAGAATTACAGATGTTAGCAAGGTTCGCAGTTAAAGTTATAGTAATCACGACCTGTGACATCCATTTCGAATCATTCTATGATTTTCATATGTCACAGTTGCCAGATAGCGAGCTACATGGGATATTTGAGCATTATTCGGAAATACCACTGGAAAACGAACAGAATCGGACACAATTGCTCTGCCTGACGCAAAGGAATATTCTTATGATTTCACTTATTGCATATCAATGCAATAAGCTCATAAATACTTCGCCCGCTTCAATGTGCCCATCGGATGCTTTATGCCAAGTATTCTCCCGAATGGACGTGTTAAGCAATCGAATGAATTTCGAAGAAGAAGGCGATTATACCTATAATCATATTCATGACAAGAAAACCATAGACCTCATTGGACATATAAAACATATTTATATGGATTTTTTTGCTGCTGACAGATACAAAGAAGAGAGAACTGTATTAAAAATGCTGTGCTGTTTTGGATGGTCCCCCATTCCGCTTTCTTTCATATATGAAATCATACATGAAAGCATGCCAACTTACAAAAAACACTTAGCTTCATTATCTGAACGGGGGTTTTTGCAACTAACAGACAATACTGTACAAATGAGCCCATTAATTTCCCATGCAGTTATGGCGGCGGAAAACCCACCTCCGGAAGACGAAAGCTATCGCAGACTTTGCTTATATTTAAAGAAATTTTTACAAGAATACGACATGACGCTTTCCATCCCTTATGTTTCTGATATACTAATCGTGTTTGCGAGAGCTCTATATAATAATGTAAGTCGTGCCAACAATCCTAAACAGAAAAAGACCGCCTCTTTTTTTGAGGACTGGCAGGACCTTATGTATTTGATACACGATTATTACAGCCAAAACGGAGTGGTTAATTATGCTGACGAGTTATCCCACCTAATAGAGTACCCACCATCACTAAAAAACGCGCACAGCATGTTTGACAAATACTTCTTTACCCTTGCTAATAGCATGCAGACAGAACCTGCCAAAACTGAAATCAGGAATCAGATAGAAAAAACACTTTCCTGCATCTCCAGTTCCCCTGATTTGGTCAACGCCATCAATCCTACCTGTTTTTTTATCAATTATTTAGATACACTCATTGGCTTATACTGTACAAATCTCTTTTCATTGTTTGATGCAACACCTGAACTGGTACAGCACCAACGAATACTGGTAGCTGCCTTGGAAAGATTGGTGAATGCCATTCCTTTGCTACAAGGAAAAAACCAGATACATCTACCTGCCGAAAAGTTTGAATATTATAAACTATGCTCCAATTTAATGCTCTCTTGTCCTACACTCAGTTCTTTTAGTGAACAGGGCAACAATACTATCAAAAAATGGAATAATATAAATTACCGCATCCGCGGTACGGCTTTCATTGCCATTCTAGAAAGCTGGTACATATATGGACTGCACAAGCCTGAATTACAATCATTATATAATTCTTGCCTTGTACCAGAAATGGACTATTTGAGAAGCCAAATACAAAAATGTAAATTACTCCCGAACCAGACTTTTAAATTATGTCTTTTTGCATATATAAGTACAGCTATGGTCAAATATTGCCTTGCTTCACTCGGAAATGTCTCATGCCAAACGGAATCGTCTGTTAACTATACTGATAGCATAAAAGAGTTAGTCGGCCGGACTCCATTACCTAAAGAAGAATATGAACACTATATCTTGGAAATAGAAAAATATTCTCGCTATTTTGATGCCCGTACAATGTAGGAAATAACTCCTACCTACTTTTTATAACCACAATGATAATGGCTATGCTGACAATCACTAACATTTGCCAAGCCACCGACTCGAATGGAAAGCATTATGAATTGGTGGCAAATTTGACCGCTTGTGAGCATATACCCATTCACTTTAAAATTATTATCCGTACCATCCAAACATAATAGCTTGGATGGTACACATTGTCACAGGCTTTTACTCTACAATGCGGAAGCATTTGAAACCAAATATTCTTATCTTAATAATACGCCTCCTGCAAACGAAGCATATCCAGATTGTATGAAACCGAATAGCCACATTCTGCTCCAAATATACCATTCCTAGCATCGGGGTCCCTATCATAGCCTATCCTGCACCGTAAAGCATTCCGCTAATTTAATGGATCAATGTCCATCTAAAAAAATATTTTGTAGCAAAATTGCTTTTTAACCCTTAAAAACATTATTTTCATTAAATTATTTTTTTAGATGGACACTTTTATCATCCTGATACCTCTACCTTTCCTAACGCCCTATCCCCCAAGCAGCTCCGCCCTGTACTTATAATAGGTATTCTTTGATATACCCACCAGTCTCATAGTCTCCTGGTTATTCAGCGGCCCGCCAAATTCAACGCTGTAACGTTGGATTATTTTCTTTGCTTCCACACTCTTTTTCGTAACAATCTTTCTTCCTGAAACTGCTCCTATTTGTTTCCCGGCCAACCGCGCCGTTTCAATCCCCTCTTTCGTCCTCTGGCGCAGGTCAACAACCTCTTTCTCTAACTGCCCAAAAGCAAGCCGTATCTGCTCCTTTGCAAATGCCATCAGATATTTATTCACGCCTTCAAGGATATAGTCTACATCAGTCCCTGTCTTCGGTATTCCTATTGTAATGGCTTTCTTATAAGTATCCGTATTGATATGCGGCTCTTTCAGAAAACACAGGGAAATCCCATCAGCATAAAGCTTTTCATATAGCGAATAACCTTCATCGGCATTACGGATTCTTACCTTCTGAGATTTCTTTAATCTTGACAAATAATTCTTCTATTGTTATTGGTTTTCTCATTATCGCAGACACTCTCTTCCACACGAAAAGGGAAGTATCTCAGTTTTGGTAGAAATACTTCCCTATCACTTTATATCGCAAAACTGATGTCACGCTTTAAAGCCAAATAGATTATAGATGCTTATGGCCTATGCAAACTGTTTCCCATACTGCGCCAAATATGATTTTGCTTTTTCTAAGGATAACCCTGCTTTTTTTTGCAGCCTCTCAATAATGACAGCATCATCAAGCCCGTCCTCTTGCCCCAGCTCAATAATCATCTGTGCCCTTCCCTGACGCACCAACTTTTCAGATTCGGTTTCAATAATAGTTCCACCCATAATATTCACCAACCTCTCTTCATTCTTATTTCCGTTAGTAATGTGTGTAATAATAGTATTTACAAACCCTTTAAGGTCTATTAGTTCATCATCTGACAATTCTTTCCCTTGATGCAGACGTACCATTTCATTTCTAAAGTATGTCAGTTCCTCTATTACATTCTCAATATCACCTTCCGAGGCAATTTCTTTTTCGTATCTTGCTATATAAAAGGGTATATAAGGGAATAGACGTTTTTCAATAATATCCTCCTGGATTCTCTGTTCAAGCTCTTCTTTTTCCTGTTCCGTCAGGACGATTTTCTTTGAACTGTATACCCTAAGTCCCTTTTTGATTTTTATCACCCCTATCCCTATATGGAAAAATATCAGTCATTGCCATTTAAGCAGCCTGTAATCCTTCCCCTCGCCTTAGCGCATCACAGATAGGGCCTTATGCTGAATACCGTCTGCTCCCCGGCCTTGCTGCTCACCAGCTCGAACAGGTTCTCCTTAGCGGCAAACAGCTTCCCCGGATTCCTGCCGATGATCAGGTACTGGTTCTTGCCATCCAAAGAGATATGCCTCCTTGTATCGTCATCCAGCAATATGTCCGCATTGTCGATGACTATCAGCTTACGTTCCACCTGGCTGATTATCTCCATGTCAAGTCCTTGAATTCCAACAGCTTCCATTATTATAGCTTATAAACTCTTTATCAACAAGCCGTTGCTTTCAATAAAACAACATTTAAAACAGCATTTTCTATTGTCGGCCAGCCAATACCCCAAAACTTTTGTGCATCTAAGCCCCATTTCCCCCAACAAGACATCCTGCCATCCTCCCGCTGCCTTCCATGATAGACGGGAGGCATCCCAAAGCCTAGGAATGCCCCTCATTGTCCACCATACTTCCCCTCGGAAGTCCATCACCTATGTCCTGACGGAATATGATAGATAATCATAGATTATTTTTACCAGCCGGTCATGCTCCTCCAGATCATCTCGGTGAACCAGGCCCACTGCCCCAGCGATTGGTTTCTTTCTTCATTTCCCTATTATCCCCTTACACAAGATACCGGCACATGAAACTGTCGAATTCATCATGGCTGCTCCAATCTGCCGTTTCGGGCTCTTCCTCAAGCATCACGTTCCACCCTCCGAGCAGTTCATTGTCATACCTCGCCGTATCCACGTCCAGATTATGGTGGAAGCAATAGGCCGTCCACAGGCAGCGCAGGTGGTCCCTGCTGAGTTCGCCGTCAAAGCAGCTTTGCCGGACGAACTCTTTCAGGTATTCCAGTTCAGCTTCCCTGCTGACTGTGCCCTGCAGGACTTCAATAATCCGGGCAGCTGCATGGTATCCATCCCGCCACAACAAGCCTGATTGAAATCTCACATCTTTCTCTGACACCATCTATGCCCCTCCTAGCCCAGCCGTACAGACCATAACCGCTGCATCCACGCCACCAGCCACGATCCAGGCGGCTCTGGCAGCCTCCCCTCTTCCAGATCTTCCTCCAGATATCTTCCATCCTGTAAAGATTCCCGGAATCCATCAGGGAGCAGCCTGACTCCCTGATACCGGTCCTGTTCACCCTCTATCGCCTCCTCTCCATGCTTTCCCACATCTTTCCTGTATTTACTATAACTGAAGCCGAGCTCTGCCTCGCACATCATCGGGATGGCCTTATCGCCGTTCTCGGCCCGGAGGCTTTCAAGCTCTCCGACCGTGTAATAATCCAGCAGCGCCTCATAACAATCCCTGATTTCTTTCGGAACGGTATCTAGGAACCTTTCTTCTGACAGGGCTTTCCCGCCTGCTGCCACCATGTCATCCAACCAGCCCCTATGGCTTTCATGCCAGGAGGGCCTTCTTCTTTCGATGTATTCGTATTTAGGGAACCCGGGCTCTGCGGCATCGGCCACTATCTCAGCCACTTTCCTCACGACCGTGTCGAGCTGCTTCTTGTTGATGTATTCGTGCTGGGTATGCGCATTGTAGTAGCCGGACGAGAGGTTGACGGCGGCAACCCCAAGTTCCGGTGCGATGACAGAGATATCGCTGAATGACCCCCACTCCATATTGAAACCCTTGCTGGTGATATAATCCTCGAACTCCGGGTTGTCGCAGCCGTAATAGACGGCATCGTCCTTCCCTCTGCGGTCAAGCTCCACCAGGATCTTCAGGCCATCCAGTCCCTTGGGCAGCCTGCCCTTCCTGTGCATATCACTGAACTTATGCGCCCCAACGCCGCCGGTCTCCTCATCACAGGTGAACAGGAGCCAGGGCTTTACCTCGGACTTCCTGTAAGCCGTCACCAGGGCGTAGACGCCGCAGCGGTCGTCCCCGCCGATGCCCTGCGGCGACATCCAGATACCTCCATCCTGCGTCCTGCATATCTGCCGGACGGGGCTCCTGTTATATTTATCCTTGCAGACGGTCGCATGGCCCTTATACATTTTGTCTAGCTCCATGAAGAGCTCCTTCTGCGTCGGCCTTAAGAAATCATCCAATGCTTTCATGCTGGTACCTCCTCCTTTCCAAAGGCTGCTCCGCACAACGGACAGGCCTCTCCTCTCTCTAAGCCGACAGTGACATGCTCCCCACATGACGGGCATTCCTGATACTGTTCGAGGCACGCACCGCACACCCATATCATATGGCCGTTCCGGCCATAGGCCATATGGACGGTGTCATCGTGGAAATACCCTCCGCATCCAGCGCACTGGGTATAGCACCTGTCCCGGCAGCTGCCACAGACTTCGATTCCCTCGCCATGCCCATCCGTCACGGAGAACCGGCAGCCATCATGGTGGTATTCCCCGCATTCCTCACAGCAGAAATAGCCCTCAGCCAGGCAGCCGCTGCAGACGTAGCCACCCTCCACGGACCTCACCTGGCCATTCGGGTAGTAGTCCTCACAGTCGCCGCATCTGGTGAAATACCTGTCCCGGCAGCCCTCACAGACATATACCATATCCCCTTCACCGTTGTACACAGGGAACGTCTCTCCGACGTAATCATGGCAGTTGCCGCAGTCATGGCCGCATTCACTGCAGATCCCTTTTTCCCCATCTCCGCAGTAGAGCCAGCCCTCAGATTCCGTTTCCGCCCCACAGCAGATGCACAGCCCGGGAGCCCCGACCCTCAGGGCCTCCCAGTCCCCTTCATGGCCCGCGCGGATGCTCACCTTCCCATCAAATTCCGGATACTCCCAATCACGGTATCCCCCGAAGCCATCATCAGTATCGACAGTGTCTTCATGCCCTCCACCGTACGGATACATCCTCCACAGGTTCGGGGCCCCTTCGAGCATGGAGACCTCGCGCTGGACCAGGTCCCGGTACAGCTTCGAATCCGCCTGTGCGCCGCGCGTCCCGCCCGAAGTACTGTACATCCTGCTCTGCAGCAGCAGGCCGTTTCCGGGCCTATATGCGAAGACCTGGCGCGTCGTCTTACGGTTGTTCAGGGACTCAGGACTGCCTGGACCGTCTACTGTGAACACGATAAGGCTCACTTCGTCCCTTGCATAGCCGATGCAGCCGCTGTTATACCGGTATTCCGTGGAATTGAACGAGTGGCAGCTCGTCAGCGTCATGCCCCTGCGGTCCCCCTTCGGATTGCTCATCGTCAGGAAGTGGGCGGGGTTGATTGAGACGTACAGCTTGAAGCTGATCCTCTTCGCGGACAGCTCATCAGCGAACTGCGCATAGAGCCTCTGGAAATCACTGCCCGCGGTCTCGTCAGCTACACCAAGCGCCGCGCAGAGCGACCTGAACACCCGGCTCGGTCTCCTGGTCGGAGCATAAGCCGCCGGCGCAAGCTTGTTAATCGCCGAGACACCGCGCGCCTTGCTGCCCGTGTCCGTATCAGGAGAGGCGAAGAAATCGATAGCGCTCAATATCTGGGTCTCCTTGTCCGGATCTATCTCTCTTCCAAAGCCGATCAGCGGCTCCATGATCTCGTTCCCCAGGTCCCTTATCCTGTCATAATCCGGATTGTGCGTCCTCGTCCCGTTGATGACCAGTGCATCGATCCTTTCGTCCCATACCGGAGACCTGCTGAAGAGCTTACGAAGCTCCTGCTTGGCCTAGGAGCTGTCATTCGCAAGCTGGTAGATGAACCTGTCCGACACGTCATCAAGCACTCCGACCTGGCCTGTGTGCCTTCCGTAATCTTTAAGAGCCTGTCCGATATTCTGTTCTGTCTGTTCTATAACTTTCTGCATTTCCATATTTTCTGTCTCCTTTAAATCCCATCACCAATGTGATCTGCTAAATTTTTGTAGCAGATTCCTCAAATAAGGAGGGGATTCTGCTGCAAATCTGCACCGAAGGACTGTGCCCTGCTAAATTTTTGCAGCAGGCCCCTCCCACATGATACAAAAATGGACATGCCCTGCTCCGGCATGCCCTAGCCGCTTTTACATGAACCTTTCCAGGACACTATCGAATCCCTCCGGGAAGCTGTCACTGTACCCTGGAAGGGCCTCGCCGCTTTCCGGCGGCCCGCCTGTCTGCGCTGCATTCTTCATCCTTTCCGGGAACCCTTCCGCTATCTTTTCCAGCGTCCCGGCAAGGACAGCGCCCTGACAGGCAAGCTCCCCATGCACGATCTCCCGTATCCGTTCCATGCATGCCTCCACCCCCACGTCCGTCCCGGCCCTCTCTGCGCTCTTGAAATGCTGCCGGAGGAGGCCCTTCACATACGCAGGCATCGACAAGCCCGCCACCAGGTAGTCCCCCTTCATGTTCCCAAGGCGCGGGGCGACTGCGGAATAGCACTGCGGGAACACGAGCGTGCGGCATATCTCCACATCGTACCGCGTCCCTTCGAACTCGAACCGCAATACCGGCTCCTGTCCATAATATTCCAGGAGCTGCCCCTTCTCCCTGCCGTAGTCAGAGAACGGCAGCCCTACCGCAAGGACGATCCTGGCTTTCCTGATTCCCTCCACCGAGAGCTCCTTCGCCACCGCTGCCATCGTCAGCAGCCTCGCGTCCTCGTCGGAGACCTTGTCCTCCGTGATGGCGGCCCTTCCCTCGCCGACCTTGTAGAACCTCCTTCTGTGCTTCAAGGTGTGCTCCATGACAGACGGCTCCACCTTCCCCATGGCATGCACCCCGTTGTCGAACAGGGAGCGCGCCGTCTTGCCGAACTGGTAGCCGTTGTCGAACCCTATGATGTACCTCCCATCGTCCAGCCTTACCATGATATCCCTCCTTCGCCAATCCCTATAGAATCATGTAGCCCAGCCTGCTGTTCCCGTACGCCATGTCCAGCACGTCCGGGATGCAGCCGGCCAGGCACTCGTACCTGTCCCTCAGCCGCTCCTCCAGCAGGACCTGCCCTCCGTCCACTATCGGCATGCCTGCCCCGATCCCATGCTGCTCATAATAGATGTAGTCCACGTATCCGTCCTCGATGTCCTCCTGGTGGAGGTTGTCCCCGCTCCCTTCAGCGATCCGGATGGCCTGCCTCGCCTCCGGGACATACAGGAACAGGTCGTCATATCCTTCCGGGTCCTCTATGGGGCATGCAGCCTCCTTCCCCTGGCTGCCGTCCCTGGTGCCATGCTCCCGGTCCCCCTTGGCAGGCCAGTGCGCCCCGCCCTTCCCTAAGCCGTCTTCCCTTCTGCAGGCGGCCGGGCCGTCATTTGCCCAGCCCTCTTCCTTCGCCCCTACCTGCGCCTTCTTCCTCCTGATCATGTGGATGACGAACGTCTCCGTCACGAACCCGGCTATGAACCCGACGCTCCTGGTCGTCTCTTCCTCCATTTCGTCAAGCATCTCCATCACTTCCATCTTTGTCATGTGCCTTTTCCTCCTCTCAGTCCCAGATGTCCTCCATGGCCTCCGATAGCCGGCATCCGCTCCAGCCGTACGGGGCTCTCTGTCCTGTCTTCTATGGCCGCCTACGGTCATCTTTAATCCCAGACGGTCGTCTTCGGCTTTCCTCCGTCGGACGTACGGATCTCCCTGTCATCTTCTACGGCCATCTACGGTCGTCTCTAATCCCGGACGGTCGTCTTCGGCCCTCCTGCGTCCCTAACCATACGGATCTCCTTTTCCTGTCTTCTACGGCCATCCTTGGTCTCTGACGGTCGCCTCAGCCTTCCTCCGCCACCGCCGTGGTCGGAAGGAACAGCTTCCATGTCCCGTCACTTCCATCCTCCTGGCCCAGCCGGAAGCCTGGCTGCAAGCCCCATCGGTGCCGTCACTCTCCGGCACACCCGACCGTCTCCATCATGCTGACGGACACCTCATATGCCACGCGCTCCTCTGCCTCGGTCTCTGACAGCTTCTTCATGTACCCGCGGCTCTGTATCCTGCCCGCCACCATCACCTCGTCCCCCACATTGAGCCGGGACGCCAGCCTCGCGTTCCTCCCCCAGCAGATGCAGGGTATGTAGTCGGATTTCCCATAAGGGCGGTTCACTGCGAGCAGCACATCCGCTATCTCCCTCCCGAG
>CAJUFO010000110.1 GCA_910585615.1 uncultured Acetatifactor sp.
GCGAAATCCCGGTCTATTTGTGTTGCAAAAAATTATTTAGACTGTGAATGGTAACTGGCGGACACTTTTTCAAAAATATCCGAAGTTTTTAGATTGACAATGCCGGGAAACGGGATTATAATGATTTTTGTCAAATCAAATACCCTGCTGCAAGCAACAGGGTATTTGACCCTCGCGGCATTCGCCAACTGGCCGTGCAAGTACGGCCGCTTGACTCATTGCTCGCGGGAATAAAAGAAAATTCTTCGGGGTCGGGTGACCTCTGCGGGATGCGGATGCATGTCCCGCAGGCGGAATTCCCTACTGGCGGTACAGTCCGCGACCCGTGACAGGCGAAGGGCAAAGCGCCCAGGCCCGCCACGGCTGATTCGGTGAAAGTCCGGAACCAACAGTAAAGTCTGGATGAAAGAAGAAGTATCTGTCACAGGTTTATTTCAGGCGGCATGTCCTGGCCGCAGCAGGCTGCCCTGGAAGTACATCCTGTGCGCAAAGGTATGGAAACCCGCCCCGAATCGTCACGGTTCGGGGCTTTTTCATGCGCAGGCCCGCGCAGAGGAGAATTTTCCAAAACAATCTTTAGAAAAGTGGAGGAAAAGTAAAATGAACGAACTGTTCCAAAATGTGGCGGAGAACGCCATGTATGTCCTGAGCTTCTTTATGATCATCATGCTGGTATTCATCGCGGCGCTGCTGCTGGAGAAGGCCGCCGGGAAAAAGAACGGTGTGACAGGGCCGGTCTTCACCACCAGGAAGCTGGCCATGATCGGCATGTTCTCCGCCATCGCCATGATCCTGCATCTGTTCGACTTCCCGCTGCCCTTCGCCCCCGGCTTCTACAAGCTGGACTTCAGCGAGCTGCCCATTCTGGTGGGAGCTTTCGCCTTCGGCCCGGCGGCAGGGGTGATGATGGAGTTCATCAAGATCCTGCTGAAGCTCTTCATCAAGGGGACTTCCACAGCCTTTGTGGGCGACCTGGCAAACTTCGTCATCGGCTGCAGCTTCATCCTGCCCGCCTCCGCCATCTATGCCTTCCATAAGAGCAGGAAGACGGCGATTGCGGCCTGCGCCGTCGGCACCGCCATCCTCACCGTGTTCGGCACCGCCTTCAACGCCGTCTACCTGCTCCCGGCATTCTCCAAGCTCTACGGCATGCCTCTGGACAGCCTGCTGGAGATGGGCAGCGCCGTGAACCCCCTGGCGGAGGGAGGCATCATCAGCTTCGTGGTGGCCTGCGTGGCGCCTCTGAACCTGATTAAGGGAGCCGGCGTGTCCCTGGTGACGCTGCTGATCTACAAACCCCTGAGCCCTATCATCAAGGCCGGACAGGATGCGGCGGGGACGCGCCGCATTGCGGAACGGCTGCAGTAAAATTTCTTGCTTTTTTCGGATTTTTAGAGTAAAATGACAGATGGACACAAAAGCACCTGCTCTGTGGGTGCTTTTTCGTGAAATAAAATGCGACAGGCCGATTTCGGGCGGCAGGGGAGAAGTATGCTGGAACTGACCATAAAGATAGAAGCAGGGGATTTATACGACTACATGCTGCGGCATTCCTACAACAGCCCGGCGGGCATCCTGGGCAGCGCTTTCGGCGGGGTTCTGATTCTGTTCGCCCTGGCCACGAAGCAGTGGATCTTCATCGTGCTGGGGCTGGTGATGCTGCTCTATCTGCCATGGACGCTTTTTTTAAAGAGCAGGAGCCAGATTCTCTCCAATGCCGCTTTCCAGGAGCCGCTCCACTATACTCTGGACGACGAGGGACTGACTATTTCCCAGGGGGACGCCCAGGAGAAGATGGCATGGGAATACATGCACAAGGCGGTGTCCACCAGCAGGAGCATCATCCTCTACACCTCGCCTATCAATGGAACCATCTTCCCCAGGCGCCAGTTGGGAGACCGGCAGGCGGCAGTGATTGAGATGATTTCCACTCATATGCCCCCGGCCAAGGTGAAGATACGCGCCTGATTCTTCGGGGCGACAGAACAGTGAAAAACAGAAAAACGGATGAATATAAACGTAAAAAAGATAATAGACGAATTGAATACAAATAAAACAGTGGTCCTGGAATCCTGGTCGGCAGCGGAGACAGCCGCGTTTGGAGAGCGCCTGGGCCAGGCGGGACTGCCGGGCCAGGTCGTAACCCTGACCGGAGATTTGGGCGTGGGCAAGACCGTGTTCACCCAGGGCTTTGCCAGAGGCCTGGGGGTGGAAGGCCCCGTGAACAGCCCTACCTTTACCATACTCCAGATTTATGAGGACGGCAGGCTGCCATTCTACCATTTCGACGTCTACCGCATCGCGGACGTGGAGGAGATGGAGGAAATCGGCTACGAGGACTGCTTTTACGGGGAGGGAATCTGTCTCATAGAATGGGCCAATCTGATAGAGGAAATCCTGCCGGAGGATGCCATCCAGGTAACGATAGAAAAAGATTTGGAAAAAGGCTTCGACTATCGCAGAATCACTCTGTGCAGCCGCAATGCCGGGAAGGGTGCCGCTGACAGCAATGCCGCTTTGGGCGGGATGGAAAAGTGATGCGCGGCACCATGGGAAGGAAAATATGAAGATATTAGGAATGGACAGTTCCGGCCTGGTGGCCAGCGTAGCCATCGTGGAGGACGACGCGCTGGTGGCGGAATACACCACGAATCATAAGAAGACGCATTCCCAGACCCTCTTGCCCATGCTGGAGGAGCTGCGGGACATGGTGGAGCTGGACATGGACACTATCGATGCCATAGCCATAGCCTCCGGCCCCGGCTCCTTCACGGGGCTGCGCATCGGCTCCGCCACCGCCAAGGGCCTGGGCCTTGCCCTGGGGAAGCCCCTGGTGGAAGTGCCCACCCTGGAGGGGCTGGCATGGAACCTCTGGGGGACGGACAGGCTGGTCTGCCCTCTGATGGATGCCAGGCGGAACCAGGTATATGCCGCGGCCTGCGAATTCCTGCCGGAGGGGGAGGGCTTCGCGTTGCACACGGTCATTCCCCAGACTCCGATCGACATAGAAGAGCTGCTGGAGAAGCTCACGGCCCTGGGCAGGCCCGTGACTTTCCTGGGGGACGGCGTCCCCGTCTACAGGGAAGCCGTCCGGGCGCACTGCGGCGTGCCCTACGCGCTGGCACCGGCAGGCAGCAACAGGCAGCGGGCGGCTTCCATAGCGGCGCTGGGCGCAGTGTATTTCAGGCAGGGCAGGATTGTGCCCGCCGCGGCGCACAGCCCGGTGTATCTGCGTAAAAGCCAGGCGGAGCAGGAGGCGGGGCGCAGGCAGCAGTCATGAATCGGGGATTCATGTCGATATATACAGTGGAGGGTTTATGCAGATTGAGATAAGAGAATTGCGGGAGGCGGACATCCAGGCCCTGGCGGATATCGAGGCGCAGACCTTTTCCATGCCCTGGTCGGCCCGGTCCTTCCAGACCCTCCTGGAGAATCCTTACTGCTTTTATTTCGTGGCGCTTGTTGACGGCCGCATCGTGGGGGGCGCAGGGTATACCGAGCTGTGCGGGGAGGCCAACATAGACAATGTGGTGGTGGCCCAAAGCTACAGGGCCCAGGGCATCGGGCAGGCGCTGCTGCAGGCGCTGATCGCCCACGGAGAGGCGCGGCGGATTACGGCCTTCACCCTGGAGGTGCGGGTGAGCAATGCGGCGGCCATCCATATGTATGAAAAATTCGGTTTTTCATCGGAAGGAATCCGTCCCGGCTTCTATGAAAGGCCCAGAGAGGATGCCGTGATCATGTGGCGGCGGCAGGACAAAATCTGACAAAATGACAGCAATTACCACACGCATTTATGTATATTTTTAGTATAATGGTTACAGGTCGGCCAGACAGCCACAGGTGGAACGAAAAAATGTGGCATTCGGCGGATCTGGCAGCGGTTATCGGCAGGTTCATGCGAAGGGAGAAGAGAGTATGCGTAAATACGTGGACGGACAGGATAAAGTGCTGATGAAGGTGGTCTGCAACAAATGCGGCAGGTCCCTGAAGGTGGAGAACGGATATCTGAGGGAATTCTGCTTTGCCGGGGATGCCGTGTTCGGGTATTTCAGCCGCAGGGACGGCGTGGCGCAGCATTTCGACCTGTGCGAGGACTGCTACGAGGAATGGACGGCCCGGTTCGCGGTGCCGCCGGAGGAGTCCGAAGCGCTGGAGCTTTTGTAAGGATACCGGGAGCCTGGAAGGGGCACATAGCTTCCGCAAGCGGGCGCCGGAAAAGAAGAAATTCAGAAAAGAAGGGACCAAGATGCTGGATGTAAGTCTGCTGGGAACAGGAGGGATGATGCCATTGCCCTACAGATGGCTCACCTCCCTGATGCTCCGGTACAATGGAAAAAGCATACTGATTGACTGTGGGGAGGGCACGCAGATTGCCATGCGGGAGAAGGGCTGGAGCCCTAATCCCATCGATGTGATATGCTTTACGCATTACCACGCCGACCATATCAGCGGGCTGCCGGGCATGCTCCTGACCATGGGCAACGCGGAGCGCAAGGAGCCGCTCCTGCTCATAGGCCCCAAAGGATTGACCAGAACGGTCAATGCCCTGCGCACCATTGCGCCGGAACTCCCCTTTGAAGTGCGGCTGCAGGAAATCACCGAGGAGGAGCAGGAATTCCCCTTCGAGGGCTTCCGGCTGAAGGCCTTTAAAGTGAACCACAGCGTATTATGCTATGGATATACCATGACGGTGGATAGGATCGGACGCTTCGACAGGGAACGGGCCCTGGAGCAGGGGATTCCCATGAAGCTCTGGAGCAGACTGCAGAAGGGCGAGGTTATAGAACAGGACGGGAGAACCTATACGCCGGACATGGTGCTGGGGGCTCCCCGCAGGGGCCTGAAGGTGACCTACTGTACGGACACCAGGCCGGTGGAGGCCATCGCCCGGAACGGTGCCGGATCCGACCTGATGATTCTGGAGGGGATGTACGGCGAGCCGGAGAAGCTGGCCAAGGCCAGGGAGAACAGGCATATGACCATGTACGAGGCCGCCAGGATAGCGAGGGCGGCGGAGGTCCCGGAGCTGTGGCTCACCCATTACAGCCCCTCCCTGACCCATCCGGAGGACTATCTCAAGGACGTGAGGAAGATTTTCCAGAATACGGTGGCGGCCAGGGACGGCAGGACTGTGGAGCTGAACTTTGACGAGGAGTAAGGAAAAGAAAAGTCCGCATGGCGGAGGGGAGGCAGGCATGAAGAAAAACACCTCAAAAAACACGACAAAAGTAGCGATCATCTTTCTGGTGCTGATAGTGGCAGTGGTGGCCTATTTCGCCTATCTTTCGAATAAAAGCCGAGAGGTGGAGGACGAGGCGGCCATGACGGCGGTTAAGCTTGTGCTGAGCCGCGACCTGGAGAACAACTATCCCCCTACGGTCAAGGAAGTGATGAAGTATTACGCGGACATCCAGAAATGCCTCTATTCCCAGGAATGTTTGGACGAGGAGGCAGAGCAGCTGGGCATGAAGGCCAGGGCCCTTTTCGATGACGAGCTGCTGGCGGCCAACGATGTGACCAATCACCTGCTGGCCCTCAAATCCGAAATCACCTCCTTCCAGGAGGACAGCAGGCAGATCACCGCGGCTTCCGTGGCCTCCAGCGCCAATGTGGATACCTTTACGGAGGACGGATACGAGTTCGCCAGGATTCACTGCATCTATACCGTCCTGGACGGCGGGCAGAGCAATCTGGTGGACATGGTCTATCTGCTGCGCAGGGACGGGAACAGGCGGTGGAAGATTTACGGCTGGGACCTGGCGCAGAATGTGAACCCGACGGACTGACAGCGACAGACTGCCGGAGTCAAGCTACAGAAAGCGCCGCCGGGGGCGGGGATTGCAGCCCCTGTGCGGCAGAATGAGGGAGAAAATTGGAACAGGTTCATGAGGGGGATGTCCTGGTGCTCGCCATCGAGACATCCTGTGACGAGACAGCGGCTTCCGTGGTGAAAAACGGCAGGGAGGTGCTGTCGAATGTTATTTTCACACAGATTGCGCTCCATGCGCAGTACGGCGGCGTGGTGCCGGAGATTGCCTCCAGGAAGCATATCGAGAAAATCAACCAGGTCATAGAGGAGGCCCTTGCCCAAGCTGGCGCCACATTGGAAGACATTGATGTCGTCGCGGTCACCTACGGCCCCGGGCTGGTGGGGGCGCTGCTGGTGGGCGTATCGGCGGCAAAGGCCATCAGCTTCGCCGCGGGGATTCCGCTGATCGGCGTCCATCATATCAGCGGCCATATCAGCGCCAACTATATCGAATACAGGGAGCTGGAGCCTCCCTTCATCTGTTTGGTGGCCTCCGGCGGCCACTCCCACCTGGTGGCGGTGAAGGACTACGGGGTATATGAGATCATCGGCATGACCAGGGACGATGCCGCGGGGGAGGCCTTTGACAAGGTGGCCCGGGCCATCGGCCTCGGATACCCCGGCGGGCCGAAGATAGACAGGCTCTCCAGAGAGGGCAATCCGGACGCCATTCCTTTCCCCAGGGCGAAGATAGCAGAGAACGAATACGACTTCAGCTTCAGCGGCCTGAAATCCGCCGTGCTGAACTACCTGAATTCCTGCCAGATGAAAGGGGAGCCGGTGTGCCAGGCGGATGTGGCGGCTTCCTTCCAGAAAGCGGTGATAGACGTGCTGGTGGAGCATTCCCTGCATGCCGTGCGGAAGTTCGGCTACGATAAATTCGCCATCGCGGGGGGCGTGGCCTCGAATTCTTCCCTGCGCGCCGCCTTCGAGGAGGCATGCGGGAGGCGGAATATCCGGTTCTATCGCCCGTCCCCTGTGCTATGCACGGACAATGCTGCCATGATAGGCGCGGCGGGATATTACGAGTACCTCAAAGGCATCCGCAGCGGTTACGACCTGAATGCCGTGCCCAACCTGAGGCTCTGAGGGCAGAAGAACCGGGGACTTGCGGATGCTTTTCCCGGAGCCGGAAAGAATTTGGGGAGGCGGGATTGGGGAATCGCCTGATAGAGGAGACGGTTCTGATAAAGGAAGAGTTAAATATGGGAAAAAAAAGGTGTACAGCTGTGGTGCTGGCTGCGGGCAGCGGGAAAAGGATGCGCAGCGGCACGGCCAAGCAATTTATGACATTGGGGGACAGACCTATCCTGTGGTATTCTCTGCAAGCGGTGGAGCGCTCTGCCGTAATCGATGACTGCGTGCTGGTGACAGGAGAGAAGGACATCCCCTATGTACGGCAGGAAATCCTGGAGCGGTACGGCTTCCGGAAGGTTTCCGCAGTGATAGCAGGCGGGAGAGAGCGCTACGAGTCGGTCTGGAACGCCCTCCGGGCCATGGCGGAGGGATGCCTTGCGGAGCCGAATGCGGACGGATATGTCTTCATCCACGACGGGGCCAGGCCCTTCCTGACAGAAGCCCTCTTAGAGTCCACCTATCAGGCGGCATGCAGATACAGGGCTTGCGTGGCGGCCGTCCCGGTGAAGGATACCATCAAGGTCGCGGACAGCCAGGGCTTCGTGGCCCGGACGCCGGACAGGAGCCGCCTTTGGGCCGTGCAGACGCCGCAGGTCTTTGAGACGGCATTGATCACCCGGGCCTATGAGAAGCTTATCGCCAGACTGGAAAAAGGGGAGGCCCTGCCGGTGACCGATGACGCCATGGTAATGGAAGAGATGGCCGGCATACCTGTAAGGCTTGTGGAGTCGTCCTATCGGAACATCAAGATAACCACGCCCGAGGACGTCAGGACGGCCGAGAGCCTGCTGCAGGAGGATTTGCCTGAAGGAAAATGATGAATACTGTCTAATGTAATCATGGGATTGAACCAGTCAGCGTTATCCAGTCTGGTTTCACGGCATGTGAAATCGTTGAGCAGTATAAAATATAACAGAATGAAAGCTGAAAGCATGAAGCGGAGGTCTGCGCCGGAACCGAATTTGGCGCAGGCTTCCTTTTTTTAAAAATTTTTATCCGTAATGCAAGAAAAGAAAGTTCTGTTCCTGTCTAATGTTTGAAAGGAGGCGGGAAGGATGTGTGATATCTACGGAAACGGAGGGAGAAAATGGGGCATGGACAGAGCATGGCGCTGACGCTGGCCGAACAGCGTCAGCGGGAGGCGCTGACAGAGGAGGGCATGGAGTTGCTGATCCACAGATACGGGGACTCTCTTCTCCGCCTGTGCACCCTCTACCTGCGCGATCCCTATCTGGCGGAGGACGCGGTGCAGGACACCTATCTGAAGGTGTGGAGGCACTATCAGGGATTCCAGGGCCGCGCCACGGAGAAGACCTGGATCACCAGGATTGCCATCAACACCTGCAAAAGCTATCTGTCCTCCGCCTGGCGGCAGCGGGTGGAGATGACGGAGGTCACCCAGGTGCTGGAGAGAGGGCTGCAGAATGAAAGCGGGGACAGGGATGCATATGAGAGGCTGGACCGCACTTTGGATCTGATGAAGGAGATTATGGAACTGAAGGAGAAATACAGGCTGGTGATACTGCTGTACTATTACCAGGAACTTCCGGTTCCTGAAATCGCGAAGATCATGGGGAGGCAGGAGAGCACGGTGTTCACGCTGCTGAAGCGGGGCAGGGAACAGCTTCGGGCAAAGCTGCCCCGGGATGTCTGGGAGGTGTTGTAGATGGAATTCAGGAAAAATGTTGACGAGTTGATGTCTGGCGTGACGGTAAATGAGGGGATGCGCAGGGCGATTCTGGAGGGGAATCCGGAGAAGGCAGGGCATCGGGCCATGAGCCGTACAGGCGTCAGGACAGAAGGAGGTATGGATATGAGAAATGACAGGAACAGGAAGAGAAGACATTCGGCGTGGAGAAGCGCAGCGGTGCCTGCGGCAGCGGCGCTCTTTGTCATGAGCACGATGTACGTGGGGGCGGGATATCTGATGGACCACACCCCTCTGCGGGACATCTTCACCACCAGGGACGATTCCGCCCTTCCCGTGCCCCAGGCACAGCAGCGTCCTGACATCTACGGGGAGATTCTGGACACCAGCTATTCCGCCCCGGAGAAGCCCGCGGAGGCGGGGGAGACGCCTCAGGGAGCGGCAGACGGGGATGAGGGAAGCGCAGAGGCCGCAGCCCCCCGGGGGAGATACGGGGAGATTGTCATGGACAACGAGATGTTCTCCATCGAACTGCTGGAGACCACCTGTGCCGGACGGGAAATGACCGCCAGCTATATCCTGACAAAGAAGACGGATCAGTACCTCACGGTAAATGTGAGCATCGACAATGACTATCTGGGTCAATGGAAGGAGGGCCTGGCGGGGGAGGACATAGATTCGGACAAGATGCTGACGAAGAGCGGATTCGGGGATACTTTCCAGTGGAACAATCTGCCGGAGGGATGCGGATATGAACTGGAGGAGAACCAGGAGCTCTGCATCATCACGCAACTGGGGAAAACGGACTATGCGCCCGGAACCTATACCCTGTACGCGGAGAGCTATTGCCATGAAGCGCCGGTCGTGGAAGACCAGGGGGAGCCCTTCCAGTTTGTGGAGATTCCGGATGAGGATGTCCAGAGCGGCTTCTATAAGACTTCTATTGAAATACAGCGCAGCGGAGATTACGGGCTCGCGCTGAGCGGAGCGCTGGACAAGACGGAAGACCAGGTGCATTTCGACAGTTACGATGTCTATGTGTCTCCCATGACGGTCTATCTGACCCTGTACGGGACATATGAGGGAGAGGTTTCCTCCATATGGGGGATGGGCAGAGAACATGACATCACCATCACCTTCGAGGACGGGACGCAGACGCAGGCCACGGTGCTGCTGAGCTCCATGGGATACGGTTCGGGGAAACTGGATGTGGACATGAGGGCTTCCTTCGACACCGCCATCGATCCGGACACCATCGTCAGAGTCCTGCTGGACGGCGTGGCGATTATGGGGGAATGAGAAAGCAATAGCCCCGGGTCCAAAAGGCCCCATTTTCGGTCTGTTTCAGGCTGAAAATGGGGCCTTTGGAAAAAAATGAAAAAAAGTGAAAAAAGCTGTTGACAGATTTCAATCTTTTTGGTAGAATAATTTTTGCCGTTGAGAGAGCGGCTCGCTTGGAGAGATATCGAAGTGGTCATAACGAGGCGGTCTTGAAAACC
>CAJUFO010000111.1 GCA_910585615.1 uncultured Acetatifactor sp.
CCTGCTGCGGGATATCGATTTCGGCTCCGGTGAAGAGTCCGCCCTTTCGGCGGAAGGGAATCTTTCCGGAGCATATCGCGCCCGGCTGGAGGCGCTGGCTGCCGAAAAAGGCCCGGAATACCTCCATGCCATGCTCCGGGAGGCAGATCCCGCTTCCGCGGAAGCCATCCATCCCAACAACCAAAAGCGCGTCGTCCGGGCTTTAGAATTTTTTCATTTGACGGGAGAGCCCATTTCGCGCCATAATGAAAGGGAACGTGAAAAAGAACCCGCCTACAATGCCTGCTACTTCGTACTCAACGACAGCAGGGAGCGGATTTACGAGAATATCGGCAAAAGGGTGGACGAAATGCTCCGCCAGGGCCTGGTGGCCGAGGTGGAGCGCCTGCGGGAGATGGGCTGCCAGCGGGGCATGGTGTCCATGCAGGGGCTTGGCTACAAGGAAATTCTGGCTTATCTGGAGGGCGAGGCATCCCTGGAGGAGGCCGTGGAGTCCATCAAGCGGGACACCAGACATTTCGCCAAGAGACAGCTCACCTGGTTTCGCCGGGAAAAAGATATCATCTGGGTGGACAAGGAAAAATTCCACCGCGATGAGGAAAGGATACTGAAATTCATGCTACAAGAACTGCGTGAAAAAGGAATCATATAGCTTCCTGTATTATATCGTCCTGACGGAACGCGCCCTGTTCCTGAAAGACGAGCTGGAGCACAGACTTGAGAACCAGGGGCATCTGCTGGACAATACGGGAAAGACCCCGGAGCAGACGCTGGATCAGCTAGCGGCAGAGCTGGAGAGATTCCTGCTGCGGCAGAACACAGAATCGGCCGGATGAGGAGGACAGAATCCGAGGAGATCAGGCCTCATGGCGGCATAGGAATGATGCGTCAAATCCCGCAAGGACACACGAGGATATAAGGATATGCAGGACACACAGAAAGGCAAGGAGGGCTGCCGTAGGCGGCGTCTGAACAGGAAAATGGCAGAAATACAGAGCATGTACGCCCAGATGGGCATTGACAGGGAAACCTACGAATACGGAGAAGCCATTCTGAATCGGCTGGCAGAGCGTTTTCATAAAATAGACGAAATCGCGGAATACAATCAACTGAAAGTAATAAAGGCCATGCAGGAATGCCAGGTCAGCGAGGCCTGCCTGCTGGGCACCACCGGCTACGGCTACAACGACCTGGGCAGGGATACCCTGGAGGCAGTCTACGCGAAAATCTTCCATACAGAAGACGCCTTGGTGCGCCCCCAGATCACCTGCGGCACCCACGCCCTGGCCCTGGCCCTGATGAGCAACCTCCGCCCCGGGGACGAGCTGCTCTCCCCGGTGGGAAAGCCCTACGACACCCTGGAGGAGGTCATCGGCATCCGGCCCTCCAAAGGCTCCCTGGCAGAATACGGCATAACCTACAGACAGGCGGACCTAAAGGAGGACGGCAGCTTCGATTATGATGCCATAAAAGCGGCCATAGGCCCCCGCACCCGCCTGGTCACCATCCAGCGCTCCAAGGGCTACCAGACCAGGCCCACCTTTTCCGTAGGACAGATAGGAGAGCTGATAGCTTTCGTAAAAGCAATCAAGCCGGACGTCATCTGCATGGTGGACAACTGCTACGGGGAGTTCGTGGAGACAAGGGAGCCCAGCGACGTAGGAGCCGACATGGTAGTAGGCTCCCTGATCAAGAACCCCGGAGGCGGCCTGGCCCCCATAGGAGGCTACATCGCCGGGACAAGGGAATGCGTGGAGAACGCCGCATTCCGGCTCACGTCCCCCGGGCTTGGCAAGGAAGTGGGCGCGTCCCTGGGCATCCTGAAGGACTTCTACCAGGGCCTGTTCCTGGCCCCTACGATAACGGCCTGCGCCCTGAAATCCGCAATCTTTGCCGCTAACCTGTACGAAAATCTGGGCTACGCCGTGATACCGGACGGGACCGAAGACAGACATGACATCATCCAGGCCGTGACCTTCGGCTCCCCGGAAGCTGTCATCGCCTACTGCCAGGGCATCCAGGCCGCGGCTCCCGTGGACAGCCATGTGACCCCTGAACCCTGGGACATGCCGGGCTACGATGCCCAGGTCATCATGGCGGCGGGCGCCTTCGTGTCCGGCTCCTCCATAGAGCTCTCCGCGGACGCGCCTATCAAGCCCCCCTACGCGGTTTATTTCCAGGGAGGGCTCACCTGGCCCCACGGGAAATTCGGCATCTTGAAATCCCTCCAGTCCCTGATAAACAGGGGATTGCTGGATAAAAACCGCCTGAAGCTGTAGCTTTGTGTAGAAAAAACTCAAAATAAATTCTATGATTTTTGTGTACAGCCCTGGCATTTTGTGGTACTATATAAGCGTGCGCATGTATAGGCATGTCCACGGGCTGTAGGCATCCCCCGGACAGAAAGGGCCTGTGTGCGCAGCGGCATCTGTACAGACCCGGATTCCGCAGGACAAAAGAAGGAAGAGGTATCGGCTTGAAGAAAGTAAACTGGGTACTGCTGGTACTGATACTGGTGGGATTCGTCATCGGCAGGTTCATCGGCACTTATTTCTCAGGCACGTTTCTGAACTACGGGCAATCCTTCGGGATGAGTTCACCTGTCGTGCTTGATTTGGGATTCATCGTCCTGACCTTTGGTCTGACGATTCAGATAACCATAGCAAGTGTCATAGGTGTCGTAATCGCGCTTGTGGTATATCGGTTCATCAGATAGTCCATGGAGGGCCATGGGAAGTGGCCGCTTCAGATGCGTCGGAGAAGGGAAAGGAGACGCATGGACGAAGCAAGGGCAGAATGGAACGAGAGCGTTCCATGGAAGGAGAGCATTCCGCAAAAGAAAAACATTCCGGAGAAGAAGCGCAGAGCGCAGACCATGGCGCCGAAGACGAGCAAGGCACAAAAGAACGCGCTGAAGACGGCCTCGGAGCTTCCCTATGAGAGATTCAAGCGGTTCGGGCCGGAGAACCTGACGGAGATAGAGCTGCTTGCCATCATCCTCCGCACCGGCACTAAGGACAATCATGTGCTGCAGGTGGCGGAGGAGGTCATGAGCCTGGCCAGATATCCAAAGGAGGGCCTTCTTGGACTCTACGATGTGACATTGGAAGAGCTTATGAGCATCAGGGGAATCGGCGAGGTGAAGGCAGTCCGGCTGAAATGTCTGACGGAGCTGTCCATGCGCATGAGCATGGCAAAGGCCAGGGAGGGACTGAACCTCACCAGCTCCGGCCAGGTGGCGGCGTATTTCATGGAGAAGCTCCGGCACCGGGAGACCGAGTGCGTGGTGGTAGCTTGTGTGGATGCCAAGGGGCAGCTGATCTGTGAGAGGAAGCTGTCGGAGGGCAGCGTCAACATGTCGCTGATTTCCCCCAGGGAAATCTTTCTGGCGGCTCTGGAGAGCCGGGCAGTGAACATTGTGCTGGTGCACAACCATCCCAGCGGCGATCCCACGCCAAGCCTGGCCGACAGAGTGCTCACCGGCAATGTAAGGGAGACCGGGGAACGGATGGGCATAAGGCTTTTGGATCATGTCATCATCGGCGACAACTGCTATGTCAGTTTTAAGGAGAGGGCATGGTTTTCGGAGGAACCGCTGTTTCCGGAGGCAGAGCCGGTATGACCAGCCTTGCCGGAAGAAAGTTTTTACAATAAGAAAGGGGTCGTCATTTTGGCAAACAACGCATTCGGTATCGATTTAGGTACCAACAATATCAAAATCTACAGCAGGGGCGACGATCAAATCATGGTGGAAAAGAACATGATCGCCATAGAGAACAAGAAAGTCCTGTTTGCATATGGGAACTCTGCATTTGAAATGTATGAAAAGGCTCCCGGCAATATCCACATTTCCTATCCCCTGACCAATGGTGTCATCGCTGATATCAAAAATATGGAGACGCTGGTGCGATACTTTGTAGGCGACCTGCAGAAGGGAAACTGTAAGCCGGCGGATTTCTATATCGCGGTGCCTACGGACGTTACTGATGTGGAGAAAAGGGCCTTTTATGACCTGATAAAATATGCCAATGTGAAGGCCAAGAAAATCATGGTTGTGGAGAAGGCCGTGGCGGACGGCCTGGGGCTTGACATCGATGTGAAGAATTCCCAGGGCGTGCTGGTGGTCAATGTGGGGTTTGAGACCACGGAGATTTCCATATTGTCCTTGGGCGGCATCGTGCTGAGCCGCCTGATCAAGACCGGCGGCCTGAAGTTTGATGAGGCGATTCGTACTGCCGTAAGGAAAGAGTTCAGCCTGGTCATCGGCGGCAGGACTTCCGAATCCGTGAAAATCTCCTTAAAGGAGCTGGAGCAGGAGGGCAAGGGCGCTATCGTCTATGGCAGGGACATCGTGACAGGGCTTCCCATAGAGCGTGAGATTCCCACGAAGCTGGTGGTGGAGTGCCTGGAGGAGCATTTCGCCTCTATCATCGACAATGTGAAGGTGATTCTGGAGAGGACGCCGCCCGAACTTGCGGCGGACATCTACCGGCACGGCATCTATCTGACAGGGGGAGCTTCCCAGATCAGCCATCTGGCCGAGCGTATGGCCGCAGGGACCGGGCTACGTGTGAACGTGTCGGAGGATCCTATCACAAGCGTGGTGCTTGGCCTGGCCAAGATCATCAAGGACGACAATTACAAGTCCGTAGCTTATGCGATTGAAGGGATGAGCAAATGAGCCCAATCATCAAAAGAAAAGGAGAACGGTTCACCTTGCCGAGCAAATATCTCCTTTTTATTTTAACGGTGCTCTGCACTGTCATGATGCTGGTCACTTTTGGCACGGATGTATTCAATCGGCCGCTTAACGTGGTGGTGGGATACGTGATTGTGCCTTTTCAACAGGGAATCGAAAAGGTGGGCGGATGGCTCTCCAACCGTTCCGAGGAACTGGTGCAGATCCGCACGCTCCTGGACGAGAATGCCGAACTGAAGGCAGAGGTGGCCGCCCTGATCGAGGAGAACACTCTGCTGCAGCAGGACAAATATGAACTGAACAAGCTCAGGGAGCTGTTCGAGCTGGACGGCCAGTACGCGGAATACAATAAGGTGGGGGCCAGAATCATCGGCCGGGACTCGGGGAACTGGTATTCCTCCTTTTTGATTGACAAGGGGGAGGACGACGGCTTGGAGGTGGACATGAACGTCATCGCCCAGGGCGGCCTGGTGGGGCGTATCACCTCCGTAGGGCCCAGCTGGGCGCGGGTGACCTCCATCATATCGGACAATGTTCATGTCAGCGCCATGACCCTCTCCACGGAGGACAACATGACCGTGACGGGAGACCTGAGGCTGATGGCCGAGGGGTGCATCACCTTCAGCCAGTTAGTGGACGGCCAGGACAGCGTGCGGGAGGGAGACAAGGTAGTCACGTCTAACATCAGCGACAAATACCTGCCGAACATCCTGATCGGCTACATCAGCTCCATCAGCAAGGATGCCAACAACCTGACCAAATCAGGGGAGATTGTGCCTGCGGTAGACTTTGAGCATCTGGGGGAGGTGCTGATCATTACGGACAGAAAGCAGAGCGTGGTGGAATGACCGGCAGCCCCGGGGAGAGTGTGTATGCTTCGAAAAATAATTGTGACAGTGTGTATCATCTTATGCTTTGTCCTACAGTGCAGCGTCTTCGACAGCCTGAGCTTTGCGGGCATTATACCGAACCTTATGATTGTATTGACGTCTTCCTTCGGGTTCATGCGGGGGGAGCGGGAGGGGCTGGTAATCGGCTTCTTCTGTGGGCTTCTGAGCGATGTCTTTTTCGGCAGTTTCTTAGGCTTTTACGCGATGCTGTTGATGTACATAGGTTTTTTGAACGGGAAGTTCTGCAAGATTTTCTACCCGGAGGACATTAAGCTTCCGCTGGCGCTGATCGTGGTCAGCGACCTGTCCTATGGAATCATATGCTATATTTTGACTTTTATGCTTCGCAGCAGGTTTGAATTCGCTTATTATTTTCTCCATATCATCCTGCCGGAAGCCCTGTATACCATTGTGGTGACCTTGTTTTTGTATCCGGCTATTCTGAAGGTGAATGAAAAGCTGGAGAATCATGAGAGAAAGAGAGCACAGAAATTTGTTTGATGAGTTCAAGGAAAAATTGATCGGCATCATCACCAGCAGGCTGACAGTCTTTACAGTGATATTCTGTCTGTTTGCCGGCGTGCTGATTTACCGCTGCTTTGAGCTGCAGATTGTCCATGGACAGGAGTATCTGGAGGAATTCGTCCTGGAGATTGAAAAGACCCGGGACATCGCCAGCACCCGCGGCAATATTTACGACAGGAACGGCAATGTGCTGGCCTACAACGAGCTGGCGTATTCCGTGAAGATAGAGGATGTGTTCGAATCGGGGCGGCTAAAGAACAGCAGGCTAAACGATACGATCTACAGCCTGATTCAGATGATAGAGAAGAACGGCGATAAATGCATTACGGATTTTAAGATATTCCTGAACGAAGACAGGGAATTCCAGTACTCCGTGGAGGGGACCAGCCTCCTGCGCTTCCTGGCGGATGTGTACGGAAAGGCCGATATCGGCGATTTAAAGGACGAGGAGCGCACCGCCACGGCAGACGAAATCATGGAGTACCTGAGCGATACCAAAAATTTCGCCATCGGAAGTTATGCGGATCCCGAGGACTCCAAGAGCGAGTTCCTGGTGGGGGAGGGGTACAGCAAGGAGGAATGGCTGACTATGGTCACCATCCGATATGCCATGAATCTGACCTCCTTCCGGAAATATATCGGCACTACGGTGGCCACCAATGTGAACGAGAAGACAGTGGCGGTGGTCATGGAGAATTCCCAATCGCTGCCCGGTGTCACCATTGAGGCCGACACGGTGCGGCGGTACGTGGATTCAGAATATTTCGCCCATGTGCTGGGGTATACGGGGAAAATATCCTCGGAGGAGCTGGCCGACCTGAATGCCCGGATGGCGGAGGAAAGGAACGCCGAAGAGCAGGGGGCAGGCAGTACGGAAGAAGGGAACTCCGACGTCTACAGTCTCAATGACGTGGTAGGCAAGAGCGGCATAGAGTCCTATCTGGAGACCACGCTCCAGGGGGAAAAGGGATACGAGAAGGTCATCGTGGACAATATGGGCAAGGTCATCTCCATCCAGGAGCGCAAGGAGGCGAAAGCCGGCCAGGATGTGTACCTGACGATCGACAAGGATTTGACGGAGGCAATCTACCATATCTTGGAGCAGAAGCTTGCGGGCCTTGTATCCAGCAAAATCATCAACGCAAAGGAGTATGTCCCGGCCAAAGGCGCGGACAGCAGCGATATCAAGATTCCCATATATGACGTGTATTTCACCATGTTCGACAACTCCGTCATCGACATCAAGGCCATGGCCGAGGAGGATGCCCAGGAGACGGAAAGGGAGGTCTATGCCGCCTATCTGGCCTACAAGGAGGGTGCGTACAATCAGCTGCGCTACGAGCTGACGGAGGGGCTGACCCCTTATAACCAGCTTTCCAAGGAGTATCAGGTCTATCAGAGCAATATCGTGACGCTCCTGCGCAGGAACGGCATCATCATGTCGGAGGCGGTGGTATCGGATGACGCCACACAGGTGGCATGGGCCACGGAGGAGGTCATCAGCCTCAGTGAATATCTGAAATACTGCATCTCCCAGAACTGGATTGATGTCAGCAAGCTGGAGCTGGACGACAAATATTCCGATTCCTCGGAAATCTATGATGAGATTCTGGATTATATCATCGTCATGATAGAGAACAATACGGACTTCCAGAAGCGTTTTTTCAAATATATGCTTTTGAACGATGCCATAAGCGGCAGGCAGGTATGCCAGATTCTCTGTGAACAGGGAAAGGTCTCCATACCGGACGACGACAGGGCCGCAGTATTCGATGGGCAGATGAGCGCTTGGCAGTTCATGATGAATCGGATCGATCAACTGGACATCACCCCCGCCCAGTTGGCGCTGGATCCCTGCAACGCCTCCTGTGTGGTCACGGATGTGCATACGGGGGACATCCTGGCCATTGTGTCCTATCCGGGCTATGACAACAATAAAATGGCCAATTCCATTGACGCGGACTATTACGCCCAGCTGAACGCGGATAAGTCCAACCCGCAGTACAATTATGCCACACAGTACGCGGCGGCTCCGGGATCTACCTTTAAGATGCTGTCGGCGGCGGCCGGATTGATGGAGGGAGCCGTGGACATAGACAGTATCGTCAAGTGTAAGGGCATCTTTACGGAAATCGATCCGCCTCCCAGCTGCTGGAACCGATACGGGCATGGCAATGAGTCGCTGGTTTCCGCCATCCGCGATTCCTGCGACTGCTATTTCTATGATATAGGATACCAGCTCGCCATGGGTTCGGGCACATACAATGAGACAGAAGGTCTGGACACCCTGCAAAAATATGCGGAACAGTTCGGGCTTACTGAGAAATCGGGCATCGAGATATCCGAGGCTTCCCCGAACGTGTCCACGGAAGACCCGGTGCGTTCCTCCATCGGCCAGGGCAGCAACAGTTATACGCTGACAGGGCTGGCCAGATATGTAGCCACGGTAGCCAACAGCGGCTTCTGCTACAATCTGACCCTGCTGGATAAAATCACGGATTCGGAGGGCAATGTGGTGGAGGAGTTTCAGCCGAAGCTGCGCAATACCGTGGATATGCCCGGGGAATATTGGGACGCCATCCACCTGGGGATGCGCCAGGTGGTGGAGAACCGGAGCTATTTCGACAATCTGGCGGTGAACGTGGCCGGCAAGACCGGTACGGCAGAGCAGACCCTGGATCGGCCCAGCCACGCGCTGTTCGCCTGCTACGCGCCCTATGAGCAGCCCGAGATCAGCATCGTCACAAGGATTCCCTTCGGATACTCTGCGGATCACGCAGCGCAGGCTTCCAGAGATGTCCTGAAATACTATTATGGCCTGGCAGAGGTGGACGAGCTGATCACCGGCACGGCGGACGAGCCCGACGGCGGCATTACCAACGAGCATTGAACGGGGGCATGGCGGATTATGAGAGAAGCAGTGATCATCAAGAGCTTTCCCAACGGGATAGCGCTGTATCTGAACGGGGAGATGCCCTTTGAGGATCTTCTGGCGGAGATTGGGTACAAATTCTCCGATGCCAGGAATTTCTTCGGCACAGTTACCATGGCATTGTCCATAGAGGGGCGACCCGTGACGGACATGGAGGAGATACGGATTCTGGAGACAATTTGCGACAACAGCGACATCAACATCGCCTGTATCGTGGAGAAGGATGAAACAGTCAACAAGAATTACGTGAAGGCGCTGGAGCGCACGGAAAGAGAGATGGCCCAGAAGCCGGAGGGGCAGTTCTTCCGTGGGGATCTAAAGGACAGAGAGGTGCTGGAAACGGAGAACAGCATCATCATGCTGGGAAACGTCTATCCGGGGAGCAGCATCGTCAGTGCCAAGAACATCATCATATTGGGAGGGCTCTACGGGAAGGCCCACGCCGGAGGCAACGGCTGTGAGGGAGCCTTCATAGCAGCGTTTGAAATGGCGCCGGAGAGAATCAGAATCGGCGATTTCAAATATAAACCAGGTACAAAACAGGCAAGGTGGGGAATCAGACCGAAGGTACGACCGAAAATTGCATATGTGAAAAACGACCGAATCATCATCGAGGCGCTTACCAAAGACCTGCTGAGCAGCTTCTGATCTATCTGTGGAGTAGACGATTCTACGGAACAGACGATTGGGGAGGTGCTTAGAGGACGACAGACGAAATTCTTTTATGGAGGGCAGAAAGTATGGATGAAAAGCATTCCAGGGAGCAGCAAAGCTCCAAAGTCATTGTCGTCACTTCAGGGAAAGGCGGCGTGGGCAAGACCACCACGACCGC
>CAJUFO010000112.1 GCA_910585615.1 uncultured Acetatifactor sp.
CTTGTAAAATCAAAAACATAACTTATGTCAAATTTTTGTAAAATGAACAGACTTGCCATAAAAACTGCATCATGGAAATGTGCATAACTAACAATTCACTTCGGAGAAGAATGGGTCGGTAGTCTGGGTGATTTCATGTGATAGTTTTCTGCATCTGGTATAACCGGCACGGATCGGGGCGCCCCCAATCCGTGCCGGTTGCGCACAGCCGTATAAAGATATACGGAGACCTTGTGCGGAAGGGAGATTTGTGGTATGCTTTGGGAAGCGGCCCAAGGTCTTCCGGACAGAGGATGGCCGCGGAATAAGGAATCAGGAAGGAAGCGGCATATGAGAAAAGCGGATAGATTTGTCAAAGGATTGTCTGTGGGAAGCCTGTGCCTGGCGGCGGCCATGTGCCTGGCAGGATGCGGGGACAAAAGCCCCTTGGATCCCGGGGATCCGGTCTCCTTGACGGTATGGCATTACTATAACGGCTCCCAGCAGGCGGCCTTTGACGCGCTGGTGGAGGAATTCAACGACACGGCGGGCCGGGAGCTGGGGATTTATGTACAGGGCTACAGCCAGGGCTCCGTATCCGACCTGGAGACCGCGGTGCGGGATGCCATCGGCGGAAAGGTGGGGGCGGACGACATGCCGGATCTGTTCTCCTCCTACGCGGATACGGCCTATGAGGTGGAGCAGGCCGGCGCCCTGGCCAACCTGTCGGACTACCTGGACGAGGAGGAGCTGGCAAAGTATGTGGACTCCTACATCGAGGAGGGGCGCATCGCAGCCGACGGCTCCCTGCGGATATTCCCCACGGCCAAGTCCACGGAGATTATGATGCTCAACAAGACGGACTGGGAGCCCTTTGCGGCTGCCACGGGCCTTACCCTGGCGGATCTGGAGACCATGGAGGGCGTCACCGCGGCGGCGGAGGCGTACTATGAATGGACGGACAGCCAGACGCCGGACGTGCCGGAGGACGGCAGGGCGTTCTACGGCAGGGACGCGGTGGCGAATTATTTTCTGATCGGCATGCAGCAGCTGGGGGTGGAGATTTTCCAGGTGGAGAACGGCAGGGTTACCCTGAACGTGCCCCGGGAGGAGCTGCACCGCCTGTGGGAGAATTATTACGTGCCTATGGTCAAAGGATATTTCGGGGCCTACGGGTCCTTCCGCTCGGACGACGTGAAGACGGGAGACCTGCTGGCATATACAGGCTCCACGTCCTCCGCCATGTATTTCCCCAATCAGGTGGAGCTGGAGGACGGCAGCTATCCGATCGACTATCTTGTGACGGCGGCGCCTGTGTTCCGGGACGGGCGGCACATGGCCGTGCAGCAGGGGGCCGGCATGGTGGTCAGCAAGTCCGACGCCAGGCACGAGTACGCTGCCGTGGAATTCCTGAAATGGTTCACGGAGACGGAGAACAACCTGCGCTTCGGCTGCGTGTCCGGCTATCTGCCCGTGCGCAGGGAAGCGGCCAGCGTGTCGGAACTGGACCGCGTGATTGAAGAGCAGGGGCTTGAGGTGGCTCCTAAGACTTACGACTGCCTGACCACAGTCTTCGGGCAGATGGAGGACATGACGCTATATGCCAACAAAAGCTTCGAGAACGGCACGGCGGCCAGGAAGGTGCTGGAGTACCATCTGGCGGACAAGGCGGCTGCGGATCGGGCGGCCGTGGAGGAGGCCATGGTCCAGGGAAAGAGCCTGGAGGAGGCCGTGGCGGACTATGTGACTGAGGAGAGCTTTGAAGTGTGGTACGGGGCTTTTTGCGAAGCCCTGAAGCAGGCGGTGGGTGAGTAGGACGAAATGGAAGGCAGAAGACCGAGCAGAAAAAAGACGAACATATTCATGATTTTTCTGGTTCCGCTGATTGTCATCATGCTGACCCAGAGCCTGATCACCATCGGCACGCTGGTGATGAAGCGGGTCACGGGGATAATGGAGGAATTTTCCGTCAGCATGATGAACCGGCTGGTGGAGAACAGGAAGGTGATCCTGCAGAACGACATGAACCAGAGATGGGCGTCCACCCATGAGCAGGAAGGAGTCATGGACGGGATCCTGGAGCGGTTCCTGGAGGACACGGGCGTAAGCCTGGACGGGCTGCTTGCCTCGGAGGAGAGGAAGAATGAGCTGCTGGAACTGTTTTTCCCGGAATGCCTGGACATCCTGCAGAGCCATTCCACCACAGGCGTCTTTCTGATCCTGACAGGAACGGATATGGGGGAGGCCGGGGAGCATGCGGGCTTCTTCGTCAGGGATTCCGAACCGGACGCGAATCCCGCCAACGGTACGGACCTCCTCTTGGAGCGGGGCAGCAAGCTCCTGTCCAGGGAGTGGGACATCCCGCTGGACACCTCCTGGACCACCCGCTTCCATATGGCGGGGCAGGGCAGGGAGGCCGCGGAGGATTATTTCTATGAGCCCTGGCGGACGGGGACGGAATACGCCGACGCTGACACCGCCGACCTGGGGTACTGGTCGCTGCCCTTCTGCCTAGGGAAGGACGGGACGGATTCCTATGAGATGATTACATATTCCCTGCCGCTGCGGCATGAGGGGCAGGTGTACGGCGTAATCGGCGTGGAAATCTCCAGCAGACGGCTGTACGATTATTTCCCGGTGGCGGAGCTCAATGACCAGCAGCAGTCAGGGTATCTGCTGGCGGTCAGGGACGGCGACGGCCTCTACAGGCCCATGGTGGGAAAGGGGATTCTCTCCAATCTGGCCAAGTCCGCAGGGGAGAAGCTGGAGCTGCGAGGGACCCGTTACAGCAGTCTGTGGCAGATGCGGGATGTCCACCTGGAGAAGCAGGACGTGTACGCTGTAGCCTGTCCCCTGAAGCTCTACGGCAACAATGCGCCCTATGAGGATACAGAGTGGGTGCTCCTGGGGCTGGATACGGAGGAGAACCTCTTCGGGATGGGGCGCCAGCTCTATCTCTGGCTGGTGGTGGCCATCCTCATCGGGCTGCTCTTCGGCGTGCTGGGCATCTATCTTGTGGTCAGGCATCTGACCAGGCCCTTCCAGCGCCTGATGCAGTGCATCAGACGCGGGAGGGAGGGGCTTTCGGAATTCAGGCCCTCCAACATTCTGGAGATAGACGCCTTATACGATGTGGTGAAGGACCTGTCGGAGCAGCAGCGGGAGGCGGAGAACATTCTCCTGGAGGAAAAGGAGCGCTACCGCGTGGCGCTGGAGTCCTCCAAGGACGTATTCTTCTCCTATGACGTGCAGAAGCATGAGCTGGACATCGTGAACCATGAGACGATGAGCGGGCTGTGGGACTGCCGTGAATACAAGAGTGGCTTTATAAATCCCGACTGCATCCACGATGCGGACAGGGAGGAGGCCATCCGGGCCCTACAGAGCCTGGATGATAAGGTATACACGGAATTCCGAATGAGATGGCCCAGTGATACGGACTATCGGTGGGTGGCTGTATCCGGAAAGGCAGTCTATGATACGGACGGCAAGCGGCGCAAGCTTGTGGGGAGCATCCGCAACATCCAGGAGCAGAAGGAGAGAGAGGCCGAACAGCGCAGGAGGAACGCCATGGACGGCATCACGGGCCTGTATGCCTTCAGTGCGGGCCTGGAACAGTTGGAGGTGGACAGAAAGCCGGGCCATGGCAGAGGCATCCTGGCAGACCTCGTGGTGGGGCGGCTGAAGGAGGCCAATGAGAAGAACGGCATCGTATTCGGGGATATGGTGCTGGAGGGGCTGGGCGACCTGATTCGGGGCCGCTGCCAGGCATATACGGCACGGACAGGACGGGGCACAGTGGCGCTGCGCCTGGACGGGGACGAGTTCGTCATATGGCTGGAGCGGGCGGACAGGAAAGCGGCCTCGGAGTGGATGGAAGCGTTGCTGGAAAGGGCCGGGGCGGACTTTGACAGGGAGCGGTTCGATGTAGCGGTGTGCGCGGGACTGGCCTGCGCGGAAGAGGAGCAGGGCACGGAGACATTGATTCGCAGGGCGAAGCTGGCCGGGAGGCAGGCTCTGTCCGGCCCGGGAGGGGGATATGCCTTCTGGGAGGACATCCCGGAGCGGGAACGGCGGGAGCTTCCGGCCTTGCAGGGGCGGGAGATTGTCAGCCTGGACTACGGGGAGGACGTGAGCCTGGTGTCCATAGCGCTGAACCTGTTCGGCAAGGGGGAGAATTTCCCGGCCCAGATGACCCTGATGCTGCGCAAGATTGGCAGATGCTATCAGGCCGAGGCGGTGCTGGTGTCCGTGCTGCGGGAGGACTTCTCAGCGAATTACCTGGAATACCAGTGGCGGGCGGACGGGGAGTCCCCGGCGGGGAACGTGCGAAAATACAGGGAAGAGGACAGGGAGGCCTTCCGCGGCTGGCTGGGCCAGGAGGAGGTAAAGTGGTTCTCCGGGGAGGACAGCGGCCGGGAGCTTCTGCAGTGCTTCCTGGGCGTGGCGCCCGGGCAGTACGGCGTGGCGCTGCCCATGTACGACAATGGAAGCTATATGGGGAACATCTGTATCCTGGGCCTTGGGCAGGAACAGGCCCTTGACCCTGAGCGGCACCAGAACCTGGCGGAGCTGGGCAGGGTAATCCAGAGCCAGATGAACCAGCAGCAATACGACATCGCCAGCAAGGCGAAGTCGGAATTCCTGTCCCGCATGAGCCATGAGATACGGACGCCCATGAACGGGATCATCGGCATGACGGAGATTGCGCTGCAGCAGGGGCAGAGCCAGGAGCGGATCATGGACTGTCTGCAGAAGATACAGTCCTCCTCCGGCTATCTGCTGGGACTGATTAACGATATCCTGGACATGTCCAAGATCGAGAGCGGGAAGATGAAGCTGGAAGCGGACGATTTCGATATCTACGACATGCTGGATACCATAAAGGAGCTGATAGCGCCTCAGGTAGCGGCCAAGGAGATCGACTTCGTGCAGGACATCCGGCTGACCCATCGATGGCTGTGCGCGGACCGTATGCGGATCAGCCAGGTGCTCATCAACCTCATGGGGAACGCGGTGAAGTTCACGCCGGTGAAGGGAAGGGTGACGCTGGAAGTTCTGGAGAGGGAGGCCGGAGAAGAAGGGATTCTGGTGTCTTTCGCGGTGCGGGATACGGGAATCGGCATTGCGAGGGAAGACAGGGACAGAGTCTTCCGCTCCTTTGAACAGGCCTCCGGCAGGAACCCCTCCAAGCAGCAGGGCACGGGCCTGGGCCTTTCCATCAGCAGCCGCTTGGTCCAGATGATGGGCAGCGCGATCCGCCTGGACAGCGAGCCCGGGGAGGGCAGCACCTTCAGCTTTTCCATCCGGCTGAAGCCTGGGCAGAAGAGGCAGGCGAAGGAGAGGCAGGAGGCGTTGTCCTTCGAGGGCTATCATATCCTGGTGGTGGAGGACAATGAGATTAATGCGGAGATTGCCCAGTGCCTGCTGGAGGAGCGGGGCTTCGCGGTGGACTGCGTCTACGACGGGGCCCAGGCCGTGGAGAGGATTCGCTCCACGAAGCCCGGCACATACGACGCAATCCTGATGGACATCCTGATGCCGGTGATGGACGGCCTGGAGGCCACCCGCGCCATCCGTGCCATGAACCGGGAGGACTGTAGGACCATACCCATCGTGGCCATGTCCGCCAACGCCTTTGACGATGACCTGAAGAAATCCGTGGAATGCGGCATGAACGGCCATCTGTCCAAGCCGGTGGAGGTGGATAAGCTGTACAGGACCCTGGACGGAATCGTCCGCGGAAAGGACGGGGGAAAGCAGGGTAGGTAGGGAAGACAGGAAAGATAGGGAAAATAAGGTTCCGCCCGGAGATGTCCGGGCGGAATTTTTACAGAGAGCCCTCGGAGGCTCCGAACACTTCCCGTATGGCCGCCAGATATCCATACCCGTACAGATTGTCGGGCTCCAGATAGCTAGTCTCCGCCCACTCGTTCCAGCTATTGACCGTGATTAGGGACGGCTGCTTGGGTGGGCGTCGGCATAGGCCCTTGCCATCAGCAGGGCCTGCTTCACCGTCTCAGGAGTGCTGTTTTTCACGATGCCCTCCCGTATGCCGTTGAACCGGGGATTGTTGTCCCAGCCTACGGAGATATGGGGGAAGTAGGGGATGTCCCACTGGCTTTCCAGCCGCGCCCACTCTGCCTTCATGTCTTTGCAGATTTCCCCATAGTCCCTGTCGATGTCAGTGAAATGAACGAACCAGTAATGGCTGATGCTGGAGAAGCCCAGCAGCCCCCCTTATGTCACTGTAGCTCCCCTTGTCCCCGGCGGACATCTTACCGCCCATGAAGAGAACGGCGTTCTGGTACATCCGATGCTGGACGGCTCCACCAGGGATTGGGTCGCGTTCATGCATGAGCTCAATGACATGAAGGTGCTGGCACCCGACTGGTTCACTATTGAGTGGGAGACGGCAAAGTCCTATATGCTGCAGGATAAGGTGGGTATGTTGCGTTATCCCCCTACAAATCTGTTCGCTGAGTACATTAATGCACAGAATGCGGATTACACCAAGGCAGAAGCATGGTCATATCTGCCCGCTCTTCCGGAAGGCCTGAAGGGAGCGGCAGGCGGCAGCGCAGGAGCCATGCTGGCCATTCCGAAGAGCAGCGTGGAAGGGGATCAGGGCAAGCTGTTAAGGATTCTCCATATCATGGATGCCATGTGCTATGGCGGAGATGCCTACTTCGAGACCGTTCAGGGCGGTGGAAATGAAGTCCATGAAGGATACGACGGAGATACCAGGGAGTATCTGGAGGACGGCACAAGCATATGCGCCCTTACTTCGGATCATCCTGGTATGAACGGAACCTATTCCACCACCAACCTGGCTCTGGCACCCTGGCAGAACTTTGGATATACCCTGAAGTGGCAGATTGCCACTCCCACTCCGGACGCTACAGAGGCGGAGATAGCGTATATAGACAGGGCCAACGCCGCAATGATGACTGTGGCAGCCTATGATAAGTGGCCCAATGACAATATGCTGAGCAAGGTCGCCGAAGCGGATCTCGCTCCGAACCTGAAAGAGTATACGCTTCAGCAGCAGTACAAGTTCGTGACCGGCGAACGCAGCATGGACGAGTGGGATGCCTTTGTGCAGGAGTGGTTGGACCAGGGGGGACGCGCTATCGTGACCGCTCAGGCCGAGAAGCTTGGCGTGGCAGTGCCGGAAGAGGCGAAGTAAAAGGAAAGACAAGGCGGATTGCCGCAAATGAAAAAGAAATCTCCGAAGCAGTTGTCCGCCCGCTGTCGAAAGGTATGGAGATAGAGACGGAGGGCAGGGAGATTCGCTTCACGATTACAGAGTGTGGCTACTATACCGTGGAGCTGGACGGGTGGCACAATGCCCTGCATCTGTTCGCCAATCCTGCCACGAATTTCGGAGTGGACAGAGAAGCCCCAGGCGTGCTGTATTATGGGCCGGGTGTCCATGAAATCGGTGATTTGGAGCTGGAGGACGACCAGACATTGTTCGTGGACGGCGGTGCGGTGCTGTACGGATCGGTCATGGCGGTGCAAAAAAAGAATATCCGCATTGTGGGGTACGGTGTGATTGACGGCAGCAGAGAGGTCCGGACGGATGATACGCTTCTGATTACATGGGACATGTCCGGTCCCGATTTCTGCCAGGAGGAAATCCTAAGGAAAAACCTGGAGGGGAAAAAGGTCCTTCATGGCTGCGTGCACCTCTATTCCTGCACAGACAGCGAGATTGCCGGCGTCATTGCCAGAGACAGCTCCACATTCTCCTTTATCGTAGCCGACGGGGAACGGGTGGAGTGCAGATGGCTGAAGACAATCGGGATGTGGCGGTACAACAGCGACGGCATCGACTTGTTCAACTGCCGGTATATAAGGATTGCGGACTGCTTCCTCCGGAACTTTGACGACTGCATAGTAATTAAGGGGATTAAGGGATGGGACAGGAAAAATATGCATCACATCCATATCACAGGCTGTACGGTGTGGTGCGACTGGGGAAGAGGGCTGGAGTTCGGCGCGGAGACCTGCGCGGATGAATACCATGATATCCTGTTGGAGGACTGCGACCTGATTCACGGCTCCTTTGCCCACATCGACATCCAGCATCTCGACAGGGCCCGCATCCATGACGTGCTGATTAAGAATATCCGCTGCGAGTACAGCCGCTATGACTGTCCGCCGATATATCAGGCCGATATGTCCGTATCCTATGAGGACGCAAAGCTGAAAAAGGGCAGCGGACAGCCCACATGCCATGGGGATGGCTGGGGAGAGGCATGGCAGCCCAGGCTGATTGATGCCCCCATCGCGGACGGGCCGTTTTCTGACGACCATATTTTGGGGGAAACCTATCATGTGCGTTTCGAGGATATTCGGATTCTGTGCGATGCGGATGCAGCCATACCGGAGTGCCGGTTCGCCGGTGCGGATGCCGGGCACTGCAACCATGACATCGTGATAGAGAATGTCTCCAGGAACGGTGTCCGTCTGCAGCCCGAGGAATTGGTGCTGAATATAGGGGAATTCGACTACAATATAGAAGTGCGCTGAGGGTGGCCTCCAGAAATCCACATAGGTTGTCAAACTGCAAACATCCACGAAAATTTCCCATATAAAAAAGTTCGCCTCGCTAGCAAGTAAGGCGAACTTTTTTATGTGTTTTACTTGTCTTATACCGAATGGGATAATAATGCAAGCATAATTTTATTTTTTGCATTTTTTGGTGTTTTTTGAACCCTGAATTACACATTTTTAGAAAAAATGACCATGATGCGGAATACTCCTGTATGGTTATTGATGGAAGACATCACCTTAAGGAGGAACAAAAGATGAATGAATTGGCAAACAGAGACCAGGAAATGAACCAGAAACTAAAGACTGTATTAGAAGAAATGGAGCAGTCCCATCCAGTACAGGGACTATCTCCTAACGGCGAAGCGCCCCTGTCGTTCCGCACAATGGGGGACTTGGCCTCCAGCTGGCTGCAGGAGCGGCAGGATGTAGTGAAAAAGAGTACTTTTTCAACCTATAGCTATTGCGTGAATATGCACATTCTTCCCCTTATAGGGGGAGTTCTCTTGACAGAACTGGACGAGGAAGCGGTCATCTCCTTTGTTCGGCAGATGCAGGATAAAGAACTTGCGGATACCACCACGCGCTCCATCCTTGTGGTATTCAAGTTCATGATAAAGTATGGAATCAGGAACGGTCTCATAAGCCGCGAGATTCTGGATTACTGTCACGCCAGCTGCCACAGGACGGAATCACGGGTGCTGGCTGTGCAGGACAGCGCTAAAATGAAGGAATATCTGATGCGTCGGCGGACGATTTTCGCCTTGGCCATCCTTCTGTGCCGGGGAACCGGGATACGCATTGGAGAATTGTGCGGCCTGAAGTGGGGGGACATCGACTTTGAAACATGCACTTTCAACATAAAGCGTACCGTATCCAGGATTCCGAATCCGGACACTTCGGAGGGTCAGCCGAAAACGATCCTCTACATTAGGACACCGAAATCCCACACATCTTCCCGGGAAATCCCAATCCCCAGCTATCTGATAACCGCCCTGAAGCGCATGCGCAAAGGGGATGACCTCTATGTGCTCACTGGCCGGGACACATGTACGGAGCCGCGCAATGTCCAGAAGCGCTTCAAGACCATCCTGAAGCGCTGTGAAATGGAGGACTGCAATTTCCATGCTTTGCGCCACGGCTTCGCCACTGCGTGCCTGGAAAACGGAACTGACTGCAAGACCGTATCCGCAATTCTGGGGCATGCATCGATTCGGACTACCATGGATTTCTATGTGCATACTTCGATGCGGCAAAAGAAGGACTGTATAGACGGGATTGACTAGGGGATGTTTTTGAATTATGGTAAAAAGTTCGCCTTACTGGTATGT
>CAJUFO010000113.1 GCA_910585615.1 uncultured Acetatifactor sp.
TGGTGGGCGGAATCCAGTTGATGGTCTTGTTGTTGCGCACCAGGTCGTCCTTCACGGCGGTCATCTTGATGAACCAGGACTCTCTGGCATAGTAGATCAGGGGCGTGTCGCAGCGCCAGCAGAAAGGATAATCGTGCTCGAATTTCGGCGCGGAGAACAGCTTTCCTTCCTTATCTAAATCCTTCAGAATATCGGGATCCGCGTCCTTCACGAATTTCCCGGCGTAGGGGGTCTCCTCCGTCATATGGCCCCTGCCGTCCACGAACTGCACCAGGGGCAGGCCGTACTTCCTGCCTACGTTTGCGTCGTCCTCACCGAAGGCTGGGGCGATGTGCACGATGCCGGTACCGTCGGACATGGTGACATAGGTGTCGCAGGTGACGTAGTGGGCCTTCTTGCCCTGGCGGGCGGCTTCCTCTCCGGAACAGGCGAACAGGGGCTCATACTCTTTATGCTCCAGATCCGTGCCCTTATAGGTCTCCAGCACCTGGTAAGCCGCCGTTCCCTCCTGGGCCAGGCCTCCCAGCACAGTGTCCAGCAGGGCCTGGGCCATGTAATAGGTATAGCCGTCAGCGGCCTTCACCTTCACGTAGGTCTCATCCGGGTTCACGCACAGGGCCACATTGGAGGGCAATGTCCACGGGGTCGTAGTCCATGCCAGGAAATAGGCATCCTCCCCCACGCATTTGAAGCGCGCCACAGCGGAGCGCTCTTTTACCGCTTTATACCCTTGCGCCACCTCGTGGCTGGACAGGGGGGTGCCGCAGCGGGGGCAGTAGGGCACAATTTTGAAGCCTTTGTACAAAAGGCCTTTATCCCAGATGGTCTTTAAGGCCCACCACTCGGACTCGATATAGTCGTCGTGGTAGGTCACGTAGGGATCGTCCATGTCCGCCCAGAAGCCCACGGAGCCGGAGAATTCCTCCCACATGCCCTTGTACTTCCAGACGCTCTCCTTGCATTTGTCGATGAAGGGGGCCAGGCCGTACTCCTCTATCTGCTCCTTGCCGTCCAGCCCTAAGAGTTTCTCCACCTCCAGCTCCACGGGCAGGCCGTGGGTGTCCCAGCCGGCTTTCCTGGGCACCATGCAGCCCTTCATGGTGCGGTATCTGGGGATCATGTCCTTGATAGTGCGGGTCTCCACATGGCCGATGTGGGGCTTGCCATTGGCCGTGGGGGGGCCGTCGTAGAAGGTATAGACCGGTCCCTCCTTACGGCTGTCGATGCTCTTCTGGAAGATGTGGTTCTCCCGCCAGAATCTCTCTACTTCCTTTTCACGGTCTACCGTGCTGACATTTGCTGAAACCTGTTTGTACATTGTCGCGCTTCCTTTCCTGGTTCTGCGGTTTGGCGATTGCCCGTCGGGGGCCGCCGTTTCTCTGCTCTTGGAGCTGCCACAGGCGCTTCCAGGGGCTGCGGAATGCTATAGCCGTAAAATGGTGTGAAAAAGGCTCCGTCCCGTAATAGGACGAAGCCTGCGCATTCGTTTCACCACCTGTTACATCGCACGTATCCGTCAGGCCTTCGATTCCGCCTTGCCTGCGGGCATATGCCCCGGCATCCGGCCGGATATGGAATCTCCTTTACGGAAATGATGCGTTTTCCCATAACGGGGGAATGCCGTGCAGGGCTACTCGTCCCGGAGCCCTCTCCCGGCCACGGCCGCCAAGTCGCTGGCCTTGTGCATCGGGGAATCCGGCTCCTGTCTTTTGTCCTGCCTGCTCGGAAGCGATCTTCACTGTACCATTACTTACGCCGGTCTCCCACCCTCACCGGCTCGCTGGGGCTTTCCCGGAACAGCTACTCTCTTCGTCATGGCATTTGCTGTCTGTGACGTTTTTTCTGATATATCATTATAATCTGGTGGATTTTTGTTTGTCAAGTAGAATTCTGGTTTTCTGCGAGAGGATTTTTTGTGGATTTTTCTGTCACTATTTTCATGGACAGGCTAGGCCTGGAAGAAGCAAAGGCGCAGGCCAAGCTGTCGAAATACCGGGCATGACCCGGGAGGCACCGGCCTCCCGCCTCTTGCAATTGAGCCGCGGATGGTATATGATTGTAAAAATACAAGAATGCCGGACACGGCAGAAAAGAGGAGCCTATGGACAGACAGAATCTCACCCTGATGACAGACCTGTATGAACTCACCATGATGCAGGGGTATTTCAGGCACAAAAATCAGAACGAGACCGTAATCTTCGACGCCTTCTACCGCAAGAACCCCTGCGACGGCGGCTACGCAATCTCAGCGGGCCTGGAGCAGGTCATCCAGTACATCAAGGAACTGCATTTAGACCAGGAGGACATCGACTATCTGGCCTCCCTGGGTGTCTTCCAGGCGGATTTCCTGGATTATTTAAAGACCTTCCGCTTCTCCGGCGATATCTACGCCATCCCCGAGGGCACGGTGATGTTCCCCAGGGAGCCGGTGATCAAGGTCATCGCCCCCATCATGGAGGCACAGCTGGTGGAGACCGCCATCCTGAACATCATCAACCACCAGAGCCTGATCGCCACCAAGGCCGCCAGGGTCTGCTATGCCGCCAGGGGGGACGGCATCATGGAGTTCGGCCTGCGCAGGGCCCAGGGGCCGGACGCGGGCACCTACGGGGCCAGGGCGGCTGTCATCGGCGGCTGCATCGGCACCAGCAACGTGCTCTGCGGCCAGCTCTTCGGCGTGCCGGTGAAGGGCACCCACGCCCACAGCTGGATCATGAGCTTCTCCGATGAGTACACGGCCTTCAAGACCTATGCCGAGATGTACCCCACCGCCTGCATCCTGCTGGTGGACACCTATGATACCCTGAAATCCGGCGTGCCCAATGCCATCCGGGTCTTCACGGAAATGCGGGAGGCGGGCATCCCCCTGACCTTCTATGGCATCCGCTTAGACAGCGGCGACCTGGCCTACCTCTCCAAGCAGGCCAGGAAGATGCTGGATGCCGCGGGCTTCCCGGACGCCGTAATCTCCGCCTCCAATGACCTGGACGAATATCTGATCGACAGCCTGAAGGTACAGGGGGCCGCCATCACCTCCTGGGGCGTGGGCACCAACCTGATCACCTCCAAGGACAATCCCTCCTTCGGCGGCGTGTACAAGCTGGCGGCGATCCGTGACGCGGAGGGGCATTTCGTCCCGAAGATCAAGCTCTCCGAGAACAGCGAGAAGGTCACCAATCCCGGGAATAAGAAAATCTACCGCATCTACGAAAAGGATACCGGAAAGATCAAGGCCGATTTAATCTGCCTGGCAACGGAAACTTATCAGGAAGACAATGATCTGACGCTCTTTGACCCCCATGAGCCCTGGAAGAAGACCAAGCTGAAGGCCGGCACCTATAGACTGCGTCCTCTGATGGAGCATATCTTCCATAAGGGCGAATGCCTTTACACCTCTCCCAAGGTCATGGACATCCGCCTCTATTGCCAGCAGGAGCTGGACACTCTCTGGGACGAAACCAAGCGACTGGTGAATCCTCATGAGGTATATGTGGACCTTTCCCAGCAGCTGTATGATACAAAAATCCGGTTACTGGAGGAGCTGAGCGGGAAATAGTTTTCCCATGACCCGAAAGCGGCGGCCGCATATTTGACCATCATCCATGCGGCGGCCGCATGACGGAATCCCCCGTTTCATTCCACCTGCCATGCACCCATGTAATTTCCCGTTGCCGCATTTCCCCCTGCATCCCGATTCAGTCTATTGAAATTATGTCCGCATTATATCATTCAATCGTTCGGCCAGCCTCTCCACCGCCTCCAGGTTCACCTCCACCTGGGCGTCATGATAATGGGCCACTTCCGTGTAGAGCTCATAGAATCGCCTCTTTGCCTCAAAATCTTCGCTCAATGGCATCTTCTGCGCATATCGTTCCAGGAGGCCGTAGCCTTTGCCGTTGGCATTGTCCAGCTGGTACAGGTCGAACTCGCTGTCCGCCCAGCAGCAGTGGAACGGGTCGATTACGGCCACCGCCCGGCTCCTGTCCCTGTCCAGCATCACGTTCCATGTATTATAGTCCCCGTGTATCAGCCGGGCCTGCGTGATGGGCCGGCGGAAAATATGGCCGAACCGCTCCATGGACTGGCGGAATACCGAAAGCACCCTGTCCGATAGCTGGCCCTTCTCCCGAAGGCGTCCTGCCTTCTCCACGATGCCCCGGGCAATCGGCTGGTAGTACTCCTGCCAGGTGGGGCAGTATGTCCCGGAGGACAGGATGCCGAACCCTTCGGGGTTCACGACATTATGATATCCGATCAGATTGTCCACGATGCTCTCGCAGATAGAGTCCCTGGCCTCTGTCGGCAGCTCCGCAGGGTCAAAGTTGCCTGCGTTGACGCCCTCTATGTATTCCATGAAAAGCGCGTCCATGGGCAGGCCCGTCTGCTCCTTCTCCAGCACCCTGTAGATACGCGGCATCCTTAACAGGGCATGCTCCGCCAGCAGCCCGGTCTGCCGGGCCTCCCTGGCGGCCAGCCCGGGGAAAAGGTACAGCTTCAAGACAACATAGTACGGCTCCGTCTCCAGCGAGACCAGAAAGACCCTCCCGTAGAAGCCCCCGCCCAGTCCCCGGATCTCCCCGGGCGAAGTCCCGTAACACTGCATCACTGCTTTCCGAATCGTATCCTGCATACATGTCCCTCCGTCTGTGTTTTTGTAACCCGTTCCGGCACGGCCTCTCCTCAATCAGATTCCGGTCGTGTCCATGGCTACATTATATCTCTTATCCCGGGAGGCGGCAATAGGCTTTGCAGGGCAGCTTTTCACAAATTGGGGACTATCCGTCCAATTGCGGGAAGGAATCTACTGTGTTATAATCATGTTATACGCACGAGAGATGAAATTTGACGCAATGTCCCCATTGGCTTTCGCTCGCGAGACAGGAGGATATCCATGCCTAAGACGGTTGCAATCGGCCATCAGGACTTCAGCCAGATAATCCAAAGCAATTACTTCTATATCGATAAGACGGACTTCATCCGGGTCTTCTGGACGAGAGGGAGAGGGAATGATTGTCTTCAGGCAGTTGGAGCACCAAGCCAGCGCCATCTGGAGCATGCTGCTGGCCACAGGGTATCTGAAGACGGAGCAGGTGCTCTTCAACGAGAGGACAGGCAAGACGGAATACGACCTGGCCCTCACCAATGGAGAAGTCCGGCTCATGTTCGAGCAGATGATAGACGACTGGTTCCTGGAGTACACCCCCGCGTACAACGACTTTGTAAAAGCGCTGCTGAAGGGCAGCCTCCGGGAGATGAACCATTACATGAACCGGGTGGCGCTGGACACCTTCAGCTTCTTCGATACCGGCAGCAAGCCTTCGGAAAGTATAGAACCGGAGCGCTTCTACCATGGCTTCGTGCCGGGCCTCCTGGTGGATCTGCGCGGGCGCTATACCATCACCTCCAACAGAGAGAGCGGCTTCGGGCGGTATGACATAGTGCTGGAGTCCTGTCAAAACTCCGCTTCCGCCTCCCCGGGAGACGGGGAGGCCATAAACGCCTTCGGGCAGGCGGCTGGCCCCAATCCCCGGGATTCGGACGCAATCATCATCGAGTTCAAAGTCCTGGATGCGGAGAACGGCGAGCGGGAGCTGAAGGATACCGTTCAGTTCGCACTGGCCCAAATCGACCGGATGCAGTATGCCGCCCTGGGGGCCAGGGGCATACCGGCTGAGCGCATCCGGAAATACGGTTTCGCGTTCCAGGGGAAGAAGGTACTGATAGGATAGACGATTGCTCAAGGATTCATGCATCGGGGCACTAACTCACCTCATGGGCCGCGAAAATCCTCCGGGAAAGGGCGTATCCCACAGCCAGGATACCGGCGCTTACCGGCAGCGCCAGCACCGCGTAAGGCATCCCGCCCTCCAACTGCCCCAAGGACATCAATGCCTCAAACTGCATCTGATAGACCGGCAGCAGCGCCAAAAGCCTAAACAGCGGACTGGACTCTGCCACAGGCAGCAGCGTGGGCGCAATGTGGACCGCCGCGGAAGCCACCACGGCTATCATGGGGGTTCTGCAGGCCGCCGAGAGCACCAGCCCAACTCCCGCCGTGCACACCGCCCCTGTCAGGCTAAGCAGCGCCTGGTATCCCAGCAGGGCGCCGCAGGGGATATTGAAGGGGATATAGCCCTCCGTCAAAGTCAGCGGCGCGAACAGGATGCTGCAGTCCAGGCCCTCCCTGCCATACAGCAGATATGCCGCCCCTACATTACAGGCCAGCATCCCTGCCGTGACCAGAACCGCCGCCAGAATCCCGGCCAGCGCTTTGGCACTGGCGCATTTCGTCCTGCCGTATCTGCTGGCCAGGATGAGATTGTCCACGCCCCCGTATTCGCCGCTGTAGACCGGCGCAAGCATGATGAGGATCGCAAAGGACAGGAAGAGGAAAGACTTCTCCATATCCCTGCTGGCGGACAGCCATCCGTCCACATAGCCGATGCGTATCTCCTCCTCCCCGAACACCTGGGCCACCCGCAGCCCGTTCCAGTTCCCATACATATCCGAAAACCGGGCCGTCACCGCCGACTGCATGGCGTTCTGGTACAGGTAGATGGCGTTCAGCCCCTGGGGGCCGGATTTGGGCGCCAGCTCGTCCATCATCTGCCGCACCTTTTCATCCGTCAGCTCTCCCGCGTACCTGGCGGCGACCTCCTTGTCCAGGGCCACGGCCTCCCCTCCGGACGCCTGTCTGCCGCCATAGGAGGCGTACTTGTTCTGATAGGTGGAGACAGTGAACAATGCGGAAAAGAGAACCGCTGCCAACAGGGCCGCCTGTGTCAGCCTCCTCCCAAAGAGCTTGCGCAGCTCGTATCCCATCAGTTTCCTCATCTGATGTCCCCTCCTTTCCATTCCCCATCCCTGTCGCAGCCGGATGCCTCTCCCGACAGCCCCTCTGCCGCGGCTGCTCCATTGTCCCGGGAAGCCCTGCACCCAGGGGCAGCGCCGGAAGCGGCCGCCAAAGGCCCTGACCCCCGCCTCCGCCCTCCTCCGGTGTCCTCCTCCCGGAAATAGTACAGATACAGGTCTTCCAGATTAGGCTCCGCTAACTTCGCGTTCGGCATGGGCTTATCCCGGGCAATCACCCGCAGCACCGTGCGGCCGTCCCTCTCATTGCGCAGATTGCTCACGTTCAGTTGCGCCACATACCTGTCCGCCTGCTCCGCGGGGATTGCGCACTCCCACACCTGCCCCCGGATTTCCGAGGTAATCTCGCCGGGCCTGCCGCAGTGGACGATCCGGCCGGACTTCATCACCAGAATCCGTTCCGCGATGGACTCCACATCCGACACGATGTGGGTGGAGAGAATAACGATCCGCCTTTTGGAGAAGGCGCTGATCAGGTTGCGGAAGCGCACCCGCTCCTTGGGGTCGAGCCCCGTGGTGGGCTCGTCCAGGATCAATATCCGCGGGTCGTTCAGCATGGCCTGGGCGATTCCCAGCCGCTGCTTCATGCCGCCGGAAAAGGTCCTGATCCTGTGCCTCGCCTCCCGGGACAACCCCACCTCCTCCAGGAGCTCCCAGGCCTTCCTTTCCGCCGCCTTTCCCTCCAGGCCCTTCAGCGCGGCGATGTAGAGCAGGAAATCAATGGCGCGGAAGTCCGGATAGTACCCGAATCCCTGGGGCAGATATCCCAACAGGTCCCGGTACTCCTCCCCCAGCCTGCCTATGCCCTGTCCGTCCAGCAGGATGCGGCCCCCGGTGGGCCGCTGAAGGCCGCACAGCAGGCGCATCAGCGTGGTCTTCCCCGCGCCGTTGGCCCCCAGCAGCCCATAGATGCCCTCTGTCAGGGTGATGTTCATGCAATCCACGGCTTTCTTTTTTCCGTATTGCTTCGTCAGCTCCACAGTCTTTAATTCCATAAAAAATCTCCTTTCTCGTTTTCAGGCGATAAGGAGATTGTAAGACGGAAATTCCAAGATTCTATCTATATTTCCGGCGGATTTTTGGGGAACCCGAAAAAAGCCGTCACCTTTGCGCCGGAGGGCCGTCCGTTCTCCACCTTCAGCCATCCTCCGTGATGCTCGCAGAGCAGCCTGCAGATGTAGAGCCCAAGGCCGTAATGCTCCTCCCGCCCTTCCCCTGTGACAAAGGGGTTCCGTGCCTCCCGGAGCATCCTGGCATCGAAGCCGGGCCCGTCGTCGCTCACCTCCAGTGCCAGACCCTCGTCCTGCTCCCGCAGGACAAGGGTGACGCAGGCAGCGGCATACCGGACGGCATTCGCCACAAGATTGCCAACCACCTGGGACAGGAAAGCGCCGTCCAGGCAGAGGCGCCCGGATACCGTCCGGTTCTCCAGGCACAGCCTTTTCCCCCTCTCCCGGCAGAGCATGTCCGCGCTCTCGTGCAATGCAGACGAAAGCTCCGTCAGGGAAAGCGGCCGGGCTTCCGGCTGCCTGTCCTCCAGCCGCTGGAGCTGGCCCATGCTTTCCACATAGCGCTCCAGACGGCGGATATGCTTCCCCATGGTGGCGGCCGTGGCCCTGACCTCCTCGTCCTCCTTTGCCTGGAGCAGCTCGTCGTAGCCCCGGAGCACTGTCAGGGGCGTGCGCAGGTCGTGGGCGAAGGCGGCGTTCAGGCGTTTCCGCTCCTCCATCTGCCGCCACATCCGCGAGAAGCTGTCCGCCAGCGCAGACCGCATGGCCTCGAAGGACGCGCACAGCTCCCCCAGCTCATCCGCCCGCTCATACTGCAAAGTGAACTCCAGGTCACTGGCCGATATCTTCTCCGATGCCCTCTTCAGCTCTCCAAGGGGCTCCCTCAGCCGGTTCCTATAAAAAAGAAAGGCTGCCGCCAGGATGCAGAGCCCGGAATAGACAGGAGCCGCCACCACAGGCAGAACCTCCAGCACACGCAGAAGCCTTTCATCTTTCTCCGAAATCACCGTGGGGGTAGTCCCGATATTACCGCCCTCCCCCAGCCGCTCGGCCCTCTCATTGGTCAGGTAATACCTTTCCCATTCTTGTGGGTAAGATTCGTAAACCGCCTCTCTCGCATAGCTGCAGACACCCTCTGTCCCGTAGCACAGCCCCAGGGCTATCACGGTAAACACGATTACATGCAGCACGAGGCTCCCCCGCAGGGACAGACCTCTGGCCCATTTCCTTATTTTGTCCATTTGTAGCCGCACCCCCAGACCGTCTCAATGTATGTCCTGTCCGTATGCTCTGCGATTTTGGTCCGCACCCTGCGGATGTGCTCTGACACTACAGAGCTGTCTCCATCGCTGTCATACCCCCATATCCGCTCGTAGATGCGCTCCCTGTCGAACACCTGCCCCGGATTCTGGGCCAGCAGGGCAACGATGTCGAATTCCTTCTTCGTCAGGGCGATGGAGCTGCCATGGCAGGACAGGCGCCTTCCGGCGAAATCGATGGTCATGTCGCCGGAGAACTTCACGGCAGTCTCTCCGCGATGACGCTCCTCCCGCCGCAGATGGGCATGCACCCTGGCCTCCAGCTCTGCCAGGGAGAAGGGCTTCACGATGTAGTCGTCCCCGCCCGCCGCGAAGCCCTGCACCTTGTCCGTGTCCTCTATCCGGGCCGTGAGGAAGAGGATGGGGCAGCCCACCTGGTCACGGATCCGCCTGGCGACCTCCAGGCCGTCCATGCCAGGCATGTTGATGTCCAGCAGGATGATGTCCGGTGCGCGCTCCGCCTGCTTCAGGGCGCTTCTGCCGTCGGCGGCCTCCAGGGTCTGGTAGCCTTTTGCGGTGAAGAAGCCGGAGAGCATTTTTACGATGTCAGGTTCGTCGTCTGCTATCAGGATTCGGTATGCCATGGGTTTTCGCTCCTTGCTTTGGTTTATTTCTTTGTAACTATTCAGCAGCCCCTTAAAATTACATGAAATCAAGAAAAAGTACTGG
>CAJUFO010000114.1 GCA_910585615.1 uncultured Acetatifactor sp.
CGCATTGCTGTTCATTTGTCAAGGTGCCTTGCCGTCTTCATCAGCGGCAACTTTGATAGGATATCATAGCTTTCCGCTTTTGTCAACAACTTTTTTGTAATTTTTTTTACAATTTTTTCCGGCAAAAAACATTCATTTTTGCTAGGGTTATATTATAGCACGGAACCCTTTTATCTGTCAACGACATTTTTCGAATTTCACAGATGTTTTTACCAGCATGATTTTACCATGTTCTTATAGATGAATCTCCCCTATCAGCGGGATAAACCGGAAGCGGTCCAGGAAGCCCTCAATCCCCTTCGCCAGGTAGTTGTGGTCGTATATCCATTTCAGGATCTGGCTCTCCTGGGTCTGTTCCCGGATGAACTCTCCGATGGCGCCTATGTCCATCATCATCATGAGCGCATACAGCGTCCACAGCACCAGGACCACTTCGAACGCCCCGAACACGATGCCCAGCAACTTGTCCAGGAAATGCACCACCGGCAGCTTCGCGGCCAGCTTCGCCGAGAAGAACACAAGGCCCAGCAGATGGTGGGCCACCAGCAGCAGGATAAGCAGGACGGCCACCGCCACCACATTGAATACCTTGCCGTCATGATAGCTGTTCGCCCCGTAGGCCAACAGGGCGGCCACCACGCTGAGCACCACCAGGGAGACCAGGGAAATGACCTCCTTCACCATTCCCTTCCGGTATCCGTCCACCATTTTAATCAGAACCGCGATTGCGGCGATTATCAGCATTACGTTCAGGTTCCATTCGTTCATCTCTTTCTCCTCTTGATGTCCGTCACTTTAATTGTATGGTATCGATAGAATCATCTGTCACCAGCATATATTTGTATGTATTCCCCACAGGGGCCATCAGCCGCACAGTCTTGGAAAAGCTCCCCCGGAACTTCTCCGTCCCGCCCATGGTCACGATCTGGCATTCCGCTTCATTATATATCACGAAATTGTCCCTGCCGAAAAAGATGTCCGTATAGTCCATGTCGAAGTAGAAATCTCTGGCTTTGCCGGACTCTGTATCGTAGACCTTCAGCTGATACCTGTTTTCATTGTTGTCCGAGAGGAACACTAGGCCGATGTATCTGTCGCCGTAAAAGACCGACCTTATCTCTCTGTCGTAGAGATGGCCCGCCTCCTCCTCTGGTACGTATCCGCCGGAATAAATCGTCAGCCTGTTGTCCCCCACTGAAAACGCGGTGTCGTCGTTCAGGAAGCCCACGTAGGGGACTACCGTATCCGTAAGCACGTAGCTGCTCACCAGGCCGTCGCTGTAGTTTTCGCCTACCCGGCCGAAGTTATAAAAGGCAATCTTCGTCCTCAGGACCCCCGCGTCCACATAGACATAGGCCACCAGGAGCAGTTCCCCGTTGGGGGAGAGGCTGATGGCCATGGGATATCCCGAATCGTCCATATGCGTCCTGCTCTCCCGAATCATCTCGCCGCTGCTGTCATAGGTGTTGATCCAGGTGATGTCGGTGTCGGCCAGCACCGCCGTCACATGCCCGTTCTCGGATACGCTCAGCTGGCGGACAGGCATGGCCGTGGCAATCTCCCCCAGCAGCTTTTCCGAGTCCGCCAGATAGATGCTCCTTCCGTTGTATTCCCCTATGGCTACGGTCTCCCTGTTCCTGGCCAGTATCACATCCTGAATCTCAAAGGTCTGGTTCCAGGTCACGTTCCCCCTGGAATCCGTGCAGTGCGCGCCGTCCTTGCTGTAGGTCAGGATGGCGCTCCCCAGCTTCACATCCGTGGCTCCGCTCACGGATTCCCTGGGGATGGTGGCTATGGTGTCGTAGTCCGTATAGGTGCGCCGTTTGTATTGTACCACCAGAAAAACGGCAAAGGCCGCCAGGAGCAGCAAAATCAGGATGACCCGGTATACGGAGGCCAGCTTGTGGCGCGCGATTTTTTCCCTGTAGTCCGCCTGCTTCTTCTCCCGTTTCTCTCGCTTTTCTTTCTCTTTCATGTAGCTTCTGATGTCTGCCATGGTTCCTCCCGGCTTTCAGTATGGTACGTGGTGCTCCAACATTATATCACATAATCTTTATTGTGGTAAAAAAATTTTTTCCCCTTCCTTGATGTCATCCGGATCGTCGATATTATTGAAGGCGCATACTTCCGCCACCCGGGCGTCGCTGCCGTACTGCCGGATGCAGATGTCCGTCATGGTATCCCCCTTGCGCACGATATAGGCCACCATCTCCGCAGCCGGGGCCCCGGCCGGGGCTGTGGGCGGTTCCTGGGTAGGCTCCGGGGTGGGCTGTATGGTGGGCTCTGGAGTGGGCTGTATGGTAGGCTCCGGGGTGGGCTCTGGCGTGGGGGCTGGGGTGGGGGCTTCGGTGGGCTCCGGGGCGGGCTGACCGACATCGCCCTCTGACGCCGACGGGGCCGTGGCGGGCTGACCGCCCTCCTCCGGCCGGGCCGGTTCGGATTCCCCGGGCTGCTGCCCCTGTGCCCCTTCCGTGCCTGCTGCCGTGTTCTCCTTTCGTATCGCGTCCGTCAGCTTGTCCTCCGCTACGATAGTCCCCACCTGGGCGTTGCCGCCCGACACCTCCACTGCGTCGGGCAGCTGCTTCTGAGCGATGTCCTCCATCAGCTGCTTCACGTCTGCCTGCAGCCGGTCCAGCCCCTGTCCGCCTCCCATGGTGGCAAAGCCCGCCCCGCAGAGGAGCAGGAATGCGGCGGCGGCACCCAGCTTCATGTTCCGCAGCTGCATGGCAGGCCTGCGGTCTTTCGCCGAATCGCCTTTCCGGAGGGCATGTCCCGCCTTTTCCTCCGACAGGGCCCGGCGCTCCTCCTGCCTTTTCTTCACCATGTCGTACTTTTCCTGGGGCACCTCCTCGGGCCTGGCCTCCCCCTGGCGGTCGTCCAGCATGAAGGCCAGCATCTGGTCGTTCTTCTCATAAAACTGCGCATAGCCCTCCACGTAGCGGCACACGTCCTGTTCGCAGATATGGAACCCCTCAACCATCTCCCCGTCCAGCAGGCGGTAGCCCAGGAACACGTAGTCGGAAAAATATTTCCTGCGCTGCTTCTCCACCTCCTGGCACACCGCCTGGGACAGATGGCGGCATTCCCGCTGGAGGAAGTTCAGCTTGCACGCCCCGTAGAGGAACAGATATGTAACCTCTCCCTCCTCCTTCTTCGTACCGTACAGCGCAACTGCCAGCCCCTTTTCCCGGGCATACTGATTCAGCTGCCTGATATAGGAAATGACATAATCCTCCACATATATCTTGCAATGAGGATTCGTTTCTCCGATCTGTGTAATGTTCTTGGGCAATTCCATACAAAAAACACCTCCCATACCGTTTGTACTAATCATAGCATCGGTATGCGAGGTATTTTAGCGTTCCTTGTCGCGGTGGGACAAGAACTCTTCGACAATCTTTGCAGGGCTTCCGGGCGCGTCAGCCCAGGCCGAACCGGTAGACCGTCACGGAGTCGTACTCCCTGTCCCCGCCGAAGATGCAGGAGGGGAACTGCGGCTTGTTGGCGGAATCGGGAAAATACTGGGTCTCCAGACACAGCCCGCCCCGTCGCCTGTAGACGGCTCCCTGCTTCCCGCTCTCTTCCTCGATGAAGTTGCCCGCGTAGAACTGGACGCCGGGCAGGGTGGTGTATGCTTCCATGGTCCGGCCGCTTCCCGGCGCTTTCACCGTGGCGAAATGGCGCAGCGTACCGTCCCATCCATCGATTGCCCAATTGTGGTCATATCCTCCCGCGTACCGGAGCTGCTGGAAATCAGCGTCTATCCTCTCTCCCACCCTTCTGGGGGCCGTAAAGTCCATGGGCGTACCATCCACCGGGGCAATCTCTCCCGTGGGGATGGAGCCTGCGTCCGCCGGGGTGTAGCGGGATGCGCCCAGCCACAGGGCATGGCCCTCTATGGAGCCGCTGCCATGGCCCTCCAGGTTGAAGTAGGAATGGTTGGTCAGGTTCAGGATCGTCCTCCTGTCGCTCACGGCGTGATAGTGGAGCCGCAGCTCGTTCTCATCGTTCAGGGAGTAGGTGACCTCCGCCCGCTTCCTCCCGGGGAAGCCCATGTTGTCCGGCGCGTCCTCCAGGCGGAAGGTGACGCTGTCTTCTCCCGGGCTGGCCTCCCAGAAAGCTTTGTGCCAGCCCCGCTCTCTGTCGCTGTGGAGATTGTTGGCCCCATCGTTGGCCTTTAAGGAATAGGTGGTGCCGTCCAGGTCAAAGGAGGCGTTGCCAATCCTGTTGGCGCTGGGACCGATTGCCACGCCGAAGAAGCATCCGTTGACCAGGTAGTCCTCCGCCCGGTCGAAGCCCAGCACCACGTCCGCCACGCGCCCCTCCCTGTCGGGGACCTCCACCCGCACCAGGGCCGCGCCTATGTTGGCAACCGACGCACGCACGCCGTTTTTGTTTTCCATGGTATAGAGCTTTACCTCTCTCCCGTCCGGATATTTTCCAAAAGAGCTGATTGTAACTGCCATATTTTTCCTCCTCGCGGCTTCCCGCAAAAATCTTGCGCCAGTCTCACACTTCTGTACGTCCCTCCAATGCCCGGAGGAGCGTCACCTCGTCGATGTATTCCAGGTCCCCGCCCACCGGCACGCCGCTGGCGATGCGGGTCACCCTGATGCCCGTGGGCTTGATGAGCTTGGCGATGTACATGGCCGTGGTCTCGCCCTCCAAGCTGGAGTTAGTGGCGATGATGACCTCCTCCACCTCGCCCCGCAGCCGCTCCATCAGTTCCTTCAGGCGGATGTCCCCGGGGCCGATGCCCAGCATGGGTGAGATGGCCCCGTGGAGCACATGGTACACGCCCTCATACCTGCCGGTCTTCTCATAGGCCGCCAGGTCCCTCACATTCTCCACCACCATGATGAGCTTATGGTCCCTCTTCTGGTTGGCGCAGACGGGGCATACCTCCCTGTCCGTCAGGGTGAAGCATTCCCGGCAGTAGCGTACGTTGTCCCTGGCCTCCACGATCACGTCCGTCAGACGCTTCACCTTATCCCTGGGCATGCCTATCAGGTGGAAGGCCAGGCGCTGGGCGGATTTGCTGCCGATGCCCGGGAGAGCCGCCAGCTCTTCTATTAATTTGTTGATATGTCCGCTGTAAAGCTCCATCAGAAGGGCAGGCCTCCCAGGCCCCCTGTCATCTTGCCCATGAGCTCGTTGCTGGCCTCCTCGGCCTTACGCAGGGCTTCGTTCACCGCTGCCACAATCAGGTCCTGGAGCATCTCCACGTCCTCCGAATCCACCACCTCTTCGTTCAGCACAATCTTCAAAAGCTCCTTCTTTCCGCTCACCGTGGCCTTCACCGCTCCGCCCCCCGCGGCGGCCACAAATTCCTTGGTCTCCAGCTCCTTCTGGCCCTCCTCCATCTGGCGCTGCATCCTCTGGGCCTGCTTCATCAGGTTGTTCATGTTCCCGGGCATGCCGCCTCCGGGGAATCCTCTTTTTGCCATTGTTTCAATCCTCCTCTTCCTCTATTTCCATATGGATCGCCTTCGAGATATCTACAAAGCTGTCTTCAAACTGCTGCGCCTCCCCCACTGTCTGGATGGTGACCCCTATCTCCTTTCCGGAGAAATCGCTGAGCAATGCCTCCAGCAGGGCCTTGTGCTCCGGCTGCTTCGTAAAGTAGTCGGAGGCCAGTCCGTCCTCGAACACCACACAGAGCTGGTTGTCCCCGCCAAGGCTGAGCCTGGCAGTCTTGAGGTAAATCCGCATGGGGTTCTCCGCGCTGCCCACGATGGCGGGCCATCTGGACACAATCAGTTTCACGTCCTCGGGAATGGCCCGGGGGAGCTGGGGCTTGGCCGCGCCCGGGGCCGCCCCCTGCGCCGCGTCGGACGGGATGCCCCCCAAGGCCGGGTTCGCGCCGCCTCCCGGGGCCACCACCACCACGCCCTTTTCCAGCTTGTCCTCCACCTGCCGGATACGGTCCAGCACGGCGTCCGGCCGGGCCTCCATCTCGGGCCTGCAGAGCTTGATCAGGGCAATCTCCACTAGGATGCGCTTTTGGGCCGACTGGCGAATCTGGCCGGACAGCTCGGAGAATATGCGGATGAAGCGGACAATCCTGTCCATGTCCGCCATGGCGGACTCTTCCTTCAGGCGCTTTAGGTTGTCCGTGCTCATGTCGATGACGTCCTCCAGGTTGTCGGAGGCCTGCACCAGCATCAGGTTGCGCAGGTACCAGGTGAAGTCCGTGACAAACTGGGTCAGCTCCCTGCCTTGCATGACAATCTCCTCCAGGAGCTGCACGCATCCCAGCACGTTCCTGTCCAGGATGTCCCGCAGCAGCCTGCTGAACACTTCCGTGTCCACCGCCCCCAGCACGTCCAGCACCTTGTCGTAGGTGAGCTCATGGCCCAGGTGGAAAGCGATGCACTGGTCTAAGAGGCTCAGGGCATCCCGCATGGAGCCGTCCGCGGTCTTTGCGATGTAGCGCAGGGCCTTCTCCTCCACCTGCACGCCCTCCTGGCCGGTGAGCTCCCGCAGCCTGGCCGCGATGGTGTCGATGGGGATGCGCTTGAAGTCATATCTCTGGCACCGGGAGAGGATGGTAATGGGAAGCTTGTGCACCTCCGTGGTGGCCAGAATGAAAATCACATAGGAGGGCGGCTCCTCCAGGGTCTTCAGCAGGGCGTTGAAGGCTCCTGCGGACAGCATATGCACCTCGTCGATGATGTAGACCTTGTACTTGCCCTCCGCCGGGGAATAGGACACTTCATCTACGATTTCCCGTATATTGTCCACGCCGTTGTTGGAGGCGGCGTCTATTTCGATTACGTTCATGCTGGCTCCCGCGGCGATGGCACGACAGATGCGGCATTCCCCGCAAGGGCCCTGGGGGGTGGGGTTCTCGCAGTTCACCGCCCTGGCCAGAATCTTGGCCACTGTGGTCTTGCCCGTGCCCCTGGTGCCGGTGAACAGGTAGGCGTGTCCGATGCGGTTCGCCGCCAATTGGTTCCTCAGCGTGGTCACGATATGGTCCTGGCCCTTCACGTCCGCAAGGGTGTCCGGGCGGAACTTCCGGTATAGCGCCATGTATGACATAGGATTCTTCCTCACTTGACGGAAGGCATACTTTCGCATGCCTTCCGTCGCTACAAATCGCCCCTTCTCCCGGAGCGGCCAATCCGTCCGCCCATGGAAGGGACCGTCTTTCAGGCCTTCGCCCTTCCCATCAGTCCTGTCAGTCGCCGAAGCAGATGCCCAAGAGCTTGGCCTCCTTCACGATAGACGCGTCCGGAGACACGGCCTTGAGCTTGCCCGCCACGTCCTCCAGGGGAACGCGCACCACTTCGCGGTTCTTGTATCCTACCATAAATCCGTACTGGTTGTCCAGTATCAGTTTGCCGGCCTCCGCGCCCAGGCGGCTGGCGAACACACGGTCATAGGGGCAGGGGCTGCCGCCGCGCTGCATGTGGCCGGGGACGGTGACGCGGACTTCGATGCCTGTCTTCTTCTGGATGGCCTCGGCCAGCTCATAGGACACGGACGGGTGGGGCATCTTCTCCAGCTTCTTCTTGTACTCCTTCTTGGAGAGCTTGGCGTCCTCCTTGGAGATGGCGCCCTCTGCAACGGCGATGATGGTGAAGCCGCTGCCGCGCTTGTTCCTGTCCTCAATCTTCTCCACCACCTTCTTGATATCGTAGGGGATTTCGGGGATGAGAATGATGTCCGCGCCGCTGGCCATGCCGGCGTTCAGGGTCAGCCATCCCACCTTGTGGCCCATGACCTCCACGATGAAGACACGGCTGTGGGACGCCGCCGTGGTATGGATGTAGTCGATGGCATCGGTGGCGATGTCCACCGCGCTCTGGAAGCCGAAGGTCATGTCCGTGCCCCAGAGGTCGTTGTCGATGGTCTTGGGCAGGGTGATGACATTGAGGCCTTCCTTGCTCAGGAGGTTGGCCGTCTTGTGGGTGCCGTTGCCGCCTAAGACCACCAGGCAGTCAAGCTGGAGCTTGTAGTAGTTCTGCTTCATGGCCTCCACCTTGTTCAGGCCGTTCTCGTCGGGATCCTGGATGGTCTTGAAGGGGGTCCGGGAGGTGCCCAGGATGGTGCCGCCCTTGGTCAGGATGCCGGAGAAGTCCTTGCCGGTGAGCATCTGGAACTTGCTGTAGATCAGGCCCCTGTAGCCGTCCTTGAATCCGTAGATCTCCACCTGCTCTTCGCTGTTGTACAGCGTCTTCACCACGCCCCTCATGGCCGCGTTCAGCGCCTGGCAGTCTCCGCCGCTGGTCAACATACCGATTCTCTTCATGTCTCATGTCCTCCTATCATTTTTATTTATGTGTTTGGGTTTGGTCTGCACACTTGTCTGTATAAAATTTTACCCTTTTTGGGGACATTTTGCAACCTTTCTGTAAAAAAACTGTTTTCGGGCTTGCAAAAATCGTGGGGATACTATAGAATAGGGGAGGTGGATGGATGTCCGCCGAAATTTGGAGTCATATCGAAGCGGTCATAACGGGGCGCACTCGAAAACGAATGACCGTTTTGGAAGCACTTCTCCAGGAGCCCTTGATTTTTCAGGACTTTTGCGGTATTATTTACAACTGAATTTACTTTAGTTCTCTCCATCAGTTCTCTCCTTTTTCCAGAGGTCTTTTTGAGGCTGATGTTGCAGATATGACACGGAGAGTTATCGAAGCGGTCATAACGAGCTGCACTCGAAATGCAGTTGTCCTTTACAGGGCACGTGGGTTCGAATCCCACACTCTCCGCCAGAAATTTACGTCCACAAGCGGGGTTGTCGCTTGTGGGCTTTTTTCATTCCCCCCTTTCTTGATGAATAATTCCTCTGTTCTTTCCTAAAATGTAAGCGTTTAATTTAAGGGGGGATTTCAATCTGCTTCCAGGTATGAGATAATGGCTACAATACAAGCATTTTACAGTTCAAACCTGCTTGCAAACAGATATAAATGGAGGTAGTCAATTTCAATATGGCTTCAACCAGTTTCGCCTTTAATCTGTCCTGTGTATCGTCATTGATATGCCCCTTATACATAGACAGATATTTGATATGTGCTGTGTAGTGCCGCAATACTGCGTCTACCGCTTCCGGCTCTCCGGCAACAGCTTTTTCGATTACTTCAAAGGGTATCAGCTTTTTATTCCTCATGTTCCAATCTCTCCCATTCTTTCCGCAATTGTTTCAGCGCGACATTTCTTCTGTGGTTTATCGTACTTCTGCAACGTCCGTATAGTCTGCCGATTGCTTCATCACGATAGCCGACAAAGTAATAAAGCAACAAAACATCTTGCCTTAACTCCGGCAATCTTGATAATGCCGTTGCTAACCGTTCATCATCAACAATAACTTCCTTTCCCAACACAAGAAATATAGTCGGCTTGTCCTGCTTTTCAAAGTAGCTGTCCATAGCAAACGGTTCAAAATATCGTTCTGGCATCAGATAGTCAAGGGATATTTCCCGTTCTATTTTCTGCTTCAAATCCCGCCATGCGTTCATGGCGCAAGACAATCTTGCAGAACGCATTGAACGCATATTCGATATTTTCCATGAACTGTTCAGAATATCTCATTTTCTCTCACCCCCTTTCTTCCCAGCAGAGGGCTATTACAACAAAAATCCATGCAGAATATATCCACATGAGTTCTTGTGTAATATGAGTTATTAAGACATACTAAATGATATGTGTATTCATATTCATAGGCGCGATAATCCTCGTTAATGACTTGGGTTTTTTGACAGGTCAATGACCGTCGGATTTTGTTGATATGGTTTATGCTTCATGGCGGTACCTCTTTTTAGCCATCGCGTCAAAAGGAACGTGTAAAAAGCTCTCTGCTGAACAACAGTTTTTTCT
>CAJUFO010000115.1 GCA_910585615.1 uncultured Acetatifactor sp.
CTTACCAAAAAGGAGTCATTTTTTACCAAAGACACAAACTTTTTTACACTACCTTTTAGAAAGTGTTATGCTTTGTAAAAATTTTAGCATATCCTGACGATTTGTCAATGTTTTTTTGCAAAATCGGCAAACAAAATCCGCATGCACAGCAAACACGGAGCCTGCTCAATGGCCTCCCACCGCCTCCTTCGCCCGCTCCAGCGCCCCGATCACCCTGTCGCACCAGGCGTCAAAATCCGGATCCTCCCTCTGGCACTCCTCATGGGCCATCACATACGCCACGGTCCTGCGCAGCCCCTCCTCTGCCCGGATCACCGGGCAAAAGCCCGGGACAGCCGCTTTCAGCTTCCGATTGTCGAACACCACCGTATTGGCCTTGTCCCCGATCAGGCTCCCCGTAAAATCATAAGGCCCCACCGCCGCCAGGAACTCCGACGCCACATGATAAGCCTTCAGCTCCACCCCCAGACAATCCGCCACAATCCCATAAATCTGATTCCAGGTCAGGGACTCGTCATTGGTAATCTGGAACGCCTCCCCAATGGCATGGGGATTCCCCATAAGCCCCAGAAATCCATCCGCAAAATCTTCATTAAAAGTAATCGTCCACAGCGACGTCCCATCCCCCGGGACAATCACCGGCTTCCCCTCCAGCATCCGCTTCAGCACCTGGAAGCTCCCATTGTCCCCATGCACCCCCACAGGCACCGATTTCTCGCCATAGGTATGGCTGGGCCGTACAATCGTCACCGGAAAACCGTTCTCCCGATACATCCGCATCAGATACTCCTCACAGGCAATCTTGTTCCTGGAATACTCCCAGTAAGGGTTGGCAAGAGTCGTCCCCTCATTCACCCGGTAATCCTTCACTGGCTTGTGGTACGCCGAAGCCGAGCTGATGTACATGAACTGCTTCGTCCTCCCCGCGAACAATCGGAAATCCCGCTCCACCTGCCCCGGCACGAACCCGATGAAATCACAGACCACATCAAAGCTCATCCCCTCCAGCGCTCTTGCCGCCGCAGCCTCATCCCCGATATCGCACCGAATCAGCCTCGCCCCTTCCGGCACCTCCCCGCTCCGATTCCCCCGGTTCAGCAGATACAGCTCGTCCCCCCGCGCCGCCGCCTTCCTGGAAATCGCACTACTGATTGTCCCCGTCCCTCCGATAAACAGTACCTTCATACCCGTCCCTCCGTTTCTTTCGAATAATAATATGTAACCCACAAAGCCTAACTAAAATTATACCCGCCCAGCCCCCTTTCTTCAAGCCTTTCTTCACAAAACGCCCTCAACAAGAACCGCGGACAACCAGGAGGGCGGGGCAGGGGAGACTATGCGAAAGCACCAGAGGCCGCCCTTAGGCGGAGGTAAAATCCACTGCCTGCGCAGACTTGGACACGGCACTTTCGTGTTCTAGTCGAAGTTAGCAGTTAGCTCACCCGGGCGAAACTTAGAATTTCTTTGGTTGTGTCCTTTGCAGCCTTAGAAATTCTTTTCGCCTTATGTTGCCCGAGCCGAACAAAGTCCCCCCTGCCCCGCCCGCCGTCCCTGCCGCTGCAAATCCCTCTCAGCTCAGCATCCCGCCCAGCATTCCCCCACCGGCACACAGCGCCAGCGTCGTAAAAAACGAACTCCCCACCTGTATGTCCCCTTTCCCAGCCACAGCCGATACCACCGCCAGCACCAGGAAATAAGCGCCCCCCATCAAAAGCCCCCAGAAAAACCTCCTGCTCTCCATCCGCTTCCCCGCCACGAACCCGGCAAAAAACGTCGCCGCCACATAAATCCCGATAATAGCGATGGACACGACACGCTCCCCCAGCCCGAACCGGTACAGCAAAAATGCCAGCAGCGCCAACAGCAGCCCCGTCAGTATGTAGGAAAAAAGCAGGCTTTTCAGCAAAAAAGCCACCGGCACCCCCTTCATCCCCTGATTCCTCTCCATATGTTCCATATTTCCCCCTGTCAGACCAAACGTCTATAAACTTTTTATAAAATCATATGCACCGCCCCCTGGGAACTTGACAAATCGCCTCCCATTCTGTATATTAAATTTTGATTACTATAAACCATCATCGCGGCAGACGGCTTCCAAGACCGGCTGTCAGTATCAAAAAGGAGTGACTTATTTTTGGACGTTCCAGAAGGCATACAACTTATCTCTCTACTGATTCTTGTCATCTTGTCAGGTTTCTTTTCCTCGGCAGAGACCGCTTTCAGCACGGTGAACCGTGTCCGCATGCGCACCCTTGAGGAAGAGGGCAGCAAACGCGCGGCAAAGGTCAACAAGATACTGGAAAGCTACAGCAAGATGCTGAGCACCGTTCTGATCGGCAACAACATCGTGAACCTTTCCACCTCTGCCCTGACCACCACCATCGCCCTGCGCTTCGGCATCCCCGTGGCCGTTGCTACCGGTGTGTTGACTTTGGTCATTCTGCTCTGCGGCGAGATTGTCCCCAAGACCTGGGCCATGCTCTCCTCGGATAAAATCGCGCTGGCCTACTGCGGCATCATATACGGCCTGATGCAGGTCATGACCCCCGTCATCTTCGTGGTGGACAAAATGTCCAACGGAATCCTGCGCCTGCTGCACATCGACCCCAGCAAGAAAATCACCACCATGACCGAGGCAGAGCTCCGCACCTATGTGGACGTGAGCCACGAGAGCGGCGTCATCGAATCCGAGGAGAAAGAGATGATCTACAATGTGTTCGATTTCTCCGATGCGCTGGCCAAGGACATCATGGTGCCCAGGATCAACATGGTCACCGTGGACGTGGAAGCCACCTTCGAGGAAGTGCTCTCCATCTTCCGGGAGTCCATGTACACACGCTTCCCCGTGTATCAGGATGACAAGGACAACATCATCGGCCTGATCAATATCAAGGACTTCATCCTCACCGAGGACGAGGAGCATTTCCAGGTCAGGTCAATCCTCAGGGACGCCCATTATACATATGAATACAAAAAGGTTGCAGACCTGCTCTACGAGCTGCGCGAGAAGACCACCAGCGTCACCTTCGTCCTGAACGAATACGGTGCCACCGTAGGTATGATCACCCTGGAAGACCTGCTGGAGGAAATCGTGGGTGAAATCCGTGACGAATACGATGAAGACGAAGAGGAATACATCCAGAAAGTGGACGAACGCGTCTACCTGGTGGAGGGCAGCATGAAGCTGGACGACATCAACGATGAACTGGACACAGAGCTGGACAGCGAGGACTACGACTCCATCGGCGGCATCATCATCGAGAGCCTGGACCGGCTGCCCGAGGACGGCGAGGAGGTCACCCTGGAAAACGGCATCCACCTGAAAGTCCAGGGCATCGAGCAGAATCGTATCGTCAAAGTTCTGATGACCATTCCCGAGAAGACGCAGGACGAAGAGGAGAATGACGGCGACAGGGAGCAGTCCGAGGACTGATTCTCCCCCCCGCTGGGCGCTCCATCTACAATAGATACCAAAATACCGCAGGCCTGGCTCCGATGAGCACGGACCATACAGTTACGGAGGGCAGGAGATTCCTGTCCTCCGCTTCTTTCTATCCGAAACGCCCTGTGAGATACATCTTCGTGCGCCTGTCCACAGGCCCTCTGAACAGGCTGTCAGCGCTGCCGGATTCCACCACCTCTCCCCCCAGGAAGAAAGCCATATCGTCCGCCACCCTGGCAGCCTGCTGCATATTGTGGGTCACGATGACCATGGTCATGCGCTCCCTCAGGCTTTTCATCAGCTCCTCTATGCTTCGGGTGGAGACCGGATCCAAGGCCGAGGTAGGCTCATCCAGCAGAAGCACTTCCGGCTCCACCGCCAGGGCCCTGGCCATGCAGAGCCGCTGCTGCTGGCCGCCGGACAGCCCCAGGGCAGGTTTCTTAAGCCTGTCCTTCACCTCATCGAAAATGGCCGCTCCGCGCAGGGCTTGCTCCACGATTCCCTCCAACTGCCCCTTGTCCCTCACCCCCTGCAGCCTGGGACCATAGGCCACATTGTCATAGATGCTCATGGGAAAGGGATTGGGCTGTTGGAATACCATGCCCACCCGCCTGCGCAGAAGCGTCACGTCCACCCTCTCGTCATAGATGTCCTCCCCGTCCAGGAGCACCTTCCCCTCAATGCGCACCTGCTCCGCCAGATCGTTCATCCGGTTCAGGCATCTTAAGAAGGTGGATTTCCCGCAGCCGCTGGGGCCGATCAGGGCCATGATCTCCCTCTCCCTGATTTCCAGGCTCACGCCTTTCAGCGCCTGCTTCCCGCCGTAAAAAAGGTTCAGGCCGCTCACCGATATCTTGCTGCGCTCCATTTCTCCAGCCTCCTGCCTCTGCGCTTTCTCAGTCCTGCTTTCACGTCCCTCTCCCTGCCGCCCCTGCCAGCCGCATCGCAATGTTCAGCACAAGGGCCAGCAGGATCAGTACGCAGCCTATGCCGAAAGCCGCCTCAAATTCCCCGTTCTGCATCTGGAGGTACAGCTCCACCGCCAGCGTCCCGCCGGATTCGGAAGCCTTTCGGGACAGCACGGACAGATTCCGCAGGAACCCTCCCCCCAGCCTGGGCAGGATTCTGGCGCTTCCGGCAGTGAAAAGCAGCGCCGCCGATTCCCCTATGATGCGGCCCACCGCCAGCACAAGACCGGAGAGGATCCCCGGCATGGCGGAGGGCAGGAGGATGGTGCGGATCAGATGCCATTTCGGAGCCCCCAGCCCCAGCGCCCCGTTGCGGTACCCTTCCGGCACGGTGCGCAGCGCCCTCTGTGTGTTGCGCACGATGAGGGGCAGCACCATCAGGGCCAGGGTGGCGGCGCCGCTGAGCAGGGAATATCCCATCCCCAGCACGTCCACGAAGAGCACCATGCCGAAGAGTCCGAAAATCACCGAGGGTATCCCTGCCAGGGTCTCCGTGGCGAATTCGACTGACCGCACCAATATGCCCGTTTCCGCGTATTCATTCAGATACACCGCCGCCCCTACGCCCACGGGCACCGCCACCGCCAAGGTGAGCACAATGACATACAGCGTGTTCACAAGGCTGCCCCCGATGCCCACCGTCCCCCTCCAGGCGCTTGTGACGGAGGTAAGGAACCGGATGCTCAGCATCCGGAAGCCCCTGGAAAATATATACCCGATGATACCCAGCAATAGAAACATGGAAAAATATGCCGCTCCGTAAACCGCAGCCAGCAAAAACAGCTCCCCCGATTTCCTACGTCTCCGGCAAAGCGTCCCCCGGCCCGTTTCCTTCTCCTGCCTCATGCCCTTCTTCGTCTTGTGCTCCTTTCCTTCCGTATCCAGGCTACCCGCCTGGCGCTTCCCGCCGCATGTCCTGCACCCGTTCCCTGCCCCGACTCCTTAAGGATCCCCGTCAGCCACAGATTCATCAGCATGATGAACGCGAACAGCACCAGGCCAATGGTGAACAGGACTTGTCTGTGGAGGCCCTGGGCATACCCCATCTCCCCCACGATGGCCGTGGTGAGGAACCGCACGGAGTTGAAGGGGAGGGGAAGGTTCACGCTCCCTCCGGACACCAGCGTGATTGCCATGGCCTCCCCTATGGCCCTGCCCACCCCCAGCACCACTGCCGTGGCGATGCCGGGGGCGGCCGCCGGCAGCACGGCAAGGAACCAGGTCTGTACCCTGGATGCCCCCAGCGCAAACGACGCCTCCCTGACAGAGGGCTTCACCGCCCGTATGGATGCCTCGCTGATATTGATCACCGTAGGCAGCATCATCACCGCCAGCACCATGGCCGCGGAAATCAAGTTCGCTCCCCCTGTGAACCGATGGGTCCCGGAGCCTGCGAACAGCCGCCTCTCCAGCCTGTACATCCACGGGTTCAACAGATAGATGCCAAGCAGCCCATAGATGACGGAAGGGATTCCCGCCAGCAACTCCACGGCCTCCTTTACCAGCCCCGCCATCCCCCGCCTGCTCTCCTCCGCCAGGTACACCGCTGTCAGAATCCCCACCGGAATGCCCAGGAGGGACGCCAGAAGGGTGCCCGCCACAGAGGTCAGTATCACGTACAGGATGCCGAACCGGGGCTCCCGGGCCGTGGGCCTCCACTGGGTGCCGAACAGGATTTCCTTAAGTCCCAGCTGTCGGATGGCCGGAATCCCGCTTTTCAGCATGTAGACAGTGATGGAGGATACCGCCAGGAGGGCGATGGCCCCGCAGACCGTGCACAGCATCTGCGCCGCTGCCTCCCCTGCCGCCTTCTTTTTTCTGTATCCCATATACGTCCTCCCTCGCCCCGCCGGGCCGTTCTTGCTTCCTCCGATATCTTTCTTGCCCCTTTTCCCCGGGCCACTTCCGTCCGGCAATTTCCTTCCGGCATGCTTCACGGCCCGGTCCTGCGGCTGCTTCCGTCCACCGTCACAAGGCCTACCCTCTCCAGGATATCCTGCCCCTCCTGGCTGGCCACATAGCAAAACCATAGCCGCGCCAGCCCGCTCTGGTCAGCAAGCTCCCCACGGGTCACCATCAGGAGAGGACGGCACAGAGGGTACTTTCCGGTTCTGACATTTTCCGCGTCAGGAGCCGTCCCGTCCAGCAGCAGCGGATGGACGACATCCTGCACGGCATTCTCTGTAGAGGCCTTCAGCACGTCAAAGGACACATATCCGATGGCGCCGGGCGTGGACGCGATTCTCGCCATGACAGCTCCTGTGCTGTCCAGCTCGTTGGCATATGTACACTGGCCGCTTAACCCCAGCAGCCCCTCGAAGGCTTCCCTGGTGCCGGAACCCGCCTCGCGGCCTATCAGGACAATGGGCAGATCATCGCCTCCGATAGAAGCCCAATTCCTAATCTTTCCCGTGTAGATGTCCGCAAGCTGCCGCCTGGTGACCTCAGTCACAGGATTTGCGGAGTCCACGCACAGGGCGATTCCGTCCAACGCCACCACATATCCCCGAAGGCCTCTGCCCCGCTCCTCCTCCGTCAGGCCTCTGGAGGCCAGTCCGATGTCCGCGCTCCCTTCTGCCACCGCCTCGATTCCGGCGCTGGAGCCTGTAAACTGCACCGTCACGGTGACCTTCGGATACCGCTCCATGAAGCACTCCGCCAGCGCGTCCGTCATCTTTTCCATGGAAGAGCTGCCCGCCAGATGAAGGGAGCCTTCCCACTGCGTCCCGATGCCGTCCTGTTCCGCCGATGTTCCCCTGCCGCTGTCCGATTCCGCCCATGGCCCTCCGCAGCCGCCCAACAGCACCATCCATACCACAACGTTCCACAGCCGCCTTCGCTTTTCTATCCTCATAGCAAGCTCCCTGCCAATCTCAGGTGAACGCCGCCCCCAATCAACCCGAATCCAGGGCATCGAAGGATTCCGGAGACCCCCGGTATCCCACATCCGCACCCAAGCGGACAGCGATGCCTCCTCACGCCGCGCTCCACACGGTGGCCAGGATCCCCTCCGCGATTGCCCTGGCCGTCTCCTGGAACCGCTCATCCAGCAGGTGGTTGTCCGCATCCGTATTGATGAAGCCCACCTCCACCAGCACAGACGGCATCTGCGTCTGGTTCAGCACCACCAGATCCGGCCGCTCATTCACGCCCTGATTCTCGTATCCCACCTGCTCCAGCCTGGCATTGATATTTTCCGCCAGCCTTCCCGCTTCTCCGTAATGATTGTATACAAGGGACTCTATCCCCGTATACTGATTGGGATAAGGACTGGAATTGCGATGGATGGACACAAAGTAGTCGCCCTGCACCGCATTGGCCTCCTGGGCCTTCTGCTGGGGGGATTCATAGATGTCCGTGGTTCTGGTATAATACACCTCCACTCCATTCTCCTCCAGAATCCGTCCCACCGCCAGGGCCAGCGCCAGCGCGTCGTCCTTTTCCTGCCTGCCCTGGTACACCGCTCCCGGATTGCTGCCGCCATGTCCGGCATCTATCACCACCATACTCTGCCTCCGCACACCCTTTATACATCATATGTAAAGGGCCTGGTCTTTGTTCCCGCCTTTTGCCCGCTTCCAGAAAAATTTTCGAAACGCCATTGACAGCCCTGGAAATCCTGCCATAATAGAGTCCGGCAGTTCGAAACCATCCTGCCTTGGAGACCGGCTCTTCGGCCTCCTAGAACAAAACTAAGGAGCAAAAGGGGTGAAGTATGCCCTGAGGCGTCCTTTGGGGCGCTTTTATTTATTATGGAAAGATATAGTGAAATTCTAAAAAAAAGAAAACGGGAAATCGTCCTCCTGCGCGGCAGCGGATGTATCTATCGGAAATGCGCTTTCTGCGACTACCACACTGACAAATGTGCCGACCTCCACGCCAATTTCGCCCTGAACAGTCAGGTGCTGGCCTGGGTCAGCGGGAGGTTCGGCGACCTGGAGGTCATCAACAGCGGTTCCGTCTTTGAGCTGGACGCCCAGACGCTGGCCCTAATCAGGCAGATATGCCGTGAGAAGGGGATTTCCACCATCCATTTCGAATCCCATTACCTCTATCGTGACAGAATCCCCGCCCTCCGGCAGGAATTCTCCGGCTTTCAGCTGAAGATGAAGCTGGGGCTGGAGACCTTTGACTGGGCTTTTCGGGAGCATGTGCTGAAAAAAGGGATTCCGGAGCAGGAGCCTGCCCTGATTGCCCGGGGCTTCGATGAGGCCAATCTGCTCTTCGGCATCAGAGGGCAGACTTTTGCCTCCATGGAGCGGGACATATCCCTGGGCCTTGCCTGCTTCGAGCGCATCTGCGTCAATATCATGTGTCCCAATACCACGCCCGTGAAGCCTGACGAGCATGTGATATCCGTCTTTATGGACAAAATTTATCCAAAATACAAAGATGACGAACGCGTTGACATCCTGATTCAGAACACCGACTTTGGAGTGGGCGACTGAATCCCATTAGATACATCCGGCATCCCGCCGGGGAAAGAAGGGTTTATTATAAGAAATGAATTGTTGCTGGCAGGCTCCATGGTCTTCATATTCTCCATGGCGCTGATTTCCTACCGTTCCTTCGGCAAAACGGGGCTGTACTGCCTCTCCGCCATTGCCACCATCCTGGCCAATATCGAGGTGCTGCTCCTCATCAATGCCTTCGGCATGGAGCAGACCCTGGGCAATGTGCTCTTCGCCGTCACTTTCCTGATCACGGACATCCTCTCCGAATGCGAGGGGAAGAAAGAGGCGAACAAGGCCGTTTGGATCGGCATGTTCACCTCCCTGTTCTTCCTGCTGCTGAGCCAGAGCTGGCTCCTGTATATGCCCGCCGAGGGCGACTGGGCCATGGGTGCCATCCGGGAGATTTTCTCCAGCACCCCCAGGATGCTGATTTCCTCCTTCATCGTCTACGCCGTAAGCCAGATGTTCGATGTGTGGCTCTATCATAAATGGTGGGCCTTCACGGAGCGGAAGACCGGCGACAGGCGCAGGTTCCTGTGGCTTCGCAACAACGGCTCCACGCTGGTCAGCCAGCTGCTGAACACGCTGCTGTTCACGCTGTTCGCGTTCTACGGCACCTATGACGTGGGGACGCTGGTGTCGATTTTCGTCTCCAGCTATGTGATTTATATCTTTACCTCGCTGCTGGACACGCCGGTGCTGTACCTGGCCAGGAAGCTGCATGAAAAGGCCGCGCGTGAAAAACGCGCATGAAAAAGTTGCGTGCATGAAAAAGGTTGATTGACAAAGTAAACTCCACTTTGCCATAGTAAAAGCAACCCCTAAGCAT
>CAJUFO010000116.1 GCA_910585615.1 uncultured Acetatifactor sp.
ACTCCCCATTTATTATAGCAGATATTTCTAGGCTTTGCCAAAAGACTTATTGAAGGGCACAATGAAAAAACTTGACAAATAAGCAGAATATAGTATAATGAGGTCATAAGGACACAAGATATACTGAATGAAAGCAGAGGACGGAACGGGCAGCCGTCACCCAAGTTGGAGATGTGGGAACAGTCACCCCACCTATTTCATTCAGTATTTTAAGCCCCCGCAGCAATGCGGGGGCTTTTCGTACCAGTATTCCCGGACACTGAACGGAGAAGCCTCCTGTTGTAAAGCAGATATACAAAAAGCCGCAAACCCTTGATTTCACTGGAAAATCTTTGGATTTGCGGCTTTCTCCGCGAAAGCTTCTGACGGGACTCGAACCCGTGATCTATTGATTACGAATCAATCGCTCTACCAACTGAGCCACAGAAGCCTGTTCCGCAGAACCGAATATTATTATACAAGCTTTTCCCGTATTTTGCAACTGTTTTTTTGCTTTTTGCAAATTTTATGGTTTTCCGTGCTATTCTATCCTAATTTCCCGTCAACATGCACATCCAACTGGTCATATGCAATCTCGATCCCGCATTCATCCAGCCTCAGCTTGCACTCCTCCGTGACGCGCCACTTGCCCTGCCAGAAATCCTCCTGCCTAAACCAGCACCGCACCCCCAGCACCACGGAGGAGCTGCCCAGCTCGGACACGAAGACCAGCATGTCCCGGTCCTTCAGCACCGCCTCGTCCTCCTCCAGTATCCCCATCAGCACAGCCTTGGCCCTCTTCAGATCGGCATGGTAAGAAATCCCCACCGTCACGTCCATCCGCCGTACCTCCTGCATGGTGATGTTCACCAGGCTGTTGTTGGCCAGGTTGCCGTTGGGCAGGATGACGGTCTGGTTGTCCGGGGTCAGGAGCTTGGTGTAGAAAATCTGGATCTCCGTCACCGTGCCCTCCTGGTTGGAATAGCTCTCCTTGATGTAGTCTCCCACCCGGAAGGGCTTCAGGGCCAGTATCAGCACCCCTCCCGCCAGATTGGACAGGCTGCCCTGGACCGCCAGGCCGATGGCCACGCCGGCGGAGCCCAGCACGGCCACCACGCTGGCCGCGTCCAGCCCGAAGGAGGACGCCAGCCCCATGACCAGCACCACGTACAGGGTGGCCTTGACAAAGGAATCCACGAACTGTATCACCCCCAGCTCTGCGCCCGCCCGCTCCATGGGTTTTTTAACGATTTTTCGTATTAACTTAATTACTTTTACTCCTATCAGGAAAAACAGCGCAGCCAGCAGGATGCGCAGCCCCAGATTCAGTGCCTTCTCCGGAAGCGTGCCCAGGAATTCCTGAACCGCTCCTTTCCGTATCTGCTCCTCCACGCCCTCCATGATGCTGCCAGTGGCTGCCGCCAATCCATAATGTATCGTCATGAATCCATCATCCTTTCCCATGCCTCTTCCCGGTCTGCCGCAGAACATCCGGCTGTCCGTTTATGCTCCCTCTTCCGGTTCCTTCCCGCCCGGCGGGGCGGCCTTCTCCTTCGTGCCCCGAATCCGCCCCTGCTTCGCCCGCTGTCTCCCCGTCCCGTCGCCTGCCGGTTCTTTATCCGGCTCCTCCTCGGGGGCACTGATGACTATTTTTCCGTCTTCTATCTCCATGCGCACCTTGTTCCCCGAGACGCCCAGGCTCTCCAGGAATTCCCTGGGGATCTGGACCCGCCCGGCCTTGTCCAGCACGGCATACTCATCGTGGGCCTCCTCGAACATGCCGATGGAATCCAGCCTGTCCGCATAGCTCTGCTTCACGATCATCTCGCTGCTGGTCTTCCCGTCCCGGATGGCCACCACCCTGCTCACCTTCTTGGACAGCATCCGGTCGTGGGTCACGATGACGATCGTCAGCCCCAGGTTCTTGTTCAGGTCCCGGAACACATCCAGGATATAATTGCCTGTCTTCGTATCCACGGAACCAGTGGGCTCGTCCGCCAGCAGGATCTTCGGATCGTTGGCCAGGGCGATGGCGATGGCGATCCGCTGCTGCTCCCCGCCAGAGAGCTGGCTTAAGCGGCTGTCCTTTTTATGGCCCATGCCCACCATCTCCAGCAGCTCCAGGGCACGCTCCCTGCGCTGCCTCTCATTCTTCCCGCCGGTGAACCGCATGGGCATCTGCACATTCTGGCAGGCGCTCAGATAGGGAAGCAGGTTCCTTGCATTATTCTGCCACACAAAGCCCACGGTATTCCGTTTATATTCCACCAGTTCCCTTTCATTTAATTTGAACAGGTTCTTGCCGTCCACGGTGAGCTTGCCGGCAGAAGGACGATCCAGGCCTCCCACCATGTTCAGGAAGGTGGACTTGCCGCTGCCGCTGTTGCCGATGATGGCCATCAGCTCCCCGGCGGCGATATTGAGCTCCAGCCCCTGGAGTGCCAGGACTTCCAGATCCTTCGTCTTATAAATCTTCACCAGATTCTCACAGATAATGATATCCTCACCCAACAAACTCACCGTCCTCCAACTGGTAGACCACGTCCCCGATTTCCATCAGCCCCGTGTCATGGGTGGTCATGACGATCGTCACGCCCTCCGAAGCCGCCAGCTCCTTGAATATCTTCACCACCTGCAGGCCCATGTTGGTGTCCAGCTCCGCCGTGGGCTCATCCGCGAACAGGACTTCCGGCCTGTGGGCAATGGCCCTGGCGATGGCCACCCGCTGCTGCTCTCCGCCGGAAAGCTCCTGGGGCAGATGCGCCAGCCTGCTGCCCAGCCCCACCATCTTCAGGCACTCCTCCACCCGTTCCCTGCGGCTGCCCTTGTACTTAGCCAGCCGCAGGGCGAATTCCACGTTCTCATAAGCGGTCATCATAGGCACCAGGGCCACGGACTGGAACACGAAGCCTATCTTCCTGCGCCGCAGAAGCCCCCGCTCCTTCTCGCTCATCTCCACGATGTTGCTGCCCTGGAGGAATACCTCCCCTTCCGAAGGGTAATCCAGGGCGCTCAGGATATTCATCAGTGTGGTCTTCCCCGAGCCTGACCTTCCTTTCAGGATAGCCAGTTGTCCCCTGGCGATCTCCAGATCCAGCCCCTTCAGGGCCCAGAACGTATCGCCTCCCGCCACAGGGAAGCCCTTTCTGACCCCCTTTGCCGAAATAATCTTCTCCATGGAACGCCTCTCTTCCATATGCCAGTCTTCTCCATATGCTAGTCCTCTCCCAGCTTCAGCGCCTGGGATATCTTGATCTTCGAAATCAGCCAGCCCAGAATGAACATGCAGATCAGTATCGCCAGCCCAATTATGGCAAAGAGCCGCACATAGTCGCCCCTGGCGCTCACGATTTCCAGAGGTATCATCTGATCCGCCGAGGTATAGGCTATCTGGATCAGCGGGATGAACAGCCTGGATGTCAGGATGCCCACCAGGATTCCTGCCGCGATGGACACTCCCGTGATGAAGAGCTGCTCGTTGACCAGCATGGTCAATATCTCTCCCATGGACATGCCCATGGCGCGGAAGATGCCGAACTGCAGCGTCCTGGACTGTATGGACAGAATCCAGTAGATCAGGAAGCCCGTGATGCAAAGCAGCAGCACGCAGCTGAATCCGATGGTCAGGATGCCGTTGGTCCCCTGGAAGATCGGGTCGTTCTTCAGCTCGATCAGCTCCGCCGCGGCATCCTGGAAGAGGGCATATTGTGTTCCGGACTCCTCCGCGTAATCATAGATGAACTGCGACGAATCCTCCGTCTTTATCCAGACCTGGTAAGGGGATACCCCCCAGGAGGACTGCAGCTGGGACAGATGCGCCACGATGAGGAAATTGTCCTTCTCCGTATACAGGCCGTCGCTGCCCTTCACCCTGGTGACAGGTGAATAGCAGGGCCAGTAGTCCACGAATCCGTAGATGATGCCCCTCATGGCGTCGCCGCTTCCGTTGATGTAGGTCAGCACATCCCCCACCTCATAGCCGTACTTCTGCCGGAAATTGGAGGACACCAGAATGGCCCTTGCGTTCTGGGAGATGGCGTTCAGATATTCATACCAGTGGACGGATAAGAGCGATTCCTTGAACCAGGCCGTCTCCCCGAATTCCCTGGTATGGATGCCCATGAGCATGGCGTTGCTGACTTTTCCGCCCTCCACGGATACGTTCACCTTTTTATCGATGAACACCTTCGTCAGGCTCTCTATGCCCTCCATGGTCTGGTATTTCCCGAAATCCGGCTCTTTGTAGGTCAGCTCCGCCTGGGTCTGCCCTGCGCCGCCCGGCGCTCCTGCCATGTTGTTCAGCATGGCGCTGTTGTCCTTCCAGACCTCCTGCAGCACCAGGTCGGCCCCGTCTGTATAGCGGATCCGCTCCTCCGCATTGGCATTGATCGTCCGCGCCGCCTGGGCGTTGAAGATTCCCATGGACAGCGTCAGGATCAGGAACACCATCAGGAAGCCCTGATTGCTCTTCGTCCGGATGATCCGCAGGAAAGAGGCATAGAGGGAAGTGGGCCACCACATTTTCCCGATGAGGAATATCAGCCGCACCAGCAGCGGGAAAATCCGAAGGACAAAGAGCCCAGCCCCCACCATGAACAGGGAGGAACAGAAGTACAGGAGCGGATCCAGGGACGCTCCCTCCAGGACCTTCTGGGCCAGATATTCCTTCTGCTCATAATACTGGTACAGGCCGTACAGGGACACTCCCAGCAAGATCACATCCAGGAAGCCCTTCTGCCACCAGGGGTTCCTGGACTTCCGGTTCTTCCCGCGCTTATGGGCCACAATGTTCACATTGGCGAACCGGATAACCGGCAGCACCATGGTACAGATGCTGAAGGCCGCTGCCGCCCCGGCGGCCATCCATACCTTGGCCCCGATCTCCACAGGCAGGGCCGCCCTTTTCACGAACTCCAGAAAAGAGTTGGACGCTCCCAGGAGCCTGCACATCAGCACGCCCAGCGGAATCCCTCCCGCCAGCCCCAGCACGGAGATGATCAGGCTCTGCAGCAGATACACCAGCACGATTTGTCCTTTGTCCGCGCCCCTGCTCTTGTAGACCGCGATTTCGTTCTGCTCCATCTCCAGCATATGCCTGGACACCATGAAGATGAAGGCGGCCAGAAGGACGAAAATCGGCATCTGCAGGATCAGTATGGTGGCATTGAGCTTCTGCGCCTGCAGCACGAAGTTTTCCATGGTGGATTTAAAATAGACGGCATTGCTTTTATAGCCCATCTCCTCGAAGGCCTTCAGATACCGCTCCAGCACGCCGAGATAACGCTCCACCTGATCCCCACGCATGGTAAGGTAATCCAGGGATACGTACCATTCCGCGTTGAAGCCCATGTCCAGCCGTTCCTCATTGGCGAAGAGCTCCCGGAACAGCCCCTCGTCCATCAGGCAGACATCCCTCCAGGCCGTGGGCTCCGCCACCCAGTAGATATCCTGGGGCTCCCTGTTCTCAAAGATTCCCGCTATCCGGATCCGGTAGGGCTCCCCCGACGCGTCCTTCAGCGAAAGATCCAGCACCTCGCCCAGCATGAGGTTCTGATCCACAAAAGTCCTCTCGTTGACCATGACGTCAAAGGTGTTGCCGTCCAGCTCCCCCGCGCACATGTCTCCGTTGACGATGCTTAAGTGCTCCTTCTGATCCGTAAAGGCCGCTATCCTCAAAGTCAGCTCATTTTTCCTGCCGTCCACCGCCACCTCATGGGCGGCTTTCACATTGCCCTTATAGTATTGGGTCACCATGAAGACTGCAGGCACGTCCAGCTCCGCCGTCAATTCCTCCACCATCCGGGCCGCCTGGCCGATTTTCTCGAAATCGGCTTCCTTTCGGCCCCCTGCGGCGGCATAGGCACCCCGCACGATCATCAGGCCGGGATAGGCGCTATGCTCCACATAATAGTTGCTCAGGCTCCTGGTCAGAGTCCTCTGTAGGACCGCCTGGGAATACATGGGGCTGGCCGCGGCGATGGCTATCATCAGCAGATTGCCCACCAGAAGGCTTATGACCATCCATTTCTTGCTCTCAATCTTGCGGAAGACAAAATTCAACATTGTGCCGCCCCCTAATCCGCTATCACGGTCTGCCCCTCATGAAGACCGTCCAGAATCCATACCTTCTCCCTGTTGTTCAGGCCGGGGGCCACATACCGCTTCTGCACCATGTCATCCTCCAACACATAGACATAGCTCTTCCCGTTTTCGGAATCCACGGCCCTCCAATCCACCAGGAGCACATCCTGCAGCTCCTCCACATTGAACTGGTACTGCAGGTTCCCCTCCAGCGCCTCCACCGGAATATCGCCGTAGAGCTCCACCAAAGCCATGCCCTGGGGCACCGATGAGGGCAGAATCGAGGGCGCCGCCACGACCCTGCCCTCATAGGTTTTCCTGTCGTTGCGCTTTCCCGCCTCCACGGTGACCTCCGCATTGTAGCGCAGCCTGCCGCTGGCATCATCGGCCACAAGATAGAAGCTCTCCGTGGAATGCATGGAGACTACAACAATATCTTTCGTCGCCGGATCCCCCGGGTTATAGGTGGCGATGGTGTCGATCACACCGTCAAAAGGAGCGAACAATGTATCGTCGGCAATCTCCTGGTCGATCTCCTCCAGGCTCTCCCGCAGCCGGGCGATCTCCCGCTCCGACTGGTAGACGAACTGCTCATATTCCGTCTCCGCCTTCCCCACCCGCAGCCGGGCGATGTTCAGCTCGCGCCCGGTCAGATCCTGCAGCTTCTTTTTGGCCTCCTCTATGGCCGTCAGGCGCTCCCGCTTCCCCAGCTCCGCATCCTCGATCGCTCTGGCAAGGGACAGCGCCAGCGCCTCCCTGTCCGCCCTGCTCACATCGATATCGAAGGTGGCCAGGCTGTCGCCCTGTTTCACCTCCTGCCCTTTCCTCACCAGAATCTCCCGGAACCGGGCGTTGTCCTCCTCCCACCGAAGCTCGGCGGTAACCGGATAGTACATGCGCATGGATCCGCCCACGGTCTTTATATACGCTCCGCTCTCCGCCTGCACGGTCTCGTAATTCGCCTGTTCCGGGGCCAGGAGATCCCCGTCGTAAACAGGCTCCTCCTGTGCGCTTTCGCCGCATCCGCCGAGGACGGCGGCCGCCAGAAGCAGCAGCGCAGACCCAAACGCTCTAATCCTGGACATAGACCATATCTCCTTCCTCAAGTCCCTCCAGGATCTCCGCTTTCGTATCCGTGGTCAGACCTGCTTTCACATCACACCGCACCCGGGCGCCGTCCACCTGCCTGTAGACATATTGCCCGCTCCCATCCCTGTACAGCGCATTTATGGGAATGGTCAGCACATCCTCCCTGTAGAGCTGATAGACCATGATCACGGCGAACTGGCCCGCGCAGAGCGCCGTATCCTCGGTCTCAAGGGAAAACCGCGCTTTCATCTCCTCACCTGCCAGGGCCATCTTCACCAGTTCGCTGTTCTCATAGGGAATGTAGCTGATCTCATATTCTTTCTCCATAATCTTCGCGCAGACCCTGTCCGCGCTGTTTACGGCTGATTCCGAGACATACTCCGCAGTCAGGCCCAGGCGGCTGTCGTCCGCCATGTAGATTACAGGGGTATAGCCAAGCACCGCATCCCCTTTTTTCCCATCGCTGACATAGACGATTCTTCCGCTGAAAGGGGCCGTAATCTCATTTTTCCCCACTTTATCCTGAAGCGCCCGCAGGGCCTCCTGCTTTTTCTGCAGTTCCAGGCCCCGCAGCTGCCTTGCCTCCTCCAGCTCCAGTTCCAGCTTACGAATCTCCAGCTCCTTGACTCCGCCCGTATATCCGAAGGTTCCGGCCTCATGCAGCATCTCCAGCTCCTCCCGGGCAATCTCGATGTCCGCGGCGGCCTGTCTGTCGCTGAACTCCCCCATTGTGACCAGGTCGTCTATCTCATCCTCCAGGCTCTCTATCTGTTCCGCGATATGCTCCTCGCTCAAAACGGCGAGGACGTCCCCCTCCTGCACCATGTCGCCCATCATGACATTGATTGCTTCCAGATAGCCGTCCACGGTAAAGGAAAGTCCCTCCGTATAGGGAACCACCTCACCGTTATAGGCAGACAGTTGATAGATATCCCCTGTCCGGGCCGTGGCTATGTCCATCTTTACATCCACCGGTTCCAGGAGTTCTGGCGCCTCCATGGAAGAATCCTTCTCTGTTCCGCATCCGGCCAGCCCTACGGAGAGGAGCAGTGCCGTCAGCAGTGCCGCTTTTCTCTTCATCCCACATTCTTCCTAACGAATAGATTCGTTTTCATGCCGCCTCCGTTTCCGTGCGGGGCCGGTTTAGTACCCCGATACATGAATCCCTAGCAATCAGTGCTCGGGAATTCGTGTACCGGCGCACTAGTTTACGATGACGCTGTCGCCCTCCGCAAGCCCGCTGACGACTTCTATGTAGTCATCGCTCTCCAGGCCTGTGACGACTTCCCGCAGAACCTTCAGTCCGTTCTCGTCCAGCATATAGACGAATTGGGCTCCCTCCGCCGCCTTTATGGCCTCCTTGTTCACGTACAGCACGTCCTCCCTCTGGTCCAGCGTGACCTGAACGGTTCCGGACTCCCCGTTTTCCAGGGTGGGATCGGGCTGAAGAAGCTGCAGATAGGCCATGGGCTCATCCCCCTCCTGCTGCTGCGGCAGCCCAAGCTCCGACGGCTCCACTGCCCGGACGGGGAATTCCTTTTTTCCGCAGAGGACCGTGGTCTGGGTGCCCACCGGAAAATACCGCGCGTCCTCCCCCTTTACGGTGAACACCACCGTGTCCAGGTCGGCAAGGATGACGAAGACCTTTCCCTTCACGGAGCGGTCGCCCTCTTTCGTCTTCTGAAGATATGTGACCGTTCCGTTGATGTCCGCGTAAATCCGCCGCTCCTGCAGCTCTTCCCTCAGCTCCTGCAGTCGTAAGCCCGCGATGTAGATGGCGTCGTCCGCCTCCTGCAGCTTCCTTGCGTCGGCTTCCACAGCGGCGTCCCTCTGCTTTTCCAGCTCTATCTGCTGCAGCAGGATTGCGTTTGCCTGGTCTATATACGCTGCCTTCTCTTCCTCTGTCTGGTCATTTTTCGACCATGCCATCCGATCCTTTATCTGATATTCCATATCCGCTATGAGGGCATCCTTCCTCTCCCTCTCCAGCCTCTGGTATTCCGGCAGATAGGAGCGGCTGACCTGCAGCGCCCGCAGCGCGTATTCCCCGTCGGAAATCTGCCGGGGCAGGTCTCCCTGTTCCAACTGCGCCAGCAGGGTCCCTTTCTCTACCTGCTGTCCCTCGCTGACATACACCTTGTCTATGTACAGGCCGCCCAGGGAGAAGCTGTATTTCTCCTGTCTGGCTGATGCGTAGGTGCATTTGACCCGTTTGGTCAAAACCATATCGCCCCGCATGACCGTGGTCTGCTGGTACTCCTCCGCCTCATAGGAGCGAATCACAGGAGCGGCAGGAAGCTCTTCCTCCTCCGGCATGATTCCGCAGGATGCAAGCGGCAGGCCTACGGCCAGCAATACCCCAAACAGCTTCCACGGGAGGCGTTCCTCCCGCGGAGGGCTATTCCTCCATCCCATCGCCCATTCCTCCTCGTATAATAAGTTTATAGCCAGTCAGAACAGGCTATAGACTTATT
>CAJUFO010000117.1 GCA_910585615.1 uncultured Acetatifactor sp.
CTAGGTAAGGAGGAATGAGGAAAATATGGGATATGGCAGACTGACAGGATATGAGGTAAAAGGACAGATTGTGGAGCTGAGCTTCGAGGAGGCACAGGCCAGGATAGAGGTGCTGACGCCGCGGATCGTGAACGTGTTCTGCGGCAGCGGCGCAGGCAGGGCCGGCTCCAAAGCGATCGAGGGCGAAAAGGCAGTGCCTGTGGACATCCGCACCCAGCGGAAAGAGGACGGCCTCTGGATTCACACCGGAGAGGTCTCCGTCCGGGTCGGCAACGGCTTCTACGTGGACTTCTATGACAAGGAGGGCGCGGAGGTCTGCGCGGACTACAGAGGACAGCGGGAGCCCTTAAAGCGGGTCAGCGGCGAGATGATTAAGCTCCTGGAGGCCGAGGGGCATTCCGCCCTGGCCGGGAGGAAGGGCTGCGCATTCGAGGTGGTGAAGGCGCTCCGGGGCGGCGAGCATTTCTACGGCCTGGGGGACAAGACGGGATTTCTGGACAAACGTCATTATGAGTACGAAATGTGGAATACCGACAATCCGGATCCCCAGGTGGACAGCTTCAAGGCCCTGTACAAGTCCATCCCTTTTTTCATGGCCCTGACGGACAGCCATGTGTACGGCATCTTTGCGGACAATACCTTCAAGAGCTATTTCAACATGGGACAGGAGTCGGATAAATACTACTGGTTCGGCTCCGAGGGCGGCGACCTGGACTACTACTACATCGCCGGGGATTCCCTGGCCCAGGTGCTCCAGGGCTACACCTATCTCACGGGCACCTGCCCGCTGCCGCAGCGCTGGACATTGGGATATCATCAGTCCAGATGGGGCTACATGACCCAGGAGGACGTGGAGGAAGTGGCCTCCGGCATGCGGGACAACGATATCCCCTGCGATGTCATCCACTTCGACATCGACTACATGGAGGGCTACCGGGTGTTCACCTGGAACATGGGCCGCTACCATGACGATCCGAAAGGCTGCCTGGAGAGCCTGAGGGAGCGGGGCTTCAAGGCCGTCACCATCAACGATCCCGGGGTAAAGAAGGATGAAGCGTATCATGTATACAAGGAGGGCGTGGAGAAGGGCTACTTTGCCAGGACGCCGGAGGGAGAAATCTACATCAATGCCGTCTGGCCCGGGGACGCGGCCTTTCCGGATTTCGGCAATCCCGCCGTGCGCAGATGGTGGGGCGAGAACCAGAAATTCCTGCTGGACATGGGCGTCCGGGGCATCTGGAACGACATGAACGAGCCCGCCAGCTTCCACGGGCCCTTGCCCGACGACGTGAAGTTCACGGACGAGGACAGGGAGATCGACCACAGCGAGATGCACAATGTGTACGGCCATTTCATGGCAAAGGCCACCTATGAGGGCTTGAAGAAGCTGGACGGGCGCAGGCCCTTCGTGATCACCAGGGCCTGCTACGCCGGGAGCCAGAAATACACCACCGCCTGGACAGGGGACAACCACAGCATGTGGGCCCATGTGCAGATGGCCATCCCCCAGCTCTGCAACCTAGGCCTCTCCGGCATGCCTTTCGTGGGCACGGACATCGGCGGGTTCGGCGCGGACACCACGCCGGAGCTTCTGACCAGGTGGGTGCAGGTAGGGTGCTTCTCGCCCCTGTTCCGCAACCACTCCTCCATGGGCACCAGGGAGCAGGAGCCCTGGCGGTTCGGGACGGAGGTGCTGGACATCTACCGGAAGTACGTAAAGCTGCGCTACCGCCTGCTTCCCTATTTCTATGACCTGTTCTATGAGGAGGAGCGCACGGGAGCGCCGATCATGCGGCCGTTGGTGTATCACTACGAGAAGGACGAGACCGCCAGGGAGTGCAACGACGAATTCCTGGTGGGCAGCCAGATCCTGGTGGCCCCGGTGGTGCAGCAGGGCATGAGGAAGCGCATGGTGTACCTGCCGGAGGGCACATGGTACGATTACTGGACCAAGGAGCGGATTCAGGGGCCCGTGTGGTTCGTGCGGGAGGCTCCGCTGGACACCTGCCCGATCTACGTGAAGGCGGGGGCAATCCTGCCCATGATGGAGGAGCAGAACTATGTAGGCGAGAAACCGTTTGATACTCTGCTACTGGACGTATACCCCGGAGAGGGCAGCTATGACCATTACCTGGACAACGGGGAGGACTTCGCCTACAGAGAGGGGCAGTACCATCAGTACCGTTTCACGGTGAAGGAGGACGGCTCCGTAAACGGGGAGATAGTCCATGAGGGCTATGAGAGGCCTTATGAGCAGATTCTGGCAATGCGGCTTGGAGATGCGGAGGAGGCGCAGAAGCTTGTGCTGTGATTTATGCTCAAGACTGCCAGAATCTACGAATCCGCCGTAAACATGTATATAGGGCCGGCGGTCTTTCGCTGTAGGTCACTGCAAGTTTCATTGACGTGTAGTATATGTTATTCAGATCAGGCCCTGGGCGGATATCTGCCCAGGGCCTGATGGCTGGAGCTACATCTTCTTTTGCTTACGCATAATACTGTGCCGGGCGTATGCTGAAAGTGATTGCGGGAAGCTCCGTCTATAAGGACGCGGAGCCTTACCGGGGATGACGTTATATCTTGACATAATATATATCATGATATATACTTTGGGCATAAGGAGGTATCCGGGTATGATGACAGCGAAACTATTTGAAAACGGAAGAAGCCAGGCGGTGAGGCTGCCCAAGGAGTGCCGGTTCAGCGGCGATGAAGTGGCGGTAAACAAAATCGGGGATATCGTGATCCTGATGCCAAAGGAAAACAAATGGTCAGGTTTTCTGAGCAGCCTGAATCTTTTTTCCGAGGACTTCATGAGCGGAGGACGGGAAGAGGACATACCGCAGGAGCGGGATGCGCTATGAAGTATATGTTGGATACCAATATCTGCATCTATGCCATCAAGCATAAACCGGAGGCGGTAATCAGGAGATTCCTCCTGCATGACCCGGAAGAAATGTGTATTTCCGCCGTCACCTATGGGGAACTGATGCATGGCGTGGAAAAGAGTATGGCGCCAGAAAAGAATCGGCTGGCTATTTCCCTGTTCCTGTCGCCGATTACGGTGTTGGACTTTTCCGCTAAAGCGGCGGAGGAATACGGAAAAATCAGGGCGGAACTGGAGCGGAAAGGGATGCCCATTGGCCCCATGGATTCGCTGATAGCGGCACATGCCAAGGCAGAAGGGCTTACCCTTGTGACGAACAATACAAGGGAATTCTGCCGGGTGGAGAATCTGCCGGTGGAAGACTGGGCTCAGGCGGCGCCGTGACTGGACGCGGTCCGCTCCAGCCTGCAAGGATCCGTCAGGATTCTATGCAAAAAAGGAATGGCTGCCCGTACCGGAGCCATTCCTTTTTCCATACCTTGAACAGATTGCTTTTTTCTACTGCGTCCTCAGCTCCGCCCCCATGGCCTTGCGGAGCTTTTTCATCACCTGTTCCGCTGCGGCCTCGATTTCCTGGGACGTCAACGTCTTCTCCTCGGATCCGATGGTCAGGCGGATCGTCACGGACTTCTTTCCGGCGGGGACCTGCTTTCCTCTGTACTCGTCCACAAAGGCAGCCTCTTTCAGCAGGGAGCTGGCTTTCTTCTTGCCCAGGATGGCATCGTAGATGTCAGTCCATGTGGCATCGGGCTCAAAGAGCATGGAGATGTCATAGTCCGTCTCCGGGTACTCCGCCAGATGTGCGAACCGGTTGGTCCTGGACTTCAGCGGCACGAGCTTCGTGGCGTCCAGCTCAAAGAGCATCACGGAAAGGTTCTTTACGCCGCATTCCATGGAGAGTTTCTTGGCCAGAAGGCCCATGTCTCCGATCCGCTCCTCTCCCAGGAAGACATTCAGCCACACCACATCGTCCGCCCAGGCGGGCTTTTCTTCCTTCCGGAAGGTAAAGCTTTCCATGTGGGTGTAGCGGGGCATGTACGCAAGGGCGCCCTTGGCCTCCCGGAAAAGCTCGGTGATGTCCTTTTTGCTGCTGGCAAAGGCCCCTCCGATATGGCGGCTCTGCTGGGGCAGGGACTCGGATTCGTCATAAGGCGAACTGTAATTCCCGTCAAAGAACACCTGGGCCTCCTCAAAGAGGGAGAAGTCGTTGAAATACCGTTCATTCTTTACCACTGCTTCGCAGAGGTTGGGCAGCAGGGAAGAGCGGATGCAGCTTAGATCCGGCGCTGGCGGCGTGGACAGCTTCAGCACGCCCTCCCTGCCCGGCAGCAGGGCATCCACGAACACATCGCTCATCCAGGGATAGGTGTAGACCTCCTGCATCCCGCAGCGGATTGCCAGGTACTCCTTGATATGCCGGAGGAGATCCTGGTCCTTTTGATTGATGGACCCTGTAAACGTGGTGGTGAATTCCGTGGCCTCGAAATGATCGTAGCCATACATCCTGGCCACCTCTTCCATCACATCGTCCTTCATGGAGATATCGCCGGTAGAGCGCCAGGAGGGAGCGGTGACATGCATGTTGTCGCCATCAATCGCCACATCGAAGCCCAGCAGCTCCAGCTTCCTGCGGATCAAGTCATTTGCCAGCTCCTTCCCCAGGCGCTTCGCCAGCCATGTAAGGTTCACGTCGATCTCTGCCCGGTCAGGCTTTTTCACATATCGGTCACAGTAGCCGGTGACTTTCAACTCAGGGTACAGCTCCCTGAAATACTGTAGGCACAGGGACAGGGCCTGGCCGCAGCGCTCCGGGTCGATGGCTTTCTCATAGCGGGAAGAAGCCTCGGTCCTGTTGTCATAGCGCAGGGCCGTCCTGCGGATTCCCGTGGACTCGAAATTCGCCACCTCCAAAATCACGCGCTTCGTGTCAGGCAAAATGGAATCCTTGGAGCCGCCCATGACGCCTGCCAGGGCCACAGGCTCTTTGGCATCAGCGATTACCAGGTCGTCTTCGCACAGCTTAAGCTCCTTGCCGTTCAACAGCGCCAACACCTCGCCCTCCGCGGCGGGCCTTACCGTGATGCGGTCCGTGATATGGTCCGCGTCAAAGGCGTGGGTGGGGTTCCCTGTGGCGAGCATGGCGTAGTTTGTGATGTCCACCAGGGCATTGATGGGGCGCATGCCCGCTTTCCAGATCCGGTTCCGCATCCGGTAGGGCGATGCCTTGACCTCCACGCCGGACATCTCCACGCCGATGTATCTGGGGCACCTGTCCGGATCCAGGATCTCCACCTTAAATTCCGCCTGCCCATCCGGCGCATAGGGCTCGATCTGGGTCAGAGGCAAATCATACAGAGCCCCGATCTCCCGGGCGATGCCGTAATGCCCCCAGAGGTCCGGACGGTTGGTCATGGATTTGTTGTCGATTTCCAACAGGACATCGTCCATGTCCAGGGCCTGCGCCAAAGGTGTGCCCGCCGGAACATCAAAGGCGCTCAGATCCAGGATCTCCGCCTCCCGGGACGCAGGGAACAGGTCGCCCAAGCCAATCTCGTCAGAGGCGCAGATCATACCGAAGGACTCCACGCCCCTTAGCTTGGAATTCTTGATCACCACGGGTTCTCCCTCCCCGTGCCAGCGGACGATGGCGCCGGGGCAGGAGACTGCCACCCGCATCCCCTCCCGCAGGTTGATGCCGCCGCAGACGATTTCCTTGACCTCGCCTCCGATGTCCACCTTACAAACCCTGAGCTTGTCCGCATTGGGATGGGCCTGGATCTCCTCGATCACGCCCACTACCATGTGCTCAAAACGGTCGGCCAGGTATTCCACATCCTCCACCTCCACGGTGGACATGGTCAGGTCATAAGCCAGTTTCTTCAGATCCATATTTTCCGGGATAGCCACGTAATCCCGGATCCATGATAATGATAATTTCATCGCTCTGCCCCCCTTATTTGAATTGATTCAGGAATCTTAAGTCCGCGCTGTGGAACAGCCTCACGTCGTCCACGCCGTAGCGCATCATGACCAGCCTGTCCAGACCGATGTTCACATAGAATCCCGTATATTCATCCGGATCCAGGCCCGCCGCCCGGAGCACATTGGGATGGGGAGAGCCCCCCGGCATGACCTCGATCCAGCCCACATGCTTGCAGACGCTGCAGCCCTTGCCCCCGCAGACCTGGCACTGCATGTCGATCTCAAAGCCCGGCTCCACGAAGGGGAAGAAGCCGGAGCGCATCCTTACGGGCACATCCGTGCCGAACACCTTGCTTAAGATGCTCTTGATCATCACCTTGCCGGAAGTGAACGTGATGTCCTTGTCCACGATCAGCGCCTCATACTGGAAGAAAGCCCTCTCGTGATGGGCGTCCGTGGTCTCGTTGCGGTACACCCGCCCCGGATAGACGAAGCGGTAGGGGGGCTTGTGGGTCTGCATATAGCGCACGCTCCCGCCGGTTAAGTGGGGGCGCAGGCAGAGCTTCTCGCAGGTCGCCCCGCTGTCATGCCCCTCCAGCCAGTAGGTGTCCATGCTCTCCCTGGCCGGATGGTTCTGGGGAAAGTTCAGCTTGTCAAAGGCGTACAGCTCGCTGGTGATGTCGTCCTCCTGGAAAATCTCGAAGCCCATGGAGCGGAAGGTGTCGTTCAAGTCATAGCACATCTGGGTGATGGGGTGCAGGCCTCCCTGTCTGGGCAGAATTCCCGGCACGGAACAGTCGAAATCCGGGGACACCTCCGAGGCCTTCAGCTTCAGCTCCGTCCTCTTCGACTCCACCAGCTCCGTCACCTGGTTCTTGGCCTGGTTCAGCGCAGAGCCGATCTGGGGGCGAAGCTCTGCCGCCAGGCCGGGAAGCTCTTTCATCAGAAGGCTCAGCGCCCCCTGCTTGCCGATATAGGCGCTTTTTACGCTCTGCAGCTCGTTTTCGCTTGCCGCCGCAGCTATCTTGGTCTTTACTTCAGATAGAATGCCGTTGATTCTCTCTTTCATTGCGGATGCTCCTTTCTGGTCTTTTGGCGGGCCTGTGCATAAAAAACATCGCCGCCTGTCATTGGACAAGGGACGATGTGAATCGCGGTACCACCCTATTTCAGGGCATCTCCATACCCTGCACTCGTTTTGTGCACTGTGATCTGCTGCACGGACATCCGGCTTAACGCATTTTAGTCAATGCTTTTCGCGGGAAGGCTCCCATACTGAAACTTCCAAAAGAACCGTATGGGGCGCTTTCAGCCGACGACGTCCCATCTCTGCTTTTACGGATACTTTCGTACTCACATATGTTCAACGCCTGATCGATGACCGATGCTGCACGCCGGTAGATCTTGTCACGAATCCCGACTGCAGCCCGCCGGCAGAATACCTTAGCTCATTTTCCTACGATAGATTCCGGCGGATTGCAGTATATTTTAATACGGATCGGCTCTCTTGTCAAGCGGGAAATTCGTCCACTCGCCCGGTTTGGAAGCTTGCTTTAAGCGTAATACCGTGCCTGGGCATGCCACAGCTCATAATACTTCCCCGTCTCGTCCGACAGGAGCTCCTGGTGGGTGCCGGACTGGACGATCCTTCCCTCGTGGAACACCAATATCCGGTCGCAGAGCTGGCAGGAGGAGAGCCGGTGGCTGATGTAGACGGCAGTCTTGTCTCCCACGATCTCATCGAACCTGGCGTAGATCTCCGCCTCCGCGATGGGATCCAGGGCAGCCGTGGGCTCATCCAGGATGATGAAGGGCGTGTCCCGGTACAGCGCCCGGGCCAGGGCCACCTTCTGGGCCTCGCCGCCGGAGAGCTCCACCCCGTCGGAGTCGAATTCCTTGTAGACAGGAGTCTCCAGCCCCCTGGGCATCTCGCCGTACCGCTTTCCGAAGCCCACCTCATTCAGAAGCCGCTCCGCCTTCTCCCGATTCCAGGCAGCCGCGCAGGACACATTGTTGCCCAGTGGGACTGCCAGCAGGTTGTAATCCTGGAACACCACGGAGAAGATGTCCAGATACTGGCGGTAATCGTATTTCCGGATATTGAAATCATTCATGAGGATGCGCTCGTCACGTACTGGAATATGGTGAAGGCCACCGGGCGGATCTCCTGGAAGACGGCTGAGATCAGGGAATAATATTCCTCGATATTGTATTCATTTATCCGCTTCCCGTTGAAATGGCTATGGTTTGTTTCTTTGAAAAAATACTTATTAAAAAATCGAGCGGAGCATGTTATACTTTTAAAGGCTGAGAAGATGTCCGTATAGAAATAGAGGCAAGGGAGGTACCACCATGAAACCAATCATAGCAATTCCCATGGGCGACCCGGCGGGAGTCGGCCCTGAAATCGTAGTCAAAGCGCTGGCGGATCCGGAGATCGCAGGATGCGCCGCCTGCCTGGTGGTGGGGGACGGGGACGTCTTAGAGCAGGCCATGGCCTTTCCGGGCATGCCGGATCTGGCCATCCGCCGCGTAGCATCGCCAAAGGAGGGGGACTATGCCCCCGGCATCCTGAACCTGATGGACCTGAACCTGATCCGGAGGTCGGACTTCTGCCTGGGAGAGGTATCGGGAGCCTGTGGAAGGGCGGCATACGCATATATAGAAAAGAGCGCCAAGCTCTGCCTCTCGAACCAGGCGGACGCCATGGCCACGCCGCCCATCAACAAGGAGTCCCTGCGGGCGGGAGGGGTGGATTTCATCGGCCATACGGAGATTCTGGGAGCCCTGTCCGGCACGGCCGATCCGCTGACCATGTTCGAGGTCCACGGCATGCGGGTCTTTTTCCTGACCCGCCATATGTCCCTGCGGCAGGCCTGCGACGGCGTCACGAAGGAGCGGGTCATGGACTATATCGGCCGCTGCAGCCGGGCTCTGGAGAAGCTGGGCGTCCGCGGGGGCACTATGGCCGTGGCGGGCCTGAACCCCCACAGCGGAGAGCACGGAATGTTCGGCTGGGAGGAGGTGGAAGAGATAACCCCGGCGGTGGAGGAGATGCGCGGGCGGGGCTACCGGGTGGAGGGTCCCGTGGGAGCGGACTCCGTATTCCACCTGGCCCTCCAGGGCAGGTACAACAGCGTCCTCTCCCTGTACCATGACCAGGGACATATCGCCACCAAGACGCTGGATTTCGCCCGCACCATCGCCATCACCAACGGCATGCCCTTTCTGCGCACTTCCGTGGATCATGGCACCGCCATGGATATTGCGGGACAAGGAACCGCGGATGCGGTCAGCATGAAAGAAGCCATCCGCCTGGCCGTGAAATACGCGCCGGCCTTTACCGGGAAAGCGATACTCATGAGCGAAAAATTTCCACCTGTGCGGTTGCGAGTGGTTAGGAGCGGCAATAAAAAAATGAC
>CAJUFO010000118.1 GCA_910585615.1 uncultured Acetatifactor sp.
ATTCATTGGATTTGGAGTTGTTCGAGGATTTTTTAGATTTTTACGATGAACATATTTAGGCAGAATCACATGTACAGCATGGATGACTGGTTCATACAGGATATGTACGCGCTCATTCATTTCGTTCAATCGTGATTCCGCCCACGATATATCGTCATCACAAGTCGGTGAGTTGGTACTGTTTTCATACATTTCAGTCCAATTGTCATAAAACCGCTCATCTGATTCCAAAAATTTCAGAGCTGCCTCTGGGGAAGCTCAAAAAAGAAGGCCACGCCCTCCTGGGTGTTGCGGACATGGCAGCGGCTGTGATGCTGCTGCAGGATTTTCTGTACGATATAGAGCCCCAGGCCGCTCCCTCCTGTCTGGCGGCTGCGGGACGTGTCCACCCGGTAGAAGGCTTCGAACAGCTTCGGGATGGCTTCCTCCGGGATATGGGTGCCGGTGTTCTCTATGGAAAACTGCCAGCTGCCCTGCCCTTCCCGGACGGTGATTTTGACTACCGCTTCCGGCGGGGCGTATTTCACGGCATTCCCGATTAGATTGGAGAACACCTTTTCCATGAGGCTTTCGTTGGCATGGACGGGGACGGAATCCGGAAAACGGCATTCTATCTGTAAGTCCTTGCCAACAACCAGGTCTTCCGTATCGGCCAGATACTTCCGTATTACGGAAGCGCAGTCAAGCTTTCCGGTCTGAAAGCCCGGATCCCCGGCCTGTAACCTTGAAATGGTCAGCAAGTCATAGACCATGGATTCCAGGGTCTGGGTGACCCGCAATGACCGGAGAAGGTATTTTTCCCTGTCTTTGTACGCCCCTATGCCCAAAAGCATGCCCTCCAGCTGCCCCTTGATCACCGTAATGGGGGTCTTCAGTTCGTGGGACGCGGCGGCGAAGAATTCTATCTGCGCCTGCTCCAGCGCCTTTTCCCGCCGGATGTCGGCTTCCAGCTCCTCATTGGCCTTCTGGAGATCCGCCAGCGCCGCCCGCAGGTTCCGGGACAGTCTGTTCAGGCTTTTCCCCAATGTCCCAAGCTCGTCCGTCCGCTGCCCGTCCACCTGCCATTCCAAGTCCAGGAGGGACATCCGCTCCGATACGCGGCTGATCTCCAATACCGGCTTTGTGATCATCCGGGAATAAATCCAGGAGACCAGGAGGGAGACCAGCAAGACCACAGCCGACAGGAAGGGGAACAGGTGCAGAAATGCCTGCTGGAGCTCGGCAATCTGTCCGGCCTTTCCATACACAAGGAGCAGGTAGCGCTCCTGGCTGTCCCCAAAGGAAAAATAGTAATGGCCGGCCAGGACGGGGGCGTCCTCTCCAGTCTCCTCTTCCGCCGATACTGCCACGTTCCCTTCCCCATATCCGGCCAGACTTGTTTCCCCATAAGCAGCTTCCCCATAAGCAGCAGGAGCCTGGGCGGAGGGCAGGGGAATCAAGACGCCTTTGTCGTCATACAGTTCCATGGAATAGATCTCCCTGTTCCGGGCAAACTGGTCGAAGAGGCCGCCGCTGTCTGAGAAGGCCACGTCCTCCAGCCCGGCCAGGAAGCTTACGGTCTGTTCGTCCAGGGAAGCGTTCAATTTATGGGAATAGGTCTGGGGCATCAGCCAGGCCAGCAGGCCATATACCACCAGGGACAGGCCGAACAGCAGCAGGGCGGTGAGGAGGAAGACTTTCGCCAACAGGCTGCTCCTAATTTTCTCTTTCAATTTTATATCCCACCCCTCTGATCGTCTGGATAAAGTCGATTCCCAGCTTCTTCCGCAGATTTTTGATATGGGTGTCCACCACCCGCTCGTCCCCGTAAAAGTCATACCGCCACAGCCTGTCCAGCAGGTTCTGCCGGGTCATGACCCGCCCCTGATGGGTCAGCAGTTCCCGCAGTATCTCGAACTCCCGCTGGGTCAGCTCGTACTCCCTGCCGTCCACCGCGGCCAGATAGCTGTCCAGATCCAGGACAAGGTTCCGATACACCAATGTCTGATGCCCCTCTTCCTGCCCCCGGCGGCTGCGCCGGAGGACAGCCCCAATCTTCCGCACCAGCACGGGCATGGAGAAGGGTTTCGTGATATAATCGTCCACCTGCAGATCCAGTCCCCGTATCTGCTCCTCCTCGCCGCTGAGTGCGGTCAGCATGATGATGGGGATCTGGGATTGTCTGCGTATCAGTTCGCAGACCGTGAAGCCGTCGATTTTGGGGAGCATGATGTCCAATAAGATCAGATGGAAGCCCTCCTTTGAGAACATGCTCACCGCTTCCAGGCCGTCCTTTGCCACGGCTGTCTGATAGCCCGCTTCCTGCAGGAAGTTCTGCAGGAGCTCCTGGATATCGAAATCGTCCTCCACGATCAAAATCTTTTCCATGATACCACCTCCGGTATCAGCATAGCATCTTATTGTGTGATTTCTGTGAAGATTAGGCTCTTTCTGTCTTTTTCGCCAGGCCGTGGTAATACCGCATGAAGCGGCATACCTCCTCGTAGGTCTCCTGTATGGCCTCCCGGCGGCTCTGTCCATCCATTATCTCCTTTGTCCTGAGGAAAAGCCGGGCGTTGTGGTACATCACGGCGATGGGCTCTCTGGGGTCATTGTATGCTGCCGGGCGCTCTTTCAGGCGGTTCTCCGCCCAGGCCGCGTTATGGCGCACGCACTCTTCCAGCTGCTTATATCCCTCCCTCTCCTCTCCCGACAGCAGATTCCATACGCCGAACAGATAGTCATCCGCCCGCCAGGGGTCTGGCTTGTCTTCCGGATTCCACATGGGTCTGCCGGTCTTGGGATGCAGGGGGGCTTTTTCCGCGGCTTTCAGATAGTCCAGGCGCTCCCTGGCAAAATAGGTCTCCGGGCTGTCTATCTTCTGCCACTCCGGCAACACGTCCCCCGCCAGGTACGTGAGGATGTCATCGAATTTCCTGTTGATGCGCGCCACTCTGGCAGCGTCCACCGCTTCCCCGGCATATTCGATTACGCCCCAGTCTTCCTGCATCTTTTGAAAGCTCTCCCCCTGGGAGACGTGGCCGGGCAGACCCAGGGAGCCGTACTCTAAGGCGTATATGGGGCAGAGGCAGCAGATTATGGCTTCGTATCCGCCGCCCCGGAAGTAGCCCATGAACTGGATGCGGGATACCAGGCCGTTCTTCTCCCGCACAAAGGTCTGGGAGCCGGCTTTTTTCATGCCGTATGCCTTTGCGGCAGGCGCGATTTTGGCCTGCAGGTTCTCTTTCAGGCGGAATTTCAGTTCTTCTTTGCACGCCTTCCACTGTTCTGTTGTCCTTGCTTTCTGATAGCCAAAAGCCTTCGCCGGTTCCTGTCCGGGGGGCGTTCCCAGCAGGCTTTTCCAGTGGAAATTTTTCCATGGGAGAAGGCTGGAATCCGCGGGGCGTTTGGCCAGGTATTCCTCCCACTTCCGCCTGGCGGACGCCGTGTCCATATGGTATTGTTCCATGGCTCTCTGTATGCGGCGGGCTTCCTCTTGCCTGGCTTTTTCTTCGTAAGATGGCGAAGTCTTCACAGGCCGCCCCTGGGCGTGGAAATAGTAGGCGACGCCGCTCTGGGTCTTGGTCATCCAGGCGTAATCGGCATGCCACTGGGTGGGCATGATGCGCATCCTGTCTCCCCGGGTGAGGTTTTTTTCCAGCTTTTCCTTGTTGCTGTCCCACCATTTTTTCCATTCCTGGGGCTCCACTTTCCCTGCGGCCACCTGTAGGAACATTTGTTTCATTTCATCCTGAAAGCTCATTTTTCCTCCTGTACCTCCTCCTGTTTCTCCCTATGACGGGGGTGCTGCCTGCCCCTGGGGCCAGCTATGATTTCCTTTTTTTATATCGGTTGCCAAGGATATAAACCGGGAGGAAGAACCCGCCTAAAACAAAGAGCAGGGCGAAAAACAGGTCGATGATATCCCGCAGGATTCCCGGAAAAAGCAGCGTCTCTATGTAGCTGATGATTGGATACGCCAGCATCATCGTCACAGACCAGATACGGCCTGCCTGCAAGATTTTTCCCCAGTTTCCGTTGTGGAGGGAAAGGCCGGGCAGGTTCATCTCAAAGATTCCGTCGGTGTAGACGCAGACTTCGGTTTCATCATAAAAGGCAGGCAGTTTTTCCTTTACGAAAAAGCAGAAATAGAGCCCGAATGTGGCGCCCAGTCCCATGGATACGCTCAGTCCCACCGTGATGCTTCCGGCTCTGTAGGAAAGCCATAATTCCAGGCAGGCAATCAGCAGGGAGAGGAGGTAGATCAGTCCCCATTTCCTGTTTTTCTGGTAGGCTCGGGGCTGTTTGTCCGAGTAGGAGACAGCCGTTTTCACCACTTGCTCCACCTGGGCGGCGCTCAGGGCGTTGTCCTGCTCCATGCGCCTGCACATCAGCAGTTCCGTCACTGTGACTCCCAGCAGGTCTGCCAGCGGTATCAGCAGGTCTATGCTGGGGACGCTGGCGGCAGTCTCCCATTTGCTCACCGCCTTATCCGACAGGAAGAGCCGCTCTGCCAGTTCCTTCTGGGTGATGCCTTTCTCTTTCCGCAGCATGGCTACGAAGGTGCCGAACGCTCGTTTGTCGATATGGGTCATCTGTTTTTCCTCCATTCCAGTTCCGCATCTGCCCCGCCCAACACCCAGACATGGGCAGAGAATTTCCGGCCGCGAAGAGATGCGTCCGCAAATTCTCTGGGGCGCTGGACGGGGCTGACGCTGTTTCTAAGCCTATTTTAGCTCCCTGCCCTCCATCCTGCAACCGAATCCCAGGAGAATACCCTGTTTTCGGGGTAGAACGGCAGTAGAATTGCACTTCCAGCCCATGCTGCCCCCAGCCCCGGTACACCGGCGGGTTCATTCCCGAGCAATCATTGCCTGATGTCCGCGCCAAGACAAAGCGGAGGAAGGAGGGGACGCGGGGCAGCGCCCACTGACGGCAACGCAGTACCAGGAGGACAACCTGGGCTGATTGCCCAAGGTTTCATGCGCCGAAGACTAGTCCGACAGCCCCCGCTCCTTCCGCCATTTCCGGTATGCCCGCTCCAGCTTTTCGGCGTATGGGTCATCCGCGGCTCTGGCGGCGGCAATGCCCTTTGTGTAGAGGTTCCCGTACCAGGCAGACTGAGATTGGGCTTGCAGCTCTTCCTTTATCTGCGTCCACAGCCCCTGGTTCCCTGCCGGGTCATGGGCAACGATCTCGCAGCATTCCTCCAGGATGTCCCCGAACAGGCGGATTCCTCTCACCTGTCCGTAATCCATGGTCTCCAGGAGTATATGGCAGAACCGAGCCCCTTTCCTATAATCACCTTCATCCAGGTAGAAGCGAATCAAATCCCGGTATCCCGCCACCATGTCCCTTGGATTTCCGGAATCTGCCTCCAGGATTTCGTTCAGTTGTTTCTGGTAGAGCGCTTCATTTTCCGTATTTCTGTCAAGAAAGGCGTTGAATCCTATGAGGGTACGGCGGTCTGAAGGGTTCCAGTCTGCCGGGTTCCCCCTTCCCTCTTTCCAGGCGTCCACCAGGATCCCCATCACGTCCTTATACTCCATCTCCTGGCACAGGAAGATGCAGTCCAGCAGGTCGTTCTTCCCGAAGTCCTCCTCCACTGCGTCCTCCACGTCATAGCCGCAGGCGCAGTCGAAATTGGCGTCCTTCGCCCGCTGGAACAGGGTGTCGTACTTGTGGCCGCCGTTATATTTCCGCAGCAGCCATGTCAGGATGCACAGGGTGCTCCCTATGCCCTGGAAAGAATTGTTCTCCCTGTCCTTCAGCTCTTCCCGGAACAGATATGCGATCGCGCCTTCATCGTCGATTTTTTCATACAGAAGAAAATAGGCCAGGCGGAGACGGTTCGTATAATTGGCATCGTCCGTCCCCCACTGGCCGTTCTGGAATTCCTTGTAGCAGACCAGGCTTGCGTCCCCGGCTTTCAGGGCTTCGTATACTTTGCGCTGCTCTCCTATTTTTTCTTTTAGCTTGTCTCTCACCATTTTTGTTTCCTTTCTCTGTCTGACATTTGTATTCAGCATTCAACGTGTCTGACACGCCCCGCCCCACATCACTCCGAAAAATGGTTTGGGCATATTTTTGTTCCCGTGTTTTTACGTAATATTACGTGTTATGATAAATATATGATAAGGAAAGGAGATTCGCAACAATGCCAATGACCCCAAAAGAGATGATTAAGCATCTTAAAAAAATGGTTTTAAAGTGGTTGGGCAAAGCGGTTCCCATGTAAAAATGAGAAATGATGCAACCGGCCACCAAACGGAAGTTCCTTATCATGGCACAAGTCTAAAAAAGGGCTTGAGCAGGCGATTTTAAAGCAAGCGGGTCTGAAATAGTTCAACCCTTTGAAAACGGAGGCATCATATGAAAAAATTATTTTATCCTGCACTCTTTCACAAAGCAGATGAGGGCGGCTTTTGGGTTTCCTTTCCCGATATCCCGGAATGTCTTACACAAGGCGACGATATGGCACAGGCCTATGAGATGGCTGTGGACGCGCTCGGGCTGGCGTTGACCTGCCGTGAAAAGGAGCTGCAGCCGCTTCCAGATCCTTCCGATCCGACAGCGATCACTCCAGAAGCCAATTCCTTCCTGGTAGTCGTCGAATTTGATATGTTTGCCTATAAAAAGCGTACAAATTCGCGCGCCGTAAAGAAAACCTTAAGCATCCCTGCCTGGCTCAACGAAGCAGCCATGGACATGGGCTTGAATTTCTCTCAGGTACTTCAGGAAGCACTTCTTTCCAAAATACAGGCATAGTGTCTAAGCAGCCGCCCCGGTTTCACATGAAATCGGGGTTGTTGTGGGAAAAAAGCTCACCTGCCATATCAAGATAAACAGGTGGACTTTTTCTATAGTAAAATTTTTTCATAGACATGATACCACTTTAAGCCATACAATTCTTCCAGTCCTAAATCAATAGTCCCACGATATAAAAATCCACAGCTTTCATATAAATGTATAGCTGAAGAATTTTTCTCATACACATCAAGCCGCACTGCTCCTACTCCATTTTCTCTGCCCATGTTGCACGCATAATCAAGAAGCGCCGTTCCTACTCCCATTCTAAAAAAATCTGGATGAACTGCCAATACATGAATCACATAAACATTGTCTCCTGGTATTTCTTCAGGCCATTTTACTTGGCTGTAAACTTCTCCTTGCTCATGAAGATAAATTACACTTCCTGCTAACTTCCCATCTATTTCAGCCACATATAACCAGCCTTTCCCAAATCCTTCCTGTGCATTTACCTTCGTTGGATAAATTCCGCGTTTCCATCTAGGATGATTATCATGAGTTTCCAGATAATCATGAAGTCTCTCATACAGCATGGCAACTCGTTCCACGTCTTTTTCTTCCGCAATTCTAACTTTTATTTCCATATTTTCTATGCTTCACTCCTTTTTCCTCAGTTTGTTCCCTCTCGTCGGAACATAATAGGGAAACGGACGCCCCCGGCACGGGCACCGCCAGAAGAGCCTGGGCGCAAACCCAATGGGGACGGCCAGAAAGAAAAGCAAGAGCGATACCACGAACTATTGTCATCCATCTCCGGCGTTGGCGAGCCTTCTACCCATGCCCGACAAGCATACCGCTCCCGAAAACATCTATAGTAACCTAAAATCCCGGTAAAATTATAACAACAGCCTTACTCGGTTGGCAGTTCAACATCAAATGCCTCATAAACTATCCGCTGTTCTTTTGATACCGGATACAGTATACGCCTGCCATTGATATCCTGAACGCGAAGCTTTGCCAACAGGTTCACCAGCTCCTTCATAGTATATTTTTTATAAAGGCCATGCCTGTCCATCGTTTTGTTGATCTCTGCCATGAGGATGGATGCGAGGAATCCGACAAACAGTTTCCCCTGCATCGCATTATCACTGTGGACACGCAGCCGCCCAAGGTCGATGCTGTTCTTGAGGCGCAGGAAGCTTTTTTCCACAACGTCCTTGTCACGGTACACGCACATGGCCTGCAGGGCATCCGGGATATTATTGCTGATCAGGACTACCCATCCCGCAGTGTAAAGGACCTTTTCCAATACATCACTACGGATGCTGACGGTATAGCCGGAGGCCTGTTTTTCTGATCTTCGGATGATAAGGTATTTCCGGCACTCCCCGTCATCCAGGCATTTTTCAGGTTCTGCGTCTGCCCTCTGCTTCAGCAGCGCAACTTTTGCATACAGGTCTTCCCGTATCCCCGAAGCCTTCTTTGCGCTGTAGTAGATATGGGTGTACACTTTATGGTCTTTATTCCATGCCCGCAGTTTGGTGACTGCCCGCAGGGGGTACCCATTGACGACAATGGTATTTTCCACGCAGTCGATATCTTTCCGTTCACTTTCCACCTGTTTCTTTGCGAAGGCGCATGTGAACGGCATGGAGATCAGGAAGTTATGTGCCTCCCCATCACTGTCCCCAAGCAGGAAATTGATGTTTTTCGCACTGAAGAACCCTTTGTCCATGACAATGGTGGCAGGCCGTTTCCCGGTGGCAGCCTCAAAGCGGGACAGGGAAGTGACCAGGGTGCGCACATCCTTATGGCTCCCTGCATATACCGTCTGGTGGACGGGCAGCCTGCTGGTTTCGCCGACCATCATGCAGAGATTGACCTGAGGGAGCTGCTCATGGTCGCGGTTGTAGCCCCATTCCACATCCTCGATCAGTTCTGGATAAGAGGACTCGGACGTGATGTCGAGCGCCAGGTATTCCACGTCATTATGGGCGGCATACCAGCTGCCGTAGAATGCCTCTCTTCCCTGTGGCGGCAGAGAAAGCAGCAGTTCGCTGATGCGCTGGGATGACAGGGAGCCAACCGGATAAGATTCCGTGTCCTTCAGCCAGTCCTCGCAGTACATCAGCGGATCTCCTGCAGAGACCATGTAACAGGCCAGGGTAAAATACTCCGTCCAGCAGGCGGGAAGGGCTTCCCTCAGGGCGCGGACCATGCCGTTGCGTTCTGCTATCTTCCTATATAGATAGAAAGAGCCATAAGAACGCACGGAAGATTTACGGATGTCCTCTGCAGAAAACAGGCCTTCCGGTTCCAGGTTTCCAGACTGGGCTCCGTTTCTATGGAGCTGCGCCAGGTATTCCGGCTTGTATACTTTTTGCCCGGTCACAGGGTCTATCTTTCCAATGGGCCTG
>CAJUFO010000119.1 GCA_910585615.1 uncultured Acetatifactor sp.
AGGCCGAGGTGGACGCGGTGCAGACCCACAACGCCCAGAGCGCCATCAAGAGCGCATGGGGCGTGGACGTGGAGGTGGCCGGGGACGGCACGCTGCGGCTGAGATAGGAGAGGAAGGCTTCCGCCCCTGCCGGACATGGGCCAGGACAGGGGATGCGCCGCCGCCCTGGCAGATGCCGGGACAGGGGGCGCAGGGCCATGATAGATGCCTGGAGGACAGGCGGATGGGAGTTGACGGGATGAAGAAGAGATGGATGGGGCTGCTGCTCGCCTGCGCCATGGTGCTGGGGGACGGTGCGGCAGCCCGTGCGGAGGACTACAAGGGGGATCCGGGCTGGTCGGTGGAGTTCACGGGCAGCAAGATGGAGAGCAACTTCAATACCTCCGATATCAATGACGCCATATACGACCTGCAGCCGGGGGACAGCATCGACATCTCCGTGGCGTTAAAGAACACGGCGGGCGGGAGCGTGGACTGGTGGATGACCAACAAGGTGCTGCAGTCCCTGGAGGACAGCCAGCGGGTGGCGGCCAGCGGCGGGTATACCTACACCCTGGCCTACCAGCCTCCCCGGGGGGAGCTGGAGACGCTCTACAGCAGCGACACCGTGGGCGGCGAGCGTACCGGGGACATGGACGTGGGGGAGGGCCTGCACGAGGCCACGGAGTCCCTGAGCGAGTACTTCTACCTGGACACCCTGGGGACCGGGGAGCAGGGGACCATCTCCCTGACGGTGGCCTTAGACGGGGAGACCCAGGGGAACACGTACCAGGACACGCTGGCGAACCTGACCCTGAACTTCGCGGTGGAGGAACGCAGGGGCCCCATACCGGTGGGCGACGATGACGATGGCGGAGATGGAGACGGAGGCGACGACGGAGGAGACGATGGAGGAGGCGGAGACGGAGGCAGCGGCGGACCCGGAAGGGGCCCGGGAGGGCAGCCCCCCAGGACCAGCGACAGCAGCGACCTGATGCTGTACGTCTGGATTTCGCTGGCATCCGGCCTGGCACTGTTGGCTCTGACCCTGTACAGCCTGCACAGGGCGGGGAAGAGAAAGGATAGGAAAGGGGGAGCGGAAGGATGAGGGAAGCGATGAGGATGGCCTGCCTGCTGGCGGCTTTCTGCCTGATGCTCTCCACGCCTATGGCCTGTCTGGCGGCGGAGAGGGACATCTACACCTACACGGTGACAATCAGTGCGGGGAACCAGGGGGTATTGAGCATCGAGGATGGCGTGTCCATATCCGTGGACGGCGGAGGGGACTATGCAATCAGCCTGGAGGACGGCGGGGCACTGGTGCGGATAACGGGGCTGACGGCGGCGAACCATGTCAGGTTCCTGAACAGTGCGGCGTCCGTCGGGGAGGGCAGCAAGTACTACGTCAAGGGCATCCGCATGGCGGGGCGCGACGACAGCCTGGATTTGGCGTACTTCCAGGTGGAGAGGGACCAGGACTACGTGGTGGCCTACGGCATCCGTGGGGACATGGTGCAGTACACGGTGCACTATGAGGACGAGGCGGGGAGGGAGCTGTACCCGCCGCAGACGTACTACGGGAACGTGGGCGACAGGCCGGTGGTGGCGTACCTGTACGTGGAGGGGTACCAGCCCCAGGCGTACAACCTGACCAGGACGCTGCAGAGCGACGCCAGCAAGAACGTGTTCACCTTCGTCTACAGGCCCATCGCCACCGGGGAGCCCGGAGGCGGCACCGAGGGGCCTGGTGGCGGAGGAGCTGAGGAGCCCGGAGGAGGAGCCGGGGAGGAAGGCGCTGGAGGAGGCGCCACGCCCGGAGGCGGGACCGCACCTGGGGACGCGGGCGCAGGAGCCGACGCGGACCCGGGCGGCGCGGCCACGCCGGAAGGGGGCGCGGGAGCTGATGCCCCGGACGAGGGCGGAGCGCCGGACGAGGACATGGGGGAAAACAACACCCCCCTGGACGGGGCGGAGCCCGAGGGGGATGACGGCCCGGAGAACCTGGTGAACCTGGACGACGGGGACACGCCCTTGGCAGGGCTGAACCCTGAGGGCGATGGCACGGTGGCCGGGGCCAACAGCAGATTAAGGAGGAACACATGGATTGCAGCCGGGATAGGGCTGGTGGCCATAATCGCCCTGCTGGCGGGAGCGTATGCCTACAGGCGCATGAGGAAGGCCCGGGGCGCGGAAGCGAAAGATTCCGGGGAGAAGGGCTGAGCAGGAGAAATGGAGCTAGGGTGAAAGGCACTTCCCGGTGAAAACCCGCGGGCTGGGAATCCTGGGGGAAGGTGTTGGACGGAAGGAAGCAGGGGGCTCCCGGAGGGGCCCTCTGCTCCTGCGCGGGAGAAGCAGCCTGAATAGGGCAGGGCGCAGGGACAGGCTATGAGGACAGACCGCGAGGAAAGGACAGGGATAGGGATTTGGGACGCAAGATATGCAGACTTTTGTCTGTGCTGATACTGGTGGCCATAGTGGCAATCTGCATCCCCATGACAGTGCCCCGGCTGATGGGTTATGAGGTGTACGTGGTGGTCAGCGGCAGTATGGAGCCTGCCATCCCCGTGGGCAGCGCCCTCTACGTGGAGGCGGTGAGGCCCGAGGAGGTTGGGCCGGGGGACGTGGTGGCCTTCTACGACAGGGGCGCCGTCATCACCCACCGGGTGGTGGAGAACCATGTGGTGGAGGGGGAATTCATCACAAAGGGGGATGCCAATGCGGAGAACGACATGGAGCCGGTGGCATATGGGGCCCTGATTGGCCGGATGGGGCTGCAGGTCCCTTTTCTGGGGAGCGTCATGGCAGTCTGCTCCGGGACGAAGGGGAAAATCTACCTGGCCAGCGCCGTGCTGGGGGCGGTGCTCCTGCTCTGGGCGGGGAAGCTGCTTGACAGGGATGGGGAGCCGAAGGGCTGACTGGACAATGTCCGGCCGGCCTTTTTACGTTATTGCAATTATTCCGATGTAGATGTATGATGTAGGGGAGGACATGTAGCCTGCCGCATTGCCATGGCGGACAGGCGGGATAGGGAGGTTGTTTATGAAGAGCATTGGCAAGGTATTCATCAGGTTACTGACAGTGGCTTTGGCCGTGGTGTTCGTAGTGTCGGGATATCATGTCTGGGAGATTCTGCATGATAGGCGTACCGCAGAGACGGCCTATGAGGATTTGGATGCGTTCGTGCGCTCCGAGGGGACGGAAGCCGGGACAGGGACCCGGGAGGAGGAAGCCCAGGACGGGGCAGTATCTCTGGAGGATTCGCCCAGCGCCTTTCCGGAGGTGGATTTCGATGGCCTGCGCAGCATCAATGAGCAGGTAGTGGGATGGATATATGATGAGGCTTCCGTGATTAACTATCCCATTGTACAGGCCCAGGACAATGACTATTATCTGTACCGCATGTTCAACGGCGAGAGCAACCCCAGCGGCGCGATTTTCCTGGACTGCCACAACCAGAGCGATTTCTCGGATACCCACTGTATCATCTATGGGCACCATATGAAGGACGGCTCCATGTTCGCCGCCCTGGCCAACTACAAGAGCCAGGAGTACTATGAGGAACATCCACAGATGCTCCTGCTGACCCCCGGCGGCAACTATACCATCGAGATATTCGCGGGATACGTAGCCAATGTGGAGGACGATGCCTGGGTGATGGGCTTCGCGTCGGAGGAGGACTACGAAAGCTGGATAGCCTCCAGCATCTCCAAATCCCTTATCCGTGCCGATTTCACGCCCTCGGCCTCGGATCATGTGCTCACCCTGTCTACCTGCAGCTATGAATTCGAGGACGCCCGGTTCGTGCTGCTGGGAGTGCTGCGGATTTCTAATTCTCGGTGAAAATTTATCAGACTGGATTCCCGATATAGAGGCTCTTTTTCTATTCTGCCTTTTACGGCAGCTTTCTTATAGCCTCTCAGATAGACTGCAAATTCCTTTTGAATGGCTTCATAGTCTCGTAGAATATGTCTATACTGGGAGGAGGGTATTTTCCGCTCTGTCTGAAACTCGATATATACCGGATTGTTCACGATCAGGACATAACGAAAATCCAGTCCGGCATTCTTTCTTTTTTCCGACGGGACGGAGTGGCCAATCCGGCCAAATTTCCTCACATCTGCCCCCAGATTGTTCCGAAGGGGGATATAGAAAGCATTTTTATCCAGTTCGACCCGGACGCATAGATGTGTTCTTTTTGACTGTTTGCCGGAATTTCCCACATCAAGCACCTTGATAAAGTCCGGGTGCTCCTCGAAATAGCCTTTACGGATGTAACAAAGTGTAAGCCCCATAATGCTCCTCAACGTAAAAACGGGAACCATTCAGTTCCCGATAATTTCTTCAGCTTTTTTTAGACAGGTGCATCTGACGAACCCCTCACAATTTCTTCAGCTTTTTTTAGACAGGCACATCTGACAAACGCCTCAAACAGAAGCTCTTGCTCCTACTATCAGGATATTACAAAAAATACGAAATGTCAACCAAAAATTTATTTTTTTAAACCTTCTTCAAATCCCCATTGACAAATCCCCAAAAACGCGATATAGTTAGTACACTAACAAACAAGTTAGCCCGCTAACAAGATGTCCGGCAGGCTGACAATCTGACCCGGGGAAGCATCGCCGCTTCCCAAGGCACAGCAGACACAGCAGGAAACAGGATAAGGAAGGAGCCGATGGAAGAGAGGAAGAGAATCACATTTCTATTGCGGGTCATCCACAACCAGATCAAGACGGCCATGCACAGGAACGGCCCCGTCATGAAGAAGGGACCGAAGACACAGCTCCAGGGGGGCATTCTGGGATATCTCTACCATCACCAGGACGGGCCCGTGTACCAGAGAGACCTGGAGAAGGAATTCCGCATATCCGGGGCCACGGTCTCCAATACGCTGCAGGTCATGGAGCGCGAGGGGCTGATCGTGCGAAGGGCCCAGGACAAGGACGGGAGGCTGAAGCGGATTCAGATGACTCCGGAGGCCTATCAGAACCATGAGAAGATCGAGCGCCACATGGACTGGATTGGAAACAGGGTGCTGGAGGGGATGTCGGACCAGGAGGTGGCAGAGCTCTACCGTCTGCTGGGCATCCTGATGAAGAACCTGGAGGGGATGACGGCCGAGCCGGAGGAAGCCCCGGGAGGAGCCGGAGAGGCGGCATTTCCCCCTGCGCAGGAGAGCAGAGGCTCCCCGGAAGCCCCGGCGGAAACCGCGGAGCGGGAAAACGGGAATATGTCCTAAAGCAAAGCAAAAACAAAGCAACAGGCAGAATACAAAGAAAAGGAAGTGCAGAAACCATGTTAAAGACACTTGGGGCCCACATCAGGGAATTCAAGAAAGATTCCATCCTGACCCCGGTCTTCATGATAGGGGAAGTCATCATGGAGACCATCATCCCTTTGCTCATGGCGTCGATCATCGACGACGGCGTGCAGGCGGGGGACATGAACCATATCTATCTAATCGGCGTGCTGATGATCGTGACGGCGCTGTTCAGCCTGACCTTCGGCATCCTGGGCGGGCAGTTCGGCTCCAGGGCCTCCGCAGGCTATGCCAGGAACTTGAGGAAGGCCATGTACGAGAACATACAGACCTTCAGCTTTTCCAACATCGACAAGTTCAGCACCTCCGGCCTGGTGACCAGGCTCACCACGGACGTGACCAACATCCAGAACGCCTACCAGATGATGCTGCGGATGTGCATGCGGGCCCCGGCCAGCCTGATCTGTGCCATGGCCATGTCCTTCTTCATCAGCCCCAGGCTTGCCAGCATCTACCTGGTGGCGGTGATTCTCCTGGGCTGCGTGCTGGGCCTCATCGTCAGCCAGGCCACCCAGCACTTCAAGCAGGCTTTCCCGAAGTACGACGCATTGAATGAAAGCGTACAGGAAAACGTCTCCGCCATACGGGTGGTGAAGGCCTATGTGCGGGAGGACTATGAGGTAGAGAAATTCAGGACGGCCAGCGGTAACCTGTATAAGATATTCTGCAAGGCGGAGAGCATCGTCATCTGGAACAACCCTGTGATGAACTTCACGGTGTACGCCTGTATCCTGCTGATCAGCTGGACAGGGGCCCACATGATCGTACAGGATGCCCTGACCACGGGACAGTTGATGAGCATGCTGACCTACTGCATGAACATCCTCATGAGCCTGATGATGCTCTCCATGATCTTCGTCATGATGACCATGTCCGCGGCCAGCGCCAGGCGTATCTGCGAGGTTCTGGAGGAGAAGGCCGACCTGACCGATCCCGAGAACCCCGTCACGGATGTGAAGGACGGCAGCATCGTCTTCGAAAATGTCTCTTTCAGCTATAAGAAGGATGCCAAAACGCCTGTGCTGAAGGACGTGAACCTGGAGATCGGGTCCGGCGAGACCATAGGCATCATCGGCGGCACCGGAAGCGCCAAGTCCAGCCTGGTGAACCTGATCAGCAGACTGTACGATGTGACGGAGGGACGGCTGCTGGTGGGCGGCGTGGATGTGAAGGCGTATGACTGTGAGGTCCTGCGGAATCAGGTGGCCGTGGTGCTGCAGAACAATGTGCTCTTCTCCGGCACCATCCTGGAGAACCTGCGCTGGGGAGACAAGGATGCCACGGAGGAGCAGTGCAGGCATGCCTGCGAGCTGGCATGCGCCGACGAATTCATCCGGAAGATGCCCGAGGGGTACAATACCTACATAGAACAGGGGGGCACAAATGTATCCGGGGGCCAGAAGCAGAGGCTATGTATCGCCAGGGCTTTATTGAAAAAGCCGAAGATCCTGATCCTGGACGACTCCACCAGCGCGGTGGACACGGCCACGGATGCCAGGATAAGGCAGGCTTTCGCCCAGGCCATCCCCGGCACCACCAAGCTGATCATCGCCCAGAGGATTTCCAGCGTGGAGCATGCGGACAAAATCATCGTCATGCATGACGGGCAGATCGACGGATTCGCCTCCCATGAGGAGCTGCTGGAGACCAACGAAATCTACAGGGAGGTCTATGAGGCCCAGATGAGCGGCAGCGGGGATTTCGATGAAAAATAAAGGGCGTGTATACAGTGCGGGACGACAGGAGGTATATGATATATGGCAGCAGAGAAGAACCAGAATATGAATAAAGGCCCGGGCGGCCATGGACCCGGCGGTCCGAGAGGCCCCAGAGGCCCCAGGCCCAAGATAGAGAACCCCGGAAAGCTGTTCAGGCGGGTCATGGGCTATACATTGAAGGATTACGCGGCGGGATGGATCGTGGTGGTGCTGTGCATCGTGGCCACCGTGTACGCCAGCCTGCAGGGAACCATGTTCATGCGGACGCTGATCGATTCCTACATCCTGCCGCTGATCGGCAGGGAGAATCCGGACTTCGGGCCGCTGCAGGGAGCCATCGTCAAAGTGGCATGCTTCTACGCCCTGGGCGTCGTGGCGTCCTTCACCCAGTCCAGGATCCTGATCAACATCGGGCAGGGGACCCTGCGGAACATCCGAAACGACATGTTCGGCAAGATGGAGTCCCTTCCTATTAAATATTTCGACACCCACGCCCACGGCGACATCATGTCCATGTACACCAACGACATCGACACCCTGCGCCAGATGATCAGCCAGAGCATCCCCCAGATCATCAACAGCGCCATCACCGTGGTCAGCGTCTTCGCCTGCATGCTGGTGCTGGACATCCCGCTGACTTTGGTGACCCTGCTGATGGTGGGCGTCATGCTGGTGGCTACCAAGAAAATCGGGGGCCTGAGCAGCCGGTATTTCCTGGCCCAGCAGAAGGCCATCGGCGCGGTGAACGGCTGTGTGGAGGAGACCATGACCGGCCAGAAGGTGGTGAAGGTGTTCTGCCATGAGCAGGAGAGCCTGAAGCAGTTCAATGAGCTCAACGACCAGCTCTTCGAGAGCGCCTACCAGGCCAACCGCTTCGCCAACATCATGATGCCGGTGAACGCCCAGCTGGGGAACTTAAGCTATGTGGTCTGCGCCGTGGTGGGCGGCATCCTGGCCATCACGGGCGTGTCCGGCCTGACCTTGGGGGGCCTGGCCAGCTTCCTGAACTTCAACAAATCCTTCAACATGCCCATCAACCAGGTGAGCATGCAATTCAACAGCATCATCATGGCCCTGGCCGGCGCGGACAGGATCTTCAAGCTCATGGACGAGAAGCCGGAGGTGGACGAGGGCTATGTGGAGCTGGTGAACGCCGTGCGGGGCGCGGACGGAGAACTGACGGAGGCAAAAGAGCGCACAGGGCTCTGGGCCTGGAAGCATTACCACAAGGCGGACAATACCACCACCTACGTGGAGCTCACCGGGGACGTGGTGTTCGACGGCGTGGACTTCGGCTACAATGACGACAAGATGATCCTACACGACATCGTGCTCCATGCCAAGCCCGGCCAGAAGATTGCCTTCGTAGGGGCCACCGGCGCGGGCAAGACCACCATCACCAACCTGATCAACCGGTTCTACGATATTCAGGATGGAAAGATACGGTACGACAACATCAACGTGAACAAGATCAAAAAGGCGGACCTGCGGCGCTCCCTGGGGATCGTGCTCCAGGACACCCACCTGTTCACCGGTACCGTCATGGAGAACATCCGCTACGGCAAGATGGATGCCACGGACTCCGAGGTGAAGAAGGCCGCGGTGCTGGCCAATGCCCACGGGTTCATCGTAAGGCTCCCGGACGGCTATGACACCATGCTCCACGGGGACGGTGCTAACCTGAGCCAGGGCCAGAGGCAGCTCCTCGCCATTGCCAGGGCCGCCATCGCGGATCCTCCGGTACTGATTCTGGACGAGGCCACCAGCTCCATCGACACCAGGACGGAGAAGCTGGTGCAGCAGGGCATGGACGCGCTGATGAAGGGACGGACGAACTTCGTCATCGCCCACAGGCTCTCCACGGTACGCAACAGCGACTGCATCATCGTCCTGGAGCAGGGCCGCATCATCGAGCGGGGCACCCACGACGAGCTCATGGAGCAGAAGGGGAAGTATTACCAGCTCTATACCGGGAACGCGGTGGCCTCTTAAGGTCTCCTAATAGCTTCCTCTTTCTTTTGGCGGACGTTACCATTCACAGTCTAAATAAAGTATAAAACCAATTGTGATAGGAGGCCTCAA
>CAJUFO010000120.1 GCA_910585615.1 uncultured Acetatifactor sp.
ACTTCGACAGCGGAAGGAACCCCTCCATGGAGACGCAGCCGGAGCGCTTCTACCATGGCTTTGTGCTGGGTCTGTCCGTGGAGCTGGCAGACCGCTACGTCATAACCTCCAACCGGGAAAGCGGCTTCGGAAGGTACGATGTGATGATGGAGCCGAAGAACGGAACGGACAATGCCGTAATAAATAATTGCTATACGAATGCGATTATTATAGAATTTAAAGTCAAGGATTCCAGCGAAGAGAAATCTCTGGAGGATACCGCGGATGCCGCCCTGAAACAGATTGAGGAACAGCGATACCAGGCAGACTTGGAGAGCAGGGGATTTTCTGGCGAACGAATCCGGAAATATGGCTTTGCATTTGAAGGGAAGGAAGTTCTGATAAAAAGCTGATTTCCCGGATAAGGTTTCAGAATGATAAGTTCCCCCGGAAGGATACCCCATGGAACAAAGAATCGGTGAAAAGATAACATCTTTACGAAAAGCAAAAAACATCACACAGGCGCAGCTTGCGGAATACCTGCACCTGGTGCCCCAGACCGTCTCCAGATGGGAGGCAGGCAACGGCACTCCGGATATCTCCCTGCTGCCCAGGATCGCGGACTTTTTCGGCATAAGCCTGGACGACCTCTTCGGCAGGTCGCCGCTGGAGCATGCAAAAGACCTGGTGCTGAGATATTCGGTCCTAAGGGACGACCACTGTTTCCAGGAAGCCCTCTCCTGCCTCCAGTCCCGGCTCCAGGCCGTGGACACTGCCCTGAAGCTGGAGATGAGGGATCCGGAGGAGCTGGCCCGGGAAAAGATTGAGCTGGAGGCCTACAAAGTGCACCTGCTCCTGCAGCAGAGCTGGGAGTCCGCCGGGAGGGCACTGGAGATCGCGGAGGAAGTGGTCAGAAGGACAGGGGACATGCGTTTCCGCCAGCAGAGGGTACAGTTGAAGATAGAGCTGGGGCAGGGGCGGGAGATCCTTCGGGAGTGCGAGGCACAGTTTCGTGCAGAACCCTGTCCGGACACGCTGTCCCTTTATTTCGAGGCGTTATTGCTCCTGGGGCGAGGCGGGACGGTCCTGGAGCTTCAGGAGACGGACCTTACCGTGCGGAAACTGATGACGCCGCCCTGCGCAGATACCGCGCCCTTCTGGCTGCAGTGCGCCATGGCAGCAGCGGAGAGGGAGGACGTGGAGGCCATGGAAGCCTATGAGGAGCCTGTCTGCCAATGCCGCGTCCGGGAGACGGAATACCAGTTCCTCTGGCAGCTGGCAAAGCTGTACAGCGGGAAGGGCATGCGGGAAAAATGCGAGGCATTGAAGCCGCGGCTGCTTGCCCTTTTGCCCCAGGTGAACGAAAACCCTTACTCCGTCGCAGGGCAACGCCAGGCCATCGATGCCCTCTGACGCAACGCTCCGTAGTATTTTCCCCAATTCCTGATTGCTGGACTGCGCTGCCCTGCCGCGGTATACTCTGACCAGAGCCCATGGCAGGGTGTGTTTGAAAAAGGCGCTGACCGCTCTGCTCCGGGCCGAAGGAAGGAGCGGAGGAAAATGGAAACGAATCTCAAATCTCATCGTATGTATCAGTATCTGTTCAGAAGAAAAGGAATCTGTCTGCTGCTTTTTGCGCTGCTGGTATTGTCCCAGGCCTGCGGGAGCCTGTTCTCCCTGGTCATGAGCGCGCTGGTGGACTGCGCGGGCAGGAGCGCTGCAGAACTGCGGACGACGCTCCTGGCAAGCGTCCTCTTCGTGTCGGTCACGGTTTCCCTGGAGCTGTCCTATCGCCATGTGAAGGCAGGGCTGCTGGCGGACGCCAGATACCGGCTGAAGAAGGACATCTTTGCCGGCATCATGAACCGCAGCGTGCCCGAATTCGAGGCGGCAGGCAGCGCGGAATACATCAACGAGCTGAACAACAACGTGAACCTCTTTGAATCCGTCTATTTCGGAAATATGCTCTCCGTGGTGGAAAATGTGGTGGGCTTTGGCGCTGCAGCCGTGATCTGCATCATGTTACAGCCCGCCATGCTGGCGCTGATGGTGCTGCTGGCCTTCATCGCCAGAGGCGTGAGCCGGGTGACGTCCGGCCCTCTGGAGAAAAGCATGAAAGGGCAGGTGGAGAGCGCTGAGGCCTATATGAGGGAAATAGGAGACGATTTCGGAGGCTTCCGCCTGATCCGTTCGTACGGGGCGCTGTCCTGCATCCTGAAAAAGCATGACGGAAAGAATCTGGAGGCGGAGCGAGCGAAACGCAGGAACACTGACTGCAGGATTCTGTGCGCAGGGGCGGGAGAGCTCACCGGCCTGCTGTCCACCGTGGCGGTCATGGCGCTGGCAGCCTTTTTTTCCCTGAAGGGGATGTTTTCCGCCGGCCTGGTGATTGCCTTCGGGCATCTGATAGGCCATATCGTATCCCCTATCAACAGCATTCCGGCCATCATCGCGGATTTCGCCGCCGCGAAGCCGCTGGTTTCCCGGTTCGGCGCGCTGCTCGTGCAGACGGAGGAGAACGGCGTGGAAGAGCTTTCCGATTTCCGCCAGGAAATCTGTCTGGAGAACCTAACCTTTGGCTATGAGGGGGGCCGGGAGCTCTTCCAGGGCCTTTCTTTCCGGTTCGAGGCCGGAAAGCGCTATCTGGTGACCGGGAGCAGCGGAAGCGGGAAGAGTACTCTGCTCTCCCTGCTGTCAGGCTTCTATCCCGGTTACGGCGGCTCTATCCGCATGGACGGCAGGGAGCTGCGGGAGATAAAGAGGGATTCCTTAAGCGCCCTGATAGGGACAGTGTCCCAGGAGCCTTTTTTCTTCCAGGACACGATTCGGAACAATATCACCCTGTATGACGAAAGCTACAGGACATCCGATATCGAAGCGGCCATGGAACAGGCAGGGCTCAAGGGCTTTCTGGCAGCCCTCCCCCAGGGGCTCGCCACTGTCATCACGGAGAATGGGAAGAACCTTTCCGGCGGAGAGAGGCAGCGGCTCAGCCTTGCCAGGGCCCTTCTGCGGGGGAGCAGGATCCTGCTGCTGGACGAGTTCACCGCCAATCTGGACAGAGCCACGGCAGAGGAAATCGAGGAGGAGCTGGCAGGGCGGACGGACTGCCTGACAATCGCCGTCACCCACCATTTGGGGCCGGATGCCCTGAGCCGATATGACGGGCAATTGGTCCTGGAGCGCCAGCCTGGAGCACCGGGCGTGAAAGCGTAAATAAAACAGTTGTCTTTTGCCGGAGAATTGTATATAATAATGGAAACAGTTCCCGCAGGGGCATCATGCTGCCGGAGCTGCTTCGAAAGGAGAAGTGGGACGACGATGTCTGCGATAGAAGAAATCATACGCAGCGCCAGGGAGGCGGGGGCCAGCGATGTGCATCTGGCCGCGGGGATGTCCCCCAAGATGCGGATCGGCGGGGAGCTTTTTTCCATGAACTGTTCCAGGCTTACGGCGGCGGATATGCTGGATATCCTGATAGGCATCATGCCGGAGGCCCTGCGGGACAGGTTCGAGGAGAAGGGGGAGCACGCGTTTTCCTTCACCCTGCCCCAGGGAGGGCGCTGCCGGGCCAATGCCTACAAGCAGAAGGGCACCGTGGCGCTGGCGGTGCGCCTGATAGAGGGGGAGATTCCCCTGCCGGAGGAGATGGGCATACCGGAGCCCATGGCGGAGCTGTACCGGAAGGAGAGCGGCCTGGTGCTGGTGGCAGGTTCTTCCGGCAGCGGCAGGTCCACCACGCTGGCATCCATCATCAACCAGATCAATGACAGCAGGGAGGCCCTGGTCATCACGCTGGAGAGCCCGGTGGAGTATCTGCATCCGTATAAAAGGTCCATCGTCAACCAGCGGGAGATCGGTCTGGACAGCATGGACTATGCCGATGGGATTCAGGCCGCCGTGCGCCAGGATGCGGATGTCATCATGGTGGGGGAGCTGCGGGATGCCCGCAGCGTGTCCGCCGCGGTAGCCGCTGCGGAGACGGGACATCTGGTGTTCGCGGCAATGGACGCGGCCGGTGCGGCCGGCGCCATTGAGGATATCATGGACATGTTCCCGCCCCACAGACAGGAGCGCATGCGCGCCCGGCTGGCCGGTGTCCTGGAGGCGGTGTTGTTCCAGCAGCTGCAGCCCGCTGCGGACGGAGACGGCAGGGAAGCGGTGTTCGAGCTTCTGCTCACGGACGAAAAGGTGCGCGGCCATATCCGCGCGGACAGGATTTCCGCGCTTTTCGGTGCGGTACAGCTATTCTCATAAATCTCACCTGTCGGGTGCGGGCGGCCTGCACCCGGCGGATATTACAAAAGTCAGGATTTTCCCGAAATACAGCAGAGAAGCATTTCCCGATTTTCTTTTTGTCACAAATATGTCTTTCCGGATCGGTACATATTTCACGGACTTTCACGGGCAGTGAGCCAAATCATCTTTTTCAGTGAAATCAACAGGAAACAATCAACAGGAAACAATCTATGAAAAATCTATGAGAAAACAGCGGCGGCCACAGGGAGGGCTGCAGGCTGGGACAGGAGGTGTTTTATGTACAGCGCGGTTCATTCCGGTGCGCTCCAGGGGGTCTGTGCCTATATGGTCTCCGTGGAGGTAGACATTGCCAGGGGGCTTCCAGCTTTTTTGATGGTAGGATCCCTGAGCACGGAGGTGCGGGAGTCCAGAGAGCGGGTGACGGTTGCCCTGAAGAATGTGGGACTGAACCTGCCGCCGTGCCGTATTACCGTCAACTTATCTCCGGCAGACAGGAGAAAGGAGGGCACTGCCTTTGACCTGCCCATTGCCGTGGGGATGCTGGAGGCCATGGAGCTGGTTCCGGCCGGCGCGGCCGAAGGGCTTCTGTTCCTGGGAGAGCTGGGGCTGAACGGAGAGCTGAAAAAGGCCAGGGGCGTGCTGCCTATCGTGCGGGCCGCGGCGGCAGAGGGCATCCGGGAATGCATCGTCCCCGGGGCAAACGCCAGGGAGGGAGGGGTGATTCCAGGCATCCGGGTCAGGGGGGCGGAGAATATCCTGGAAATCATGCATTTCCTCATGACCCGGGGGGAGGAGAGGGACAGGGTGCTGCCCCGGACCTTCGTGGACACGGAGAGCCTGTTCGCGGAGACGGAGCGCGACGGCGGCGGGCTCCAGGGAAGGCCTGACTTTGCCGAGGTGACGGGACAGGAGACGGCCAGGCGGGCCGCGGAGATTGCTGCCGCGGGGTTCCACAACCTGCTGATGGTAGGGCCGCCGGGAGCGGGGAAATCCATGATCGCCAGGCGGATTCCCGGCATCCTGCCGCCGCTGACGCTGGAGGAGAGCCTGGAGGTGACCAGCGTGGTCAGCGTGGCGGGGCTGCTGGAGGAGGGGGAGGCGCTGGTGACGGGACGGCCCTTCCGGAGCCCCCACCACACCATCTCCCAGGCAGCGCTCATCGGCGGCAGCACTGCGCCGAAGCCCGGGATGATCTCCCTGGCCCACAGGGGCGTCCTGTTCCTGGACGAGCTGCCGGAATTCCAGCGGGCCTCCCTGGACGCCCTGCGCCAGCCTCTGGAGGAGCGCCGGGTGACCATCTCTCGGGTCAGCGGGAACGTGACATACCCCAGCGACTTCATGCTGGTATGCGCCATGAACCCCTGCCCCTGCGGCTATTACCCGGACAGGGCGCGCTGCAGCTGCACCAGGCCCCAGGTGCACAGATATATGGGAAAGGTGTCGGGGCCCATCCTGGACAGGATAGATTACATTTAGAGAAAGTATATAATATTATGACTCGACAAAAAAAGATGATTCCGGTATATATTTATATGAGTTAATGATTTATCGTATTCGGACATATAAATAAGTCCCACAGGAGGCTGTGAACCATTAATAACGAATCAGCCGCTTGTGAGGCTTATTTTAGTGCCTGAAATAATCGGACACATATTTCATGCCCACATCCGTCAAAGCCCTTATATGGGCACCACAGCGCGTTACAGGGGCATCCTACGCCCTTGCATCCCGGTAACTTAAAACAACGATTTCATTACTACAGAAAATCTACAGGAGGAGATTAGGAGACTATGTATGGCAAGGTAACGAGATATTTCCAGGATAGGGGCTACGGCTTCATCCTTGGAGAGGACAGAGACAATTGAACAAGAAATGATAAAAAGATAAGGAGGAACTGATAACATGGCAATCTGCAAGAAGGAATTCGCGGACAGGATGGCGGAGAACGGAGGGATAACCAAGAAATCTGCGTTCAATGCCGTAGGGCTGTTCATAGAGACATTGAAGGACTACCTCAGCGAGGACGAAAGGGTGATGTTCACAGGATTCGGGAGGTTCGAGATACGGACAGTCAAAGAGAAGAAAGGGAGGAACCTGCATACCGGGGAGACGTGCATCATACCGGAGCATGAATATGTGGCGTTCCGTGCAAGCGATTTGCTGTTCGACAGCATCAGGGAAAGAGGTGATGATACATATGGAAATGAGGAATGACAGGGCGCAGAATTGCGCTGAGTGTGAATTTGCCAGGATGTATGATTTTGGCAGTAGGATTTATTATTGTGACCATGCAAACAGGACTGACGATATGGGGAAATTAGGTGTTGGAGAGTTGCCAAAGGAAAGCCCTGAGTGGTGTCCGTTGAGAGAAAGAGGCGACAATCAGGATACTGATGCCGATAAAGGGTAGGTTCAAATGAACCTAGCAAAAATGAAGATTGTAACATAGATATTCATGACTATTATAGGTATCGGCATTTAATTGTAGTCCCATGGGATGATGGTTCCCTGCGGGAATTGGTGTGTACCTGTAGGTACGGTTGTTATCAGGTCTTGAACCATCTTGCTCTAAAAGCAATGTGGTAGATTTAATCTATATCGCCCATAAGTGGTCGAAAGATTTCTAATCCTTCAGTTTGAATGATTTGAAACTTGCAGCATCAAAATTTCTAATTGGAAATAAGTTCACATTTGAATCGACAAAATTGGCGATTGGATATATAAGCTGACTGAATGAATTGTTCTGCCAAGTGGGTAACGATTTGTTACAGCCCTTCATATAATGGAAGTATTATAAAAAGACTTCCGTTCGTTACAAAGCGAACGCTTTAAAAGGTTTGCTCGCCCGTTTTGGCGAACAAAATATTCATATAAGGTCAGATGCTGGTATCGGCTGTGTTTTCTACGAAAAGCCCAAATGGGCGTGACTGATATAGTTCACTCCGAATTTTTGTGGAATCAGATCACTATTTGAAGTATTTTTTGTGGAGTCAGATTTCTATTAAAAGATGCCGACAATTTTAGCGAGAACCTTTTTCACTTCAAAACGAAATATCTTAAACCTATAGCGATGGGTTTAAACCCAACACCTATAGGGGGATGAGTTTTCCGCAGAAGTGTGTAAAAAGTTGTCCCACGGTGGTACAACTGCAATCATACGAATTAGTTTATCGTGGACTAATCGTAGGAAGTTGAGAAAGATTCATAAAAGATCATATCATCCCTCCACAAATGGGGGAAAATGAGTAACCACGATTTCGTGGTGAGTTATACGATTACACAGAATTAAATAATCGCCATAAAAGCGAAAACCTACAACTGAATATTGATTTACATTAGGGAGCCAATTCAGGACTCTCTATTTTTGCGTCACCAATTCAGGAGACGCTTCTATTATCATATCTAAAAGGAGCATCTAAAGTAAACAATGAATACAGTTACAGTAAATGAAGAAACAAAAATATGCAAGAAATGTGGCAGGATACTGCCTATGGAAAGCTTTCGGTTGGTAAAAGGACAGTTCAATAATCCATACTATTTAGGACAGTGCAAAGAATGTGAATATAAGAGCCAACGTGAATACCTGGAGAAAAAGAATAGAATCGAGTTCCCTGAGGATCTTGAGATATTGATACAGAGAAGATATAAAGACATCAAGCCTGAAAGGATACTGGATATTTCAAATGCCAATGTCGTTCCGTTAGACACGGATGAAACCTTTATCAGGCTGATGGACTATAAGGATACATGGCTATCGAATTATGGAAGAGTGGTCAGGCTTTCTGATGGCAGATATGATCTGCTGCAGGGAAGCTATGACAGCTACGGGGCATTGCATTATACATTGAGAAAGAACGTATTCATCGATGGTAGATGGATTTATAAGACGGCCTACTTATATGCAGCAAAAGCAGTAGTTGAAGAATTCATCGTGAATCCAGATAAAAGGAATGGCATCTACATATGGCACAGCGGATTTGATAAACAGGACTGTTATTATAGAAACCTATACCCATTGAATCAGGAACAGTACAGGATTGTGAAGAACCATTTCATCAAGACAGGCGATGATTCAGAGAGATTCATCCTGAAAGTGATGAATGACATAAGGTACAAGCCGGATGACTGGAGCAGCAGGGCGATGGAGCCGATTATGTGTGGGATTGGGTATTGGGGAAGCGAAGACGTAGACTGCAAATCAGAGTCTTATCTTAGATGGCATGATATGATTAACCGCTGCTACAATGAGAAGTTCCTTAAGAGACAGCCGCAGTATAGAGGATGCAGTGTCTGCGAGGAATGGCTCAATTACAGCAACTTCAAGGTATGGTATGACCAGAACAATATTCCAAGGATGTCTTTTGATTTGGATAAGGACATCCTATTCAAAGGAAATAAGATATATAGCCCTGAGACAGTGGTATTCGTGCCCCATACAATCAATACGCTTTTCCTTAGCAAAAAGGATGACAGGGGAGATTTCCCGATAGGTGTCTATTGTGAGAAAGATAAAAAGAGGTTCCGGGCGGCCATGTCTTTCATGGGCAAACAGATTAAGCTGGGAAGCTTTGAGACTGCGGAATCTGCTTTTGAAAGGTACAAAGAATATAAAGAGGACTTCATCAAAGATATGGCGGAACAGTTTAAGGATGAGATTCCAGATAAAGTATATAGAGCGATGATGAACTGGAAGATTGAAATCGATGATTAAAAATAAACGGAGGATACAAAATTAATGACAGCAAACAGAGACAGTGAAATAAACAAAAGGTATGGGAATCTGCTTGACGGCATCCAAGATAGTCCACAGACAGGATATAGGACGCAACA
>CAJUFO010000121.1 GCA_910585615.1 uncultured Acetatifactor sp.
ATACATATTGGACAGTTTGCGGATAGGCTCCAGAAATATTTGGAATCATTTTAGGGGCGGAAGTTGGATTATATCATAAAATCCAGAACAGAATTTAATGTTAAAATTTTGCAAGTTTACAAAAAGGGCTGAAAATGCTGAGGAGGCATTTTTAGGTTCTTTTTTCATGGGACTTTTTGTATTTGAGTGAGTATGTGATGTATGCAAGTGTTGTATGCTTTTTTATCACAGCGTTATTTGAATGTTTTATCAAATTGGGGCATCAGGCCAGGGAGTTTCAGGGAAATGTTTTGTCCATGGTAAAAAATGATTTTTCCGGCAGTATCCGTTTTATCATGAAAGAGCGGCCGGATATCATGAAGATACTGCTTCTGGCGGCATTCTCACGCTTTTTTGTCATGGGGGTTACGCTGGTGGGGCTGCCCTTTCTTGTGCGGGCTGTGCTTGGCCTGGACGCGAAATTTTATGGCGGGGCGGAGAGTGCGATGGCGGTTGCCACTATTTTGGGAAGTATCGCCACGGGGCTTCTTACGGGGAAGTAAAGATCCGGTAGATTATCGTATGTGCTTGCGGTAATCGGTGTCTGTATCATTCCGGCAGGGGTTGTATTTCTTTTTCCATTCGGCGTGATGACAAGGTATGCTGTGATTGTTGCTGCTTTCTGCGGTATGCAGGCCGCGATTAGTATTTTTTCAATTTTTGCGGTATCCATGATCCAGCAGAATACGCCGAATGAGCTGATTGGGAAGGTTATGGCATATACATCCGCTGTTACGTTGTGCGCCCAGCCGGTTGGGCAGATGGTATATGGATTTTTGTTTGACAGGTTTCAGGAGATTGTGTATCTTGTATTGATTCCTTCGGGGATTGTGGTATGCGTGATTGGGCTGCTTGCTATGGGCTTTTTCAGAAAACTGGAAGAAAAGCAAGGTGGCGCAATAGACTGATAAAAGGTATAATGGAATTACGTTAATAACACGGCCAGATGAAAGCATCACGGTTTGATCTGGATACGGATTTGATTAGGGATAGCGCATAAATATGTGCCGGGGTGGAGGGAGAGCGGTTCAGGAGATTTATAGGCATGGGCGGCGGTTTGGACGTGTTTGTGATAGGACGGAAGAGATAGACGGAGGCACATGAGGAAGAAGGCTTTCCTGACGGGAAAGTGTTGATAGAAATTTGACAGGAGGTAGACAATGAGACAATCGCCAGGTTAGAGCCCCGGCAGCCAGGAACCGGGGCTGTATACGAGGAGGTGGACATGAATGGAGAGACTGAAATGCCCGAGGTGCGGAAAGCGTATCATGGATATCCGCACGGAATCCCCGGAGCCAGTGGAGGCACGTACCAGGTGTCCGAACTGCAATCATATTGTTACGGTATACTGGGAACCTGAGAGTAAGAAGGAAGAGAAAGATAAGAAATAGGTACATAGGCGGGACGGCTTCTGCGAAGGTGCGGGGGCTGTCCTTTTTTGCGTGGTGGTGATTATCCTGCCGGGATGGGGGAATACTTGGATTATACATGGAAAATGATGGCATGGATGCCGTGCCGCTGTACCTGCAGTGGCAGGAAGGAGGCGGAGATGTTTGTTGAGGGGTATAAGGCGGTGCTGGTGAAGGATACTTCTTTTAAGGGGCTTTGGAAGGTGAGTTTTACGTTGAGGGAATTTTAAGAAAATAGAGAGTGATTTTTAGCGGGATATCCTGTATAATGGGAAGCATGGATCAGAATTTGGTGAGGAAAAATGTATGATTAGAATAAGACCATATAAAGCTTCGGATGCAGATACGATATTATCGTGGTGCCAGGATGAAAAAGCATTTTATCAATGGACAGCAGGTATACTTGGTAAGTATCCTATAACACAAAATGAATTTTGTTTTGTTGAATCTCTAATGCCGTTTACTGCATTTGATGAAACGGGAATTGTTGGCTTTTTTACACTAAGGAATCCTGATGGATCACTGGATGAATTGCGCTTTGGCTTTGTTATCGTTAATCCTCAAAAGAGAGGAAAAGGCTATGGAAAAGCTATGCTCCGGTTAGGTCTGAAATTTGTATTTGAAATATATGGGGCAAAAAAAGTATCATTGGGCGTTTTTGAGAATAATCTTCCGGCTTATTATTGTTATAAAGCAGTCGGTTTTAGCGATGTAGTTCTTGATGTAACAGAAAAATATTGTATTCTGGGTGAAGAATGGAAGTGCAAAGAATTGATTATGGAAAAATAGATAAATGTCCGTTTGGCTTTGAATAGACCAGACACGGCAACGAAAGGCAAGGGTGTCATTATGTCGATAAATACGGCAGAAGCATTTGAATTGCTGTTTGATAAAAATAATAAGACGGCATACAGGGCATTACAGGAATTGCAGAAAGAAAGCGTGGAAACGGACAAGGTCTATTCTTATATGGACAGGCTGGGAGATATGCTTGACAGTGACAATTCCTATATCCGTACCAGGGGGCTTACGCTGATTGCCTATAATGCGAGATGGGATAAGGATAATAAGATTGATGAGATTATTGACGGATATTTGAAGCATATAACAGACGTGAAGCCGATCACGGCAAGACAGTGTATAAAGCTGCTGCCCATGATTGCGAAGGATAAGCCGGAGTTGAGAAAGGATATTTGTTCGGCGCTGGAGAGGGCGGATATATCTTTTTATGATGACAGTATGCAGCCGCTTGTTTATAAGGATATTCAAAAGGCGTTGAAGGAGATACAGAAGTTATAGGAAGGGATAGATTTTGGTTTTTAGCGGGAGTTTATCCTGCTGGAAATATAAACAGCAAAGATAAAAACGCAACGTGCATCTTTTGGATGTGCCAGAGCCGGTAGGTAGCCCGGCCGTCCTGATGGTATCAGGGTAAGTAACCTGCCCTCCTGGGTTGTCCGTTCTTTGTTCATAACACATTTAAGGAGGGTTTCGTTATGGACAGAGGAAAGGCAGGCTTGACGGTATTTTTTGAGGGGCCGTTCTGGGTTGGCGTGTTTGAGCGTGTTGAGGACGGGAAACTTTCGGTATGCCGGGTGGTTTTTGGGAGTGAACCCAGGGACTATGAGGTTTGGGAGTTTATCTTTAAAAATTATTATGGCTTGAAGTTTAGTCCGGCTGCCCCGGTGGCTGTGAGGGACGGAAAGGTGAACCCGAAGCGGAGGCAGAGGGAGGCCGGGAGGCAGACCATGCAGGCGGGGATAGGTACGAAGTCCCAGCAGGCGCTGCAGTTGCAGAGGGAAGAGAGGAAGACGGAGCGCAGGCAGGCCGGCAGGGAGCAGAAGGAGGCCGAGAAGCAGCGGATGTTTGAGCTGAAACAGCAGAAGCGGAAGGAGAAGCACAGGGGCAGGTAGGCTTTTGTGTTTCGGGTATGGTTGTATCAATGGGTATCAGTCGGGAGCTTTTGGCGGGATGTCTTGTATAATGGTGGCAAGGAGCCGAAAACTTTTATTATGAAAGGAGCACATTATGGAAGAATTAAAATCTATTATGGAGAAGTTTGCTGCATCGGGGTGGGATTTGATATCTGTTCCGGCACAGCAATGGTTAGACGGGAAGTTTGACAGGGAAGCATTCATATCAGCGGTTAAGCAGGCGGATAGGGAATGCGGGAGCTGCGGCTGTGAGATGGACCCGCTTTATAAAAGGGCTCTGGAATTGATCTAAAGGTATTTTCAATTCATTTTTGTGGAGATAGCGGGCCTTTGGCGGATGAGACATGGGAAAGGGGGTGGCGCGTAATGAGCGATCTAATGGAATTTGGGAGCAGAGATGAGTTTAGAAAATGGCTCTGTGATAACTGCCTTTCAAGTGCCGGTATTTGGGTTTTGTTTGGCAAGGCTGGCGGACCGAAAACAATAAAGGCGGGAGAAGCGCTGGAAGAAGCGCTCTGCTTTGGATGGATTGACGGCCAGATGGAAAAGATTGACGAGAAAACTTATAAAAAGTATTTTTCGATGCGCAGGGAGAATAGCAAGTGGTCGGACAAAAATAAGGAATTAGCCAAAAGGCTTGAAGAGCAGGGGCGTATGACTGATCATGGCAGAAAGAAAATAGAGGATGCCAAAAAGAACGGCCAATGGGATGCGGTAAATCCGCTGGCGGTTATTACGGAAGAGCAGATTGCGCGGCTTTCTGCGATATTGGAAAGCTATGAGCCAGCTTACACAAATTTTCAGGCGATGCCTTTATCTGTGAAGAAGACTTATACACGGGCGTTTCTTGACGCAAAGACGGATGCCGGACGGGAAAAGCGGATTGCGTGGATGGTGGATAGACTTAATAAAAATCTAAAACCTATGTAGTCGGTACATGTGCTTATTGATAGAATGTGTTTTGAAAGATTCTTATTTTTTAAGGAGATTATGATTGTTTTTAGGGAAGGCATCAGTCTGAAAGGGCTGGTGCTTTTTGCGTGGAAGGGGGGGTTTTCATGTATCCGGTGAGCGAGGCGTTCCTGCGGGCGGTGCAGGAGAATACCCGGAGGTATTATTGGACGGGGCGGATCACTACGAAGGGCGGGGCGGTCTATCCGTTCGGGTATGAGGATATTGTGAAGGGGAGCGGGTATATTTTCGCCCAGTGTTGCGGGAGCGCGGAGATTGAGCTGGGGACGGTGTATGCGGCGGAGATGGGCGTTACGTTGTTTTCACAGGTGGATCGGTATACGCTGGACGGGGCGAAGGTGGAGCTTTTCTATCATCTGCGGGTGGAGGGCGGTGGGTTTGAGGAAGTGCCGATGGGGATTTTTGAGGTGAGCGAGGCGAACCGGAGGTTGCACTGCCTGGAACTGAAAGCCTATGATTATATGCTGCGGTTTGAGAAGAGTTTTAACGGGTTTGAGGCTGTGGGGAATGCCTGGGCTTTTCTGGAGCTGTGCTGTAAGGCCTGCGGTGTGGAGATGGAGAATACGCAGGGGGAGATTGAGGGGATGCCCAACGGGAGGGAGCTGCTTTCGATCTACCCGGAGAATGATATTGGGACGTACCGGGACGTGCTGTTTTTTGTGGGGCAGGTGCTGGGCGGGTTTTTCTGTATCAACCGGCGGGGGAGGCTGGAGCTTCGGAAGTACGGGGCGGAGCCGGTGCTGGAGGTGCAGGGGAGGCACCGGTTTTCCAGCAGTTTTTCTGATTTTATTACCAGGTATACGGCGGTGAGTTCTACGAACCTGCGGACGCAGACGGCGGAGTATTATGGGCTGGAGGTGGACGACGGGCTGACCATGAATCTGGGGGTGAACCCGCTTTTGCAGTTTGGGCTGGAGGAGACCAGGAGGCAGTTGTGCGGGAATATATTGGCTGACCTGGCGGCGGTGAATTATGTGCCTTTTGATTCCAGTACCATAGGGAATCCGGCGCTGGATCTGGGGGATGTGCTGACGTTTACGGGCGGGCAGGCGGACGGGGAGCAGATGACTTGTATCACGTCTTTCCAGTGCAGGATTGGCGGGAGGCAGAGCCTGAAATGTGTGGGTAAGAATCCCAGGCTGGCCCAGGCGAAGTCTAAGAATGACAAGAATATTTCCGGGCTTTTGAACCAGATTGAGGCCGGGAAGGTGGGGATTCATACGTTTACCAATGCTTCTGCTTATGTGGTGGCGGAGGACAGGGTGCGGGTGATCAGTATTGAGTTTGCGGCGAAGGAAGAGACCCATGTGCAGTTTTTCGGGCAGGTGGTTTTGGATGTGAGGGCGGCGCAGGTGGAGCGGAGGGCTTGTGCGTCCGGGAGTGTTGTGGTCCCGGTTCCTGTGGCGGGGGCTGGCGGAGGAACGGGCGGCGGAGTGGCTGTTGGTGCGGTTTCCGGTGACGGAGAAGAGGCCGGGAGTGCCGGGGATGATGGCGGAACCGGGGAAAGTATGGAGAATGTCACGGTGGAGGTGGAGCTTCCTGTCATTTGGACGGAGGACGGGCAGGCGGCTGTTTTTGTTACTTATGAGTTGAATGATTCAGAGATTCTGGCTCACCGGCCGGTGGAGACCTGGGGGAGCGGGAGGCATATTCTGTCTTTGTATTATCCGATTGATGGTCTTGTGCCGAATATTACCAATACGTTCAATGTGTATCTGCGGATGGAGGGCGGCACGGGGAAGATTGAGACGGGCGGGTGTATTGCTTCTATCAGCGGGCAGGGGATGGCCGCGGCGGCTGCCTGGGACGGTACGGTTACGGTAGAGGAACCTATGAGGCGGTTTGCTTTGGGCGGCGGCCTGGGGATGAAGGTGTTTGCCGGGGATATGGGGATTGAGACCATGGAGCTGGTGCAAAGGAGTTATGGGGACAGTATGGGGAAGGTATTGATCGGGGCTTTTGGGAAGCCTTTTGAGATTGGTTAGGAAGGAGTGGGCGTGTATGAAACTGAAAGGGACAATGGTTCTGGAACTGACGGATGGGGCCACGGGGGAGGTGGAGACGGTCACGGAGGAAAATATGGTGACGGAGGCGGTGAATGATATTCTGGGGATGAACCCCATGGGGGTGTTTTATTCGGAGGAACGGCTGGCGGATGTGTTGTCGTGGAATGATGTTTTGCTGCCGGTCTGCCCGAATATGGTAGGGGGGATTCTGCTTTTTTCCAAGGCGCTGGAGGAGGATGCGGGGCATATTTATGAGTTGTCGGACAATCTGCCGGTGGCTTATGCTTCCAATAATGTGAATACTACGGCGAATGCGGCCAGGGGGAGTCTGAACCAGACGGAGAGCAAGGTTTTGGAGGATGGGTATAAGTTTGTGTGGGAGTTTACGCCGAGCCAGGGGAACGGGACGATTGCGGCGGTGGCGCTGACCAGCGCCCAGGGCGGGCAGAACGGGTACGGGAGCCTGGTGGGGGATGGCAGCGCATTTCTGCAGATCAAGAAGCTGGATATCGGGGATCTGGGGAAGGCGAGGCAGGTTGTGTTGTTTGAAGCAGTGGAGATGGATTTTGAGAGGGATTTGCTGTATTCGATTTGTTTTGAGGATTCCAGTGTGAGGGTGCGGAAGGTGAGGCTGCCGGTTTTCAGTGTGGGGCTGAATGAGAGGCTGGATGATTCTTCTTACAGGGTGCTGGAGGACCATGCGGTTTCGGTGGAGACATTTTTGTTTCTGGGGAGTTATACGCTGTATGGGGAGTTTCTGGACGGGAAGGACGGGTATTGGTACGGGTTTTCCAATGAGGGCAATTCTTCCGGGAGCGCGAGGGTGCTTTGGGTGAGGATTTCCAAGGCGGATTATTCGGTGACGGAGGGGGAGTGGACGCTTTCCAATGCCAGGCTGATGGCTGTGGGGGAGCGGGATATGAGCGGGAGTTATCCGGAGCGGAAGTGCCGGTGCTGTATGAGGAATGGGTATCTGTATGTGCCGGCCTATGACAAGAAGGGGATTTATAAGATCAATGTGGCGAATACGGCGGATGTGTCGCTGATTGCTTTTGGGTTTACTTCTAAGATGAAGCCGCTTTGTGAGTCGGGGACTTGTGAGCTGTTCTTGACTTTGGTTGGGGATTTGATTGTGGGCGGGGATTTTCAGGTGACGGCAGAGGATGTGGTTATCCATACCCAGGGGAGCGCGAGGCTGGGGAGCGCGGCTACGCCGCTGTTCCACTATAAGCAGTTTCTGGTGGGGTGGGGAGGCAGTTATGGGAATGAGTACCGGCATATGTATCTGCTGACGCCTTATCTGGCTACGATCAATAATCTTTCTTCGGCGGTGGTGAAGGATGCGAATAAGACCATGAAGATTACTTATACGCTGACGGAGGCTGCGAGTGGGGAGGGGTGAGAAAGGTATGGAATGGCGGAGAATGATTGAGATAGGCGGGAACGGCATGGGACGGCAGGGATGAGCAGGGGATGGTTTGGGATATGGGAGAATGGTATGGAGTGCAGGGAAATGGGCTGAGGTGTGTGGGAATGGGATGAAATGTTAGGGAATGGTGTGCGGATATTGGGATTGGGAACAGGGCGGCGGCTTTTGGGAGCGGGCCGCTTTTTCCATAGAAAAATCAGAGAAAGCGAGGGATTTTGTATGAAGGAGTTTGTGAGTGTGATAGAGTGCGGGTTTGCGGCTATGGGCGGATACCTGGGCTGGGCCATGGGAGGGTTTGACGGTTTTCTGTATGCCCTGGTGGTGTTTGTGGCGGTGGATTATGTGACGGGGCTGATGGCCGCGGCGGTGGAGAAGAGGTTGTCTAGCGGCGTGGGGTTCCGGGGGATTTTTAAGAAGATTGTGATTTTTTGTCTGGTGGCGCTGGGGCATATTTTGGACACGCATATTATTCAGAACGGGAGCGCGGTGCGGACGGCGGTGATTTTCTTTTATCTGTCCAATGAGGGGATTTCGATTCTGGAGAATGCGGCCAGGATTGGGCTGCCGGTGCCGGAGAAGCTGAAAGGGGTTCTGGCGCAGTTGCGTGAGGAAAAGGGGAAGGAGTAGGAAAGTACGGAGGATAAGGGCGGGAAGTACAGAGGGAGATATTTTTTAGGGTTTTTGTGAGCGGGCATCAGTGTGAAAGCTGGTGCCTTTTTTCGTGCAGTGAATTGGAGAATGTTCCGGGCAGGGAACGGG
>CAJUFO010000122.1:0-6890 GCA_910585615.1 uncultured Acetatifactor sp.
AAAACCAAATACGGAAAAAGTCGTCTTGTATGCATTGTCGCCCTCCTGGCAGACATATTCTATCTTCTGAAGCGGAGTGGTGACCTTTTTATTGCTGCACTGGATATTTTTCTGGGTCAGATTTCCGTCCTGATCCAGCAGCTCCCCGAAACGGAACAGCAGCCGCTGTCCTTTTTTCGCCTGGACGCGGAGAGAAATGTATCCTGCGATGTTCTGTCCGAAGTCCAGCAGCATCCTGCCGTTTGGCGCTTTCGTAAGAATCGGTGTAAAATGCTCCCGCTCCGCCACCGTCACATTATTGGATGCACTGGGCAGAACCTTATGGGACGTCGCCTTTGCCCTGCCGCCATATGCAGGTGTTCGGAAAGCCTCCACGATCTCCCCGTCCTTGTTGTCCGCAAAACGGATGGGGCCGTCATTGGACCAGCTCCAGGACTGGTCTGTAAAGACCTTTTCGGAGCTTCCGTCTCTATACAGAATTTCCAGCTGGGCAAGGAATTTGGTCTCTGTCCCATACTGATTTCGGATTCCCCAGGCCCCGACGCTCCCCCTGTACCAGCCGTCCGCAAGCTGCACTGTCAGGGTATGATTTCCCTTTTCCAGCAGCCGGGCCACATCATACGTCTGGTACTGCACTCTTTTATTGTAATCCGTATAGCCGGGCGCAAGGCAGAAATCGCCGATTTTACTTCCGTCCAGCCTCGCCTCATAAAGCCCGCAGGCCGTAATGTACAGCCTGGCAGACTTCACTTCTTGGGAGACCTCCACCTTTTTCAGGAAGCAATCTACTGGATAGCGCTTCTTCCTGTTCACCCGATAATTGCCTGTGATCCATTTTGCGCCCCAGTCCATGGGTTCCAGCAGACCCATTTCAAAGAATGCCTCTTCGGACCAGTCCCCCGCCCCATCGTTTTCATCCCACAGTTTGACCTTCCAGAGCACGCGCTGGCGGGAGGCAAGCATATGGGGAAACCGGATCCCTGTCATTCGGGAAGAGGCTGTCTTACCGCTGTCCCATATGGTTTCGCCCTCTGTCTGCGCCAGGATGCGATAGGCTGTCTGCCTTACCGCGCCTTCCACGTTCCACATTAGTCCCGGGTTCTGCACGTCAATTCCCAGGGGATTTTCCAGATATTCTGTTCTTAACCTTACTGCCTGTATCATGCTTCCTCCCTGACCCGGACAAGCCGGAGCTAAACTATTTCTCCACAATTCCTTAATTTACAACCGGCCCTGCTAAGCCCTGCGGCGGGCTTTGATTTCAGCCTGCTCCTTGTCGATATGCTTCTCCACATCCAGAAATCTCAGCAGCAAAATCAGGATAATCGCGGTGATAATCTCCAGCCCCAGAAAGAAGAAAATAAACACATTCTGCGTAGCCGCGTTCTGGACAGCGCCCACCGTCTGACCGGTAGCTTCCACAAATTCCGGCGCAACATAGCCGGATCTGGCAAGGCAGAAATTCAGCACGCCAGCGGCCACGCCGGTTGATACCGTGATAATAATGCTGTTTATGGAGGTAGCCAGCCCGTCACAGCGGAAGGTATATTTCCACTCGATATGATCCAGCACATCGGCGGTGAGCGCGGCAAAGACATAGGCGCATGGCAGGCCTCCGATGTTTTTAATGAACTGCCCCGCCAGCACAATGACCATGTTCCGCGGGCCGATCAGGCAGACTGCGCCTCCAATGGCATAAAGGATGAATCCGGCCAGCGTCACGTTCCGCTTGCCGAATTTTTTCGCCAGCGGCCACACCGCAAAGATGCCGATCCCCATGGGAATGCCGCCGATCACGGAAACAAGGGTCTGGGTCACTCCATCATTGTAGGTTCCCAGCACATAGTTACAGTAGTAAACGAGAGAAGCATTTTTAAAGTAACTGCCCAGGTTGAAGACAACATTGTAGGCCATCAGAATGATCCAGTACTTATCATGCAGTATGGCTGAAAACTGCTCCCGGATAGACCTTGTTTCCGCCCCGTCGCCGATTTCCTCCGTGATGCGCTCCTTTGTAAAGAAATATTCCAGCAATGTCAGCGGCAGGGCCAGGGCTGCCAGAATGCCCATGACCAGAAGCCACAGATCCTTATCGACACCCAGCACCGGCATGACTGCCATGGGAAAGACCAGGGCCACGATAATCCCGGAGACCATGATAGAGGCGATATTATTGAACACCGACAGGCTGCCGCGCTGCGTGGTGTTCCGGGTGGACAGAGCCACCATCAGGCTGTGGCTCATATTATAGATTGTGAATGCGAAGGAGTAAAACAGGTTGTATGACAGCATGACCCAGATGACCTGGACTTCCTCCGGGGCATTGGGCACCGCAAACAGCAAGATGCCCGTCACCGGCATCAGGATTGCCGACAGCAGCAGCCATGGGCGGGCTTTGCCCTCCCGGGTACGGGTACGGTCAATCAGCTGCCCCATGACCACATTGGTGACGGCGTCAATGATTTTGGAAGCGATGGGAAACACCATCAGAAACGCGCCGCCCCATACCCCGGTAAGCTTCAGGACATCCGTATAAAACACATTCAGATAGACAGCCAGCACCGCATTCAGCAGCAGTGCCCCTGTGGGCCCCAGTAAATATCCGAGCCATTTTTCTTTTCCCCCCACATTCTCAGACTGGATTTTGCCGGCCGGAAGCCTGTCAAACAGTTTTCCCTTCATCTCTTTCTCCCTCATCGTTTTTCTCCTTTTTCACCGTATTTTATCTTCAATACCAGTTCCAGAACATTGCGGGCTGTCCGCTGCAGCTCTCCCCGGGTAATCCCCTCCGGCTGGCCCAGCGTTTTCAGCAGGCTCCCATCCGATTTGTATTTTTTCGCCACATGCCCCATATCGCCGGGCATGAGCACGTCCACCTGGGCCCTCACCCGGTAGGCATTGTTCTTCAGCTTCGGGAATTCGGGGCTTCCGGACTTCTGCATCCACCAGTCCGTCATGACCATGCCCTCATATCCCCATTCCCGGCGCAGGACTGTGGTCACAAGGTCATAATTGTAATGGGACCATACGCCGTTTACCTTGTTATAAGAGGTCATTACGGTATGGGGGCTGCTCTCCCTGATGCAGATTTCGAAATTGCGCAGATAGATCTCCCGCAGGGCGCGCTCAGACAGCCGTGAGTCACAGATATTGCGTTTCGTCTCCTGATTGTTGCAGGCAAAATGCTTCGGACAGCAGGCTCCTCCCATGCTCTGTACCCCCCGCACCACGGCAGCCGCCATCTTTCCGGAAAGCAGCGGATCCTCCGAAAAATACTCAAAGTTCCTTCCGCAGAGGGGATTCCTGTGGATGTTCATTCCCGGCGCCAGCAGCACGTCCACGCCGTAATGCTTCATCTCCGCCCCCACAAGACGGTACAGCTCCTCCACCAGCTCACAGTTCCAGGTACAGGCAAGGGCCGTTCCGCAGGGCACCAACGCACAGTACTTTTGCAGCCGCAGTCCCGCGGGTCCGTCTGCACAGACAACCGGCAAAACTCCCTTCTCCCGCAGACCGGGAATCACACCGCCCAGGACGCCGGCATTGCCAGGCGCCCCCAGCGGGCTGTTCATCATGCCGTGCCCCCGGGTCAGAGCCTCCAGTTCGTCATCGCTGAGCCCGGCCACAAAGTCGTCCATAGTGTCCTTTCCGCTGGCCACATCGCCGAGAATCGGGGCTTTATCCCTTTTCACCGCAGCCTCCCCGGGAAGATTGTCAAGAATGCGCTGCCTCAGATTTACCTCCGGCGAACAGACTGCTTCACATTTCTCCACCACCGCTGTCTCCTGAAGCAGAAAGCTCCCCGCTTCCACATCATTTGCCGCAAAGCGGTACTCGCCGGGTTCCAGCAGAAAAGCATGCCGCCTCTCATCATAAGACGAAATCGCTTTATCATCGCATTTTAAGGTAAGCTCCTGGCTTTCGCCCGGGGCAAGCTCTCTGGTCTTTGCAAAAGCGGTCAGAACATGTGCGGGCTTCTCGATACAGCCCTTGGGCGGGCGGCACCAGAGCATCACCACCTCCCGTCCGGAACAGCCGCCGATATTTTTCACTTCCACAACCATCTCCGTGACTGCTCCCTCCGGCCCGCCGGCACCATGAGCAGAGCGCTTAAGGGATTTTGGCATAAGCCTGAACTCGGTATAGGAAAGGCCATAGCCAAAGGGATACAGGACCGCCTCCTTTGCACAGGTGTCGAAATGCCGGTAGCCTACAAAAATCCCTTCCGCATATTCATTGTATTCCCTGCCGCCGAAATGCCCGCTGCTGGGATAATCCTCATAGCGCCGCGCGATGGTGTCCGCCAGCCTTCCGCAGGGATTCACCTTTCCGTACAGCACATCCGCAAGGGCATTGCCGCTCTCCATTCCCCCCTGCCATGCGATCAGAACGGCGGATAGCCTTTCCCCATACCTTTCCGTCCACTCCATATCCATAATGCTGCCGATGTTCAGCACCACAGCCGTCCGGCGGAACGCTGCCGTAACCGCATCCAGCATTGCCAGCTCTTCATCCGTCAGGTAGTAGCTTCCCTTCTCCAAAGTGTTTTCCCTGTCCTCCCCGGCCGCCCTGCCGATCACTACCAGGGCAGCATCGGAAGTTTTTGCCGCGCTCTCCGCCATATGTGCGGCAAGCGGCATCTCCGGATGGTTCATGGGCCAATGCCCCCACCAGCCCTCATCCGCCCTGTGCTCCTCCGATCCACACCAGGCCCGGTATGCCTGTGCCAGCGGCCTGTTATACTTTGCCCCCATATTCCTGAGGCCTTCCATCAGGTTTACGCGGTAAGGCGCATGTACGTCGCCGCCGCTGCCGTAGCCCACACAGAACCAGTCAAGCTGGCACCGCCCGAAAACGGCGATTTCCTCCCCTTCCTTCAGGGGCAGCACGCCGTCATTTTTCAGCAGCACGCAGCCTTCCGCCCCGCTCCTGCGAATCAGCGCCGAAATGCCCGGCGTTATGTATTTCTCGCCGGATGCCGCCGTCTCCTCCTGCATGAGCCCGTTTCCCATGGCATGATCCACTACCCGCTGCATAAACTTGCCAATTTTCTTTTTCAGTTTCATCCTGTTCTTCCCTTTCCCGTCAGGCCTCTCAATTTTTCTACACCCATTTTCCCATATTCCACTATTTTTTTGTTTGTAAAATTATCCGGTTTATTGTAAAATTGAGAAAATGATACAGGAGGCCCTACAAATGCCGGAAATTGATTATGCCTATATCTCTGAAAACATAGCGAATATCTCCCGCATCCAGATAAGGATTTATGAAAACAAAAGCTGTACCGGGTATTATTCCGCCACTGCATTTGATCCGGATCCGGCCCTTCCCTATCTGGATAGGCTGCTGGATGCGCCTGTCAGCATAAGCTGCCATATCACGCCATTCTATCAATATTACGGCGTCATCCGCCACGAGCGCCATACTATGGTCATCGGCCCTGCCTGCCAGTTTCAGCTGACCCGCTCAAACGCCAGAGAGCTCATGTTTCTTCTGGGAATCGATGAAAAGGAAAAAGCCCATTATCAGACCCTGCTCCAAGGCATTACCCTCATGCCGCTGGAAATTTTCCTCCATCTGCTCTGTCTTGTAAATTACTACATCAGCGGAGAGAAGAAAGAGATTACCGAGCTGTCCCTTTTTGACTTTCATGACTCTATCCCCACCGGTTTGCCGGCGTCTTCCCAGCCTCAGCCTCCTGTTCCCGAACCGGAAGACTGGCTGGCCGTCTCCCACAGTACCTTTGAATACGAGCAACAGATGCTCCGCTTCGTGAAGACCGGCAACCTGGAGGGACTCCGGAAGCTTTTTGCGAATTCATCGGCGGGGCAGCCCGGCAAAATTGCCGACAGCTATCTGCGCCAGCTGAAGAATATCTTCATCACCTGCGCCACCACGGTATCCCGTGCCGCCATCGCCGGCGGACTTCCTGTGGAGGAAGCGCTTTCCTTAAGCGACCGCTATATACAGCACAGTGAAAAGCATCTCTATCCCGATCAGATTCAAAACCTGCAATACCACATGGTATTGGATTATGCCACACGGATCCGGAATCTGGTTATGGGGAAACAATACAGTAAGAGCATTCAGAATATCATATCCTATCTGCAGGAGCATTTGACAGAAAATGTCCGTACAGCCGATCTCTGCAGCCTTGTTTCCTTAAGCCGCAGCCAATTGTCCGCACGTTTTAAATCGGAGACCGGCTTTACCATTACAGAATATATGTATACTCTGAAAATCAAAAAAGCCCGGGATCTGCTGGCCTCCACCGACAAATCCCTTTTGGAAATCAGCACATACCTGGGATTCTCCTCCCAGGGATATTTTCAAAATGTATTTCGGAGATATACTTCCATGACGCCCGGCGACTACCGGAAATATAACAGAAAGGGGCTGTCGCATCAATGATTAGGAAATCAGCGATGTGACAGCCCTTTTCTAAGGATTTTGGGTTATAAAGCCCCCGCCAGAACCATACCTCCCCTGCTTCCACCTTCCAACGGCGGTTGCGGTCCAAAAAGGCCGTCTGATCCGCGCGTACCAGAAAGCCCACAGCTTTCCTCTGCCCCGGCTGCAGCTCCACCCGGGCGAAACCCTGCAGTTCCATGCATGGGCGTACTATGGCAGCGCGGCAGTCCGACAGATACAGCTGCACCACTTCCGTCCCGATTCTGTCATACCAGCCATTCCCCAAAAGAATGTTTTACCGCTTTTTGGTGCAGGATGTCCTTAGGAGACATCACCAGGATCCGGCAATGCCTCTCATGAAAGCGATCACCTTGTCCTTGACCTGATTCTGACAGAACAGATCATCCCCATGCTGTGCTCTTTCAATCTCTATCAAGTCGGCGCGCACCCCCTGTTCGACCAGCTTTTCATAATATGCA
>CAJUFO010000122.1:6990-8368 GCA_910585615.1 uncultured Acetatifactor sp.
ATATGCAGCACCAGCAGGCCGTCCTCTTCCCTCCAGCAGACCTGCTCACAGGGCTGGTTTGCAATGGAGCCATGAAGCGGAAGCTCTTCCCCCTCATCGGTGCAGGGGGAACCCACCGCCTGCAGGCCGCAGGTCGTGAGAAACCCTGCCGTAAAAGATTTCAGCCAGTTCGATCCAGTGCTGTCGTAATATGCGGGAGCAACGTAACCGCAGGGGGACAGATAGCTCATGTTGATTCCCCGGAAACGCAGCCTTGCAATGTCCCCGGCCCGGTCCGGCGGAATGACAAGCTCCATCCCCTTGCCGTTGGTCACCTCCAAAATCCGCATGCCGTCTCCCTTTCCGCCCACAAGACGGTGTTCTTCCACCCCATAAAGCTGCGAATCATGTCCGATGTATGGATTCATCCGATGCCTCCTTGTATTATATAGAAGTGTCTTCAAATAACTGATGCAAGTTTATAGCCTGCTTTTGCAGACTGCCTATACCAGCGGCCGCACCGCCTGATACATCACGTCCATGTCCGGGATTTCATCATAGACAGGGGTCAGGCATTCCACCGTCCCGGCCCCGTCCACTGCCACGGACGCGTCAAAAGCGCCTGCGCCCACAGCCGCGGAAACCTGGTCATGGCTTACGGAGACCACCTGGGCATCAGACCTAAGCCCGGTCTTTTCTGCAGCAGATGCCAGCAGGCTCCCTGCAATCGTTCCTGTCGGGACCGGTACGGACAGCAGCTTCTCATCCACCCCTGCCGCCTCCAGTATTTCGCCGCTCCAGCACAGCTTCCTGATATCGAACGTCATCGTCCTGGCGGCCAGGGAATAGTCGATCTGCGCCACCCCGGTCAATCGGAAGACGACATAATCTTCCATCAGAAGGATATGCCTGGCTGCCTCCAAGACCTCCGGCCGGTTCCTTTTCAGCCACATGATTTTGGAGATGCTGTACATCTCGTGGGGACGCAGTCCTGTAATCTCCGCGATTTTCTTTTCCCCTATCTTCCGTACCAGCTCAAGGCACTCTTCCCGCCCCCTTGGATCCGTGTACAGCATGGCCGGGTGCAGCGGCTCACCGGCCCAGTCCACACATACGAATGTCTCGCCGAAGCTGGTTACCCCAATCCCGCCAATGTCAGGATACCGGGACGCCATCTCCGAAAGCGCCCCATAGACGCCGTCCATCATGGCCGAAATATCGATTTCATGTCCTCCCACTGCCCTGCGCACCGGATAGTCGCGGTATGCCTTCCCAAGCAAATGGCCGTCCCCGTCAAAAACCGTGCACTTGCATCCCGTAGTCCCGATGTCCAATCCCGCAATATACATTCTTTTTCTCCATTCCGTTCATCCGTTTAGACCGTTTAACAGCAAAATTT
>CAJUFO010000123.1 GCA_910585615.1 uncultured Acetatifactor sp.
TTCAGCATCTGCATGGCCTTGTCCTTGTTCTGGAACTGGCTGCGCTCGTTCTGGCACTGCACCACTGTCCCCGTGGGGATGTGGGTGATGCGGATGGCGGAGGAGGTCTTGTTGATGTGCTGCCCGCCTGCGCCGCTGCTTCGGTAGGTGTCGATGCGCAGGTCTTTCTCGTCAATCTCCACGTCCAAATCTTCCTCGATGTCCGGCATCACGTCCAGGGACACGAAAGAGGTCTGGCGCTTGCCCTGGGCATTGAACGGCGAGATGCGCACCAGTCTGTGGACGCCCTTCTCGGATTTCAGATACCCGTAGGCATTGGTGCCGTTGACCTGGAAAGTCACCGACTTGATGCCCGCCTCGTCCCCGTCCAGGAAATCCAGCACTTCCAACGCGAAGCCCTTGCGCTCCGCCCATCTGGTGTACATGCGGTAGAGCATGCTGCACCAGTCGCAGCTCTCTGTGCCGCCTGCGCCCGCGTTGAGCTTCAGGATGGCATTGTTGGCATCGTACTCGCCGGAGAGCAGGGTGCCGATGCGCAGCTCCTCGAACTGCGCGATGAACTCGTCCAGTTCGCTGCGGATGTCGGGAATCAGGGAGGCATCGTTCTCCTCGTATCCCATCTCGATGAGGGTCAGGATGTCCTCATACTGGCCGGAGAGCTTGTTGCAGCCCTCCACGGTGCTTTTTAAGTCTTTCAGGTCCTTCATTTTCTTGTTGGAGCTGTCGGGGTCGTCCCAGAAGCCCGGGGCTTCCATCTCCCGCTCCAGTTCTTCGATTCGCTTCACCTTGTTAGCGAGGTCAAAGTGAATCCCTCACTTCCGCTAATGGAGTTTCGTAGGACTGTAGTTCTGTCTTCATCTGATCTAATTCTACCACTTAACGTCACCTTCTTTCTGTAAAATCATTTTGTCGAACCTTTTGCCGCAGGTTATTCGGCATTTTCTTTTTTCGCTTCGACAGGAAATTCGATTCCCAGTATTTCCATCAAATTCCGGTATGCTTCCATCTCCGTGCTGCCTCTCCGGGCTTCTTTAATTAAGAATCTCTGCATCTCTTCCTTCGTCATCGATTCCATTCTGCCTCCTTCTCCGCATTCATTGTACCATCTTTCGTATACTATAGAACGCTCTTCTGTGCAGCATCCCGTCCGGCTTATTCCGCTTATTCTTCCCTCGGCTTCACGTCCACGATCCTTCTGATTAATTCCGGAATCTCATGCTCCGTATGGCCTTTTTCATCGCACCACTCAATGACTTCTTTGATTTCTTTCATCTACATATCATTTCCTTCCGCAGCACTGCTTGTACTTCTTGCCGCTGCCGCAGGGGCAGGGATCGTTGGGATAGACCTTGACATTGGCACGCTTGGCAGGGGCCTTGGCCAGGGAATCGTCCTTGTTGGTGCCGGTGACCTTGGCCACCTGCTCCCGCTCCACCTTCTGCTCCACCTTGATGTGCAGCAGCATCCGGACGGTCTCCTCCTTGATGTTCTGGGTCATCTCATCGAACATGTCGTAGCCGCTCATCTTGTACTCCACCAGAGGATCCCTCTGACCGTAAGCCTGGAGGCCGATGCCCTGGCGCAGCTGCTCCATGTCGTCGATATGGTCCATCCATTTCCTGTCTATGACCTTCAGCAGGATGACCCGCTCCAGCTCTCTGATGGCCTCCGCGTTGGGGAACTCCGCCTCCTTGCTCTCATAGAGCTTCACGGCCTCCTCCTTGAGCTGCTGCTTTAAGCTGTTCTTCTTAGGCTTGGCCACCCGCTCCTCCGTGACGGGCTCCAGGGGGATGGTGGGAATCAGCAGGGTGTTGAGCTCGCCGAAGTTCCACTCCTCCACAGGCGCGTCGTCATTGATGCTGGTGTCCACGCAGTTCTCCACGATATCTGTAATCATCTTGTAGATGAAGTCCCGCATGCTCTCGCCGTTCAGCACCCGCAGACGCTCGTCATAGATGATTTCCCGCTGCTCGCTCATGACCCTGTCGTACTCCAGCAGATTCTTTCGGATGCCGAAGTTGTTGTTCTCTATCTTCTTCTGGGCGGACTCGATGGCATTGGTCAGGGCGCTATGCTCGATTTCCTGCCCCTCGGGCACGCCCAGCCTGTTGAACATGCTGATCAGCCGCTCGGAGCCGAACAGCCGCATCAGATCGTCCTCCAGGGAAATGTAGAACTTGGACTCGCCGGGGTCTCCCTGACGGCCGGAACGTCCCCGGAGCTGATTGTCGATACGCCGGGACTCATGGCGCTCCGTACCCACGATTTTCAGGCCGCCCGCTGCCCTGGACTCCTCGTCCAGCTTGATGTCCGTACCGCGGCCCGCCATGTTGGTGGCGATGGTCACCGCACCGTGGACACCGGCATCCGCCACAATCTCCGCCTCCATCTCGTGGAACTTGGCGTTCAGCACCTTGTGCTGGATGCCCCGCCTGGTCAGCATCTTGCTCAGCTCCTCGCTGGCCTCGATGGTGATGGTGCCCACCAGCACGGGCTGTCCCTTGGCGTGGGCCTCCTCCACCGCGTCCACGATGGCCTTCAGCTTCTCTGCCTTGGTCTTGTACACCGCGTCCTGTAAGTCCTTACGGATGACCGGCAGATTGGTGGGCACTTCCACCACGTCCATGCCGTATATCTCCCGGAACTCCTTCTCCTCCGTGAGGGCCGTACCGGTAGCGCCGCATTTCTTCTCGAACAGGTTAAAGAAATTCTGGAAGGTGATGGTGGCCAGGGTCTTGCTCTCCCGCTTCACCTTCACATGCTCCTTGGCCTCGATAGCCTGGTGCAGGCCGTCGGAATACCGCCGCCCGGGCATGATGCGCCCGGTGAACTGGTCTACTATCAGCACCTGGTCGTCCTTGACTACATAGTCCTGGTCGCGGAACATCAGGTTGTGGGCCCGCAGGGCCAATATGATATTGTGCTGAATCTCCAGGTTCTCGGGATCCGCGTAGTTCTGGATATGGAAGAAATCCTCCACCTTCTTCACGCCGGCCGCGGTGAGGTTCACCACCTTGTCCTTCTCGTTGACGATGAAGTCCCCGCTCTCCTCCTGGACCACGCCCATGATGGCGTCCATCTTGGTCAGCTCCTGCACGTCCGCGCCTCTCTGCATCCGGCGGGCCAGCAGGTCGCACATCTCGTAGAGGGCGGTGGATTTGCCGCTCTGGCCGGAGATGATCAGAGGTGTCCTGGCCTCGTCTATCAGCACCGAGTCCACCTCGTCTATGATGCAGAAGTGCAGGCCCCGCAGGACCAGCTGCTCCTTGTAGATGACCATATTGTCGCGCAGGTAATCGAAGCCCAGCTCGTTGTTGGTCACATAGGTGATGTCGCACTGGTAGGCCTTCTGGCGCTCTTCGCTGGTCATGCTGTTGAGGATCATTCCCACGGACAGGCCCAGGAACTCATGCACCTGTCCCATCCACTCCGCGTCACGCTTCACCAGATAGTCGTTCACCGTCACCACATGGACGCCCTTGCCCTCCAGGGCATTGAGGTAGGCCGGGAGCAGGAATGTCTGGGTCTTTCCTTCACCGGTGCGCAGCTCTGCGATGCGGCCCTGGTGCATGATAATGCCGCCGATTAGCTGTACTCTGTAATGCTCTGTCTTCAGCACCCTGGCCGTGGCCTCCCTGACGGTGGCGTAGGCCTCGGGAAGCAGGTCGTCCAAAGTCGCTCCCTCCGCCAGCCTCTTCTTGAATTCCGCAGTCTTGTTCCGCAGCTCCTCATCGGAGAGGGCCTGCATCTGGGGGCGCAGCCCTTCGATTTTCTCCACCAGGGGCATGATCCTCTTGATCTCCCTCTCGCTGTGAGTGCCAAATACCTTATCGATTATCTTCACGGTTGTCCATACCTTTCTATGGCCTTGTATAAAAGCCCTGCCCTTTATTGTACCAGATTTGTCCGGCGGATTCAACACTTAGCTGACGGAAGATATGAACATTTCATCAAAATTTTATGAACAGTCCCCAAACATCAGGATATATTTCTCGGGAAGCACGCCCATGGGCAGGTAGCAGCGCAGGGAATTTCCCTCTCTGTCCAAGCAGGATACCTCCACGCCGCCCTCCCGGAACAGGCTGTCGCTGCGGCAGGGAGCGGAATAGTCCATAAGCGCCCACAGCTCCTCTATCAGTGCCCGGTCGGTAATCTCCAGCGCGGGCAGCAGCCCAAACTCCCTGTCCGGAGTGGCCTGGATGGTCTCTCCGAAGAGTTCGGCCTTCTCCTGCTCCTCCTGGTCCTCCTGGTCTCCGGCCAGCCCGTAATACTTCCTGGCAAGGTCTGTCATCTCCTCCGCCGTCATCTCCTCATAGTTTCCGGGCAGGCTTAAAGATATGGCAGTGATTTCCCCGGGATCCGGCGGCGCCGCCCATTCTCCGAGGCCTGCGTCCTCCAGGGCCTCCAGGGTATGCTCCATGGTGTCGTAGATGCTTATCCTGACCATAGTGCTGATTTCCGCTCTGCCCCAAGCATTGAATTCCAGGCTGGCCAACCGCCTTCCCTTACCCTGGAATGCGCCCTCCGGATTCTCCAGCACATCCCGGTTGTAGGCCTGAATAATCGTCCAAAAGGCCTCCGGCCCGAAATCCCTCAGGGAAAACACCTCCCCGTATCCCTGGCGCTGGAGCTCGAACTTCTCACAGCGTTCCAGCATCTCCTGGCTGATGCAGAAAGCGTATTCCACATATTCCTCGTGGGAGAGCAGGGTCCAGAGCAAGTCCTTGTCCCGGCTGTCTATGCAGTATCTCCTATAATAACTCCTGCCGCTTTTCAGGGTGACCCTGGTGAGCAGATTAATCCACACTCCCTGTGGCTCCTCTTCTATGGCCCGCTCCAGGTAGGCGTAGATGGCGTCCGTATCCTGGAAGCGCATCCTGAAAAGCGGGGAGTCCTGGAAATCGACCAAGGTATAGCGATTGCTGAATTCCCCTGTCCAGACCCCTATCTCCGCGATTTCCTCCTTGTCCGGCAGATAGTCGTCATAGCCCATCCAGTCCCAGTTGAAAGCGAAGCTGATGAGCAGCGTCACGGCCAGCACAGCCGCCATCTGGCGCTTATGGGTGAAGAATGCCTTGAAATCCATGCTGAATATGATATTAAGCACCCCAAGGCAGAGCAGGGCGGAAAGGGTCAGGCCGAAGATTCCCCAGGCCAGCATCTGGCCGCCCGCGAACAGCTGGAACAACATCCATCCGCACATGCCCGCCACGCTTCCCGCCAGGATCCTCATCAGGGTCTTGGCCGCCCGGTTCTTTACCCCCTGCTCCGCCAGCTCGGACGCCCTCCTGCGGTACAGCAGCCATGCTAAGCACCCCAGAGCCGCCGCCAGGACAAAATCCACTGCCAGCTTCCCCAGGAAGCTCCCCAGACCGCCCTCCGTCCCCATCCTCCAGTAGAGCAGAGCCGGGGCCGCGAAGAGGGGAGAGACATGGGACAGAGCGCTCCAGTTCCACATGTCGTAGAACCTGTCCATATAGGACAGGAAAAAGGCGTACAGGATTCCCACGGCGCTTATGCCCCCCAGGCCCAGAATCGCCATGCTGACCAGGGTATTGAGGATATTGCCGCTCAGCATCACTGCCGTCAGCACCAGGCCGTAGACCAGCAGGAACACGGTGGCCAATGTGGCCAGGGTCAGGGCCGCGGCCCCGAAGAGCCGGCCCATGTGCTCCCCGCCTGCGCCCAGCTTTCCCAGAAAGCCTGCCGCCAGGGCCAGGGTGGGCAGGTAGAACGCGATGAAGGGCAGGAACCAGAGCAGGAAGCCATTCAGGAAGCAGGCCCCAAACAGGGCATCCCGCTTCACGGGCAGGCTGTGGTAGGTATCCACCATATTCTTATGGAAGACGAAGCGGAAGCCGAAGAGTCCCGTTATGACGGCCCCGGCAATGGCCACTATCCCTCCTGTCATGGAGACGTATTCCCTGAAAAAGGACACCGTCTCCCCAATCAGGTATTCCCTGCTGTCCATCCCGCGGAAGAGGGTCCTCTCTGCCGCCAGCCTCTCGATGTCCGCCTGGTTGCTGCGCCAGATCAGCCATGCCACGGTCAGCATCAGGAAGCTCCCCAAGGCGGACAGAGCCAGCATCCAGATTTTATGCCTCAGGTCTTCCCTCATGACCTTAAAAAAGAAGTTCTTTGACGTCATATCCCTTCACCTCCGTTTCGCTGATGAATATCTCCTCCAGGGACAGGGGCAGCAGCTCGTGGAATACGGGCGCCAGGCCCTCCAGGAACGCGTCCACCTCCTGCCTGCTGCCTCTGGCCGTAAAGGTGTAGAGGGCGCCTCTGTTGTCCATGGTCAGGATTTCCATGCCCTCTTTGATCCTGCGCAGCATCTCCTCCTCTTTGATGACGCACTGCACCTTATGGAGGTTCAGCTTCATCTCGTCCAAGTCCCGCTCGAAGAGGATGCCGCCCCTGTGCAGGAGCCCTACGGACTCACAGATGTCCTCCAGCTCCCGCAGGTTGTGGGAGGCAATCACCGGGGTCAGGCCCCTCTCCTCTATCTCCCTGACGAACAGGGCCTTCACCGCCTGGCGCATGACAGGGTCCAGGCCGTCGAATGTCTCGTCGCAGAACAGATATTTCGTGTTCGCGCTGATCCCGCAGAGGATGGAGAGCTGCTTCTTCATCCCCTTGGAAAAGGTGTTCACCTTGCGGCCCTGATCCAGGCCGAATTTTCCCATGAGTTCCTGCCATTTGGCGCTGTCGAAGCCCGGGTAGTAGGTCCGGTACAGGCGCAGCATGTCCATGGGCGTGCCGTTTCGGAAGAAATACTGGTCATCGGAGATATAGAAGATATTTGCCTTTCCGGCAGGATTGTCATAAATCTCCTCCCCGTCCACGACGACGCTGCCCCTGTCGGCTCTCAGGACGCCGCTGGCCAGCCGCATCAGGGTGGACTTCCCCGCGCCGTTGGTGCCGATCAGGCCGAACACATGCCCCTCATCTATGGCGGCGCTGACATCGTCTATGGCTTTCACATCGCCGAAGCGCTTGACTACATTTTTGAATTCTATCATTTCACGCCCTCCTGTGCAGCTGCCGCTGCGCTTCCATCGGCACTGGATTCCCCGCCGCATTTTCCGTCCTCCACGCCAGAACCGCTGCCATATATCTCCCGGATTCCTGCCATGAGCCGCTCCCCGGGAATCCCCGCCTCCCTGGCCTGCCCGGTGACCGCCCGCCATTCCTGCCAGATTCTGTTCTGCCTGCTCTCCCGCCATTCCTCCTGGACCGTCACGAAGCTCCCCCTGCCGGACACGGTGTAGAGATAGCCGTCCTGCTCCAACTGGGCATAGGCCCGCTGGACCGTGTTGGGGTTCACGGACAGCTCCATGGCCAGGCTGCGCACGCTGGGCATCCTGGTCAGCGGCTCCAGCCCGCCGTTTACGATCAGGCGCTCCAGCTTCTCCGCCATCTGCTCATATAGGGGGCGCTTGTCCCGATAATCTAACACAATCATCCGCTTTCCTTTCCTCTGCCATGTATAAGAACACGTATCAAAAATATTAAGTGTATCAACATCCTTAATACACTTATATCACATAAAAAGGACGCTGTCAAGCGTCAGCGCCCTTTTCCGTCAGCCCTTTATGTACCCAGGCAGTCCTGTCCGTCCAGAACCGCCTCCACCAGCCTGTCCCCCTGGTATGTCATCTTCAGCGAGAAGAATCCGGCCCCTTCCTCCAGCAGGCGAAAGAATATCTTATCCCCCTCCCAGATGGGCAGCTCGCAGACTTCCCTCTTCTTCACCCACTCCAGCGTCCCCTCGCTGCATTCCGTCAGGGTGCCCTCATAGCCCGCCGCCGTGTAGAGGAACATGTATTCCGTCTCACAGGTGTCCGTGGCGAAGGTGATGATGCCCCGCAGCCTCCAGGAGGTCAGAGTCAGCCCCGTCTCCTCCCGCACTTCCCGCAGCAGGCACTCCTCCGGTGATTCCCCGGCCTCGAAATGGCCGCCCACGCCGATCCATTTGTCCTTGTTGATGTCCTTTTCCTTCTTTACCCGGTGGAGCATCAGGTAGCTGTCTTCTTTTTCTATATAGCACAATGTCGTCAGGTTGCTTCGCATAGAATGACCGTCCTTTTCTTTCGTTTCTTTATACAGCTTGTTTTCTGCAGGAACGGCAATTCAGGTCATACCAAGCTGTCATATCGTCTCGATTACCACACCGTGGGCGATTCCCGGCACGCTCATGCCCTCGTTGAAGCTGGTCTTGCTCAGCAAGGCCCCTGTGGGCATGAAAAGCACCTTCTTCCAGTTGCCCTCCTCCAGCTGCTTCAGGATATAGGCGGACAGCGTCACGGCGCTGCAGCCGCAGCCGCTTCCCCCGGCATGGGTGTCCTGGGAGGCCG
>CAJUFO010000124.1 GCA_910585615.1 uncultured Acetatifactor sp.
GTAAAGCACTGATGAAATGCTTTATCTCTTACACTTATATGGTACTAAAAAGCACCTTAGAAACGTCTGTGCGTTTCCTTTGGTGCTTTTGCTATTTTATATAATATCATAAAAAATCGGGCAATGGCGGGCAATCTTTTATTTTCTTTCCTCGTAGGTGTAAACCCTCGAATTATCGGGCGTTATATCCCCTATTACCTCTTCTGTCCTGCCCTCATTATCTATTTTCCCATACTCCGCTACGTTTTCCATTGAGCCTACGAAACAAATCCCCGTGCCGTCATTACAGACAATCGTAAACCAATTATAACCGCTGTCCTTTACTACGGTATCCGCAAATTCCTTAAAATCTTCCTGCGTGACGTTCTGCAGGTCCTCCTTACTGATTTCAATATAGGCTCTTTCCCCTATCTTTTCCGTTCCGCTTCCGTTCATTACCTCCGCCGTCTTTACCTTTGCCTGCGTCAGAGGGTTTTTATGTACCTTCGGGTAAATCTGCTCTGTGCCCTGCATTACCGCATCTACGGCATTGTCCTTTAAGGTCACTTCCAACTGCAATAAGCCGGCCCATACCGTATAGACGTTATCGCCGTTTCCCTTGAAAACATACTGCGTCTTTTCATCTACGCCACATTCCGTAACAAGGATAGTAAAGACGCTATCCGCTTCCTCCTGCGATAATCCCATAGTGCTTTTTATGGTCCCTATGGAATCCTCGTAAAACTCGTATTCCGCTTTCAGATTTTCGGATAAGTCAGAAGTGTTTACCTCCCCGAACAAACGTTCAGTGTCAGCATTACGGCGGTGGCAACCGCCAAAACAGAAAACTTTTTCATGTCCTTATTACCTCCTAAAAATTTTTCTCCATTATACCACGTCCGCCCTATGATGTCTTTAGGATTTAAAAATTTTATAAATCCCTTGGCACAATCCTATATACCCTGTTCCTCCCCTTATTCTTGGCTACGTTCTCCAATGCAGATACCTTATTACTCCAATACTCTATCTGCCTGCGTATTTCGCCCAAATCCGCCCTTGTAAAGGATTTACCCCCTATTGTATAGGCTTGGTTGATTGCAACCTCTGTTTCGGCTTCTAGCCACGTTTCCAAGTGCTTCTTTGCTACTTCTAATGTGATTGCTGCCATTATGTGATACCTCCGCTTCTATTCCCCCGCCGTCTGCCCCTCTTCGGCGGTGTCTGTGTGCTGTTTCCTGCTGCCTTTTTTGACGGCTCTTTGAGGGTCAAGCCCGTTATTTCTATTGCTGCCTGTGCATAATTACGGCAATCTAAAGGCTCATTGCGTTTCGTTTCCCCTGTCAGTTCCCAAACAAAGTACGGTCTGCCTTTCTTGTACCGTAGTACCTGTTTCTCCGCCGTCAACCCTTTAAAATAATCCTCGTCATACCCCCGGATATATCCGTTTTCATCTTTAGGGAAGTGGCAGTATCCCGGTCCCTCTTCCTCAATCTGTAACCTCTGCAATAGCAGGGATTTCCCGGTATCTACCCCCAACGTGAACAAATACGCCTGCTCTCGGTTATTCTTTGACGGCTTCGGGATATACGGGCGGTCTGTGCCGTCCTTTCCCTTTATGGCAAATATCTTTCTTGCCGTCCTTGCCTTGCAGAATCGGTAAACCTTATTTGTGAAATGCCCGCCGGAATCCATGCAGGCACATATAATACGCAATTCCGTACCGTCCGCTTTCTTGAATTTCTGCAAAAGAAATTCATCAAGATTTTTCCATATCTCGGCTTGCTTCAAATCCCCGTATATCCTCTTGTAGACGATTCCGTAAGATTCATGCCCTACACCCCAACCGACAACCTCAATTTCAAATCTATCGTCCTGCGTGTCAATCCCTGCCGTTATCGCTATGCCCTCTTCCGGCACTTCGCAACGGTATTTCTCACGCCGTTTTAACAAATCCTCTTTGTTGGCACTTTCGCCCTCTTCCTCCCAAGTCTGCCCCAACTCGGTATTGACCCAAGATTTCATCAGCTCCACATTGCCCTTTTTTAGTGCCTGGTCCGCTTCGATAAATCCTTTTATAATCTTTTCCCAACCAAAGAACGTAGACGCTAAAGAATTGAAATGAAAACCCCTCACTTTTCGGTTAGGGTACTTGGCTACATATTTCCCCTCGTTAAAATGGTCTTTCCATTCAATTTCGGAATGGATGCAACCGCACTTTGCACAAGCGTATGTAATACTTTGCACTTCCCCGTCTGCGTCAACCGTGTATGTAAGGTTTCCCCATTCCAACGGCTGCAACTCCCCGCAACTCGGACAAGGTACATTCCATTCCTCCATTGTGGAATGTTCATACTCCATTTCAATACGGGATACGCCTTTTATGGTAGGGGTGCTTGTGTCTACCTCCTTACGATTCCAATATGTCGTTAAACGCTTCCCCGCAAGTATCAGAGGGTCCCCCTCCGCCCCTGCGGTCGGCGGGTATGCGTCTATTTCGTCCGCAAGCAGAACACGGATAGGACGGCTTCTAAGTTCTGTCGGGGAATTTGCCCCGGTCATTGTGATACGTCCGCCGGGGAACGCCTTTTTAAATATCGTGTTTCCGCTTGTCCTGCTCTTCTCGTTTATCTTATCCCTTAAAGCCGGGGTATCCCTTACCATTGGCATAAGCCTATCTTTGCTCATGGTTTCCGCAAGCGATAATGTCGGCTGCATACATAGCATTGTGCAAGGGTCATAGTGCATATAATAGCCTATGGTATTAAGCAGAAAAGCGTCTGTTTTCCCCATTTGTGCAGCACTCATTACCACGACCTTTTCAATGGATATATCGGTTATAGCGTCCATGATTTCCCGCTGCCACGGTGCTTTTGACGTATCCCAACGCCCGCCCTTGCTGCCAGATTCAGAAGAAAGACGGCGGTATTTGTCCGCCCATTGGGATAATGTAAGGTCGGGCGGTGGCTCTAATACCTTAAATATCCGATTGAAAAGGTCAATCGTTTCCCTCTTCATCTTCTTTTATTTCCTCCTTAAAAACTTCCTCAAAATTTGACAACTCGGCTAACGCTTCCTTTATCCTGCCGTTTAGGTATACAAAGATTTTCGCCTTGTCTGTCATGGTCGCCAACTTCTCGGCTTCCTCTGCCGGAATCGCACTTAAACGGCTTTTAAAATTTATCAGAGTGGCGGACATTATTTTTTCTATGTCCTCCGCCTTGTGCAACTCCCCTTTTTTTACCGACAAGTCCAATTCCTCATTAAGTCTTTTTGCCTTTGTCAGCTTCGCCCGCTCTTCGTTAAGGTCTATATTTTCTTCATTCTCCGGGTTGCGGTCCCTCAAATACTTTATGTAAGCGTGGGTTGCTTCCGCCAACGAATACAAACCGCCCTGCTTGGTCTGCAAGATTCCCTTTTCCGTCAACCTCTGCACATTCTTAGGGGTCATATCTAGGAATTTTGCCACCGCATTTTTATCATAGAGTTTCAAAATCCTACCCCCTTAAAAAAATTTCCGGAATTTTGGAAGTCGATTTTTCCGCCCGGAATCTAGGCAAGTCTTGGGGTCACGGCACCCGCAAGGCTTTCCGCCCCGTCACAGTACCTTTTGCCCTCCGCCTGCTGCCCCGGCGTTGCTTCTTTCCTGCTGATTATTCTATATCGCTTAATCCTCTTCGTCCTCGGTGTATGTGTCGTCTATCTCTCCCGTGTCCGGGTCTACCTCATACTCTCCCTTTATCTTCTGCTTCATCAGTGCGTACCGCTTCTCTTCCAATGAGATACGGCGTTGCTCCAACTCGTAGGACTTAATGGAATCCAATAGCTTTATAATGCGTCCGTGTATCTTGTTTAGTTCTGCTTCTAATTTCATTGCCCTTTCAAAGGCAGATGATTTTATGGTGGTTTCCATAGCCACATCAAGGGCAGGCTTCTTTCCCTCCCCCTCTTCCCCTGCATACTCCCCGTATGGGTCGCCGTCCTCATTATCCGCCTTTTTCGGGGTACGCATTTCCACGACCTTATCCGTGTATAGCTGCCCTGTATCGTCATTGTTAAGGCTGTTTATACGCTTCTTTAGGTCGTTTTCCTTGGCTATAAGGGTCTGCAATTCCCTTAACATATTATCCGCCGTAGCAAGGGTAACGGATTCTATGAGGGTCTTTTCTTCCTCCGTCAATTCGTCAAAATAGACCGTTGAATATGCCCCGTGGGTTTCTGCGTTTTTATTCCTCGGCGGGGCCCCGTGACCCTTTGCGTTTTGGTTGCCTTTCTGCCCGCCTTTTTTCTTCGGCTTGTTTTCAAGTGCGTCTTTCCACTTGTCTATACACTTCCATTTGCGTATTTTTGCAGAATCCACGCCCAAGGCTTCCGCTATTTCCGGGTTGCTCATTAACCCCTCGGAATCTAAAAAAAGCTGCTTTGCCTTTTCCCGGTTTTCGTCCTTTTGTCGTGCCACGGCAAAACCTCCTTTCGTTTGTTTCTCCATTTTCCGCCGTTCCATTCCCTCGGAATCATCACATTTTTTCAGAATTTCAAAAATGCAACGTCAAAGGGCAGCGGGATTTTGACTTTATCCCTGCTGCCCCTGCGGTATTTTACTTTTGCATTATATCACAAAAAATCGGGCAATGGCGGGCAATCTTTACTTGATGATTTCGCCTATAATTTTGCTTCGTGAAATATTCCTGTTAATAACTTCATGAGCTGTCACAGATTCAACCTCACCTGCTGTCGTGAAATCACCCATTTTCCTGTCACACAATCAATTGTATATACAACTATTTATTTCCAGTCTATAGCAGCTCTCCGAACTGCATTTTCCATGTTTCTATCTTATATTGTCTGACTCTTTCGAACCATGCCTCTCTTATCTGCGCCGGAAATTGTTCCAACATCCATGTACAATTCATGCAGGAAAGCCGCCCGGGATATCCCGGACGGCCTGTTTTTCTTCCAGTTTATGTAATTGTCCCAATTCCCCGCACACTTCGACTAACAGTTCTTTCGCGCATAGTTGGCTCCCTCCTAGATCCAGTCCATTCCCGAATATCCGGATATTGCCCGCAGCGCATGAGCCACTGTCGCCGCTTCTTCAGCCCCCATATGGAACCCGAGCTTTTCTTTATTTCCTTCTATATCTGAAAATCTCCCAACTGCACACCCTACATCCATATCTGGTATACAGATATATTGCCCTCCCATGTATTTTCCCAACACGGCATTGATGCAGCTTCCTCTTCCGTAATGAATGATCAGTTCCGCCATATATCTGCTGCAGCTTTTGACCCTTACTTTACACGGCCATCTTCTGTCACCGCCGCTCCCCTCTGCCGCAGCCCTGCTTACAAACTCCATGCTCCCCTCCGGCCAACATATCATCCCACACCTCCCAGCATCTCATGGTCCGCCACAAACCGCACCATGTGTTCATCTGCCAGCCGTTTTTGCTGCTGGCATGCATACATCAGCGTCTTTTCACACACGCGGTTTATCATCCTCGGTATCCCTGCCGATATCTTATAAATCTCTTCCTCCGCACCGCTGGTAAATATCTCTTTCCCTACTCCCGAGTAAGCCAGGTGGGATGCGATGTATTTCCCCGTCTCCGCACGGTCCAGCCTCCCCAGCACGATATTCATGTCTATCCTTTGGCGTATCGCCGTATAGGCCTGCAGCCTGAGCTTCTGCTCCCATAGTTCGCTCTGCCCCACCAGCACCAGCGACATCGGGCTGCTCGAATCAAACTCATGGTTCAGCAGAAACCTCAGTTCTTCCAGCATGTCCTTCCCCAGCAGGTGGGCCTCGTCCAGCACGCACACCACTTTCTTTTTCTGCTCCGTGCACACCGCGCTGATCTCCTTCTGCAGCAGCCGCTTGGAATCCCCGCTGAAAAAACGCGGCTCCAGACCAAGCTGCCCTAACAGCCCTGCATACAGCCACCTCGGCGTCAGCTTTGAATCCGACAGGTACAGCAGCAGGTACTTTTCTCTCCCAAGACGCCCGTCCAGCATCCGGATCAGCGTGGACTTGCCGCATCCCGGGTTTGACGTCACCACTGCAAACATCTGCCGGTCCGCTGCATACTTAAGCCTCCCCAGCGCATCCTCGATCTTCGGCGATGTGTACAGCCTCTCCACCGGCACGTCCCGGGTAAACGGTGTATTCTCCATCTCAAAAAATATCTCATACATTTCCCTGCTCCCCCTTTCCGTATCCCTCAAATGACAGCGCCTTTGCCATCTGGGCGTGGTCCTGTCTGTACTTCTTTTCCAACGCATCCAAAAGCCTTGAACTCTCCGGTTCCTTCCCTGTCATCCCTGACGGTACCGGCGGCACTTTTGATGCATAGCTCCCGATCTCCATCCGGTGCGCCCTGACCGCCTCTGTCCCTTTGCTGTAGACCATCACTGTCTCCGTATTCATCGGGTCATAAGCAATCTCCACCTGCTGGTTTGACAGCGCCGCGCTTGCCTCATATCTGCTTCCTCCAAAGGAAAAACATCCTGCCTCATCGATCCGGCGCACCTCCCTGTGCTGGAATGCTTCCGCCACTACTGACACATCTATAAAGACAAGACCCCTCTCATCCCTCATCCATTCCTGCTCCGGGCTGATCCCGGCTGCCGGTACCTTCACACCATAAGATTCATAGTACTCCCGGATCCCGCTGTGGGCCTCCTTCTGGTATTCCTGGTCTAAAAATATCTTCCACTTCCGGTTCAGCTCTTCCATAGAATGTACATGGGCTACCCGTATCTCTTCTATGAACTGGTCTGCTTTTTGATGGAATTTTTCTATCTTTCCTTTCGACTGGCACGCCCCAGGCTTTGCATGTACAATCCGTATCCCCAGCCTTGCACACGCCTTCAGCAGATGTTCCCCCGTGTACTGCGCCCCGTTATCCAGGTACGCACAGTCGAACCTCCCTGCCTTTAACACTGCTTTGTGGAACGTATCCTCCACGATTTCCTGCCTCTGGTTATCATAAAACTCTGACTGCACGATGTAGCGGGAATGGTCATCTATCAGGGTTGACAGGTACGTCTTTATCAAATCCCCTTCCATTGTCCTTATCTCAGGGCCGTACTTGATGTCCCCCTGCAGGACCTCCATCCTGTGCGGGCGGCAGAACCTGCGGGATGTGGTTTCCCTCTTCTCCGCATACCGTCTCATCTGCTTCTTCCCAAGCCCCGCTTCGTACAGGTGCCTCTGCATTGTGGACTGTTTCAGCACACCCGGCGCTGCCCACCCTTCCAGTTCCAGGATCTTGATGATCTGACGCACGCTCCGCTTCGGCACTTCCCTCCTCAGCTGCACTGCCTGCTCCAGAATCTCTTCATAATTCTCCGGCAGCCCCTGTACCCTTTTTTTCCTCCTCTCCTTAGGCCGCAGGCCTTCAAACCCTTCCCTGCGGTATCCCGCCTCATATCGGTACAGGCTCCTTTTGGATACCCCGTTTCTTTCCGCCGCCTCTTCCCTGAGCTGCTGGCGTTTCCCTTCATCCATTTCCTCATCCAGCAGCGGCGCTATCATCCGGTATCTCTTTAACGCCTCTTCATCCTGCCATTTCTTTACTTCCTTCTTCTGCATAGTTGTCTGCCTCCTTCTGCTGGCAACTATACCCTGATCCCCCTGGCGTCATCAAACAAAAGCAGGTGCATGCTCACAGCCCATTCGGGTATGGCTGGATCCGGCCTCCTGCATTGTATATAAA
>CAJUFO010000125.1 GCA_910585615.1 uncultured Acetatifactor sp.
GGACTGAAAATCCTCGTGTCACTGGTTCGATTCCGGTTCTGGGCATTTTTGGTGGATATATAGCATGAAAAGGTACAATTTCGGCCTTTTGATGCTATTTTTTTTTGATAGAATATGCTATAATAAACAAAATGCATGTATGAATAATCATTCATTTGGGGAGAGGGGTTATGGAAGAGAAACAGACAGGAGAGCTTGCGGGGGCCGGAGACATTCCAAAGGCGAAAAAGAAAAAGCCAAAATCGAAGAAAAAAAAGTTTCTTATTGCACTTATCCTTATGCTGATAGCAGTATTGGCAGTGGCGGCATATCTTTATTATAGAGGAACCGTGTATTATCAGACACACTTTTTCCCGAATACAAATATTAATGGTATGGATTGTGGCGATATGGAGGCCGCACCCGTCATCGATGCACTGGAGGCCTGCATTGACGGATATGCGCTGGCAGTCCTTGGCCGGGACTACAAGACGGGTGAGACAGATGTCGTTCTGGGCGTCATTGGGCCGGAGGACATTGGATTGAGCTATATGGGAACCAGAGAGGCAGTGGAGACCCTTCTGCAACAGCAGAATGAGTTCATGTGGATAGAGGCTTATCTGGATGGCCGCTATGTCTATTCTCTGGAACAGGGGATAAGCTTTGATGAGGAGCTGCTGGAGAGCATAGTGAAGTCGTGGGATGCCTGTAAGAAAAAGAATATGCGGAGATCAGAGGATGCCTATATCAGCGAATACTCTGATGAGTTGGGAGGCTATGAAATCATTCCGGAGACGATTGGTACAGAGATTGACTTGGAGAATGCATTTTCACTCATTGCAGAGGCAGTGAAAGCACAGGAGGCATCTGTAGATTTGGAAAAGTTGGGCTGCTATCAGGAGGCGACTGTCAAAAGTGACGATAAGCAGCTGAACCGAATTGTGAATACGGCGAACAGGTGGCTTGGCACGAAGGTTGTCTATGACTGGAATGGAAACAGGGTAGTAGTGGACAAGGAAATCCTCAAGGAATGGGTTTCTATTGAGGGCAAAAAGGTGCTTTTGGACGAAGAGGCTGTGGATGCTTTTGTGAAGGAACAGGCTGCGGCATACGATACCTATGGGAGAAGGAAAAACTTTGTGACCACCTATGGATATGAGATATCCTTGCCTGGCCGGAATTATGGATGGAAGACCGATGTGGCGGGCGAAATCAAGGAGCTGACTGAGCTGATATACCAGGGGAGCAATATTGAGAAGGAGCCATTATACAGCGTCAGGGCCAGACAGAAGGGCAGCAACGATATCGGAAATTCCTATTTAGAGGCGGATTTGAACAGCCAGCACCTGTACCTGTATCAGGACGGGAATCTGGTGCTGGAGACGGATTTCGTATCAGGTACGATGGTTTCGGATTTCGGCTGCGTGACGCCGGACGGGATATTCGGTATGCTGTACAAGTCCACAGACGCGGTGCTGGTAGGCGAGACATACCGCACACCAGTGAAATACTGGATGCCTTTCTATGGAAATTACGGCCTGCATGATGCCAATTGGAGAGGCGAGTTCGGCGGCGACATCTTTGTGACCAACGGATCCCACGGCTGTATCAATCTTCCACCCAGCATGGCGGCCCAGATTTACCAGTATGTGTCGGAGGGATTTCCGGTGATATGCTATTATCCCCAGGGGATTCCTTACATAGGCCCTCCTGTGGTGCCGCCTCCGGAGGGGGATATAGTGGAGGAGGTTCCTGTAGAATAAGTCAGTGAGAGGAATGTAGGAAATATAGAAAAGATGGAGAGAAGAGCTTTAAGAAAACGTACGGAAAGACAAGCCAGGAGATGGCAGAAAAAGCTGGAGCGCTTCCGCAGGGAAGAGCGGCAGATTAGGGCAGAGGCTTCCGACATTCTGGAGTCCCACAACTTCAAGCGCATGAAGGAGTATATCCAGCACGGAGATGTGACCGTGAATGCCCATGTGCTGAGCGTGGCCAGGTGCAGCATAGCCCTCAGCGAATATCTGCACATCCGCTGCAGCAGAAGGGAGCTGATCAGGGGGGCGCTGCTTCATGATTATTTTCTCTATGACTGGCATATCCCAGATGAGGAGAATCCCCATAAGCTGCACGGCTTCTACCATCCGGGCACAGCTCTGCGGAACGCATCCAGAGAGTACCGGCTGACAGTCCGGGAGGCCGACATCATAAGGCGGCATATGTGGCCGCTGACCGTGGTGCCGCCTGGCTGCAGGGAGGCATGGATAGTCACGGCGGCCGACAAGTGGTGTTCGCTGCTGGAGACACTGTATATTTATAGGGGGCATGGCCGGGTTCTTGCCAGATTGAAGAATTATTGAGCGGATTAGAGCATTTATTTGAAAAACTTATAAGATATTCAGAAAATGATATCTATCCCTATCATATGCCGGGGCACAAGCGCAAGCCCTTTGGAATGCTTCCCGGGGAATTGAGCAGAATAGATATCACAGAGACGGACGATTTCGACAACCTGCATCAGCCGGAGGGGATTTTGGACAGTCTCCAGAGGGAGGCCGCCAGACTCTATGGAGCGGAGGAAAGCTTTTACCTCGTGAACGGCAGCACCTGCGGGATACTGAGCGCGGTGAGCTGCGCGCTGCATGAGGGAGGGCATATCCTGATGGCGCGGAACTGCCACAGATCGGCCTATCATGCGGTGTATCTGCGGAACCTGCGGGCCACGTATCTGTATCCGCCCTATCTGGAGGAATATGATATATATGATGCCCTGGAGCCGGAGGAAGTCCGCCGGGCGCTGGAGCGGGAGCCGGATATCGGGGCCGTGCTGGTGGTATCGCCCACCTATGAGGGGCGGATATCGGACATCCGGGCGATTGCGGACATCGTCCATGAAAGGGGGATTCCGCTGATTGTGGACGAGGCCCATGGTGCGCACCTGGGCCTGGCTGGCGATTTTCCGAAAAACAGCTGTCAACTGGGGGCAGATCTGGTCATCCACAGCGTGCACAAGACTCTCCCAGCCCTGACCCAGACGGCGCTGCTCCATGTAAACGGAGGGCGGATAGACAGAGGGCTCCTCAGACGGTTCCTGCGGATATACCAGTCCAGCAGTCCGTCCTATCTGCTGATGGCGGGCATCGACAATGCGCTGTGCTACATCGGCCTTCAGGGACAAGAGGCTTTCGGAGCCTTCCGGCAGCGGTTCGAGGCCATGCTGGACAGGCTGAGGGGCTGCAGGCATCTCAGATTCCTGACGGATGCCAGGGACAGGCAGGACACGGGCAAGCTGCTGATATCCACAAAGCAGTCGGGGCTTACCGGGAAGCAGCTATATGACATCCTGCTGGAGCGATATCATCTGCAGGCGGAGATGGCCTCCACCGGCTTCGTGCTGGCCATGTTCACGGTGAATGACGGGGAGGAGGCGTACCGGCGCATGACGGAGGCGCTGCTTGCCGTGGATGATGCCCTGGAGGAAGGCATTGCCGATACGCCGGAGGGAGGCACGGTCCGGGAGCTGCCAGAAGAGCTGCGAGGAAGCGGCCCGCACTGCTCCGAGTCAGGCGAAGGGGCAGGAGCGCGGCGTGGGGAAGGCGTATGTGGATCTGCCGGACACGGCAGAGACCAGGGAACCGGACAGACGGACGCAATCCCCCTGGCGAAGGCCTGGGATATGCCCACGGAGCGGATAGCCCTGTCGGAGAGCGAAGGCAGGTATATCGGAGAGTTCATCAACCTGTATCCCCCCGGCGTGCCCTTGCTGGTGCCGGGAGAGCGGATGACGGGGGAGCTGATAGGAAAGATTTCGGAGGCTGCGCGGCAGGGACTTGAAGTGCAGGGCGTGGAGACGCGTAAGGGAACGGAGGGCTCACGGCCGGGGATGTACGTCCCGGCCATTTCGGAGGAAGTAGAGGGCATTTGGAACATAGAGTGAGGATTCTGGAAAGACGGAGGTTTTGGATATGAGAAGGACAAAGATTATTTGCACCATTGGACCGGCCAGCGAGAGCGTGGAGCGGCTGCGTGAGCTGATGCTGGCGGGAATGAATGTGGCCAGGTTCAATTTTTCCCACGGGACCCATGAGGAACAGCGGGAGAAGTTCAGAAGGGTGGTCCAGGCCAGGGAGGAGCTGGGGCTTCCGGTGGCCACCATGCTGGACACCAAGGGGCCGGAGATTCGCCTCAGGGATTTTGAGGGAGGCAGGGCCGAACTGGTGAGCGGGCAGCAGTTCGTGCTGACCACTCAGGAGATCCTGGGCACGGCACAGCGGGCCACGATTTCCTATAAAAACCTGAAGGACGACATCCAGGTGGGGACGACGATTCTGATCGACGACGGCCTGATCGAGATGACGGTGGAGGAGATAGCCGGGGAGGATATCGTCTGCCGGGTGGTGAACGGCGGCTTCGTCTCCAACCACAAGGGCGTCAATGTGCCGGGAGCGGTGCTGTCCATGCCCTATATCAGCGAAGTGGACAGGGAGGATATCCTGTTCGGCATCGAGACGGGCTATGACATCCTAGCGGCATCCTTTGTCAGATGTAAGGAAGACATACTCGAAGTCAGGAGGATTCTGGAGGAGCATGGCTGCGGCATGAAGGTCATCGCCAAAATCGAGAACATGCAGGGCATCCAGAACCTGGAGGAGATTTTAAGCGTCTCCGACGGCATCATGGTGGCCAGGGGCGACATGGGCGTGGAGATTCCCTTCGAGGAGGTGCCTGTCCTCCAGAAGAAGATGATCAAGCTGGCCAACGAGCAGGGGAAGCATGTCATCACGGCCACCCAGATGCTGGAGTCCATGATCAAGAACCCCAGGCCTACCAGGGCGGAGACCACGGACATCGCAAACGCTATCTATGACGGTACTACGGCGATCATGCTCTCCGGCGAGAGCGCGGCGGGGAAATATCCGGTGGAAGCGGTAAAGACCATGGCGAAAATCGCGGAATCTGCCGAAAAAGATATTGATTACGGCGCCCGGATGCAGTGCGACAAGTGCCGGGAGAGGGACATCACCACGGCGCTGGCCTACGCCACCTGCACGGCAGCCAGGGATCTGGACGCGGCGGCGATCATCACGGTGACCATGTCCGGCTTTACCGCGGCGGCCATCTCCAGGTTCAAGCCCCAGAGCCATATCATCGGCTGCGCGGTGCAGGAGAGGGTCTGCAGGCAGTTGAACCTCTTATGGGGCGTGACTCCCCTGATGATCCGGGAGGAGAAGAATGCGGAGACGCTGTTCGCCAACGCGGTGGAGGAGGCCAGGAAGGCCGGCCATGTGAAGAAGGGCGACATAGTCGTAATCACTGCGGGCGTGCCGCTGGGGATGGCGGGCACCACGAATATGATCCATGTAGTCGAGGTCGGATAAGGCATGGGAAAAATAATATGCCTGATGGGAAAGAGCTGCGCCGGAAAGGACACCATCTATAAACGGCTGCTGGCGGACAGGGAGCTGAGGCTGAAGAAAATCGTGCCTTACACCACCAGGCCCATCCGGGAGGGGGAACAGGAGGGCGTGGAATACTTCTATACGGATGAGGACGGCTTCCAGCGTCTCAAGAGCCAGGGAAAGGTCATCGAGGACAGGGCCTACCACACCTATCATGGCCTGTGGCGCTACTTCACCGTGGATGACGACCAGCTGCGGGAGGCGGACGACTATCTGATGATAGGGACGCTGGAGGCCTATCGGAAGCTTCAGGAATATTTCGGTATGGACAGACTGCTGCCGGTAATGGTAGAATTAGAAGATGGGCTGCGGCTCCAGAGGGCGCTGGACAGAGAACTTTCTCAGGAATGTCCGAAGTATGGGGAGATGTGCCGCCGTTTCCTGGCGGACAGCGAGGATTTTTCCGAGGAGAAGATAGCACAGGCCAATATCGCCAGACGCTTTGTGAACGATGATTTGGAGCAGTGCCTTGATGAAATCAAAGACTATATCCGGGTGGGGATTTCCGTAAAATGACAGTGCGGCGCACTGAGGAAAGGAGGGCAGGTATATGGACATAAAGGTGACCCAGGTGGGCCAGAGTGCACCGATAGAGCAGGTGCAGAACCCGCCGCCTGCGGACGGCAGCTTTAAATTCATGCTTGCCAGCCATGTGGAGGGGGCCGAACTCCAGGCAAGGCTGCAGACCCTCATGGAGGAAATCACCATGCAGGGGGACAGGTTGGCCAAACGCCGGGACGTGAAGGACATGAAGCACTATCGGAGGCTGGTGAAGGAGTTCATGAACGAGGTGGTGACCCATTCCCACGCCTTTTCCAGAGAGAATTTCCTGGACAGGAGGGGACGGCACAGGGTCTACGGAATCATCAGGCTGGTGGATGAGAATTTAGACAATCTGGCCCAGGAGCTGATGAAGGACGAGCAGGATCACATGGCAATCCTGAGTACCATCGGGGAGATCAGGGGACTGCTGTTGGATATATTTACATGAGGGGGAGGCTGCCGGGCGGGAACCGGCAGTTGCGCAACTGACGAAGGGGGTACGGATTATGGCGGGATTTCGCGATATCATTGGGCAGGAACAGATAAAGGAGCATTTGCAGGGGGCGCTATCCACCGGGAAGATTTCCCACGCCTATATCATCAATGGGGAAAAGTCATCCGGGAAGGAGTTCATCGCCAAAGTGTTCGCCATGGCGCTGCAGTGCGAAAAGGGTGAGGCTGAGCCCTGCCAGGAATGCCATTCCTGCAGACAGGCCCTGTCGGGCAACCAGCCGGATATCGTAAAGGTGACCCATGAGAAGCCGAATACAATCAGCGTGGGAGATATCCGCATCCAGGTCAACGGGGACATTGCCGTGAAGCCCTACAGCAGCCCGTACAAGATTTATATCATAAACGAGGCGGAGAAGATGTCGGTAGAGGCCCAGAACGCTATTTTAAAGACATTGGAGGAGCCGCCGGCCTATGCGGTGATTATGCTGCTCACCGACAACGTGGACAGCCTCCTGCCCACCATCCTCAGCCGCTGTGTGGTGCTGAACATGAAGCCCGTGGCGGACAGTCGGATAAAGGCATATCTGTGCGATATCCTAAAGGTGCCGGACTACAGGGCCGAGGTCTGTGCGGCTTTCGCCAGAGGCAACGTGGGCAAGGCCAAGATGCTGGCAACCAGCGAGGAGTTCGAGAATATCAAGGCGGAAGCCCTGGCGCTGCTGAAATACATACAGGACATGGACTTGAACGAAATCGTGGCAGCCGTGAAGAAGATTACCCAGTACAAGCTGGAAATCAAAGACTACTTGGACATCTGTGCCGTCTGGTACCGGGACGCGTTGCTGTTCAAGGCCACCAACGATATGAATCACCTGATTTTCCGGGAGGAGATACAGGCGCTGCGCAGGACTGCCCAGCGCAGCAGCTATGAAGGTATTGAGAACATCATCAAGGCACTGGACACTGCCAAGAAACGGCTGGATGCCAATGTGAACTTCGAATTGGTCATGGAGCTACTGATGCTGACTATCCAGGAGAATAGTTGAATCCCAGGAGGGTACATTCCCCGATGCTTGCATCGCAACAAACTTTTCCCT
>CAJUFO010000126.1 GCA_910585615.1 uncultured Acetatifactor sp.
CTGCTTTTTGATTATATCATGGTCCGTAGTTTCCTACAATCGTTTTATGCAGTGTGTCACGAAAAAGGGCTTTTCAAAACCAATGTACCAGCTATGCTCCTACCTTACCCCCGCTGCTCCTCCGTCCGCAGAATCCACTCCATCTCCTGCACATACACCTTGTAATCGTGGATTCCCATCTCCTCCAACTGTGTCGAGATTTCCCGGTAGTAATAGCTACAGATAATCAGGCGACGTTTCTCTACAGGCACCTCCAGAATCTCCTTCGGTTCCCGGATAGGGATTCCCATCCGGGAGCGGCCCCATTTATTCTCATCGTTGTCCACAAGGAAGGCCGGGCGGTACCTGTCACCGTACTTCTTCATATAATCCTCGAACATCAGGCCGGCGCCGAACAGAATGATTTTTTTACCCTTGATGTGGGAGAATGTGTCGCAGAGCATGTTGACATACTCCGTGTATGGCCTCTCTGGGTCGTAGATGCCGCGATGCTTTGGCCTGCGTTCCTCCTCGGGGGGATATTTCATGTAGTCCCTGCCCATCAGGGCAAAGAGATAGTTCTCATAGCCCGCTGGCACCGGCACTTTCCGGCCGGCGAATTCCAGGCTGGCAGTTCCTTTAAAGTCTACGGCGGACAGCCTCCTGTATTTGCCCATTCCGGTAAAGAAGGCCACCTGATCCGACTCTTCATCCGTGTACATACGCTGTGCCGATTCCAGTTGACCGGCAAGGCTGGCATGACTGCGGCATCCGGCCAGCAGGCGATACCATCTCCATCGCCATGGCTTTAGGCCACAAAACGCCCTGTAATCCCTGCCGTATATCTTTGCATAAAGCAGCCGCTGGCAATGGCAAATCCGTTTCTCCTTGATGTCAAACCGCTTCTCGTCCAGGGTGCATATGTCCATGGGCAGCACGTCAATCCAGATACCCAGGTTTCCGCGATGCTCCATCTCTTTCGGCTCTATGGCCGTCGTGCGGCTGTTGCGGATGCGGGCGTAGCCGCCCCAGAACAGATCCTCCTCTGTAGCTGGCGTGTGGACGGACAGCGGCTCCGGCAGCTCCTGACCCGCCAACTCCAGGAAGCGGTCGTAGTCCTTTCTGGGCATGGCGATGTCCAAATCATCGTCCCAAGGGATGAAGCCCCGATGGCGCACCGCGCCCAGAAGGCTGCCGTGCACCAGGAAATACTGCAGATCATGCTTCCGGCAGATGCGGTCTACCTCGTCCAGCATGGCGAGCTCCACCTGCCAGGTGCGCTTCATCTTTTCGGGGACACGGTAATCCCCAATGGCGGATTTTTCTGTTTCCGTTATCGGCTTTGTTATTTTTTCTGTGCCCAGCGCTTCCGTTTCCGCGGCATTCATAGCCGATACCTTCCCCAGCCTGCCGTTTTCGCTCCCCGTTGGCTCCGAGCCATCTTCCCGAGCGCTATTCCCGGCATTGTCCGACCCACGCCCATTCCTTATCTGCGTAGAGCTGATGGCTTTCGTGTATTCAAAAAATTCCATGTTCGAGCCCACTGCCCTGAGTTCCTGCAGATCCTTCGTCCAGTCCGCCCCGTGGTCATTGCCGGAGAAATGGCAGTCGTAATGGTATCTTTTCCAGGCATCTATTTTTCTGGTATTGGAGAAGTCCACCGGAACAACTCTGTCCACGCAGGAAATGGCAGCCACGATTGCAGCCCGCTGGGCATAGGGAATCACGGGGCTCCTCTTTTTGAAATGCTCTACCAGTTCATCCGTGAGGACTCCCGCTATCAAATATTCGCAGCGGCTCTTCGCATTGCGCAGGAGATTCAGATGGCCTATGTGGAAGAGGTCGAACACACCGGGTACGTAGCCTATCCTATAGGGTTTGGTGGGCTCTATCACCTCATCGTTCTGGCCCGGAACGGCAGTAGGATTGCTGGGGACAGCCGTTGGGCTGCCGGGAACAGCAGCTAGACTGTCAGAAACATCTGCCGGATTGCCGAAGACGGCTATAGCCCCATGAGCCGGTTTCAGTTCCCCGTCCACCAGCTCCATGGGTATGGTGTCATCCACCGGCACCAGCCGATGGTACTGATAATCCATAATCCCCATGCCCTCCAGCTGCTTTCCAATCTCCTCATGGCGGGCCGCGCAGATGACGACATAGAATTCTTCCCGTTTCATGTCCCTCAGCGCATCAGGTGTCCGAATTGGCACACCGCATTTCGTACTGCCCGCTTTTGCAGGGTCATTGTCCACCGCAAGCAAGGGCCTACCGCCATCCTGCTGCCCAAAACAAATCATATAATTTTCGAAATATTTTCCTGTGCCGAAAAGCACGATATCCTTTTTTAACATATGATGCCTTCTGCTTTCCCTGCCAGCCTACCGCCTTCAGCTGCATTATATTCGCATAGATACGCCCCTAATCCATTCCTGCCCAAGCAGCAGCTTTTGGCGGCGCTTGCTGCGCTCCATCCGGCAGATGGGCATCTGTATAGCTAAGCTGCGGTAATGTGTAATCCGGCAGCAGTATTGACTGATGTAGGCATATGCCCTTTTATCGACAGCTGGTATGCTGTCCCCGTCTATGGTTTGATTGGAAAATTCTGTGTGCAATATAGCTATTTGCCTGTCTATCCCTTCCCAATCAACATCTGTTTTTCAACGAACGCAAAGCCGCACTTTTGCATTTGTTCCATTGGGAATTCCTTGTCCAGCAGCACGGCTTCATAACTCTTCTCTTCAATCTGGAGCAATGCGGCTGTACTATGTCCTCCGGGTTCTTCTCTCTTTTGGGGTTATTTACTTTAAACTCTATGATAATCGCGTCACCGGTACGATCCTTTGGCTCCATCTGGACATCATACCGTCTAAAGCCGCTCTCTCGGCTGGAGGTAATGACGTACCGATTTGCCAGATCCACCATCAGCCCCGGCACAAAGCTGTGGTAGAATTTCTCCGGTTCCGCTTCCTCGGAAGGCTTCTTCCCTGCATCGAAACAAACATCTGTGCTGCTGGTTCGCGGGCAGTCGCCAAGTTCAAGCAGGCTTGACCTTGCCTCGTTGCTTGCGTGAAAGCTGCCGAAGGCCGTAAGAGCCACCCGATTCATGTATAAGTTCATGGTATCGATGTCGCCCAGGAACAAGGCTTTGACAAAATCATTATAGTAATCGCTATTCGCTGTGAACCAATCAAGAATCATCCCGTCGAACATCGTGCACACTTCCCGATTCGTCAGTGTACTACGGCTGTAATAGAAATGCCCTGTCTCATCCTCAAACTCCACATCCAATACTTTCAGATATCCGCTTGCCAGAAGCGGGCTCCTAACCGCGTTCTTCTTTGTCGTAAGCTGGTCGTAGACAATCCGCTCATCGATTTCCATCCTTATCGGATTTCCCTGTATCAGGCTCTCAAACTTCTGCTTGACATTTTTGCTCCCCTCGCGAAACAGCTTTCCCACCAGTCTGTTGGAACCGGTGTTGGCCCCGCATACGGCAAATTCCCCTGTTTTGAGATAAGTCAGGATGAGTCATTGATTATAGATATCTCTCCGCTTTCCAAAAGATAAGCCATCATACCATTTCTCCACTTCATCCCGGCTGTCTCCTATACCATATTCGGCCAGAAGAACGATGGCCTTTTGCCATAATAGCGCGAAAGATATTGTCTTTCTCCTGTTCCGTCAAGAAATTGCCCTCCAACAGAAAAGGCCGCCTTGCATACTCGCCCGCAATCAGCTAACATATTTTCTCCCGTGCACGCCGATAGTCCTTCTCCTTCACACTGGCGAAGGAAAGACTGATGACCGGATATGTCCTCTGCATCTTTCGGTACTTATGATTCGCATCAGAGAACTTATCCCCATCAGGGGATTTGTCCTGCCAGATAGGGAGGTTCTTGAATAAATCCCCTCTCCCTGCCTGTTCTTCTATTCCAATTCCTGTACATTCACCTTATAATCATCGATTTCCATCTTCTCCAGCTATCTTCCTCGTATTGGAAAAGTCCACCGGAACGACTCTGTCCACACATAAAACGGCTGCCACGATTGCGGCCCGCTGGGAATATAGCCTATCCGATAGAATCCGGACGGCTCCATCGCCGCTCCATTCCAGTCAAGGGCAACAGCATCCGTATGAGCCGTTTTCACTTCCTGTGCCGAAGAACATGATATCCTTTTTTATCATGTCATGCCTTCTACTTTCCCTGCCAGCCTACCGCCTTCAACTGCATTATATTCGCATATATATGCCCCTGATCTACCCCTGTCCGCTGATAGAACTGGCTATATCTTCCCTTATTCCTCACTTCTCCCAGAAAAATCTGTTCTTCCTGAAAGAAAATCTGCCAAGTATCTTCCATCCCATACTTTGCAATCAATTTCTCTTTCGGGTAATACTCTTCCGCATTCGGCGTAAAGCAGTACATATAATGAATTGCCCGAAACAGTATATACTTTGCCGGATACCGTTCCCTCACGAATTCCTGGTCGAAATAAAGGAATTCTTCTGTCTCCGCATGATAAAAGCAATTCAAGGGAATTAGCTCCATATATGCTTTTTTCAAAATCGGGCCGAAATCCGGCTTTTTTGAAGCATCGAAATCAATATTCTTCCCCAGCTTACCATAAAGCGCGTTCTCCTCCTCCGGAACCTGTTCCGAGGAATGTAGGATATACCCATATATTCTGTCAAAAATTTCCAGGAATTTATCTTTCCTGTCCCGCATGATTCCCTTCATATAATCAGATAATGTAGGCCATGGAATGAACGGCATTTCCAGTATATCTCCAGGCAGCAGCTTATGTTCCACTACCGGTATCCCATGGGCATGGAGATCTGCGATATTTTCATACAGTTTTCGTGCGCTAGGCCGCCCTGCTTCATACAAAGGCTCCTTATGCACCACTTTGTCCGTCCGGATGACAGTGGCAAATCCTCTCTCCACTCCCCGGTCTGTGGAGACCGCAGCATAAATTATCTGACATGCTGCATCGGATGCTGCTTCTGCTTTACATTCCACCAAAAAGGAATTCGCAAAAAATGGAAAGACCCTATTATCAATCACATCATAATACAACTCCCGCTCGCATGCGATAAGCGTGTCCGGATTCTGATAATAAGGTATCAGCTTCTCTCGAATCCCTTTGTTCGGCAGGTATGTATCTGTATAAATAAGCTGTGGCAATTTATAATCTGGAAGCAGATAATAAAACCTGTGATTTTGGAATCCTGCTGCCTGCACTATGTTCTCCATCTCCTGTCTGCTGAACGAATAGCCGGAGGTCCCCCGCACATACCGGTTCATCCCATCGAAAGGTCTGTGGGTATGCGGTTCTTCCTCTCCACAGAAATATCGAAGCCCAAAGCGATTTTCTACCGCTGCCAAGAGACAACCGTCCGGTTTCAGCAGTCCCTGAAGGGATCGCAGATATTCCACATACGGTTCCAGTTCCCGGCTGCCCTTTCCCGCCCTTTCCAGTATGCCAATCAGCACGATATAGTCAAAGCGCTCCGGGAACTCCATATTGGACACATCCCCTGCGTAGACATCCAGGTTCGCTACGTCCGCATACCGTTTGGCGATGGTCTTTGCCCGATACAGGGAACGCTCTGTAGCCGTCACATGGGCACATTTCCCGCACAGGCAGCCTGTGAGGGTTCCGAAGCCCGCTCCGATTTCCAGTACCCTGGCCTGGGGCGGGAAATCGTACCAGCTAAGGACGCCCTTGCGCAGTTCTGTCAGGTTGTAGAAAATCTGCCAGCTGGTCTCCTGTGATATGATAGAATCATAGGAGATATTGCCGTATTGGTCTATGTAGGAGCATGTCTTTTTATCAGCAGCGGATATGCTGTCCCCGTCTATCGTCTGATTGGAAAACTCTGTGTGTAGTATAGCCATTCGTCCCTCTATTTTTCCCAGATTAATACCTGTTTCCCCTGTCCTTAACCTATCAATACTTCCTTCCCCCTGAAAGCAAAACCATATTTCCGGATTCTCCCGGCCAGGATGCCCTTGTCTTCCAGAGCCGCCACATATTTCATTTCTTCAATCTGCTCCAGCGCGGATTTGACCCTGTCCTGCAGCGTCTTTTCTCCGTCCTGCGGATCAAATACCTTAAACTCCAGAATGACAGCATCATCCTCCCCAGCAGCTCCCGGCTCCAGCACCACATCATTTCTGCCCAGTCCGCTCTCCCGGTTGGAAATGACCGCATAACACCCCCTCAGCTCCACCAGGAGCCCCAGCACTAAGCCGTGGTAGAAGCGCTCCGGTTCTGATTTTTCGGAGAGCCGATTCCCGCTGTCGAAGAAGCTGAAGGTGTCTAGCGCCACCCGATTCATATAATGGTTCATCTCCCGGATATTTCCAGCGAGCAGGGCTTTTACGAATCTGCTGTAGGATGGCGTGTATTCCCGGAACCAGTCCCTGACCATCTGGTCGAACATCAGCCGGATTTCCTTATTGGCCAATGCTAAGTCGTACTCCTTCCGTCCGCTGTCCGTGTTCAGGAAAGCGCTCTCGGCACACAGATATACGCTCGTCAACAGTAGGCTCCAAATGGCGCTGTCCCTGGAATCAAGTTGGTCGAAGACAACCTGCTCGTCTATTTCCATATGATAGATTCCTCCCTGCAACAAGTCCTCCATGGCCATCTCCACGTCAACATTATCCTCGCGAATCAGTTTCCCCACAAGGCTGTTAGGGCTAGTGTTCGCCCAATAGGTGCCTAGTTCCCCAGTCTTCAGATAATTCAAAATGAACCAGGGATTATAGATGTCCTTAACCTTTCCGAAATTGAAACCGTCATACCACTCCTTCACCTCACCGCGCTTTTCCCCCATCGCGTACTCGTCCAATGCAGCAAATACCTCTTCCTCTGTAAAGCCGAAGCTGTCCGCATACATATCAGATGTGGTGGTAACGACCGTCAGATTATTCAAATCTGAAAAAAGGACTATAAGTACCCTGCAGCTGCTGATACTCTTCATATTTCCAGATGGAAAAGCCTTCAAAAAGATTCCCTTTTCCCGCGTATCTCACAGAAAAAATATTCCAGCGTGCTCATCGTCAAGGCCTTGCCGAAGCGCCTGAGGCGGGCGATGAGTGTAACTGCATCCTCGTTCTCACACCATTTTCTGATGAATTCTGTCTTATTGATATAAAAGAACTTGGGAACTGTCGCAAAATAAAATGTACTATTTGAACCCACGTATCACATAGTTCCAT
>CAJUFO010000127.1 GCA_910585615.1 uncultured Acetatifactor sp.
AATGTAATCATGCGATTGAACCAGTCAGCGTTATGCAGTCTGGTTTCACGGCAAGTGAAATCGTTAAGCAGTATTAATAATGAATTCTTACAGGAATTAGAAAATACATTCCATATTACAGCAGGTATAAAGGCAGCAGAAGGCCCTGTCTTTTGACAGGGCCTTCTCAAAATAACGGAATGGCAGATGATTATTTTTCCGTCAAAAACTTGACGCACGTCCACTCCCCCAGCCCGCTGCGGATCCGGACATAATACGTCCTGTCCCGGTTCAGGGGCGCGCTGTCGAATTCCAGACAACGCTTTTCGGTGTCCCGAAGGAGCAGGAGGCGGCAGAATGCCGGATCCGACGCCACCTGCACGGTGAACTGGTCACATGCCTCATTGGCACGCCAGGCGAACACGGGCCGCAGACAGGGCGCCCTTCCGTCCACGCCAGCGTTCCTTATCTTCAGCTCAAACACATCCATCTCACCCTTTCCTCCCCTCTACGAAAACTCCAGCCAGTCCAGGTCGCAGAGCCACTCCCTGTCGAAGCGCTCCGAGCAGACCTTCAGGCACAGCTCATGCACCCCGGCCACGGCCTCCACCGGACAGGCAAAGGTATGCCAGTTCCAGGGGCCGAAGCCCCCCGTGTCGCCGATTCGGCATCTGCCGATGCAGGGCCCCTCCTCCCCGTCGATGTGGATCTCCAGGATGCAGCCGGCCCTGTAGCTGGCCGCGCTGCAGGCGAATCTATGCTTCCCCTCCCCGAAGTCCAGGTACCTGTAATAGATGCGGTCCCCGTGGGTCAGCCGGGTCAGGTATTCCCTGTGGACGCCCTTTTCCACATAGTGGGCGGCCCGCACCCCGGTATCCTTGCTGTTGCGCAGGGCCGCGTCCCTGGCCGTCCGCCGCCATCCGGCCACGGGCTCCTTCCAGTAGAAGCATGCCACCTCCCGCTCCAGCTCTGCCCCACTCCCATGCCAGGCCGCCCATTTGAAATGGCAGGCCCTGTAGGCCTCCAGTCTGCGGCAGGCGTCGATGGGTCCCTCCACCCCCTGAGTGGTCATCACCACTTCAGCAATATCCCCGTTCCCGTCAAAGGCCACCGGCTCCATGCAGGCCTTCCGGCCCCCCATCTCCAGGGCGAAGCAGGCCTTGTGGTAGAGGATGTACCACTGGTCATGGAAGCAGACCAGAGAGCCGTGGTTGTTCCAGTTGGCCAGGTCGCAGCCCGCGTTGTCGATGATCACGCCCCTCTTCTCGAAAGGGCCCAGGGGCGACCTGCTCACCGCGTAGCTCAGGCAGGTGGCGGCCCCCCTGTCCGTGTCGCAGTAAATCAGGTAATAGATGTCCCCCCGTTTGCGCAGGGAGCTGCCCTCGTGGAATCCGTGCTCCTCCTCCGTCAGCAGCCTGGTGCGGATCGTATCCGGCTCCAGCTCCCGCATATTGTCCTTCAGTCTGCAGCCCTTCAGGTAGAACTGGCCCCAGTACAGATAGGCGCTGCCGTCGTCGTCCACAAAGACAGCCGGGTCGCCGCAGGAGGGGAATTCCGTCCCCTGGATGGGCACCGCGTCCAGGAAGGGCCCCTCCGGGCGGTCCGAGAAGGCCACGCACTGCTTCCCCGCCGCCGTGAAGTAGTAGTAATACCTGCCGTCCTTCTCGATGCAGTCGCTGGCGGGCAGGGACATGACCTCCTCGAAATCAACGGCTGCCCGGGCGTCGAAGCCCGGGATATGCTCCTCCCAGTCCCTCAGGTTCCGGGTGGACCAGACATGCTGCACCGGCCTGTCCCCGGGACAGCCCACCAGCTCATTGGTGGCATATAGATATAAAGTGTCCGGATCGGATTTCCACACATGGGGCTCCCCGTCCGGCGCCGCGTAGTGCAGCGGTAATATTGGATTCATTCTCTTTCATTCTCCTGCTTCTTCTATTTGTGGCTGTGTCCGCCCGGCTTCCTCCGTCATCCCCGGCCTCCCCGGCAGTGTACAGACGCCCCTTCACAGGCGTCATCCCTTCACGGATCCCACCATGACCCCCTTCACGAAATATTTCTGGATGAAGGGATAGATGCACAGCACGGGCACGGTGGACACGATGATCACGCTGTATTTCAGGGTCTGGGCCAGGTGGGTCTTCAGCTCCACGGTGGCGGTGTCCATCCCCGACAGGTTGTTCAGCGTCATCTTGGTGGACATGAGCATGTCCCGCAGGAAGGACTGCAGGGGCATCAGGTCTTCCTTGTACAGGTAGATCAATGCCGTGTAGAAGTCGTTCCAGTGCCCCACCGCGTAGTACAGCCCGATGACGGCCATGATGGGCTTGGACAGGGGCAGCACCACCCGCATCAGGTACTGGAAGGAATTCGCCCCGTCCAGGGTAGCCGCCTCCTGCAGGGAGGCCGGAATGCTGTTCATGAAATAGGTCCGGGTGATGATGATATTGTAGATGGACACCGCCCCCGGTATGATCATGGCCCAGCGGGTGTCCACCAGCCCCAGGCCGCTCACCACCAGGTAGGTGGGGATCAGCCCGCCGCCGAAGTACATGGTCAGCATGAACAGGAACATGAAGAAATGCCTGGGCATGAAGTCCTTCCGGGACAGCGGATAGGCGCCGCATACCGTCATCACCAGGTTCACCAAAGTGCCCACCACCGTATAGAACAGGGTATTGCCATACCCCACCCAGATGCGCTTGTATTCCAGCAGCGTCTCATAGGAAATCAGCGTGAAGCCCTTGGGCCACAGCACCACGTTCCCCATCCAGACCTCATTGGGATCGCTGAAGGAAGCGATCACCACGAACCACAGGGGCCACACGAAGACCACCAGCAGCACCAGCATGACAAAGAGGTTCACGATGTCGAATATCCTGTCCGAGTGAGAGCGGCTGATATGGTTCCGGTTCCTCCCGGAAGCCTGCCCGTTTCCTGATTTTAATCGTCTCATATGTATCCCCCCTTAGAACAGGCTCTCGCCTGCGAACCGCTTGCTCAGCTGGTTGGCCGCCACCACCAGGGCAAGGTTGATCAGCGAGTTGAACAGGCCCACCGCCGTGGAATAGCCGTAGTCGCTGTTGATCAGGCCCACCTCGTAGACATAGGTGGAGATCACCGATGCCGCGCTCTTGTTCAGGGTATTCTGTAGCAGGTACACCTTCTCGAAGCCCACGTTCATCAGGGAGCCCATCTGCAGGATTAGCAGCATCAGTATGGTGGGCTTGATGGAGGGCAGGTCTACGTGGAGCATCCGCTGAATCTTGGTGGCTCCGTCCACGATGGCCGCCTCGTGCATCTCATAGTCCACCCCGGCCAGGGCGGAGATATAGATGATGGAGCTCCAGCCCATGCCCTGCCAGACCCCTGTCCACACGTAGATGGACTTGAACCACTCCGGCTTCGCCAGGAAATTCACCGATTCCATGCCGAGGTACCCACGGAGCACATTCAGGATGCCCGTATCAGGGGTCATGAAGATGGTGATCATGCCGCAGATGACCACGGTGGAGATGAAGTAGGGCGCGTAGGACACCATCTGCACGATCTTCTTCAGCTTATGGTGGGTGAGGTAATTGAGCATCAGGGCGAAGACGATAGGGATGGGGAAGCCTATGATCAGGCTGTATACGCTGATCCCCACGGTGTTGCCGATGAGCTGCCTGAAATTGTAGGCGCTGAAGAACCGCTGAAAATGGTCCAGGCCCACCCAGGGGCTGCCCAGGATGCCCAGCTTCACCTTATAGTTCTTGAAGGCCAGCAGGATGCCGTACATGGGCGTATAGGCGAATACGATGTAATACACCGCCACCGGCGCGATCATGACATACAGGATCCAGTTCTTCTTCATGTTCTTCCACAGCCGGATCCCCAGGGATTCTTTCTTTTTCTGTATTTCCATGGATTCTCATCACTCCTTCTTTCACAAAACATCCCCCGGACGCCGCCCCCGACCCTCCCGCTCCCGGCGGGCCGGAGGGAGATGCGCCGATGCAGGGAAAACGGCGGGGATATGATATCGCTACCAATCCTCCGCCGTCAGGTCGCCGGAAAAATCCTAATCCGCTATGGCCGCATCATATACCTCCTGGTAGATTTCGAACATACGTTCCATCCCCATGGCCTTCAATGTCTCGATATACTCATCCCAGCTATCGTCAAGCGTGGTCTCCCCTGTGGCCACCTTCGCCATGTACTCCGTGATGTAGTTATCGATGTCCGTCTTGATCACGGAAAGCTCCGCATTCTGCTCCTCCGTGAAGACCAGGTTCGGCAGGGGCACCACGCCGTGCTCCATCAGCTTCATCCTCTGGCCGTTCAGATATACCTCATCGGGGTCGATATCCGAAGACATTTCCGTCATCCACACTTCAGGCTGCACGGAAGGATGGTTCTGGGCACCCTGCATGGTAGAGCTGGCCCGTACCGTGCTGATGTCATCGCCATGGCCTTTGCCTGTAATCCATTCCCACTCGCCCTGGTCATTATACTGATAGGTCTCGCCCTCCACGCCCATCCAGGCCAGCCTGCCGCCCTCCTCCGTGTACAGGGTGTCGGCCCATGCTATCACCACCTCCGGATGCTCGCAGGCATCGGTGATGGCCAGCGTGTTCGCTATGATGCCGGATGACAGCTGCAGACAGTCATCCCAGGGCGTCAGCGCGATGTAATCCTCGTCATGGTCACGTCCCACTGTGAGGAATGCGCCCGCGTCAAAGAAGGAGCCCATCACGTCCCCGGACTGTCCGGTAGGAGCCTGCTGCTCGAGGGGCTGGGTGAAGGAATTGGGATCCATCAGCCCGTCCTGGTACAGTCTGGTGACGAAAGCCAGGAACTCCCTGTATTCCTCCGTGGCCGGCACATAGGCCAGCTTCCCGTCGATGATTCCCAGCTTCTCCCATGCGGAATAGGGGAAATCCTGGTACTGCATCAGCATCAGCGGATTGCAGTAGGTGTTGCAGAACAGGGGAATCTCGTCATTGGGGTCGCCGTTCCCGTTTGCGTCCTGCTCCTTGAAGGCCTTCAGCACATCGTAGAGCTCCTCGAAGCTGGTGGGCTCCTCCAATCCCAGATTGTCCATCCACCTTTTGTTGATCCAATAGGCCGGATTGGCAACGCCCTTCAGGTCAATCTCCGGTATGGAGTACACATGGCCGTCAGCCGCGGTGATGTACTGCCAGCCGTCCCGCTCGTCCAGCAGCGCCGTCAGGTTGGGGGCATACTGCCTGATCAGGTCCTCCAGGGGAATCATGACGCCCTGAAGGCCATATTTTGCGGCATCCACATTGCTCTTATAGAAAATGTCCGGATAATCGCCGCTGTTGAGCACCAGGTTCCTCTTCTCGTCCAAATCTGCGCCCAGCACGTTGGTGAACTCTATATTGATGTTGGCGTCCGCCAGGGACTTCTGCACGGCGATGTTGTCCGTCAGAGTGTAATCGCCGTTCATGCCTGCGAAGGCGGTGAAGGTCATGGTCTCCGCCAGCGGGAAGGTCACCGTGCCGGATGCGGCTTCCCCCTCTGCCCCCCCGGACTCGTCCTCTGCATTTCCTTCCTCCGGGCTCTCCTCCTTTGCGGCGGACGGACTTTCTTCTGTGGAAGGCGTGTCGCTTCCCGCACCGCTTCCCTGGGAATCCTTGCCGCCGCAGCCTGTCAGCGCGGAGAGCGACAGGGCTGTCGTCATCGTCAGCGCAATTACTTTCTTGAACTTCATAACTTCCTCCTTACTTCTGTGTTGCTTTCACAGTGGGTTGCTTTGCCTTGTGGCTTCATTTGATTCCGTGCCCTTATCTGCGTCCAGCAGGGCAGTTCCACTCAATCAGCGCTTGTCTTGTGCGAATCTGTCTATATTATATATTCTGCACATTTTTCCGGCAAGAAACACTTCTCCAATGCCGCAGATTGAACAAATGGGCTGCCGGACGCGTGGCCTGTTTGTGGCGCGGCACCGCAGAATCCCGGAAAAAGAGGGGAGGAGGGCTGCGCAAGATACATTATTTCAGTTTATGGCACATCTCTTCAATGGCCGGTTCCGGCTGGTTTTTCCTTCCGCGGAGGGTCCTGGCACCAAAAAAGGCTGCAGCCCCTACAGGCTACAACCTCTGCATCATCTGTAAAAATTCAGAACATCTGCATCCCGACGAATTCCTCGAACCGCGGCAGGGCAAAGGAGATTTCGCCGTATCTGCCCGTATCCAGTATGCCCTTGCGCTTAAGGCGGTCTCTGTATACCGAGAAGAGGCCTGACGTCATGCCGCAGCGATCTCTGATTTCTTTGACCTTCTTCTCTCCGCTCTCAGCCATCACAGCCAGCACCTTTTTGTCCAAATCGGAGAGCTCAGACCAGATTTTGCTGTATACATATTCGTCAAGATACTGGTCATATTCCGGCAGAATCCCCTCTACCGTCCCAGCTTCCCTGTTCTCCCAGTACAGATACCCCAGCACCTGGAATGCAAAGGGATATCCCCTGGTCAGTCCGGCCATCCTCTCCGCCGCTTCCATGTCCAGCCCGAAGGTATCCATATACCTTTTCCGCACCGCAGTGAAGTTCAAAGCCCCCAGCATTATCTTGGGCGCTCTATATAAAAAGGTAAGGGACTTCTCATTCTGCAGTTCATAGATATTTTCAAACAGGCCCGTCATCAGCAGAAAAACGGGATAGTCCTGCCGTAGGAAAATCTGGAAGGAGCTGGCGAATATCCTGATGTGGCTGCAATTTGTAACCTCATCGATTGCAATCAGCAGCCTCCTGTCCCTCTTCTGAACCTCTGCCAGCATCAATTCAATGGCATTCTCAATATCCGTGACCGGAACGGCATTTTCCAGGGATACACCCAGCCCGAACGCGGAAAAATCCAGCTTCGCCTGTAGGAACGCCGAATGCATCTCCGGCAAGCTGTACAGCTTCGCGGCCAGGCTCTGGAGGAGATCCCTGTTGGGATTCAGCTCCAGCACGATCCAGCCTTCTTTTTTCCTGATTTCATCGGCAATGCCGGTCATCAGAACAGTCTTACCGGATCCTCTGACCCCCGTGATCATGTATATCTGATTGGATGGCCTTTCCGCAGTGAAATTCTCAATGATTTCAGCGGTCTGCGGGATACGGGATATATATTGCAATGGCTTTTTTCCGAAAGACAGCGTAAATGGATTGTTCATGGCGGCCTCTTATATA
>CAJUFO010000128.1 GCA_910585615.1 uncultured Acetatifactor sp.
CCACTTCGCTCCGGGTATGTACCATGGTGTCCGTAAGCCCCATGAACTTGGCCGGAGTGTTCACAATCAGCTCCTCTTCCGTCTCAATGGAACCGCCGATGTAGTAGGGGAGCCCGCACCCAGCGTAAGAGATGTCCTTTCCCTTGGTATAGATGACAATTTCATCCTGGGGGTTCTCGCGCTTCAATTTCGCGGCAACTTTTGTTCCGGCGGCTACGCCGCCGATGATAACAATCTTCATGCTAGTCTGCCTCCTTTTAATATTATGGTGGTATCACAATCTTTTCCTAATATTAGAATCCAAGAGAGGATTCTATTATCTAAGTTCTATTGTTCCTTCCATTTTCCTGTCAACGTGCCATCCATATTCCGTTCTATTTTAATCGGTATATGATTAAAAGAAATACGCTCTCCAAAATTCAATCCAAACCGATTTCCCTCCCACTCCTCTTCCATCCTGACCTGTGGAATCCCCAGCCGTCCATGCCTGGCTGTAGGCATGGTATCAGAATGGGCAAATTCCACTCTCTCATATGTTGTATACATCACAGTCTCCGATATATCCAGTTCCAGCATACCGGCAATTGCCTGAGCCACAAGATAACTGGCCCGGAATTTTCCCTTTATCTCCACCCACTTTTCCTGGCCTACACTGCCTTTCATCTCTATCAGGTGCAGCTTCCACTGATTTCCCTGCCGTTTTTCGAAAATCATATGATCCGCTCTCTTGAACAGGGACTTTTCCTTCCCCGCCTGAAAGAAAAAGGGGGGCATCTGTCTCCGCCAGAAGCACTTCCCGACCCTCATGTACGATGAAATCCTGTACCATCAAGTCTTTTATGATGAACTCCCTCTTCGTATTCCCCATTTCACTCTACTCCTGAATCACATATGCCTCGTCCATAATCCGGTCAAGGGCATCATTGAATGTGGGAACAGCAAAGCCGTTTTCCCCGCAGTTCAGTTCCTCCACTTTCGTTTTTCCTCCCGCCACCGCTTTCAGCTGATACACTTTTACCTTTTGAGGGCTCAATAGGTCTCGGGCCATATATCCCAGTTGATGGCATATTTCCTCCCTGTCTTCTCTTCCGGACAGACGAATCATGTTGTTGACATGCTGCAGTATGATATCGCTGTGGGTCGTGACGTTCATCTGCACCCCGGCATTGACCATCTTGCACAGGACTCTCCCCATCTTCTGCTGAAGCTGCGGGTGAAGGCACATTTCCGGTTCTTCATAGAACAGAGCGTCCACATATCTCTTATATTTTAAAATCAGAATCAACGGCGATAGTTCCGTTACTACTGCGGATGTAATCCTCAAAGGCATTCCTGACGTTTTTCCGTTGGGAACATACATCGCCTCCTTATTTGGCAAAGCACTCATCTCAACTGTCCCATCGGCCATACCGTTCTCCAGATACTGTACGATTTCCTTGAAGTCTTCATTGCTTTCACCGTCGAAAGTCAGGTCATTTATCACATCCAGGAACTGATTGATTGGCCTTACAAAAGGAACCATCGTCTCCTGTTCCGCAGCAACATTGAATGTCGTCCTCCGGCTTACTTTATTGATGATATCTTTGGTCAGCATAAAACCGGTTCTTGCCGCCGGGAAATAAATTTCTCTGTTAAACCCACCATGGCTGTCCAGTACCAGAGCCATCAATGTGTTCACGAAATATCGACCAGTTTTTTCTTCCAGAATTCCTGTAGCCCGTTCCTTTTCGGATAGAGCTAATTCCACTCCATCATTACCAGTGTTGGTTATAGCTACTCCCATGTTTCTGCCATACTCACGAACTATAAAATCCAGAGAAACACCCGCTAACCCCGTCAGCTCAATCTGCAGTTCCTCTATCTCAACATCCGAACTGTTGAAAATGGCTTTCACAAATTTATCTCTGTTCTGATTGATCCGCTCTTGCAGAACACTCTGCAGCTCATCTCCTATTTCACTGGCCAGTACAGTATGCACACCTTGTTCCCTGGCCGTTTCTATCTGCTTTTTTACCCAACACCGCAGCCTGCCATAGGTCTCTGTTATCTCCATGGTTTCGTCAGCGTACAGCAGTTCTCCCCCCAGGTTCCGGATTCCCCACAGGAGGGACATCAGATAACTCTTTCCGCTGTTATTGTCCCCCACAAAAAGCGTCAGCGGCGCTGTCTCAATCTCGGCGCTCTCAAGCTTTCCATATCCTGATACCTTTAATCTCCAACCCACCTTAAGACCAACCTCCCCATTATCCGGCTTCCAGCCATACTACTTCTGCCGCCATTGCACCAGTCTGAATGAACAATGCCGAAAAAACCTACCCTATCCCGGATTTCCGTCATTCCTCTCACTTATACTACACGCCAGTAAAACTTGCCACGAATCCCGACTACAGACCGCCAGCAAGGTACCTTTGCTCATTTTCTTTCTGTAAATTCCGGCCATCTGTAGTATAAGTCTATCATGGAAGCGCGGAAAAGACAAACATAAAATACGAAATTCAAGTAATGTCTGCTCGATGCTGATTTCCTCACAAAGTGTTTTGAGGGAGATGCGGCAAGCATAGAACTGAAATTGAAGAAAAAGAGCGAAGTACAACAGCAGAATGATGGACGCAAATCTTTTGAAGAAAGATGAGGACTTCGGCAAGCGGCCGGTGCGTCTCACTGGCCGGATGCAGCACACAAGTACGGATATCCGCAACATGAACCGCTGTTTCATTGGCAAAAGTGGTAGAATTTTTCCTGTTTTTGCGATATAATCATTATGGATTTTTATATCCATAGGCAAAATGGCTGTTTTGAGGATGAATCGACTTATGAACGGAGGCGAAAGACTGTGCAGCTCTTTTACGGAGTACCCGAAGATATCGAAAAATGGATAAACCTTGTTACACAGGTTCGGTGGAATTTTCCCGGTCTGGAAACAGAAAAAAAGTTAAACGAGCACCGAGCCACCGTCTTAAAATTCATGGAAAAGCGACAGGCTATCTGCGTAAAGGAAGAAAACGAGATTGCCGGTGTCATGCTGTTCTCACGAGGGCACAACATAATCTGCTGTCTTGCTGTTGCACCCGAATACCGTAGGCGTGGCCTGGCTTCCATCCTTATGGATGAAGCGTTGCACAATTTGGATAAAACAAAAGAAATATCTGTTTCTACGTTCCGTGCCGACGATGAAAAAGGAACCGCACCAAGAGCATTGTATGAAAAATACGGTTTTGTTGCAGATGAGCTTATTGAGGAATTTGATTACCCGAACCAGAAGTACGTTCTCCATCCTGTAGGCGCTGAGCGAAAAGATAGACAGCTTGCTATCAATACTATGGTCCAAAAAATCAGCGGTATTCTCTCGAATCGTGAACCGTCCATTTATATGTATGGCTCGTCTGTTCTGAATGATTTCAGATTGGGGTGGAGCGATCTTGATATTCTCGTATTGACAAGCACACAAATAGCGGAGGAACAGGCAAAATCGCTTGTTGCACTTCGCCAGGCTATGCTTGCGGATGATCCGAGCAATCCCTATTACCGTTCCTTTGAAGGTGGGATGCTTACCCTGGATGCGTTCCTCTCAAAGAAAACTGACCGTGTAGTATATTGGGGTACAAGCGGAGAACGAATTACTGATTGCTATGCGTTTGACAGCTTCAGCATGGCAGAGCTGATCGAGAGCAGCGTTCTCCTATATGGAAAAGACATACGAAAAGAACTGAAGTCTCCCACTTTCCACGAACTGTATGCCGATGTAAAACGCCACTATGAAACAATCAGAAAATACGCACAAAGCACCGATCGTAGCTTCTACTCGTTCGGTTGGATGTTAGATATAGCACGGTGCATCTACACGCTTCGCACCGGCAAGATTATCGCCAAAACCGAAGCTGCTGAATGGGCGTTGGAAAACAAACTTTGCCCCGATCCGGATGCCCTAGGATTTGCGTTGAAAGTTCGCAGAAGTCCGTTGGAATATAAGGACGATAAGCAGACCTTCGATTATGCGGAAACGCTTGCAAAGCCGATACAGCGCTTTGCAGACGTCCTGGAGAAAGAATTGAAAGCAGGTAAATAAACAAGTATGAATGTTGTATGGAATGACCATACAAGCATCGACACGACAGCGTCAGAAGTCGCAACATGGGTTCCCTACTCTCCGGCTTCCGTGATAAACTCTACATGGTCATAGGCATAGCGCAGAACCATACACATCAATTCATTCCGGGAACGCATGGATGAGCAGCCAGATGTAATCCCATATGAGTTCTCGGAAATGTTCATTGACAGTTTTAAGCTGGGGGCAATGGCAGAAAGATTGAATTCTTCCAATCTTTCTGCCAGAATCCATAACTCTTTATGATACTCATTTCCAACCTGATGGATTTCAAATTTCCACAATAAGTATCATCCATCTCGAACTTTGTCACATAACCTTCATGGTATACATTCAACTCGCAGCGTTCATTTCCTTTCGATTACAGGGTTCGCGGAGCGGTTCCCGTAATTTGCAGACACTTTCCGACTACAATTTCGGCCTACATCTTCTCCGGCGCGGAAAATCCCAGCAGATCGATGCAGGTCTCCAGCACGTCCCGGGTCAGCGCCAGCAGCGCGATCAGGCTCTCCCGCCTTGCCCCGTCCTCCTCGCTCAAAATCTTGGTCTCGTGATAGAAATGGTTGAAAGCGTTGGCCAAGTCATAGATGTAAGCGCACACTTTATGTGGAGCAATCTCCTCCGCAGCGCTCTGGATCATGGTGTTGAACTGCACCAGCGCCATTTCCAGCTCTTTCTCCGAGCTGCCCGCCGCTTCCAGGAAGGCAAGCTGCTCCATCTTTCCCCCTTGCTCTTTGTACTTATTTAAGATAGATTTAATACGCACAATCGTGTACAAGATGTAAGGCCCGGTGTCCCCCTCAAAGGAAGTGAACCTGTCGATATCGAACACATAGTCCTTTGCGGCCTGGTTGGACAGATCCCCGTACTTCAGGGCGGACAAGGCCACTGTCTCCGCCACGGCCTTGGCCTCCTCCTCGGGCATCTCCCGGCCCTCCCGAATCTTCCGGTACATCTCCTCCTGGGTCTCCCGCACCAGCACGTCCAGGCGCATGACGCCGCCGTCCCTGGTCTTGAAGGGCTTGCCGTCGCTGCCGTTCATGGTGCCGTGGCCCAGGAACTTCAGAACCGTCTCAGGTTTCACCAGCTTCGTCTTGCGGGCGCAGCGGAACACCTGCTCAAAGTACAGATCCTGGCGCTTGTCCGTAATATAGATGATCTCGTCCGGGGCATACAGGCGCATGCGCTCCATGATGGTAGCCAAGTCCGTGGTGTTGTACAGGGACGCGCCGTCGGACTTCAGAATCATGCATGGCGGCACCTCCTTGGTGTCGGTCTCTTCCTTCACGTCCACCACCAAAGCGCCGTCGCTGATATAGGCCCAGCCCCCCTTTTTCATATAATCCACCATCTCGGGTATCAGGTCGTTCACATCGCTCTCGCCCTTCCACAGGTCGAACTCCACGTTCAGACTGTCGTAATTCTTCTTCAGATCCACCTTGGACACATCCACGATATGCTTCCACAGGGCACGGTATCCCCGCACACCCTTCTGGAACTTGCGGGTGGCCTCCAGGGCCTTTGCCTTGAATGCCGCATCCTCCTTGGACTTGGCACTGGCCAGGGGGTAGATCTCTGCGAACTCCGCCTCGGTGATAGGCTCTTCCGCCGGATACTCGCCCTGGTAGCTCTCGTCAAAATACAGCAAATCCGGCTTGCGCTCCTGCAGCTCCGTGATCACCATGCCGATGGGCGTGCCCCAGTCCCCCAGATGCACGTCCCCGATGACCTCATGGCCCGCATAGCGGCTGATGCGCTTGATGCTCTCGCCGATGATGGCCGGGCGCAGATGCCCCACATGGAGGGGCTTGGCCACATTTGCCCCGCCGTAGTCGATCATTATCTTCTTCGGTTTTTCAGGCATTTCCAAACCGAATTTCGGTTCCGACTCCATGGCTTTCACCATGCCCAGCAGGAAACTCTCGGACAGTTTCAGATTCAGGAAGCCCGGAGCCACGGCTGCCGCCTCCTTGAATACAGGGCTGTCCGCAAGCCGGGCCGCCACATCATTGGCAATCATGATAGGAGCCTTCTTATACTTCTTTGCCCCCGCCATAGCGCCGTTGCACTGATATTCGCACAAGTCAGGGCGGTTGGACAGGGTCACCCTGCCCAGGGCCGCCTCATACCCGGCCGCCTCGAAAGCCTTTCCCATTTCTTCCGTCAATACATCCAGTATCTTCTTCATTTCGATTCTCCGTTCTTCCCGCTCTGTCAGGACTTTTCCGCATACCATGGGCCAGGCCTCCGCCCATACGAACGCGATTCTGCCGATATTCTCTCTTTTGATTCACCCATGGAGCCAGAAACTGACACAGCACTTTTCTGTGTCAGCATTATACCCTAATTTTCTCCTTCGCGCAACCTATTTCTCTGCGCTCCGGCGAACCCTTCGAGAATCCCGGTTCGTAGCAGACTCTTTCAAATGCCGCCCCCAATCATCCGCTCGTCACTCCCGCGCCGGCGAGGAAGATCACGGGCACATCCGAATGCTGTCTGAGCTTCCGGCAGATTCACGTCCAGAAGCGCCCCGCATCGGAACGCTCCCCCTTCGGCAGTCCGTGGGAACGCCTACCCAAGCGCCACGTCCAGCGCCATCATGATTGTGAAGTCTGCGGCGAACAGAGGCGTCCCCACCTTGGAATGCATCCCCTGTATCCGGACTTCATATTGGGCATTCTGCGGGTCAGGGTTCAAGTAGACTTCCACATCGGGCGCATTGCCATGCTTGTATCCCGAAGCTGGCAGCCATTCCGTCACGATGCGGTGCCAGATGCACGCCGGAACTCCCGCCGTCCCCTGGCAGGGGCAGCGGGAGCAGCTTTCCGCAGCGGAGTCCATGCTCCGCAAATATGCTGTTGTCACAAATTGAAGCTGCCGTCCCATACAGGCATGTCGGAAAGGTAGGCGCTCTCCACAG
>CAJUFO010000129.1 GCA_910585615.1 uncultured Acetatifactor sp.
GCGATCCTGGGGCTGTGGCGGAAGGACAATGTGAAGTATTTCGGCATCGGCAAAGCGGAGAAGGTCTCTTTCCGGGATTATGCCGACGTGCTGGCCCATAACCGGGGCATCCAGATGCTGGTGGTGGCGGCCTCCTCCGACAAGCTGGCGCTGAACTGCACCAGCAACACGGCGGTGACCATGGCCCTGTACGGAATCATTCTGGGCAATTTCGCCCTGAACGGCTCCGTGTCCGCTATTACCTCCATACCGATCGCGCTGATCGGCATCTTCGGCATCGGCAAGATCGCGCGGAAGATGGGACAGAAGAAATGTCTTGTGGTGGGCACCTACGGGGCTTTGGTGACGGCGGTCATCCTGGGCGTCCTGATTGCCCTGGGACATGGCGGAGGCGCCGCATGGCCCACGTTCTCCCTGACCGATCCTTCCACCTATGGAAACCTGTTCAAGGGGGCTGACTGGAGCCTCTTCGGCGTGGCGTTCATCGTTGTGTATATTCTGATGAAGGGATTTTCACAGTTGTCGGGCAATATCGTCATTCCCATGACGGCGGACTGCGCGGACTATGAGGTGTACCGCTCCGGCCGCTATGTGCCCGGACTGATGGGGACGCTGTTCTCCTTCGTGGATAAGCTGATCTCCTCCCTGTCCACCACCCTTGTGGCCATGATTTACGCGGCCATAGGCTATACGAGCACCCTGCCCACCCAGGAGGATCCCTATACCACGGGAGTCCTGGTATGTACCATAGCCTGTTTCCTGGGCATGCCCGCCATCGGCTGGATCCTGAACGTGGTGGCCATGAAGTTCTATCCGCTGACCAAGGAAAGGATGGCCGAGATTCAGGGCGAAGTGGCACGCATCAAGGCGCAGGCCCAGAAGAGCGCTTAAGCCGCGCAAGGCCTGCGGGCGTGGCCGTGGACCGGTGGGGATGCCTTTGATATCTTCGTGTGGACTGGGGCTGTCGGAAATGGCAACCAATTTCCCGGCAGCCCCTTTTGTGCTGACGGCGGCTGCCTGGGGAGCGCAGGAGCGGCTTTCTCCGGGGGATTGCAGATGGGTATATCCCGGCGGAAGGGTGTGGCGGAGGCGTAGAAGAAGGCCGTGACAGAAGGGTGTGGCAGAAGGCCGTGACAGAAGGCCATGGCAGAAGTCCGTGGCGGAACGCCATGGTGGAAGTCCGTGGCGGAATGCCATGTGATGGGGCGAATGGCCGCAGAATTTTGGTAAGGCAGAAAAAGTATGCCGGGAGGAAGGGCTTGGCAGAAGAACGTAGAAGATGGCTGTGGCAGAAGGCCGTGAGATGTGGTGGATGGCCGCAGGAGTTCGGAAAGGCAGAAAAAGGATGCCCGGGGCGGGCACGGGACTGGGAGTAGGTAAGGGCATGGCGAAAGGGAAATATAAGAACAGGAGTTCCGCCGGGGGAGATTCCCGGAAAAAAGAGGCTTCCGCCCCGGTCATGTCCCGGGGGGACATGCCGGACGCCGGCGGGAAGACGCTGACGGAGCTGGACTATGAGATGCAGGCGGCCCAGCGGGCGGCGGGGATGCGGGAGAACACATACGGCGTCTGGGGGCCAATTTGGCGGTTCATGACCTGGTATGACGGCAGGAGGGTTCCCCACAGGTTCAAGCGGAAGACCTATCTGCTGCTGATGCTGTTCACCGGCTGGTGCGGCGGGCATCGGTGGTACCAGGGCAGGCGCGTCCTGGCGCTGCTGGAGACCCTGTTCTGCTGGACGGGGATCCCTTTGATCCTGCTGGTGACGGATTTTATGGAAGTGTTTCCGGTTCAGGCGGATGAAGAGGGGTATATTACGATGAAGTAGTCAAAAGAAGCCCTGATTCGGATTTGTGTTGCTGTTGGGGCAGTGGACGGAGCTAGAACCGCATACCTGGCAGAAAGCATTACAAATAAAATAGACAGAATATACTGCTTAACAGTTAAAATTTTAGAGTAACCTGACTGCATAACGCCGGCATATACGTTTAACCAGTGCAGTGCGGTAAGTTCTGGCGTTATGTAGTATAATTTGCGGAAAGGTGGAATCATAATGGCGGTAAAAGCATCCGACAATATCAAACGGTATCAGAACCCGGGCGGCCCGGAAATCGGCACGGTGTCCCGGCGCGTCATAGAGAGGGACGGGCTTGTCTTTAAGGACATCGACGGCAGCGGCCAGGTGACGGCGGTGAACGACTGGAGACTGCCGCCGGAAGAGCGGGCTGCGGCCTATGTGAAAGTGCTGTCCGTGAAAGAAAAAATCGCCCAGCTCTTCATTTCGGACTGGCGGATGGGAAAGTATCCCGCGGCCAGTCCCATGAGCCCCAAGAATGAGCATATAATATTTGACGAGTCGGGCATACTGGATGACGGGGAGATTCGCAACAAGACCATTTTCGGGGAACAGTATCTGCCCGGGACCACGGCGCTGATCAAAGAATGGTTCAACCGGCATCTGATTCTGCGGGCCAACCCCAAGCCGGAGGATCTGGCGGACTGGCTGAACCAGATGCATGCGGTGGCTGAGGAATGCGGGCATTTCGTGCCGGTGCAGGTCATGTCCAATTCCCGGAACGAGAACGGGGAGGTGGTCTATGGCATGAACGACGCGTCGGGGGTGTTCGCCGCCTGGCCGGGCACGCTGGGGATCGCAGCGGCGGTGAAGGGCACCGGGGACTTAAGCGTAGTGGACGAGTTCGCGGACTGCATCCGCAGGGAATGGTATGCCACGGGCCTGCGGAAGGGGTATATGTACATGGCGGACTGTGTGACGGATCCCCGCTGGCAGCGCACCTTTGGCACGTTCGGGGAGGATCCGGCGCTGATTGCGGAGATTTTCTCCCATTTGATTCCCGGCATCCAGGGAAGTGAGGAGGGGGTCGCCAAAGAGGGAGTCTCCGTGACGGTGAAGCACTTCCCCGGGGGAGGCGCAAGGGAGAACGGCTTCGATCCCCATTACGCGGCGGGGCAGTGGAATGTGTACGCCACGCCGGGAAGTCTGGAGAAGTACCATCTGCCGCCGTTTATTCCGGCGGTAAAGTACCATGCCGCGTCCATCATGCCCTATTATTCCAAGCCGGCGGCGGACAAGAGCGCTGTCCAGAGGGATGCCTCGGGGAAAGAAATCCGCCTGGATCCTTACGGATTTGCGTATAATAAGGTATTCATAAACGATATCCTGAGAGGGCGGATGGGTTTTCAGGGATATATCAATTCGGATACGGGCATCATCCACAATATGAGCTGGGGCGTGGAGATGCTGGATGTGCCGGAGAGGATCGGCTTCGCGGTGACCCAGTCCGGTGTGGACATAATCAGCGGCCTGTTCGACAATGAGGCGGGGATAGAGGCCTATGAGCGTGCTTCCAACGGCTATTATGACAGCCACGAGCTGCCGGAGGGCATCCGGAGGGAGGACGTGGTCCTCACGGACGAGAGCCTGGACAGGGCGGTGACCCGGACGCTGACGGAGCTGTTCGCCCAGGGGATGTTCGAGCAGCCCTACGCGGATCCTCAGGAGGCGGTCCGTGTGGTGAACTGTCAGGCTGACTGGGACAAGGCTGCCAGGGTGCACCGTCAGAGCGTGGTGCTGTTGAAAAATGAGGATGTGCTGCCCCTGACGGCGGAGAAGCTTTCCGGGAAGAGGGTGTACGCAGAGGCGTTCCACAAGAGCGCGGAGGCCGGAACGGCGGCTACAAAGGCACTGCGGGAGATGCTGGCCGGCATGGAAACGGGCCTGGAGCTGACGGAGGACCCCGCCCGGGCGGATTACGGTATCCTGATGATAAGCCCCTCCTCCGGGGAGTATTTCAATGCCACGCCGGGGTATCTGGAGCTGGACATCTGCGAGGACAAGGAGGTCTGCAACGTGACGCCGGAGGGCAGGCCCACATCCGAGACCCACAGGGAGACCACGCTTTCCGGGGCGAACCGCATTCCGGGCATGGCGGCGGCTGTCCACGGGAACGGCGGGAAGGTGATAGCCAATATCAATATTCCACTGGCCTGGGAGGTGGGCAATGTAGAGCGGTATGTGGACGCTTTGACCGTGGGCTTCGACACGTACCCGTCCGCCACGCTGGATGTGATGTTCGGAAGGTTCTCGCCGGTGGGCAGGCTGCCGATTACTTTGCCCAGAGGAGACGAGGTGCTGGCGGTGAATGCAGAGGGTGTCTGTATCAGCCCCAATGATGTGCCCGGGTATGACAAGGATCGGTATATGCCGGATGAGATGAAGGATGAGAACGGCAAGGCTTATGCCTATCGGGACAGCGCCGGGAATTACTACGAGCTGGGATTCGGGCTGAGGTACTGTTAAGGCAGGCAGGACACGGATTCAGTTGTCCCGCCTTGCGGGCTTGACGCTGACAGGCTTGGCTGGATCAGGCAGGAGACGGAATGGAACAGGAAAAGCCAGGTTTTATGGCATACTTGATGGGAACCCCTTACAGAAGGGATATTACAGTTCAAATATAGAACAATAATTCAGGAGGTGCGTTATGCGGAAAGTAATCAATTTGAATCAGGGCTGGCGGTTCATCCGGGAGGATGCGGGCCTGCCGGAGACATTGCCCCTGCAGTGGCCGGTAGTGGATCTTCCTCATACCTGGAACGCGGTGGACGGGCATGACGGAAACGGGGAGTATTACCGGGGCAGATGCTGGTATGCCAAATCTTTCGAGACCCCCAGGCAGCCTCTGGGCGGCGGCAGGGTCTATGTGGAGATTCTGGCGGCAGGGCAGCAGGCATCCGTGTATGTGAACGGCAGGGAAGTCACCTACCATGAGGGAGGCTATTCCGCATTCCGGGCGGATGTGACGGAGCTATGCAAGGAGGACGGGGAAAATCTTCTGGTAGTGGCCTGCAGCAACGAGAGCAAGGACAGCGTCTACCCCCAGGCGGCGGACTTTACCTTTTACGGGGGACTCTACAGGGGGGTGAACCTGATCAGCGTGCCGGGGACGCATTTCGACCTGGACTACTACGGAGGCCCTGGGCTGCAGGTGACGCCAAAGTCCTGCGAGGGCGGGGGAGCTACCTTTGAGATGGTATCCTGGGTCACAGACGGGGACGAGAACTTCACGGTGATGTACTCCGTCCGGGACGAGGACGGGAACGAGGTGGCCTCTGCGGTGCGCCCTGCGGACCAGACCAAAGTGACGGTCTATGTGCCGGACGCGGAGGAGTGGAACATCGACGATCCCTGCCTGTACACGGTGACGGCCAGCCTCCTGCGGCGCAATGAGATTTATGACGAGGTGACGGTGCGGGCCGGGGTGAGGAGCTTCTCCTGCGACCCGGAGAAGGGCTTCTGCATCAATGGCAAATGGACGCCTCTGCGTGGCGTGAGCCGCCATCAGGACAGGCTCTACAAGGGCAATGCCCTGACCAGGGAGGAGCATTACGAGGACGCCTGGATGATCAAGGAGCTGGGAGCCAACACGATTCGCCTGGCCCATTACCAGCACTCCCAGGATTTCTATGATGCCTGTGACGATTTGGGCTTTATCGTGTGGGCCGAGATTCCCTTTATCACTGTCATGAATCCGGATCCGGCTGCCCATCAGAACTGCATCAGCCAGATGAAGGAGCTGATTATCCAGAATTACAACCATCCGTCCATCTGCTTCTGGGGCGTGTCCAATGAGATTCTCATCGGCGGCATCTCGGAACAGCTGGTGGAGAACCACAAGGAGCTGAACGCGCTGTGCAAGGAGCTTGACTCCACCCGGCTGACCACCATTGCCCATGTGTCCATGACTCCCATCGACGGACCCATGCACGGCATCACGGACGTGGAGAGCTACAACCATTATTTCGGCTGGTACGGCGGGAAGATGGAGGACAACGGGCCCTGGCTGGACAACTTCCACAAGGTGCATCCGGAGATCTGTCTGGGCGTGTCCGAGTACGGCTGTGAGGGCATATTGACCTATCATGGGCCCGCTCCGGCCTGCAAGGACTACAGCGAGGACTATCAGGCCCTGTACCATGAGCATATGGCGAAGGTGCTGGAGGAGCGCCCCTGGATTTGGTCCAGCCATGTGTGGAATATGTTCGACTTCGGCTGTGCGTTCCGGGATGAGGGCGGCGTGGCCGGCAGGAACAACAAGGGCCTGGTGACCATAGACCGGAAGACAAAGAAGGACAGCTATTATATCTATCAGGCATATTGGACAGAGGAGCCTATGCTGCATCTGTGCGGCAGACGCTATGCCCAGCGGGCGGGGGAGACCACCCGGATCAAGGTCTATTCCAACCAGCCCAAGGTGACGCTGTACCTGAACGGGGATGCGGTGGAGGTGCAGACGGGCAGCAAGGTGTTCACGTTCACCGTGGCGCTGAAGGAGGGCTTCAATATGGTCACCGCCGTGGCGGGCGATTTGAAGGACAGCATGACGCTGGAGAAGGTGGAGAAGGAGCCGGCGGTCTACTCGCTGCCCGAGGATAAAGAAAAGGCGGAGGGCGTGGCCAACTGGTTCAAGCTGGCGGGAGACCTGGATTTGAAGGCTCCTATGGAATTCCCGGAAGGGAAGTACAGCATTCGTGATACCCTGGGGGATATCGCGGAATGTCCGGAGGCCATGGCCATGGTGTCCCAGGCGATAAAGCTGGCCACAGGCAGAAGAGTGGGGCCGGGAGAGGGCATGTGGGTCATGATGAAGGTATCCACACCGGAGAAGCTGTGCAAGCTGGGCGGTGCGGAGATACCCGAGGGATTCCTGGAGAGCCTGAATGCGAAGCTGATTCAGTTTGACAAAGTACAGAAATCCTGACCACAGGCAATCGCAATCCCGGCAGGCAAAGCCAGGCGAGATGATGGGGTCGGAATGACGGAACAGGGAATGGAAAATACGGCGGCAGCCCTGAAAAGCTGCCGCCCTATGAAAGTTGGAAAGCGAGGCAGAAGAGTATGGTTGATATGAAAGCGAATCCCTTTTATCTGTCCGACGAGGACTGTAAATGGGTGGAGGAAACAATCGCGGGCATGA
>CAJUFO010000130.1 GCA_910585615.1 uncultured Acetatifactor sp.
CCTGTTCTCCCTGCCTGTGTCCAGAAAGGACTATGTGCTGGAAAAATATCTGTTCGCCATATTGATGTGCGGCGGCGGATGGCTTCTGGGGAGCGTCATCTCCATTGTGGCCGGGGCAGCCCGAAGCGGCCTCGACCCCATGGAGGGCATGATGACGGCTCTAGTGCTGTTGCCTGTGGCGATGTGCCTGAATGTGCTCCTGGTGCCGCTGCGGCTGAAATTCGAGGCGGAGAAGAGCAGGATAGCCCAGATTGTGGTGATGGGAGGCATCTTCGCGGTGGTGATCGCGGGAACAAAGATTGCGGAGAGGCTGGGCATCGACCTGGAAGCCCTGGGGGAGCGGATGCCGGTGATGAGCGCTCGGTTAGGCATCGTGGTGGCTCTGGGCATCTGCATCGCCCTGCTGCTCCTCTCCTGCCATATCAGCATCAAGATTATGGAGCGCAAGGAGTTCTGAGGAGCTTTTGCAATGAAATTATTTTCAGGCAATGGATAGGATATACTTTAAGGGATTTCGGAAGTCCTCCATACCTGCGGCCGGATTTGGAAACTGGACAGATGGAATTCATATACCGGACGGATGCCGTTGAAACCGGGCAGGAATGATTTTGGAAGGAAAGAGGCTGCCTTAGGGCAGCCTCTTGAAATATGCACAGGCGCTGTGCGGCCTTCCTACAGCATGGTATCGTCCCTCAGGACCTCCGCCAGGCTGATCTTCCGGATGCTGCGCCAGGCCAGGGAATAGGCAAGCGCCACGCAGGCCACGATGGCCAGCATGAAGACGGCGATTGGGACAAGGGGCGCCTGGGCCAGGAATTCTCCCGCATCCACATAGCTCAGCTTCAGCATGGCGCCTACGGCCGCCACCGCCAGGGGAAGGGTGATCAGAATCGGGCGCCCCGCCAGGACCAATGCCTCGATGCAGAACATTTTCCGCAGGGAGGTCGGCGTCAGCCCCACGGACATGTACCTGGCGAATTCCCGTTTCCTCTGCCGCACGAAGCCCAGGGTGTTGGAGAACACATTGCCCATGCCAATCAGGGCCAGCAGCACGCAGAAGCCGCCGAAGACCGCCATCATCCCCTGAAACATGGTATTGTTGGAGTCATATTCCTGGATGCGGTTTTCGCTCTCTGCGGCATGGTTTTTGCTGACGATGGCATGGATTTGTGCCTGCAGGGCGTTCAGCTCCTCCAGAGCGGCGCCCTCTCTCCCCAGCACGCAGATGCAGACTTCCTCATTCGTGCCCCCAAGCTGCCCGCCGATTTCCCGCCACAGGGAGGCAGGGATGAAATGTACCAGCTCATAGTAGTCAAGGGTGGCGTATTCCTCCCGCAGGGCCGGGACCTGCTCCGTATAGGCCAAGACCGCCACCTCCGCCGTGACATCCTCGCTGCCGGACTGGCGCAGGACGCTTACAGGGGCTTCCCCTAAGGAATCCTTTTTCAGGTAAGGACAGTAGACCGGATGCCGGAAATCGGGATTGGTCACATCCCGGATCTGGTTCATGACCACCGCCCCGTCCAGCCGGGGAGCGGCGCCGACCTGTTCGCAATAGGCCAGAAAGCTGTTGTCATCCAGGATGACCAGGGGCGCGTTCACCATCCAGCCGTCCTGTACCTGCGTCACATATTGCCCGGGAGCCTGGGAAAACCCGCCGAAGGACTTCATCTCCTCGCTTATCTGTGCCTCTGTGATGAGCCGCCTCGCCGTTGCCCTTTGGTACACGATGGCGCTCTCCACCCCTGCAAGCCCCTGGAGCTCCTCCGTCTCCGGGAAGCTTTCCACCTGGGTGTCTTTCAGGGTGGCATAGATGTCCCAGACGTTCTGATATCTCTCAAAATAGGTCTCCCTGGTGCTGATTGCCGTAAGGGAGAAGAAGCACTGCATCATCGTAAAGGCCATAAAGGAGAACAAAAGGGACAGGGAGGCCGTCCGCAGGGCCTTTCGCTGGGCTTTCAGGGCATTGCCCGCCAGCTCTCCCTCCACGCCGAACAGGAGGCTGAGGATGGGGGAGGACTTTCTGCGCCTCAGCTGCAGCTCCCCGGTGTTCTTGATGGCCTCCAGGGGCGTGAGCCTGCTCAGCTTCCGGGCGGGCAGCCAGGCGGAGAGCCATATGGTCGCCACGGCAACGAGCAGGGTGGCGGCCAGGATCAGGGGGTGGTATCCGGGGCTGGACTCATGTCGGCCCTGGACAGCGTCTCTCAACAGCACATTGGTCAGGAGTATCAGCCCCATCCCGCCCGCTACGCCCAGGAGGCTCCCCACGAACAGGGGCAGGGCGCACAAAGAGGCAGCCTCCTGCAGCAGGCAGGTGCGGATCTGCTTCGGCGTAGCGCCGATGCTGGAAAAGATGCCGAACTGATGGATCCTGGCGTTCATGGACACCGCAAAGGAATTGTGTATGATGATCACCAGGGAGAAGGAAGCCAGGGCCACAATCAGGAGGAACAGGGGAAACAGCAGCCTGGGCGCGGTGTCCTGGGGATCGCGTACCAGGTACAGCGCCAGGAGCTCATGATGGTAGGCTGTGTTCTCCGGGGGAATCCCGGCCAGCTCGGCGATGCGGGGCGTGTCCTGAAGGACATCTTTATAATGGTAGAAATAGAGGTCTGTCACCATTTCTCCGTCCTGGCTCTTTTCCTCGTTTACCACGGCCTCTTCCACAGTGGCGAAATTTCGGATGGCTTCCAGGGCCTCCCCATCGATCTCCCCCACCAGCCGGCTCTGCCAGCCGCCTTCATTCAGCGATATCCGTTCCACCTCATACTTCCAAAAATTATAGAACAGACAGCACAAAAGGGACAGGAGCAGTGCCGAGATAAAAGCTGAAATCCGCACGGACAGGCTGGAGGAGGGATTTTTTTTCAGGTAATCGGATGAATATTCTTTCCACATAGGATATGCCGTCACAGCTCTGCGGACAGCGTCTTCACCTCCCTTCGTTCATCGCTTACGATGCGCCCGTCCTGGACGGTGATGATGCGCTCCGCCTCCAGGGCCACCTTTTCGTCATGGGTGATCAGCAGAATGGTCTGGTTCAGGCTGCGGTTGGAGAGCCCTAGCATATCCATGATCTCCTTGGAATTCTTCTGGTCCAGGTTCCCCGTGGGCTCGTCCGCCAAAAGCAATGCAGGGCGGTAGATCAGCGAGCGGGCGATGGCGACGCGCTGCTGCTGTCCGCCGGAGAGCTGGCTTGGCAGAGCCTCCAGCCGGTCTGCGATTCCCAGGGTGTCCACGATTTTTTGGAAATATTCCTGATTGGGCTTCTTTTTGTCCAAGGCCAATGGCATCAGGATGTTCCTCCGCACGGTGAGGGTGGGGATCAGGTTGTAGAACTGGTACACCAGCCCTACCTTTCTGCGCCTGAAGATGGCGGCCTGGGTCGGGGTCAGCGTGGAGAGGTCTGTGCCGTCTATGATGACCGACCCCTCAGTGGGCTTGTCCACGGTGCCCAGGATGTGCAGCAGGGTGGACTTGCCCGAGCCGGACGAGCCCACGATGGCCACGAATTCTCCCTTGTCCACGGACAGATTGATTCCGTCCAGGGCAGTCACCTGATTGTCGCCGGTGCCGTATATCTTTCGGACGCCCTGACATTTTAAGATTTCCATTTTGATTATCCTCCTATTGTAGTTTTGCCTTACAGGTTACAGTATATCAGACGAAACTTACAACTCAGTGACTGTAGAGGCGGATTTCAAACAGAGCGCCTGCGACCGGCCTGTTCCTGGCCCGGAGGGTGCCGTTCTGGAGTTCAATGATTTCCTTTGCCAGGGCCAGGCCGATGCCTATGCCGTTTTTGGCAGCGTTCCGGCCGCGGTAGAAGCGCTGGAAGAGGTGGGGGATGTCCTCCTTGGCGAAGCCCCTGCCCTCATCCCAGATCAGGATTTCCGTGTACAGAGGATTCTGGGCGTAGGAACAGAGGATTTTCCCACCGCCCCCATGCTCCAGGCAGTTCTTCATCAGGTTCATCACCGCCTCCATGGTCCAGTCCAGATCTGCCATGACCATCATGCCGCCCTGCTCCGGGATTTCCACGGAAGTTCCGGATGCGTCCAGCAGCTCCTGCAGATTGTCCGCCGCCAGCACCAGCAGGGTAAAGACATCCACCTCCTCTTTCTCCAAAGCCAAAGTCCCGGCATCGATGCGGGACAGCAAAAGCAGCGCTTCCTCCAGGCGGGTGAGACGTTGGAGCTGTTTTTGTATCTGTTCCAGATAGCAGCCGGATGTGACAGCCGGGGAGATTGGGGGCATGGCTGTTTCCCTGGCGCAGGAGGCCTTCGCAGCAAGGTCGTGCTCCATCATCTGGACGGACAGGGAGATGGCGGTTATGGGGGTCTTGAGCTGGTGGGCGATGTTGGACAGGTTCTCCGCGAAGCCGTTCCTGGCCTGGATGGCCGCCTCCTTCGTCTGATAGAGGAAGGTCACGGTCTTGTATATCTCATCCTCCAGCCTAGAGAAGTCGTCCTCCCCGGAGGCAGCTTTTGGGGAGGCGGGGAGGATAGGAGCGGCGCTGGTGCCCCTCTGTTCCAGATACGCTGCCAGGGCCTGGATCCGCAGGGCCTCCCTGCGGTTGCGGTAAGCCCAGGTGCAGGCGAAGAGCAGGCTCCCTGCCAGGAACCCGGCCCCGATGCACCAGAGGCTCTGCCTGTAGGTGGGGACGGAGAAGTCGCTGGCCCGGTACCCTAATGACGATAATACGTCTTCGTATGCGGAGCCGTCGGCGTTCCCGCCTGTGTATTCCTTCAGGGCGGCGGCAATAATCCTTCGGGCCTGCGGATCCTGCTCCACCACCTCCCCGCAGACCGCGTTCAGCAGGTCGAACTGCAGATGCCCGTAATGGAAGGTAAAGAGCAGCACGGCCAGGGCGGCGGCCAGGAGGCTTACGGACAACGTCAGGCCCAAAGTGACAAATACGTTCTTCCGTCCGCTCATAGGGTATCCTCCATGCGGTAGCCCACGCTCCTGACGGTCTTCAGGCAGGCGGGCTGGCCGAGCTTGTCCCGCAGCCGCTTCACGGTGACCGTCAGGGTGTTGTTGTTCACATAGTTTCCGTTCGCGTCCCATACCTGCGCAAGGATCTGTTCCCTGGTGAGGGTCTTCCCCTTGTGCTGCATCAGGTACAGGAGGAGCTGATATTCCGCCGCGCTTAAGAGGACTTCCTCCGAATGGCAGGTGACTGTCCGGCGGTTCTGGTCTATGCGGATGCCGCCGCAGGAGAGGTACTGCTCCGCCACATTGCCCGTCCTGCGCAGCAGCGCCAGGATGCGGGAGTACAGCACCTCCAGCTGGAAGGGCTTGACGACATAATCGTCGGCGCCGTCCCGGAAGCCGGAGACGATGTCCGAGGCATCGCTGCGGACGGTGAGGAAGATGATGGGCAGATCCTTCCACCTGCTCCGGATCCATCGGCAGAGCCTGTCCCCGTGGCCGTCCGGCATGTTCCAGTCCAGCAGCACCAGAGTGGGCAGATGGGACTCCAGCGCCGCTCTGGCCCGGGCCAGGGTGGCGCAGAGGGTGACGCGGAAGCCTTTCTGTTCCAGATATTCCGCCACGGCAGCGGCGATGTCGGGGTCGTCTTCTATATAGTAGATGTGGGTCATAGTCGTGTTCCGCCTTTTTCTTTTAGAGTGTCATGAACACATTATAGCAGAAAAAAGTTACAGGTGTGTGACGGATTTTGCGTTGACAAAGGGGAAAAGAAATGATATGAAAGACATATAAAAACAGCGGAACCTCATATTCTATGGGATTCCGCTGTTTCCAAAAAAATGGAGCATACGGGATTCGAACCCGTGACCTCCACACTGCCAGTGTGGCGCGCTCCCAACTGCGCTAATGCCCCTCACCAGAAAAAGTATACCACATTTTCCGCAAAAAGCAAGAGAAAATTTGAAAAAATTGCATTTTGAAGGAAAGTTATAGAATTAAGATTATGTAACAACGAAATTTAGCTTGTCATGTCAAAATGCATCAGCGTGCTGCACCCGACCATATATTGACAGGGAAATACTCATATGCTATCTTTAGGACAGACGACAGCACATGCGCTTCGCGGGCCGGTTTCTAAGGGAAAGCCTGCGGCCAGGCACCCGCAGGGTGCCGGAAGCGATGTCTGCATAGGAGACAGGAGGGATTTCAGGATGACAGAGGAAATGTCCATAATCGGCAGTGAAGCATATAATGCGGCGAAAGAGATTCTGGAGGCCGCGTGCCTTGTGGAGGGAGACCTGTTCGTGGTGGGCTGCTCCACCAGCGAGGTGGCGGGGGCCGGGATAGGCACCTTCTCCAGCCCGGAGCTGGCGGAGGTGGTGTTCGGCAGCATCTACCAGGCCACCCAGGAGACGGGGGTCTACCTGGCCGCCCAGTGCTGCGAGCATCTCAACCGGGCCCTGATACTCGAAAAGGAAGCGGCGGCCAGGTATGGGTACGAGATTGTCAGCGTGATTCCCCAGCCAAAGGCGGGAGGGGCTTTTGCCACGGCGGCATACAAGACCTTCGAGGAGCCGGTGGCGGTGGAGCATATCAGGGCCAGGGCGGGCATGGACATCGGTGATACCCTGATTGGGATGCACTTGAAGGACGTGGCCGTGCCTGTACGGATCCGTACCAGGGAAATCGGCGACGCCCGCGTAGTCTGCGCCCGCACCAGGCCGAAGCTGATCGGCGGCGCAAGGGCAGTATATGGGCCGGACGAAGACAGCCCTAAGGCGAATTAGAACCAGCTGGGGCTCCTGCAGCGGCTATTTTTCCGTCAGATCCCGGAGCAGCGCCTCGCAGCCCTCGGTCACGTCCCGGTAGGTGGCATCGAAGTCGCCGGTATACCAGGGGTCGGAAATGTCGCGGTCAGAGCCCGCGAAAGACAGGAGCTTGTGGATTTTCCCCTCCGGGTCGCTGCCCAGCATCCGGCGCATGTTGCGGATATTGGCGCTGTCCATGCCGATGA
>CAJUFO010000131.1 GCA_910585615.1 uncultured Acetatifactor sp.
AACAAAAAATCCTGATGCTCTAAAAGAAGATGTAAAAGTTTAAGCGTCAAATCTGATTCCTGCAATTTGTCCCTTTGGTTTTTTGGGAGAATGGTGTATAATAGAATCTATATTGCACACCGGTTAAATTTGCAGTACAACCCGACTGAAGACCGCCAGCCAAGTAATTTCCCGGAGACGCCACTGTAAATCCTGGCGGTCTGCAGTATAAAACAAGATTCTATTTTCCAAAACCTATAATGAGAGCATGATGCAGGAATCTTTTGTGAATGAATAGATGCGAGGTTGACAGATGTCCGCTAAAATCTTCCATAAATATATCCGGCTTTTCGCTGCCGTGCTCTGCGCCGGCAGCCTGACCCCTGCCCTCCCCGTGGAGGCCCAGGCCCCTTCCGCCGCAGAACTTGCGCTGGAGGCCAACCGTGCCCTGCCCGTCCAGTCCAACGAGGTGCCCAACTGGCCCGCAGGCCCTGTGGTGGGGGCGGAGTCCGCCATATTGATGGAGCTCCAGACCGGCACCATCCTTTACTCCAAGAATATCCACCAGCGGGAATACCCCGCCAGCACCACCAAGATTCTCACCACCCTGATTGCCGCGGAACAGTGCCAGATGGATGAAATCGTGACATTTTCCCACGACGCTGTCTTCGACACGCCCTGGGACAGCAGCCACATCGCCATGGACGTAGGACAGGAGCTGACCATGGAGCAGTGCCTGAACGCCATCCTGATCCGCTCCGCCAATGAGGTGTGCTATGCGGTGGCGGAGCATATCACGGGCACTACGGACTGGCAGGTCTTCTCGGACATCATGAATGGGCGGGCCGGGGAGCTGGGCTGCCTGAATACCCATTTTTCAAACCCCAACGGCCTGCCGGACGAGGACCATTATACCACGGCCTATGACCTGGCCATGATCGGCAGGGCCTTCTTCGACAACGAGATGCTGTGCAAGATCACCCTGGCCCCCCGGATCGACTTTCCGCCTACGGACAAGCTGCCCCAGGGGAAGCTGGAGAACAACCACATGGAGATCATCCCTGGCGGAACCTATGCCTATGAATACATCGTGGGCTGCAAGACCGGCTACACGGACGATGCCAGGAGCTGCCTGGTGTCTTGCGCGGAGAAGGACGGGCTGAAGCTGATCTGTGTGGTGATGCGGGACGAGTCCCCAAACCACTATGAGGACACCATCTCCCTCTTCGAGTACGGCTTCTCCAATTTCGAGCGGGTGAACGTGGCTCAGACGGAGACGAAATACAATATCGACAACACCGGGCTGTTCTACAGCGGCAACGATATCTTCGGCAGCTCCCGGCCCTTCCTTTCCTTAAATAAAGAGGATTTCATCGTCCTGCCACGGACGATTCCCTTTGAGGAGGTCTCTTCCTCCATCTCCTACGAGGCGGCGGACGAGAGCCAGGCGGCGGTAATCTCCTATTCTTATCAGGATGTGCCCCTGGGCACCGTCCGGGTGGATTTCAACGCGGACAGCCAGGAGCCCAGTATCTTCGATATGGAAGGGGAGGAGAGAGCCGCAGCGCCCGACCAAAATGACGGCGACGATTCCGTCATATTCGTCAATGTGAGGTTTCTTCTCATAGGCGCCGCCGTACTGGCAGGTCTGCTGCTTCTATGGCTCATCGTCCACCTGATTCTCAAGAACTATAATTTCTCTCCCCGGAGCGGCAGACGGGGGTGGCGGAAGCGCAACCGCCACAGAAGGCGTGGCTCCAGAAAACACAGAGGCCCTGACTTCTAGTCATGGCCTCTCCTTTGTCCCGCGGCTTTTCCTTTGGATCCGCTTCCTGTGCACATCGCTTGCATGCTCTCTGCGGGCCTTCAGCGCCTCCGCGTCCTCGTCTGAAATCAGCTTCGTAGTCTTTACCACATAGACCTTCCCGGCGGGGGATTTCCGGATTCTGATCTTCCCCTTCAGGTAGCCGTGCTTCTCGCAGTAGGCCAGGCAGACGTAATGCTTCCCTCCCGGCGAAAACCACCTAATCTTCTTGCGCAGGTTCCTGCGGCAGAGGTAGCATTTGCTGGACGCCACCTCCCTGTCCGCCAGGGCCTCCTCCTTGGTGTCGAATTCCCTGGAAATGTATTTGGCGTAATTGTCGAACTGTACCTTCAGCTCGGATTTCCTGTCCTTGGGCGGATGGAACACATCGTAGGAGAGGTTCCGCAGCGCCGCGGGCTTCTCCGCCAGAATCCTGGCCAGAATCTTCGCCGTGTAATGGGCGTCGGCGAAGGCCCTGTGGAAGGAGATGTCCTTCTCCAGCTCCAGGAAGTCCACGGCGTATTCCAGGGATTTCCTGCTCTTACCGTCCTCATAGGCGATGCTGAACAGCTTCTGCACGTCCAGGTAGGCCAGGGGGCCGTCCGCCAGGGGCTCCATGTGATAGTACTCCATGTTCCGCTGTAGCTCCGTCAAATCCGCGCTGCCCCAGCTACAGAAGCGGTACTCCTCCTCCCCGCACCAGGCAAAGAACGCCTCCGCCACCTCGAGAAAGGGCCGGCCTTTCTTCAGCTCCTTCATCCGCAGGTGTATCAGGCGGCCGGTGGCCTGATTCATCTCATGGTACACAGACGGCCTGATGAGCTGGTTGAATTCTCCTGCCCTTTCTATGAGGAATGCGCCGCTGCCTACGCGTCTGTCTTTCTCCGTATCCCTGCCCTTTACAGGTCCTCCACCGCTGCCGGACTTCCCGTCCCCTGCGGAGCTGCCGCCATCGGCCGGCTGTCCGCAGGGGCCGGCGTGCAGCTTCACCGCGCCGATCTCTATGATTTCAAAGGGAATGGCAGGCACCTCGTGTTCCGTAATCCCGTTTGCCTGGTTCCATTCCAGATCCAATACCACATAGTTCATCCAGATTCCTTCCCACGGCTGCGAAGCCCTCTGTCTTGCTTCCAAAAAACGCGCCTCAGGTGGAGGCTCCAGCCGTTTTTATGCCATATTGCGCCTCGATCCAGGTATGGGCCAGTGAAATCCAGGAGGCACACTCCTCCTGGATGGCAGTGCCCCCCTGTCCCTGGGTGAGCTGGTTGGCAAGGGACAGCCCGTGGCCGCCCACGGGGTACACATGGAGCTCCGAGGGCACTTTTGCCCGGCACATCCCGTTTACGAACATCACCGAATTCTCCACCGGCACGCAGTCGTCCGTATAGGTGTGCCAGAGGAATGTGGGAGGCGTGTCGCCGCTCACCTGGTTCTCCAAAGACAGCGCCTCCACCGCGGGCGCCCCCAGCAGAGCGGAGATCTCCGCCTCGCTGTCCCCGATCAGATTGTCGAAGGAGCCTCTGTGGGCGTATTCGCCGGAGGTGATGACAGGATAGCACAGGATCAGGCCGTCGGGCCTCCACTGCCTGCGGTCGCCTCCCTCCGCGCCCAATGCCTTCGCCAGGAAATCCCTGTTCCAGAACACGCCCAGGGACGCTACCAGGTGGCCTCCGGCGGAGCAGCCCAGCACGATGATCTGCGCGGGATTCACATGCCACTCCTCTGCATGCTCCCTGATCAGGCCCACGCTCCAGGCCAGCTCGCACAGGGACATGGGGAACACCGCGGGGGCCACGGAATAGCGCAGCACGGCCGCATGGTAGCCCATGGCGAGGAACTGTAGGGCCAGGGGCTCCGCCTCCCGGTCCGAGGTGAATTCATAGCCGCCTCCCGGGCAGACCAGCACCAGGGGCCTGGACGCGATGCCGATCTCCGCGGAGTCGTCCTGAATGTAGGTGACCAGCTTCGCATAGGGCTGGGAACCGGGCAGTTCTATTTTGTAAGTCTCATTTTTCATATTCGCTTTCTCTCCTTAATCATCTCCCAAATCAATATGGCGGCGCTCGCCGGACCTGTTCCCCATCCGCCCGGACATGCTCCATGGCTTTTATGTCCGCATAGCCATGGCATCCGGCGTACACAGGCATAAGGCTGTGCATGGGCGATAGGGCTCCGGCATCCGTGCCCCGGTCCTGGCATTTAATAAGCCCTGCCCCAGTACACCATCTTCTTCGCGGGTCTGCCGCAGCACACGCAGGTGTCCGCGATATGCTCCTGTTCGAAGGGCATGCAGCGGCTGGTGACGCTGAGTTTTTCCTTGATCACGTTCTCACATGCCTCGTCCCCGCACCACATGGCCTTGACGAAGCCAGATCTCTCGTTGAATATCTTCTCGAACTCCTCCATGCCCACGGCGGTGAAGGTGTTCTCCTCCCGATGGGCCCTGGCCCGCTCCAGCATCTCCCGTTGAATGGCGTCCAGCAGTCCGCCCACCTCTGCCTCCAGCTCGTCTAAGCTCACCTCGATCTTCTCCCTGGTGTCCCTGCGGACGAGGACGCACTTTCCGGCCACTATGTCCTTGGGGCCAATCTCGATGCGGACAGGGTAGCCCCGCATCTCCGCCTCGGCGAACTTCCAGCCCGGGCTCTTGTCCGTGTCGTCCACCTTCACCCGGAAGCCGCCTTTCAGCCTGTCCCGGAGCTCGTATGCTTTCTCTAATACCCCCTCCTTCTTCTGCTGGATGGGCACGATGCACACCTGCACAGGAGCTACCTTAGGCGGCATCACCAGGCCCTCGTTGTCCCCGTGCACCATAATGATGGCGCCGATCAGGCGGGTGGTCATGCCCCAGGAGGTCTGGTGGACATATTTCAAGGTATTGTCCTTGTCGGCGAACTGGATGCCGAAGGCTTTCGCGAAGCCGTCCCCGAAGTTGTGGCTAGTGCCGGACTGCAGGGCCTTGCCGTCGTGCATCAGGGCCTCGATGGTGTAGGTGGCGATGGCGCCGGCGAATTTCTCCTTGTCGGTCTTGCGGCCTTTTATCACCGGTATGGCCAGCACTTCCTCGCAGAAGTCCGCGTACACGTTCAGCATCTGGATGGTCCTCTCCTGGGCCTCTTCTTCGGTGGCGTGGGCGGTGTGGCCCTCTTGCCAGAGGAATTCCCGGGAGCGCAGGAAGGGCCTGGTCTCCTTCTCCCAGCGCACTACCGAGCACCACTGGTTGTAGACCTTGGGGAGATCCCGGTAGGAGTGGATGTCGTTTTTATAGAAATCGCAGAACAGGGTCTCCGAGGTGGGACGCACGCATAACCGCTCCTGTAGGGGTGCAAGGCCGCCGTGGGTCACCCAGGCCACCTCCGGGGCAAAGCCCTCTACGTGGTCTTTTTCCTTCTGCAGCAGGGACTCCGGGATGAACATGGGGAGGTAGACGTTCTCCACCCCTGTAGCCTTGAAACGCTCGTCAAGCTGCTTCTGAATCAGCTCCCAGATTGCATAGCCCGCGGGCTTGATTACCATGCAGCCCTTTACGGAGGTGTAGTCGATCAGCTCCGCTTTCTTTACTACGTCCGTGTACCATTGAGCGAAATCTACGTCCATGGACGTGATTTCTTCTACCATTTTTTTGTCTGCCATTTTGCTCCTCCTGGTTTAAAATGCTGTTTTCATTCCAGTTCCACATCCGCCCGGGTAGTACCAGTGACAGCATAGAATTTCCGGCCGCAAGTGCATGCGTCCGTAAATCCTATGGGCACTATCCGGGCAGATGCTGTTTTTTCGTGCTACGTTTGAAGCTTGTTCGGGATGTCGCCGCATAGAAAAAGCCGGACTTCCATCCCCCAAGGGACCGAAAATCCGGCGGTACCACCCCAATTGACGCAGACGCGCCCATCTCTCATGCCTTTAACGCAGGCCTGCGCCGCGCTTTCGCCTGCTACGGGCTTTTTCCCGCAGGCCTCGCGCGGAAGCTCCGAGGCAGGTTCCAAATCCTCCGCATAAGGGCCTCCCAGCCGCATCTGCCGCCGCTTTCCGCCGACAGCCCATGCCACGCCCTCTCTCTGGGATGCTTCTGAATCTGTACTAATCCTCTTCACAGCCACTCTGTATGCATAGGATTATAGTGCAGGAAATAGGGGTTTGTCAAGCAAAAAAGGAGACTTTCCCCCAGAATGCTGTCGCCGCCAACAGAATCTCCCTAGCGGCGTCCTCAATCCATTCTCTTCATCCTACACAATCAGATTCGACATCGTACCATAACAGGTCACATAAGCCCCTTCCCTTGCTTTGGTAGGCGCCAGGATGCCATGGAAGCCTGACCGATTACAGCTCCGTTCCTATTACTCTCAAGTTCGTATCCAACGCCATCAGGAGCCGGAATCTCATTCTTCATCATCTCCTTAGCGCAGGCTTTCTCTACATCATCCAGATAGTCGTAGATATCCTTCCATCCGCCCATATCCACATCTGCCGTAAAGTCCGGCGCACTGTTGGTATCCGTACCGACATGATTCTCTGAAAAAAAGAGCCATGTATGCAGACTGGCTGATGCCCTTCCTTGTCATAAAGAGCGCGTCCTCCACAAACTGCTGCCTGGGCTCCCACATGCCGTAAATCTTATCAGCTTTACCTTTGCCGAATCTGTCATAAAACCTTTATCAACTTCACAGCCGAGCCTAAAGCAGCTGCCGAAACCAAAAACGTTCCGGCAGCTGCCCAGGATTTTTTATGAAATTGGGGTGCTATCGCTCCGCCCGCATGGGATTGCTCAGGAAATCCTCATAGGACAGCCTGATGCCCTCCTCCAGTTCCGTGCGGTAAGTCCACCCTAACGCTGTGGCCTTGGACACGTCCAGGAGCTTCCTGGGGGTGCCGTTTGGCTTGCTGGCATCCCAGCGGATCTCCCCGGTGTAGCCGATGACCTTCGCCACCAGCTCGGTGAGCGCTTTGATGGTCAGCTCCTTGCCCGTGCCTGCGTTGACGGTCTCGTTGCCGCTGTAATGGTTCATGAGGAACACGCACAGGTTGGCCAGGTCGTCCACGTAGAGGAACTCCCGCAGGGGCGAGCCGTCCCCCCAGCA
>CAJUFO010000132.1 GCA_910585615.1 uncultured Acetatifactor sp.
TATCTGCTTTTTAATTGCCTCTATCCCACCGCCAGCACAAGCGTATGAACGTATCCAATAAGCGGGAGGGGTACAGCGGAATTTCCCGCTCTTCCTGGAGGACGAGCGGAAGAACCATTCGCCATCTGGGGCGAGCGCCCCATTCCTCACCAGGGAGGAGCAAGGCCCAACGCAATTTTGCGCCCGGGCCAGGAATGGCTCCGGCTCGTACTCAGGTACGAACAGTTTTCATACCACCGTAGGAAAACCATCGACACAAGTGTCGAACCATCCCCCGCAAGTGGGGGAAAATCATGCCGACAAGTTGGCACGGCAGAACCGCCGATTCCCCACAAGTGGGGATGCCCTCCTGGCAAATGAAAGCATCCCGGAGCCGGTAATAACCGGCAGGGGTGCCCCCAATTTTGGGGGATGGGGCCCTGAATCAGGGTACCGCCCATTGGGCAGACCCCCGGAACCATAGAGGGGTGCTTCATCCTGAAGGAGGGTCAGATCAGACTCCCCCTTGGAAGGCATCTGCCGGAGCTTCTCCATGGAGCCAAGGTATCCCCATTGGGGAGACCTCTTCCAGAGCAGAACCTGGTATGCCATTTTGGAACAGCAACACCTCTATCAGAGGAGAAGCCCAAATTGGATTTACCACTGCCAAATGGTTGCAGTTGACTGGCCACTATTTTGTTGTCAGCGCAATATTGCTCTAACCACGGACAAATGTCCTTTACCTGAACCATGACAACATAATATGCTTACCAGGGGAGCTGGGGGACGTGCTCTCACCCAATCCGAGACCTTACGGAAGGCGGTGATTATTATGAGTACATATGAGGAATTCATGGTAATACTAACAGTCGGTCTTTTGATTGTTGCGATTCTGAATCTGAAAAATAAGAAATAGCCGTCCCGCTCACTGGCAATGACTGGACGACTATCCTTATAAGTCTAAATTAATTATTCGCCGGGTCGGGTGACCTGCACTCACCTTCCGGCTCCCTTGATAAGCATATTATAACCGAAATGACCTGAACCGTCAAGCAAAAAAGCGGCCCCTGCAGCAACAGGAACCGCCTGGACACTATACAGGCAGGTGCCGGTATGATATCCCCTCGCAAGGCCTATTATACCATCGATACACCCGTCTGTACAGGTGTATTTTTTGTACCATCTTTCAGGCAGGAGCGTGATCCATATGGCACTCATACGATGTCCTGAATGTACCGGCCAGATAAGCGACAGAGCCATCATATGCCCCCACTGCGGCTTTCCGGTGAGGGACGGCAATATTTCTACCAGTACGCCCAGAAAGGCCCGGAAGCGCCGCCCTAACGGCTCAGGGACGGTGGTGAAGCTGTCTGGCAAGCGGAGGAACCCATTCCAGGTCAGGGTCAACACCCGCATCGATGCAGACGGCTATCCAGCCTATGACGTAATTGGCTGCTTCCCTGACCGGGTCTCCGCCGGAATCGCCCTGGCCGAGTACAATAAGGCCCCCTATGACCCGAACGACCGGAAGAAGCTTTTCAGCGATGTATTCACCTCCTGGTATCAGTGGAAGTACAAAGCCGCCCTCGATGCCCCAGGGGCAAAGACCAGTTCCCAGAACTGCATGGTGGCGGCATACAGGAAATGCCCCTCCCTCCATGGGATGGCCATGTGGGACATCCGGGCCCAGGACATGCAGGACATCCTTGACCGGACAGACCTGTCCCATGCCATGCTGGAGCATGTCAGGAACCTCTTCCGGCAGATGTACAGGTATGCCGTCCAGTTCGAGCTTGTGGCAAAGGACTATTCCCAATACACGAAAATCACCAAGGAAGACGATGATGCCCAGGGAGTCCCCTTCACCAGGGAGGAGCTGTCTCTGCTCTGGCAGCACAAGGACATCCCTTTCGTGGATACAGTGCTTATTTACTGTTACTCCGGATGGCGCATAAACGAGTTGGCCCGGATGCCGCTGGACGGAATCGATCTCGAAGAGAGGACGTTCACCGGCGGCCTGAAGAACCGCTACAGCCGTAACCGGACGGTCCCCATCCACTCCGCCATCTATGGGATGGTATCCCAGCGGCTGGATGCGCGGTTCAAGAGCCTCATCTACCACGATGGCTCCAGGACCATATCTGAGCAGACGTACCGGCAATGCTTTAATGCTGCCCTGCAGTCATGTAGCATCCAGACAGCGCACACGCCCCATGACTGCCGCCACACATTCAACATGCTCCTGGACATCGCAGGTGTAGACCGGGTGGCTAGGTATAAGCTTATGGGGCATAAGGGACAGGACATCAACGAGAACGTGTATACCCACAAAGACCTAGGCCAGCTCCGGGCTGCTGTAGAATCCATAAAGACAGGGCATGAATGCTGATTTCTGCACCATGCCCTAATTTCTATTAGTGACTCTACTAGTGACACTGCTTCCCACAAATGCAGTGTTTTCAATGCTTTTGGCATCCCACTTCTTAAATATGTCTTAAATACACAGAAAAACAGCCAACCTGCTCCTGAAAGCAGACGGCTGTCCCTTACCCGTATCGTTATAAATCCCCCTGTCACCCGCTCTGGCAGATGACCACAGTCACCCGCAGGCCGTCCTCTCCGTTCTCCACCAGCAGCTCCCCTCCCATCTCCCTCATGAAATAATCGGAGATATACAGGCCCAGCCCCGCACCCTCTCTGTTCCGGGCATTGCTCCCGCGCCTGAACTTCTCCTTCAAAAGGGGCAGCTCCTCCGCATCTACGCCACCGCCGCAGTCTTCGATGGCCACCGCCAGGAAACGGCTTTCCCGCCGCATGGCCACATGGATTTTCCCCTCCCCGGAAGGCTCCCCTTCTCCCTGGCGTCCGTTCCTTCCATATTTATAAGCGTTGGCGAAGATATTGTCGAACACCTGCTGGAGCCTCAGCCTGTCCCCCTGCAGCAGGCATTCCGGCACGGGCGGTATCTCTGCCCAGCCGAAATAATCCGCGCTGTCCAGCATCGCCGCCAGCTCCCCGCTCTCCATGTCCACAGGCGCCACGGCGAGCTGCTCCAGTTCCTCCAGCGTAGCCGTGAACAGATTGTTCACCAGCGCGTCAATCTGGTCTGCCTTGCGGATGATCTGGCTGTAGTTTTCCCTGATCCTACCGTTCTCCGCCAGGGCCACCCCCACCTCGGAGGCCGCCTTGATGCTGGCCACCGGCGTCCTGATATCATGGGAAAGCTTGGCCACCAGCTCCTTTTTCTCGGTGTTGGCCCGGGCCTGGGCCAGCCTGGCCTTCTTCAGTTCTTCCCGCATGATGTCGAAGCTCTCCGTAAAGGCCCCGAACAGGTTCCCTCTGTCCATTTCAAGAGGGACGTCCAGATTGCCTCCCGCCACCCTGCGGGCGAAGTCCTTCAGTTGTCGGAACGGCCTGATTATGGTGCGGTTCAGATATATCCCGTAGCCCACGCAGATGCCCCACTGCACCAGCGCCACGGCCATGATGGCCAGAAGCACGGCCCGCTTCCCGGACTCCAGGGCTTCTGCGCTGTCATTGAATACGATGAGCTTTCCCACCACGGCTCCCCCGCTCTCTATGTCCAGCATGGTATCCCTGTGGACCACTGCTCTGTTGACGCTTTCGCTTAAGCCCTCCTCCGTCCGGTACAGCACTTCCCCTGCCCCGTCCAGCACCACATAGGCAAGCCCTGTCCGGTTCCCGTGGCCCTCCAGCCTGCCCCAGTCAGCCTCCACGGACTGCAGCGCCTCGTTCACCGCCACCGCGTCCTGGGCGCTGTCCGTATCCCGCAGGGCGAAGCCAAGGAGCAGCGCCGCCTCCGCCGCCAGGGCAAACAACTGGATGATGATTAAAAAACGCTTTTTCATTCTATTCTCCATGCCCCCGGGGAGACAGCGCCGTCCGGCAGGAGCCGCAGAACCTGTAGCCCTCCCCCCAGACAGTGAGAATGTGCTCCGGATTCCCGGAATCCGGCTCGATGGCCTCCCGCAGCCTCCTGATGTGGACGTTCAGCGTGCCGTCCCCGGTGAACTTATCCTCCCAGACCTTCTCGAACAGCTCCTGCTTCGTCACCACCCTGTCCTCATGCCGCACCAGATAGGACAGCAGCCTAAACTCCAGGGCAGTGAGTTTCACAGCCTTTCCCTCCACCAGCAGCCGCCTGGCTCCGAAATCGATTTCCAGCCTGCCGCAGCGGTATCTCTCTTTTTCCCGGTCAGAGAGCTCCTCCTGCCGCCCGCAGCGCTTCAGCACCGCCTGCACCTTGGCCAGCAGAACCCCCAGGGAATAGGGCTTCTGGATATAATCGTCCCCGCCGATATGCAGCGCCATGATTTTGTCGTCATCGCTGCTGCGGGCAGAGATGAAGAGGATCGGAATCTCCGTCCTCTCCCGCAGCTCCCTGCACAGGGCGAAGCCGCTGCCGTCCTTCAGGTTGATGTCCAGCAGCAGAAGCCGGGCCGTATGGGCCTCGAAGAACCTGTGGCAGTCCGCCGCGCTGTAGGCCACCGCAGTGCCGACCCCGAACAGATTGAAATACTCCGCGGTGCTGTCCGCAAGCAGCTTCTCATCGTCTATGATCAGACAGTCATATCCCATCATGTCCCTCCCCGTCCCTCATTTCCTCCTGCCGGGCGCCATTCCGTCTGCCGTCCAAAATGTCTCCGGACGCTGTCACAGGGCCAGACAATGCCGCACCAGCTCCCCGATTGCCTCGGCCATCCGGAAGAACCCTGCATCGTTGGGGTGGCATCCGTCCACCGTACAGTCATACCGCCTGTCTCCCGCAAAAAGGTGGAAGCCGTCCAGGAAATAAACCCTCTCGTCCCCGCCCCTCAAAGCTTCGATATAGGTTTGGTACACCACATCCCTGCGCCGGACGTCCCCGCTGTCGTCCGGCCGGATATCCGGCTTCGACACGAAGACGATGGGGGTCTGCGGATTCGACTTCCGATAGCGCCTGTACAGGGCGGCATGCGTGCCCTCCAGATGCTCCGCATCCGGCGCGTTGTGGTCGTAATCGCAGACGAACACGCTGGCCGGAAGCCCCGCCAGATAGTCCGCCATCTCCGCCTCCCCCTTTGCGCCGCCGGAGAAGCCCAGGCAGAGGAAGTCCACATTGTGCGCCCTCGCGATCGCCGCCGGATAATGGTTGCCGGGCCTGCTGGCGCAGCCTCCCTGGGTAATCGAAGAGCCATAGTACAGCACAGGCTCCACCGGACAGTATCTCCTCCCATGCCCCGCTTCGGCGTGTTCGTCCAGCCCGATATACAATTCCGATATGCCGCTGTATAGCGGAAGATGTATCGTAATTTCGTTTATCCCTCTTTTCCGGACATATACCACGGACTCATAGTCCTCCGGGGAGTCAAAGGGCGGTACAAAAGTTCCCTGAAAGATATCCGCGGTGCCGTCATAGACATATAAATCCAGCCCGTGGGAGCCGGTAAGGGGCATATGAGACATAAAGCACTGGCCCGTGAGCTTTGCCTTCACCGCCACATAGGGGGAGTCCGTCCGGAAGCGGATGCGCCCTCCCGCCGTATGGCTGCCCAGGCCCGCGACGCCCTCGCTCACGCGCTCCGCCACATCCGCGGGCATGCGCCTGTACTGCCCTGTCTCCTTCGGCCGGTACAGCCCATAGATTTCAAAGGGCTCCTCCAGCGCGCTTCGGTATTTCAGCCCACTGATTTCCAGCTTTGACTGCACTGCCAGATTCCTGTCGATCTCTCCTATCTTCATATCCGTACCTCCTGCCCCGTACCTGTGGGTTTGATACTTTATCATACAACAATATGGCTGCCAATACAAGAAAAATAAATTTACTATTGCGTTGTGAATTCCATTATGCTATAATATGGCTAATCCCAACACCTTTTTGCTATATAAACGGCATTTAATTCTTGCCAGTCGCATAGCACAGCCAGTCATGCCGTTTATCCGGTTTTTGGGCAAGATTTAATCGCTACATATATATATTCAGGGAGGCATATATGATGTCCTGTTTTGCGGATGAATTAAAGAACTTAAGAATGGAGCGAGGCCTGACCCAGACGGCACTTGCAAGGGAACTTCAGGTAACCCAGAACGCTATTTTCAACTGGGAAAACGGAAAGCGTGAGCCGAGCATGGAAATGATCCGCAAAATAGCCGATTACTTCCAGGTATCTGCAGCATATCTTTTCGCGGAAAATGAAATATATCGTACCGCGCTCAGGTTCCTGGATGAATTCTCAACGGGAAAGGCTCCCACAACAGACGGTTCGTCGTGGGAGGACAGGGGCGGTTCCAAGGGGACGGTTCCGAAAACCGCCAAAGAGCCCCAATGTGATTTTATGATAAAAGATGAAGCCGGAAACCCTCTCATAATCATTGAATGCACAGAAACGGACAAGTCCCATGAACGTCTGATCGCACACATCAGAAAGTATATTGAGTGGTGCCAAAAAACATACGAGCCTCTGAATGAGGACGGACGCTGCAAAGTGGCTGAATACGCTGAGCTTCTTTCCGGAGCAGCAAAATACCGGAGAAAACTGGAGACGCCGGCCTGAGGGACATGCTGTAATGTGCTTATCCGGGCAGCCGGGGGACGTATTCTCACCCATTCCGAGATCCTGATGGAAAGAGGTGATCATTATGAGTACATACGAGCAATTTGGTGAAATGTCAAGAGGAAAATAAAAAAGATTTTCTGGAAGAAGGG
>CAJUFO010000133.1:0-1378 GCA_910585615.1 uncultured Acetatifactor sp.
GCCTCCACCGTGGTTCCGTATCTACGGGCTATCTGCCACAGGCTGTCCCCGGGCCGCACCGTGTATTCCGTGTACGACGGGCCAGGGGAGGGGGATGGCCCGGGCGAGGGAGAGGGATCCGGGGACGGCACGTTCTCACCGATGCCCAGGTATACGTCATAGAGCTTGCGCCAGGTGCTCTGCCCCACGATGCCGTCCGCCGCCAGGTTCATGGCCCGCTGGAACGCGATGACGGACTCCCTGGTGCCGCTGCCGAAGATTCCGTCCTGGGCCGGGGCCGGGACGCTGGCATAATATTCCGATACCACGTTCAGCAGATACTGCAGGGTCACCACATCCTGCCCTCCGGAGCCCTGGCGCAGGATTACATTCGGCGGAACCGTGCCCAGCCCTAAGGAAATCCCTTCGCTGTCCAGCTCCGCCAGCCTGGCCACCGCACTGTAGAGGCTGGATATCTTGAACCAGGTGGACTTCCCCACGATTCCGTCCGGTGACAGCCCGAAAACGCTCTGGAATTTCGTTACGGCGGCCCTGGTACTCTCCCCGAAGGTGCCCGCCGGATCCGTGATTGCCGGGATGGCGGGGTAATTCCTGCGGATTCTGTTCAGGTAGGTCTGGATGGTCTGCACGTCCAGCCCTGTGCTCCCCACCCGCAGGGGCGTCCCCGGATAGGAGGTCAGGCTGCCGGTGATGATGTCCGTGCTGGCCAGCTCGATGTCCTTCGGATAATAGGAGCGAAGAATCTGCAGCGGCGTATACCCCTGGTTGGCCAAAGTCACGGTGCCCCACTGGGACATGCCTTTACAGGTGACGGTGGTGCCGTTGCAGAAGGAGGTGAAATAGGGCACGTTCTGGCCCTGCCTGCGGACGTATTCATTGAAGACTCTGTCCACGATCCTGCTGACGGACTCATAAATGGGCCGCCCATACACGAAATACTGGTCATAGGCCGTGCTGTTCGTGATATCGAAATTGTATCCTTTCGACCTGTACCACTCCGTGTAGATACGATTCAGGGCAAACGTGACAATGGCATGAATGTTGGCGGTCAGCGAGGCCTCCGGCCAGGTGGGATAGATTTCGCTGCTGGCCACGTTCTTCACGTAATCCGGGAAGGACACCTGTACATTGGAGGCATTCGCGCCGGGAGGCCCCAGATGCACCGTAATGGGGTTGGGGATGACGACTTGCCGCAGAATTCTGTCCGTCGAACCGACAGTTCCGCCCTGATTTCTCCGGGTTCCCATCGGATTCCCGTCCGCAAATCCCCCCGTGCCCGTCAGGCGCGGCATCGCCTCCGGTTGCAGGCTGCCGTCCGTCGGTCTGCCCTCTTCCATCGTTCCGCCGGCACCCGGCGCTCTCCCGGCATCTGCCCGTC
>CAJUFO010000133.1:1478-6599 GCA_910585615.1 uncultured Acetatifactor sp.
GGCCTGCTGCCCTCTGCCGCGCCACTTCCGTCCTCCGTGTCGGCCCGCCCCACCTGGCCCCGCGCCTCCTGCATGGCCACGGCAGGCTTTCCTACGAAAATCTTCGTCTCCCCGGGACGCCTCTGCCGCTCCTGCATTGGCACCATGGCAAGGGGCAGCACAGCCGTCTCCCGGTCATAAACGGGTATGTTGGAGACATAGATCGTGTCGAAGCCCGCCTTCTGCGCCAGCACATTGTAGCTTGCATATGGCAACCCGGAATAATACTGGTTCTGGGAAAAGCTCTTGTCCAATGTCTCCAGAGGCACAGTCCCGGTCTCCCCGCTTTCGTCCGTGCGAAGCTGGTACAGGCTGTTGCCCTCATCGTCCAACACCCTGACCTGTACGCCCTCCAGAGGTAGGGCTTCATGGGCAGTCCGCGCCTGTATGGTCAAATATCCAATCGCCATAGTATGGTTCTCCTGATTTCCTGTCATACATAGGATATGATGATAACGGTTTACATGTGTATGGCGATGGCGGGCACACGGAAATCAATTTTGCAAAGCAGCAATCTGAGGTATTGATAATATATCGTATAAAGTGTAGAATTAAGAAAGAATGCCTGATTTCAGAAGTCTCTATCAAAAAAATAAACCCAAATCCAGGAGGTATCATCATGAAAGTCTTACTGATCAACGGAAGCCCCCGTCCAAAGGGCAACACTTCCATCGCCCTGCAGGAGATGGAGAAGACCTTCGCAGCAGAGGGCATCGAGACCGAAACCATCCAAATCGGGAACAAGGACATCCGGGGCTGTATCGCCTGCGGCAGATGCGCAGAGCTGGGGAAATGTGTCTTCAACGATATGGTAAACGAAGCGGCCCCCAAATTCCAGGAATGCAACGGGATTGTAGTCGGCAGCCCCGTGTACTACGCTTCCGCAAACGCCACTCTGGTGGCCTTCCTGACCAGGCTCTTCTACAGTACCTCCTTTGACAAGACCATGAAGGTAGGGGCCAGCGTGGTGGCTGCCAGGAGAGGCGGGCTGTCCGCCACCTTCGACGAGCTGAACAAATTCTTCACCATCAGCGGCATGCCCGTGGCCTCCAGCCAGTACTGGAACAGCGTCCACGGCAGAGGGCCGGGGGAGGCGGCACAGGACGCAGAGGGCCTGCAGACCATGCGCACCCTGGCAAAAAATATGGCTTTCCTGATGAAGAGCATAGCCCTGGGGAAAGAGGCTTACGGCCTGCCTGAAAAGGAAGAGCACCTCTGGACGCATTTCATCCGCTGAAAAGCATCCGAAGAGATGACTGGCAGTCGGCACCGGAGCGGTTAATGCCCCATGCGGCACATTTCATGCCATGGCGCTTAAGATATATCCCCATGTTCTCCGATATAAATGTAAAGGAAATCACTAAGCTCGAAAACACCTACATTCTTCCGGCCGGGAGCCGCCGGCAAGATATGACAGGAAAGGAGAATGGCCATGGCAAATATGATTGAGACAGGTTACGCTGCCGCAGCCGGATTGAGCGGCACACAGAACACCGCTGTCAACGGCAGGGAAAAGGCGGACAGCAGCTTCTCCGATGCCATGCTGGAGAAATACACCCTTTCCCCGAAAGACATGTCCCTGACAGAATACAAGCTGTACATCCGCGATAAAATAAGGAAGCTTTACACCCACCCCTCCCAGAGGCGGGTGGACTGGCTCATCGACATCACCGATGCCGCTTACAGGCGGATGCAGGCAGACCCTCTCTACGAGCAACAAGTCCTGGACTATCTGGCCAGGAACAAGGCGGCCAACACATACGGCCATGCGCCGAGATTCGTGTTCATCCACATAGACGATACCTGGGAGAAGTGCTACGGCTATGCCTTCGGCATGCAGGACGACTCCCGCGCCAGGAGGGCCGCGGAGCGCAGGCGCATGGCGGCAGAGGCCGCAAAGAGGGCCCGCCGGAAAAAGCTTTTAAAGGAATATCTGAAGAAGCGGGCGGAGGCCAAGAGGCTCCAGGATAAGCTGCTGAAGAACCAGATTCTGAAGAACTGGCTGGAGCACGACCGCCTGACCAGGAAATGGATTGACCAGAAGCGGATGGCCCAGGAAATCAAAGAGCAGAAGAAGGAACAGAGGCGGATACAGACCCGGGAAGTCAAAGAATGGAGCGAGGAACGGCAGGCGGAAGCGGCCCTCAACGCCTATGAAGCCAGCATCATCATGATGATCCGCCAGGAGGAGCAGCTTTTTACCTGACGAGGATCCGCAGGGGCACAGGGATAGGTGCCCCTGTTTCGTTATACCGGGGCGTACCGGAAGGAAGGAGACACACAGATGCAGCACAAAATCCTGATTGCGGAGGACGATACGGACATCAGCCGCCTGCTGTCCAGGATACTGGAAGCCCAGGGCTATCAGGCCCTCCAGGCATTTTCCGGGACGGAGGCCCTGTCCCTTATCGAGCGAGAGGAGCCGGACCTGCTTCTCTTAGACCTCATGCTGCCCGGCCTGTCCGGGGAAGAGCTGCTTCGTAAGCTCCGGGAGGAGAGGCGCTATAGCTTCCCCGTCCTGATCCTCTCCGCAAAGAGCGCCCTGGGCGACAAGGTGGCCCTGTTAAAAAGCGGGGCGGACGATTATATCACCAAGCCCTTTGAGCCCGAAGAGGTCATCGCCCGAATCCAGGCCGCCCTCCGGCGGGCGGGCAGCGCCGGCAGCCTTTCCGGGCAGCAGCCGGATGCGCTGACTTACGGCAATATAAAGCTCTATCCGGACTCCCGCAGGGTGCTGGTAAATGACCGGGAGCTGTCCCTGACCGCCCATGAATATCAGCTCCTGCATCTGTTCCTGCAGTCCCCGGGAAAGGTCTATTCCCGGGAAAGCCTTTACGAGCTGGTGTGGGAAGGCGGCTATTATGGCGAGAACAATACCGTGAACGTCCATGTGAGCAATCTGCGCAGGAAGATCAGGGAAGCCGATGCCTCCCGGGAATATATCCGGACCGTGTACGGCATCGGCTTCCGGCTGGGGTGATCGCGATTCTACCGGATGCCCTCCTCTTTTTCCACTATGACAATCTCTATGCCTTTTTCATCGAAGAGCTTCAAATCGTCCTCGGACGCGTCCCAGTCGGTGATCATGACGTCCAGCCTGTCCGCGGGGCAGATCGAGACGATGGAGTCGAATCCTATCTTTTCCCTGGGGAACAGGCCTATGGTCTGTCTGGCGCTGTCCATGACCGCGTTGAAGAAGCTGATGGCGGCGGTCTTCTGGATCGACAGGCCGAACTGCGCCGAGATAAAGGCGGATGTGATGAAACATTTGTCAAAGCGCAGACGCTTTATGGTCTCAATTGCTATGGCATCGTAGCAGTTTCCCTTGTCGTCCATCTCGCCGCCCAGCAGGATCACCGAGATGTTGTCCCTAGTCCGCAGTTCCTCCGCGATGACGATGGAATTGGTCACCACCCGAATCCGGATGCCGTCCGGAAGATTCTGCGCCATCAGGTAACAGACGGTAGCGGACGTCAGGAAGATGACGTCGTTGTCTTGGATCATGGACACTGCCCTGAGAGCAATCAGCAGGTAATTGTCCTTGATGGTGTCCATATCTTTAATCGTCTTTTTGGCAGGCCTGCCCAGGGCCACCTGATGCAGGGGCAGCGCTCCGCCATGGGTCCTTTTCAGCAGCCCTTTCTCCTCCAGTATCCGCAAATCCCGTTTCGCGGACTCGTAGCTGACCCCGTACTGTTCCTGGATGTCCCCGGTGGTGATGCTGCCCTTTTCCTCCAGCCAGCTTAGGATGGCCTGGTGCCTTTCTTCGATGAACATAATGTGTGACTCCTTTCCCGGTTATTTTTGAAAATAATACATGTATCATTTGTGATTTGATGATAGCATAAACGGTAATATATGTCAACACAATTTTACCTTTACGTTAATTATAGTTATTATTCAGTATTCTTGATATAAATGCAGTATTCAATTTGTATTCAATTTGCTACAACTTCCTGAAAAACGATTGACAAATCAGCCTTATGCATATAATATAAAAGTGTAACAAGGGTTACACGTTAATAATGCTCTAGGTTGTACGTCTCTCAGCATATGAGAATGACCGAACCCTAGAGCTTTTCATTTATAGGAGGAGGTACATATGAAAACAGCAATTCTTGTTGATGGCGGCTTTTATCGCCGACGTGCGCAAATAGCTTTTGGAGACATCAGTGCACAGAACCATGCCATTGAATTGGCAAGTTATTGTAGAAGACATTTAAATTCACATGGGGAAAACAATAACGAACTATACCGTATATTTTATTATGACTGCCCTCCCACGTCAAAACGAATATTTCATCCCTTTCTGCAAAGGCAGGTGGATTTATCAAAATCAGATTTATATGTATGGATGAATCAGTTTCTCGATGAACTGAAAAAGAAACGCAAATTTGCCATACGTTTAGGTAAGCTTGCAGAAGAACAGGCCCACTATACAATCCGTCCGGAAATCGTGAAAAAGCTCTGCAATGGAAAGCTTGCTTTTTCAGACTTAACTGAAGCGGATTTCTGTATCGAAATAGACCAAAAAGGCGTGGATATGAAAATCGGGCTTGACATTGCTTCGCTGGCGTACAAACAACAGGTGGAACAAATCATTCTCATATCCGGGGACAGCGACTTTGTATCTGCCGCCAAACTTGCCCGCCGTGAGGGAATAGATTTTATTTTAGACCCATTAGGTGCACCGATTAAGCCGGACTTATTTGAACACATAGACGGATTGCGTACCTGTGACAAAGCATATACCACCCATTAACTGCTGCGCCAATGCCATACAGCCCTGAATCTAAAAATGGTCATCACATCGGGAAATCTTTACGACATCTTTAAAGGCACCTCATTTTTATGGATTTTATATTTTTCGTATCCAGTGAAAAGTTCAGTATTTATGCGGCTTTCAGAGTTTTGCTAGCTCCTCTGAAAAGCCGCCCTAATCTCTACTAGTGACACTGTTAGTGACACTTTATGTAACCCCCAACATGAATATATTCTTTCCTGTGGACATCATCTGCAGGTTTCCCTCGTCTATCATGACACGGCCAAGCTCTCTCCTGTCTACCTTCAGCACTATCTCCT
>CAJUFO010000134.1 GCA_910585615.1 uncultured Acetatifactor sp.
CTGATCGCGGAGGAGCTGGCGGCGGAGGGCTTTCCCGCCATCGTAGGCCCCGACCTGGCCAGCAGAAGCAAGATTGAGGTGCAGAACATGGCCTTCAAGACCGTGGGCGTCCTGAACCAGGCAGGGGTCATGACCGCCATCACCACGGACCATCCGGTGTCATTGATCCAATCGTTGCCCCTGTGTGCGGGGCTGGCGGTGAAGGCGGGCCTGGATCTGGAGGAGGGGTATAGGGCCATCACCATCCATCCCGCCGTAATCTGCGGCGTGGCGGACAGGGTGGGCAGCCTGGAAGTGGGGAAGGACGCGGACATCGCGGTCTTCACCGGGAATCCCATGGAGGTGTTCACCCGGACGCTGTATACCATCATCGACGGGGAAATCGCATATGAGGCCCAGGAGGCCAGGGAGGCAGTGTAAGCTGCCTTCTTTTGCGTTTCCGGGGCCGGATTTGCGATTTCGGTTGGTTCCTGCGAGCAAACGTTGCTCGTTGAGCAACGAGCCAAGCGGGCATGCTTGCATGCACATTTGGCGACTGACGCGAGGGTCGACAACCCCGCTGCTCTACAGCGGGGTTGTTGACTCCGGTGGCCTTTCTTAGTATAATGAAAAAGCCGGCCGCACTGCGGCTGTCATGTATCGGCAGGCGGCGGAATAAGTATCAATAGAATGGCTGGGGAGAGTATTCAGAAAGGCGAGGCTTCATAAATGAAAATCGTAGTTTTGGCAGGGGGAAACAGTTCGGAGCGGGACGTGTCGCTGAGCACTGGCGGCATGATATACCAGGCGTTCCGGAAGAACGGGCATCAGGCGGTTCTGCTGGATGTGTACTTAGGGTATGAGGGGAATCCGGAAGGGATATTTGAAAAGGATGCGGACTGGGCGGCGCAGGTGAGCGCGGTGGGGGAGGATTGCCCAGACCTGGATGCCGTGAAGGCGCTGCGGGGCAGCGGCGGGAGAGGGTTCTTCGGCCCCCATGTGCTGGAGATTTGCGGGCAGGCGGACTGCGTGTTCCTGGCCCTGCATGGGGCCAACGGCGAGGACGGCAGGGTCCAGGCATGCTTCGACCTGCTGGGCATCCCCTACACGGGGGCGGATTTCACGGGCTCCTGCCTGGCCATGGACAAGGGCATCACAAAGGACTTGTTCCGGGCATATGGAATCCCCACGCCCCAGGGCATACGGCTGAAGCAGGGGGAGCGCGAAGAAGCGTATGTCCCTTACCCCCGAATCGTCAAGACCTCCTGCGGGGGCTCCAGCATCGGCGTCTGCATCGCCAATGACCCTTCGGAATATGAGGCGGCCAAGGCGGAGGCCTTCCGGTACGGCGGGGAAGCGATTGTGGAGCAATACATCAAAGGCAGGGAGTTCTCCGTGGGGGTCATGGACGGGAAAGCGCTGCCGGTGATAGAGATGGCCCCCAAGGAGGGCTTTTACGACTACAGGAACAAATACCAGGCAGGTACCACCGTGGAGACCTGCCCCGCCCGGATTTCGAAGGAGAAGAGCCTGCGGATGCAGGAGATTGCGGAGCAGGTGTTTGCCATCCTGCGCCTGAAGAGTTATGCCAGGATGGACTTCATCATGAGCGGGGACGGGGAGGTCTACTGCCTGGAGGCCAATACCCTGCCGGGGATGACGCCCACATCCCTGCTGCCCCAGGAGGCGGCTGCCGTGGGCATGGACTTCGGGCAGCTCTGCGAGGAAATCCTGCGGATGGCCCAGGGCCGGGGATAAGAAGTTGACGGTTCCCAGGGAGGCCTGCGGCTGCGCGGGGGAGGCAGGCCCGGCGGACCGAAGGCATGGGCGAAGGCTTCTGCTGGAAGACCGATGAGGAAGAATGCCGGAAAAATCGGCATGGGAATGCGGGAAAAAGACAGGGAAAGGACGGAGATCAGCCATGATGGATTTGACGATACAGGAGATAGCCCGGGCCTGCGGAGGGAAGCTGGTGGTGCAGGGTGGGCGGGAAGAAAATGACGGACGTGTCAGTTCCGTGGTCATCGACTCCAGGGCGGTGGAGCCAGGCGGGGTATTCATAGCCACGGTGGGAGAGCGGGTAGACGGGCATAGCTTCATATCCGCCGCCTTCGCGAAGGGGGCGGCCCTGGCGGTGACCCAGAAGGGGCCGGACCAGGTGGGGGAGGCCGGGGAAGGCTGGGGCGATTACGTCCTGGTGGAGGACACCCTTCAGGCCCTGAAGGACATCGCGGAGGCCTACCGCAGGAAGCTCCCCGTGAAGGTCATAGGCATCACCGGCAGCGTGGGCAAGACCAGCACCAAGGAGTTCATTGCGGCCGTGCTGGCGGAAAAGTACCGTGTCCTGAAGACGGAGGGCAATTTCAACAATGAGATCGGCGTGCCCCTGACCCTGCTGCGCATCCGCGGGGAGCATGAGCTGGCCGTGGTGGAGATGGGCATCAGCGACTTTGGGGAGATGCACCGCCTGAGCAAGATGGCCCGGCCGGACGTCTGCGTGATGACCAATATCGGCCAGAGCCATCTGAATAACCTAAAGGACAGGGACGGGATTCTCCGGGCCAAATCGGAAATTTTCGACTACATGGCCGTAGATGGAGAAATCTGCTTAAACGGCGAGGACGACAAGCTCAGTAGCATAACGGAGATTAAAGGACATAAGCCCCATTTCTTCGGATTGGGGAGCAGCCCCTCCCAGGAGGTGGCGGCAGTGGACATAGTGAGCAGAGGGCTTTGGGGCAGCGATGCCACGCTGCTGATGGCACCGGCCCGCCCTGCCTGGGACTGCGCGGAAACGACGGCACAGACCCAATCTGCCCGGGACTGCGCGGAAACAGATGCCGCATCGAATGTGGCATCCCAGCAAGCCGATTGGCCCGGATACCGCAGGCTCGCCGTCCATGTCCCCCAGCCCGGCAGGCACATGGTGCTCAACGCCGCCGCCGCGGTCTGCGTGGCAAGGCTCTTTGACTTGACCGATGACCAGATTGCCGCCGGAATCGGCAAGGTGGCCTCCGTCAGCGGCCGCACCAACATCATCAGCCATCCCCGCCATACCATCATCGACGACTGCTACAATGCCAACCCGGCTTCCGTGAAGGCGGCGCTGAACCTGCTGGCCATGGCGGATACCCGGAAGGTGGCAATCCTGGGGGATATGCTGAACCTGGGAGAGGATTCCCGCGCCTACCATGCGGAGATAGGAAGCTACGCCGTGGAAGCCGGAATCGATTATATCTACTGCGTAGGTGAGGAGTCCCGCTACATGTATCAGGCGGCAAAGGACGGAGCGAAGATGGATGCGTCTTCCGATGCGCAGGACGTCCCCCGCCGCATCCTGCACTATCCGGACAGGAACGCGCTGCTGGAGGCCATGGCCGCGGACAAGGCAGAACTGGTACCGGCGGGCAGCACCATACTGATAAAAGCCTCCCACGACTGCGGCTTCGCGGACATCCTGGCGTACCTGCGGGACATGGACTGAGCAGAACATTAGGAAAATCTTAATCCAATCTCAGGATTTTTATAGTAAGATAAGGCTATGCTTTTCATTGGAGAAAAGCCGGAAAAGAGGGAACCATGAGCGAAGTCATATTAGTGGCGGACGACGAGAAGGAGATTGCGGACCTGGTGGCCCTGTACCTGGAGAACGAGGGCTACCAGGTCATCAAATGCTATGACGGGGCCCAGGCCATGGACATCGTGGAAAAGGAGCGGCCAGACCTTGCTATCCTGGACATCATGCTGCCCGGGGCAAGCGGCCTGGACATCTGCCGCAGGATCAGGGAGAGCCACAACTACCCCATCATCATGCTGACGGCCAAGGGGGAGGAGACGGACAAGATTACCGGCCTTACCATGGGCGCGGACGACTATATAACCAAGCCCTTCCTGCCTCTGGAGCTGGTGGCCCGGGTGAAGGCCCAGCTGCGCCGGTACAAACGGTACAACACGGGCCTGCAGCAGGATGACGTCCTGGAGATATCCGGCCTTTCCCTGAACGTGAAGACCCACGAATGCTTCCTGAACGAGAAGCTCCTGAACCTGACCCCCACGGAGTTCTCCATCCTCCGCATCCTGTGCCAGCGAAAGGGCCAGGTGGTCAGCGCCGAGGAGCTGTTCCACCTCATCTGGGAGGACGAGTATTACACCAAGAACAACAATACCATCACGGTGCACATCAGGCACCTGCGGGAGAAGATGGGCGATTCCTTCGAACATCCGAAATACATCAAGACGGTCTGGGGGTGCGGATACAAAATTGAGGGCTAAGCACAAACTGAAACGTTTCCTGGCCACCTGCCTCATCCTGGCGGGGGGCCTTGTCCTGTGCATGATCTTGTATCAATTTCTGGACCAGATCCTCAACGGGTTCATGCGGGAATGGATCGAACGGAATTTCATCTATACGGAATGGATGGCTCTGGGAGATGCTGCCGTGGACGGCTATTATACCCAGACCATTAACTGGCGGAACGTGAAGGAGTTGCTTTTTTTAGGATTGCTCATTCTGGTGGCAGTGGTGGTGGTGCTGGTGCGGACGGTGTCTATCCTGTACGCCTCCAGGCAGGTAAAGGCGGCCATGCAGGACGCGGGCCGGATGATTGACGATTACATGCGCCGCGACAGGGAGGCCCATGAGGTGTTCTTCCAGGGCTACGAGGAGATTTCCGTGCGGATTGTGGAAATCAAAGCCGACATGCAGCGCAAGGAGCAGATACTGCGGGAGGAGGCCAGCCGGAAGAACGACCTGATTACCTACCTGGCCCATGACTTAAAGACACCACTGACTTCCGTCATCGGATACTTAAGCCTTATGGACGAGGCTCCGGACATGCCCGCCGCCCAGAGGGCGAAGTATGTCCACATCACCCTGGACAAGGCCCTGCGGCTGGAGAAGCTGATTAATGAATTCTTCGAGATCACCCGCTACAACCTCCAGACGATCTCGCTGGAGAAGGAGACCGTGAACCTGTCCTTCCTATTAGAGCAGATGACGGATGAGTTCTATCCGCTCTTGAGCGACCATGGCAACACGATTCACCTGGAGGTGGAGCCGGACGCATCGGGGGGGCCTCTGACCCTCTACGCGGACGGGGAGAAGCTGGCCAGGGTGTTCAACAATATCCTGAAGAACGCCATCGCCTACAGCTATCCCGGCACGGCCATCGCGGTGGAATGCCGGACGGTGGGGGATCAGGTGAGGATAGTGGTGTCTAACCGAGGGAGGACGATTCCGCCCCACAAGCTGGAGGCCATCTTCGAGAAATTCTTCCGGCTGGACGATGCCCGGGCCACCAACACCGGCGGGGCCGGGCTGGGGCTTGCCATCGCAAAGGAAATCGTGACCCTCCACGACGGCAGCATCACGGCCGTCAGCGAGGACGAGGTCACCAGCTTCCTCGTGGAGCTGCCCCTTTTCACTGCTTCGCGGAGAGCGCCGGGAAATATTCTCCCTTCAACTCGAAGTACCGCTTTGAGATCAAGCCGCTGACATGGGCGCCCACATTCTTTTTCGCGCTCCTGTCCATCTCCTTCATATCGACGGGCGGCTGGAACTCGATGACCACGGTGGTCCCCCTGATCCAGGGCAGATGATCCTCGAAGATGTCCGCCGAGTTCACGATTACCATGGGGACGATGGGCACGCCCCCCTTTTCCGCTATCTTGAAGCTCCCTTCGTGGAAAGGCAGGAAAGTGTCATTCACCTTGTTGCGTGTCCCTTCCGGAAAGATGCACATGGACACGCCCTTCTTCACCTCTTCCACCCCCGCCAGGATAGTCTTCAACCCTTCCTTGATATTGTCCCTGTCCAGGAACAGGCAGTGGATGTTGCGCATCCAGTTGCTCAGCAGCGGATAGCGCAGCATCTCTTTTTTCGCCACATAGCCCGTGATTCCGGGGAAATGGGAATAGGTGAGCACGATATCGAAATAGCTGCGGTGGTTCCCCACGAAAAGGACGGCGCTGTCCGAGGGGATGTTCTCCTGCCCCCTGACGATGAGCTTCGTGCCCGCCAGCCAGGCGATGCAGCGGAAGCCCCAGCCTACCAGCGCCTTGGAGAGGCGGTCTCTGTGCCCGGGGTTGCGCTTTCCGATGAAATGCTCCGCTATCAGCACGGGGATGGAGAGAAGCAGGAACAAAAATAAATAGATTGCCACTAAAACGAGTCGTATCATAATATCAGCCTTTCCTGTAGATGATAAGAGATTTTCTCTATTCTAGCATAGAAATCCACGGCTGTACATAAAATAGAATAAAATAGAAGAAAGTTTGTGAGGTCTATCATTGAAGAAGACAGGATTGTGCATACTGCTGATAGCCTGCATGCTGTTCGTTTCCGGCTGTACGCTGACGAGCCAGGAGAAGATTAAGCTCCGCGACCTGAATTTCACTGTGCTCAGCCAGGAGATGATACCGGAGCAGCTGCTGCCCATTCTGGAGGAGAAGAAGGCGGCGCCCTTCCAGATTACCTACACGGACAACGCGAACCTGTACATATGCGTGGGATACGGAGAGCAGGAGACCGGGGGCTACAGCATCGCGGTAGATGAACTGTACCTGACTGATGACGAAATCATAATCGATACCAGCCTGCTGGGGCCGGA
>CAJUFO010000135.1 GCA_910585615.1 uncultured Acetatifactor sp.
TCCTCCCGGACGCTCCCGTCGTCCTCCACCACCAATATCCTGTCCATGCGCCCTGCCTCCCCTTTCCGGAATCCTCCGCAAATCTCTGCAAATACTATCCCCTCTTACACCCCTATAGTAAAAGAGCGACGAGGAAATTGTCAACACATTTTTGTTCCTTGCCGCATCTCCAAGTGATAAGCCCTAAAATTTTCATTTTCCATTGTTTTTATAAGCGTTTTTTTGTATACTCTAAGTATAAGAGGTTTGTTGGAGGTGATTATCATGGGCAAATTAAAAGTTTATTTAGATACCTCTGTTATCAGCCATTTACTTCAAGAAGATGTTCCCGAAAAAATGGCAGATACCAGACAGCTTTGGGAAATGTTTTGTTCCAACAGATATGACGTATATCTTTCTACAGTGACGCTTGAGGAGCTGAAAGGCTGCTCTGAGCCAAAGCAAAGCCAGCTGTTCGATTACTTGGGACAAATTGATTATACTTTGATACAGATTAACGATAAAATTGAGGAGATTGCACTTCAGATTATCGAAATGGGCATCTTGACAAAGAAAAGCTATGACGACTGCCAACATATTGCTGCTGCCATCATTAGTGAATGCGATTGCATCATATCATGGAATTTTAAACATATCGTGAATATCAAAACAATTCGCGGGGTACGGGCAATCACCAACCTAAAAGGGCATAAGCCGATTGAAATCCTAAACCCCTCTGTATTATTAGAAAGCGAGGAATAATGATGGAAAAACCGATTTTAAGCCCCAATTTCACCATTGAAGATATCCACAAATTGAGAGAATATAACTACTATCATACAAAAGACATGAAGCCACAGGAACGCATGGATTATTATAATAGCAATGGTCTAGAAGTACACAAAATAATTCAGCAGCGCAAATTGCAAAAAACATAAATACCCTGCCATGAAAGGGTGGCAATAAACAGTTAATGCCCCGCAGCCAAGCCGCGGGGCATCCGATTTCCGATATTTCATCCTTTCACGATCCGCACCCGGAACACGCCCTGAATCGCCTCCAGCGCACGGATGATCTCCTCCGTGGGGGCCTCCTCCACATCCAGCATGGTATAAGCCACCTCTCCCCGGGACTTGTTGGTCATGTCGCTGATGTTGATTCCCTTCTCGCCGAACTCGGCGGTGAACTTGGTAATCATATTCGCGATGTTCTTATGGAAGATGGCCACACGGCCCGCCTTGGTGCATATCCCCATGTCGCAGGCAGGGTAGTTCACGCTGTTGCGTATATTTCCATTCTCCAGGTAGTCCATCATCTCCTCCACGGCCATCACCGCGCAATTGTCCTCGGACTCCTCGGTGCTGGCTCCCAGATGGGGTATGACGATGCAGCCCTTCTGCCCCGCCGTAGTGGGATTGGGGAAATCCGACACATACCTGGCCACCTTGCCGCTCTTTAAGGCCTCCAGCACATCCGCCTCATTGGCCAGCAGATCCCTGGCGAAGTTCAGCAATATGACGCCGTCCTTCATCTTCCCGATAGCCCCCGCATTCAGCATGCCCTTGGTGGAATCCATCAGCGGCACATGGATGGTGATATAGTCGCACTGGGCATAGATGTCCTCCACATTGGTCACATGGTGCACCGCCCGGCTCAGGCTCCAGGCCGCGTTCACGGACAGATAAGGGTCATACCCATACACCTCCATGTCCAGCGCCACAGCCGCATTGGCCACCTTCACGCCGATGGCCCCCAGGCCGATGACCCCCAGCTTCTTGCCCTTGATTTCCGTGCCCGCGAAGTTCTTCTTGGCTTTCTCCGCGAACTTCGAGATATCCGCGTCCTCCTTCGACGCCTTCACCCACTCGATGCCGCCCACCACGTCCCGGGCCGCCAGCAGCATCCCCGCGATGACCAGCTCCTTCACGCCGTTGGCGTTGGCCCCGGGCGTATTGAACACCACCACGCCGTGCTCCGCGCATCTGTTCAGGGGGATGTTGTTGACCCCTGCGCCTGCCCTGGCCACCGCCAGAAGACCCTTTGGCAGCTCCATCTCATGCATGGACGCGCTCCTGACCAGGATGCCGTCCGCCGCCTCCACGTCCGGCGTGATTTCATATTGGCTGCTGAAATTCTGTAAGCCCACCTGCGCGATGGGATTCATGCAATTAATCTTGTACATACTATCTCCTATCTGGCTTATTCCGGTATTTATATACTGCAGACCGCCAGGATTTACAGTGATGTCTCCGGGAAAGTACTTGGCTGGCGGTCTGCAGTCGGGTTGCACTGCAAATTTAACTGGTACGCAGTATAAATCACAAACCATTTTTACTTTTAAAGGGCGCTTGGTTAAAAATTCGGCATTTTCATCCATCGTCGTTCTCGGATGCTGGTATATGTCATTCTGAATGTCAAAAGCTTCATCAATTACATACAAATATCCTTTTTCTTTTCCGTTATGGCTGATTACGCCATTGTCGTCATAGGACAAGGCAGTCGGTTGATGTGAAAATGCCTCTGCGAGCTCTTTCCATTGTGTTATAGTACTGCCTGTTCTCAACTCCGTAAAAAGCATATTGGATCCATGATACCAGACGCCATCCGACTTTACTTCAAGTTTCATGTATTTTCTTCCATCCTTAGCTTACGCGTTCTCCGCCTCGAATTTCCTCATGAACTCTACCAGTTTCTCCACGCCCTCCATAGGCATGGCATTGTAGATGCTGGCCCGCATGCCGCCCACGGAGCGATGCCCCTTCAGGTTCTCGAATCCGGCCTCCTTCGCCTCCTTCACGAACTTCGCGTCCAGATCCCCATCCCCGGTGACGAAAGGCACATTCATCAGAGAGCGGTCCTCCTTCCGGACAGTCCCCCGGAACATCTTGCTCTCGTCCAGGAAGTCATAGAGAATCTTCGCCTTCTTCTCATTATATTCCTTCATGGCCTCCAGGCCGCCTTTTTTCTTCAGCCACTTGAACACCTTGCCGCAGATATAGATGCCATAGGCGGGCGGCGTATTGTACAGGGACGCATTGTCCGCATGGATTTTGTACCGCAGCATGGTAGGGGTGCCGGGCAGCACGTCCTCTGTAATCAAATCCTCCCGGATAATCACGATGACCACCCCCGCAGGCCCAATGTTCTTCTGCACACCGCCATAAATCACACCATATTTCGTCACATCCACCGGCTCCGACAGGAAGCAGCTGGACACATCCGCCACCAACGGCTTTCCCTTAGTATCCGGCAAAGCCTTGAACTTCGTCCCATAGATGGTATTGTTCTCGCAGATATAGACATAATCCGCATCCTCGCTGATTGGCAGATCGGAGCAATCCGGAATATAAGAGAAAGTCTCATCCTCCGAAGACGCGATCTTATTCGCTTTGCCGTAAATCTGCGCCTCCTGATAAGCCTTCTTCGCCCACTGCCCGGTGACGATGTAATCCGCCACCTTATTCTTCATCAAGTTCATGGGAATCATGGCGAACTGCTGGCTGGCGCCCCCCTGCAGGAACAGTACCTTGTAATTATCGGGAATCTTCATCAAATCACGCAGATCAGCCTCCGCCTCCTTGATAATGGTATCATAGGCCTTGGAGCGGTGGCTCATCTCCATGACGGACATACCTGTCCCCTTGTAATCCAGCATCTCGTCCGCTGCCTCCCGCAGCACCTCCTCCGGCAGGACCGCAGGCCCCGCGGAGAAATTATAGACTCTCTTCATCTCAAATCCTCCTCACATTTCATAAAATTATCTGTTCTCCTCAAATATGACAGATGAGGGATACCTGCTCTGATTCATTTCCGCCTTCACCTTGATGACCTGCTCCAGGTCGATATCGTACAGGTTCGCGATAGCTATGGCGTAATAGATCACGTCCCACACCTCCTCGTCAATGGTCCCCTTGATTTCCTGGGCGTTCTCCGCCTTCGCACCCTTCCGCATGGCCCGGGAGAGCTCCCCCACCTCCTCGGACAGCTTCAGGAAATAGTCCTTCAACAATTCAGGATGATAATCCTTCCGCTTTATGTAATCCTGTAGATATCTGACCGTGGTCCTTCCGTCCATGTCCTAATCCCCTCCCTCTTCCCACCTGACTTATAGAATAAACTCTTCCGGCGCTTTAGTCAAGTACATCGTTAAAATCTTAAGTCAATAAAAATCTCCCTTTTCGGAAAAGCGTTCCCTTGAACCATTCCATAAAACTGAAGTCATATTATTATTTTCTATAAAATACTAATGTCAGTTTATTGTTGATTGTCTCTGTTTTTCCCGTCTGATGATATCCCATTTTTTCATATAAATAACAATTTCCTTTTTCCTGTAGAATAGTATTCAATTCCCAATTTGAGCTGCCATGAATTTCTTCAACTAATTGTATCGCCTTTTGTGCATAACCCTTATTTCTGTATTCTTTCATAATAAAAACAGGAGATATCCTTTTTGCCATGCCTTCTTCCTGCCGGTCAACAACTCGCACAGCACCTACTATTATACCATTTGCCTCTATAAAGTAATAATAGGTAAATGATTGATTCAACCTCATTATTATCTTATCAATCTTTTCGGTTGCAGGACTTGTTTCTGCATCCTGATATTTCTCATATAAATCATAAAATGCCTCAATCTGCATTTTCCATAGTTTCTCCGCGTCATCAATGCCTATTTTAATCAATTTCATTTCCGCATCCACCCATTGTCAATACAACTATAACCGATTATGAACGGGTACACAATTCCAAAAAGGGAGCAAAAATCAATAGAACATGATCACCGGCGTCCCAATCTCCGCCATCTCATAGAGCTGGGACATCACGCTGGTGGGTGTGTTGATACAGCCGTGGGAGCCCCCCGTCTGATAGATTTGCCCGCCGAACCTGCTCCGCCAGCTGGCGTCATGGATTCCGATATTCCCTTTCACAGGCACCCAGTACTTGACGAAAGATTCGTAGTCCGCCCCCCGCAGAATCTGGTTCCGCTGCTTCGCGTAGATGAAATTGATGCCCTCCGGCGTGCCCCTGCCCAGTCCCGTGTTCCCGGTGACCACGTCCGTCTCCAGCTCCAGCTGGCCGTCCGCGTAATAGTACATCTTCTGTTCCGTCATATCTATCTCGATATAAGTATCGCCGATGTCGTCCAGACCCCGCACATACCCTTTCTGAATATATGCGGGCACATGCACCTCCGTTCCGCCGGACACATCCGGATCTGCCGTGCCCTGCGCATCGGCAGCCTCCCCTGGGCCTGCCGCCTGATTGCCTGCCCGGTTCTGCAGCGCCTCCAGCAGATAAGCCTTCTCCGCCTCCACGTCCAGCTTCGTCCCGTAAGTGGCGTATCTTACCGCCACCGTATCTCCTCTCGTGGCCGCGAACTGCTTCTCCGTGCCGCAGGTATCGTAATCTGCCGCCAGAGCCTCCACCCAGGCCTGAACCGCCCCTTCATCGACTATGACCTTTCCCTCTTCATCCAGAACCGGACATCCGTCCCTCTCCGTTTTCAGGAAGCCCGACGTGACGGCAGGCGTCAGAGGGATCTGCTCCGCCCCCATGTCATAGACGATCCTGCTCCCCCTCTCCTCGTATCCGGATACCTCTTCCCAGATATCCCGCTGCCGCTTATCATAAGCGCTGTCCGGCAGGTCCTCATAGCATCCCCCTGCCGCCAGGTCTATGGTCGTCTGCCCTTCTGCCAGACACTCCTCCACATAAGCGCAGGCCTTTTCCAGATTCAGCCGGTCCGCATTCCCATCCTGGAGGAAGAAACCCTCCTCCGACTTCCGCACCCTGGCGCCCTCGGCCCGCTTCTGCTCCTCTGCCACAAAAGGAAGCTCCTCCAGACAGGCCTGCAGCTTTCCCCTGTCCACGGCATACTTTCCCGCCACCAGCTCGCTGGACACGGGCTCCTGGAGATTGTCCATCCAATAGACCGATGCGTTCTGCTTCAGATACGCCCGCAGCGCGTCCCTGTAATCCGGCCTGATGTCAGCGGCCCCCATATCGATCTCCCAACCGGCGCAGTCCGCATCCACAATCGTTATCAGAGATACCTCCGATTCCTCCTGTGCGCCCACCAGCTCCTCGTTCACCTGCTCTATGGATTTACCCGTACAGTACACCCCGTTGATCCATGTATTCACAGGAAAGTTGTTTCGGTAATACAAAGTCAGGGCCAGCAGTCCCCCCAGCCCCAACACCATGCCGCTCAATAGAAATATCGTCAGAAACCGTAATATCCTCTTCATAAGTGCAGCCAGAACCTTCCGTCCGTTCTCCTCCCAAAATCTAGTCCTCTCTCCCTGTGAAGACGGCCCTGCCGGAAAGCAGGGCCGTCCCGGGAAACGAATGGGGCTGCTCCTACAGATCGTCCCCGTCGAACACCTCCGCGATGGGCGCTCCCGCCGGAACCATGGGGAACACCTTGTCGTCCTCCGGAATGATGCACTCTATCA
>CAJUFO010000136.1 GCA_910585615.1 uncultured Acetatifactor sp.
GTGGATGGGAATCTCCCGGATCAGCTCCGTCCATTTCCCTTCCCGCACCATTTCCTCCAGCTCTTCCTTCGTCCCGGCATTGTGGCCGATGACGATGGTAGCGTCATCCTTGCAGTCACAGATGAACCAGCACTCCGTCTTGCCCAGACTGCCGTTCTCGTGGACCTGCGCGTAGGCATCGTCCGGATGCACCTGGATGCTCAGGTCGTCCTGAGCATCGATGATCTTCGTCAGCAGGGGATACCTGTCATAGGGCAGGTTCCCGAAAAGCTCCGGATGCTCCGCCCAGAGCCAGGACAGCGTCTTCCCCTCATATGACCCGCTGCGGACAGTCCCGTCCCCCTCCGGGTGGGCGGAGATTCCCCAGCACTCTCCCAGGTCATCTCCCTCCACCGGATAGCCGAACATCTCACGCAGCTTTGAGCCGCCCCAGATATTATGGGTACACACAGGATTCAATAACAGCAGCTCCCGCACCTGATTCTTTTCTGTCATCTCATTTTCTCCTAAATTAAAATATTTTGATTTTTGCCAAGCGTCAGGAGCTTACCCCAGTGCATCCAGCCCCAGCTTAATCGCGCCCATGATTCCGGGATCCTCCCCCAGCGCAGGCGGCACGATGTACTGGTCGATGTGCTCCGTGATCATCTCATGGGCCACATAGCCGTTCAGCAGGTTCAGCACTTCCTTCCTGACCATGCCGAAGAGCTTCTCCTGGTGCATGACGCCGCCCCAGAGGATGATCTTCTGCGGGGAGTACGAAAATATGTAGTCCGTGATGGCCTGGGCGATGTAATAGGCCTCCATCTCCCATACCTCGTCCCTGTCCGCCAGCTCCGCAGCCTTTTTGCCCCAGCGGGCCTCGATGGACGGCCCTGCGGCCAGCCCCTCCACGCAGTTTTTATGGAAAGGGCATTTCCCTTCATAGGTATCCTTGGGATGCCTGATCAGCAGGATATGTCCCCCCTCCGGATGCACCAGCCCGTGCAGCAGCCCGCCGTTCACATAGACGCCTACGCCCACGCCCGTGCCGATGGTGATATAGATGGCGCTGTCCAGGCCCTTGGCCGCGCCCCAGGTCACCTCTCCCAGCACCGCGCCGTTCACGTCCGTGTCAAACCCTACGGGCACGCCCAGGGCGTCCTTGAAGGCTCCCACGATGTCGCAGTTCCCCCAGCCGGGCTTGGGCGTCTTGGTGATATAGCCGTAGGTCCTGGACTGCCTGTTCAAATCCAACGGGCCGAAGCACCCGATGCCCAGCGCCTGGATGTCCCAGTTCCTGTAATAGGCTATCATATCCGCGAAAGTCTCCTCCGGCTGCCTTGTGGGGAAGGATGTCCTGTCCTTGATGACGCCGTTCTCGTCCCCCACCGCGCATACCATCTTCGTGCCGCCTGCCTCGATTCCTCCTATTAACATGCTTTCTCCTCCTTGACAAAATAATGTTCGTGCAATTACTGTCCATTATACACGAAACGGGCGGCAAATGGTAGTCCTATTTTTGATATGAATCTTTCTGTCCCGATTTCTCTGTTTTTTCTATCCGCGCTGCCCTGGTGAGATGAAGAAAACGGCAGGATGCCCATCTCGGGCACTCTGCCGTCTTCCCTGATACCTTTATCTACTTCTCATACCTTACTTGTACATAGGCCCGTAAGCCGCGCACGCGCGGTAGTCCTGGCCTTCCTTGTCCATGCCGAAAGCGTTCCATGCCGCGGGACGGAAAACCTTGTCCTCAGGCACATTGTGCATGCACACGGGGATGCGCAGCATGGAGCACATGGTAATCAGATCCGCGCCGATATGGCCGTAGCTGATAGCGCCGTGGTTGGCTCCCCAGTTGTTCATTACATCGTAGGCCGTCTTGAAGGCGCCCTCTCCTGTGGTCCTGGGCGCGAACCAGGTGCAGGGCCATGTGTAGTCGGTGCGTTTCCACAGCTTGTCCGTCACCTCGTCGGGCAGATGGATGGTCCAGCCCTCCGCAATCTGCAGCACGGGCCCCAGCCCCTTCACCAGGTTCAGGCGGATCATGGTAGCGGGCATCTGTGCCTCCGTCACAAAGCGGGAGGAATACCCGCCGCCGCGGAAATAGCCGAAGTCAGCCGCGTTCCAGGTAGTGGCCTCCATGATGGCTTTCTGATCCGCCTCGGTGACCTCGTACCAGGGTTTCATGACGCTGTTGCCCTCCGCATCCTTCGCCTGTCCGTTGGCATCCAGGCAGGCCGCGCCGGAGTTGATCAGGTGGATGAATCCGCCGGCCTCCTTAGCTATGCCCTCCAGCTCGTAGCCCGTGGCCTTCTTCACAGCCTCAGGGCTCCAGTAGGTGCGCACGTCCGCGAAAATCTGGGCACGGTTGGTGAGGAGCTTCATGAACAGCATCCCCAGGCCGTTCAGGGTATCGTTCTCCGTGGCCAGTATGTAGGGCTCCCTTGCGCCGTTCCAGTCGAAGGAAGTGTTCAGCATGGCCTCGGGGAAGTCGCAGTTGGGATAGAAGTCCGTCCACTGCCTCTGTCCCTGGAAGCCTGCGGCGATGGCATTGTGGCCCACCATCTCCTCCTCCCGGCCTTCGGGCAGGTTCTTGTTGCCGTTCATCAGGTCCTTGATGATGCACATCATCTTGACTACGAACTCCCAGTCCTTATCCTTCTCCTCCCTGGTCTTCTGGACGGCTTCCGGATTCTTGTCGAAGCCCTCCTTGCAGTTGGCCTTCACCCAGGCCAGGGCCTTCTCATACTCGGCCTGGTCGTAGATGCCCTCTGTCATGCGGCGGATGATCTCCACCTCGTCCACGGACTCCACCCGCATCCCCAGGTACTCCTCGATGAAGGCAGGGTCGATGATGGAGCCGCCGATGCCCATGCAGATGGAACCGATCTGCAGGTAGGATTTCCCACGCATGGTGGCCACTGCCACTGCGGCCCGGCCGAAGCGCAGGAGCTTCTCCTTCACGTCCTCAGGGATGGATGCGTCGTCCGCCTCCTGCACGTCATGGCCGTAGATGCCGAAAGCGGGCAGGCCCTTCTGGGCATGGGTGGCCAGCACTGACGCCAGGTATACCGCGCCGGGGCGCTCGGTTCCGTTGAAGCCCCAGACGCCCTTGATGGTCTTCGGATCCATGTCCATGGTCTCCGCGCCGTAGCACCAGCAGGGTGTCACGGTGAGGGTGATGTCCACCCCAGCCTTGCGGAACTTGTCCGCGCATGCGGCGGTCTCGCCCACGCGTCCGATGGTAGTATCTGCGATGACCACCTTCACCGGCTCCCCGTTGGAATAGCGCAGGTTCTCCTCGAACAGCGCAGCCGCAGCCTTGGCCATGTTCATGGTCTGCTCCTCCAGGGACTCCCGCACCTTCAGGTATCCTCTCCTACCGTCGATGGTAGGACGGATGCCGATTACCGGATAATCGCCAATCAACCTGTTCTCTGCCATTGTATGTCCTCCTGTGAAATGTGATAAAAATATGATAAAAATCAAGTGACTTCATTATATCATATCGTCATTTTTTTGCAAGCTTATTTATCCTGGTTCGAACCGCTAAAGCGCCCAATTCTTTCTCTATTTCCATCCGCCCACGCTCACCCCGCCCGCAGCCGGAAGGTCTTCGGCGCCAGCTTATACACCAATACGCAGGCGATGATGCCGTACAGCACGCAGAACACGATCGTCATGCCCCCGAACAGCAGCGTGGGCATCCTTAGCTGCATCAGGAAATAGCAGACCATATAGGTGGCTATGGAGACCAGCTTGTAGGTTCCGCCCTTCAGCTGGGTCCCCACCGTGTAGGGCTGGAGCAGATAATAAATCGTAAGATAATGAACGGAAAAGAACAGGCTCATGCACACCGTGGAGACCACCAGCACGATGTAGTTCACTGGCTGATCCGTGCCGCCGGAGGCAAAGAGGATCAGCGCCAGCCCCGCACCGATGATGAACGCCGGGACCGCGTTAATCTTCATGATCTCCCGCAGTCGTATCCGGAACAGCTTCAGCACGAAGCCCGGCCTCTTATATACGGAATACGTCAGCAGGCTGTGGTCGCAGTTCATGAACAGGGCCTGGGTAAAGCCCGTCCCCCGGTTGATGGCATATAAGATGAACGCGAAATAGGGCAGCCAGGTCATGACCAGATTGTTGGCTATGGGACGCAACTGCGGCTTCAGGAACAGGGCAAGCAGCGCGCCGCAGACAAGGGCCGCGCATACATAGGAAATCCTTTCCGCCGACTTCCACAGGATTTTCCGGTGCCGCAGGATGAAGAGCTCATTGAGGTATTCGAAGCCGCTTTTCCTGCTGGTGACGGACACGTCCGCGGATATCTTCTTCTCGTTCGCCGCCTTTATGGTCTGGGCATTCCGCGCCGGGGCGTCCATCTGGAACATGGTGTCCGCCAGAAGTCCCCTGCACACCTCCCTATACCCCTGGAACCTGTAGATTCCCGGGATGCAGGCCGCTCCTATGAGGATAGAGAGCAGGGACAGCGCGGCGGGAACGGCCAAAGGCAGCACCAGGCCAAAGGCAGGCAGTCCGTAGGCCAGCCCCAACAGCAGGGCTATCCCCAGCCACTGAAATTTATCAAGCCTGCTTTCATTATATACATTCCCTCGGAGCTTATAGTCCCGCAGCATATACGCCACATAGGACAGCTTGCAGCCCGCGATGGAGAACGGCAGCAGCGCACAGAGCCACGCCGGGACGCCGCTCAGGAGCCCGAACAGCAGGGCGAACGGCAGAAAGCCTATGACTGTCTTTAATATCGAACATCCGTAGTTCACCAGCGTGTATTCCCTGGCGTCCATCCGCATCAGGAGGATGGCATAGTATTTGTCTTTGGAGGGGTTGAACAGCGCGGTGTTGGCATAGCAGCCGATGACCGTCAGGAACAGGAGGATATGGAGGAACACGCCCTCTCCGGGGAGCCCGTCGTACAGTAGGCCAGGCAGAAAGACCATCAAAAGCAGGTACAGGCCCTTCCCCAGGAACACGGAGACCACCTCCCAAATCGCCGAGAGTATATTGGCGAATATCTTAAGCCCCCACACCCCGTACAGGGCCTCCGGCAGGAGCCTCTTCACCAGGGGAATCTGTTTCAGGGAGTACAGGATACCGTTCACCCGGTATGTATTTTTCAGGGAAAAGGATAAGATAAATGTTTTTTTCAAGCGAATACCTCCTATGCCTGCTCCCGCAGGGCCGCGATGATCTTCTCCCGGAACTCCTGGCCGTCCAGGTGGCTTTTCTCCACCACCTCCAGCTCCCCGTGGTTCAGCAGGATGATCTCGTCGCACAAATCCAGGGCCAGATCCAGGAGATGGGTGGAGAAAATCGTGATGCGGCCCTGCTTTAAGGAGCGCAGGACCTCCTTCATCTCCTCCGCCACCACCACGTCCAGGGAGGTCAGCGGTTCGTCCAGCAGCAAGATGTTGGGCCTGGCGATGATGTTCACCAGCATCTGCATCTTGTTCTTCATGCCGTGGGAATAGTCCTTCAGCAGCTTGTCCCTGTCCTCCGGGGCGATGCCCATGAACGCGAAATACTCGTCCAGGGGCCTGGGCTGCCCGATGGTCTTCTCGTTGATGTCTATGAAAAACTTCAGGAATTCCCTTCCCGTGAGGAATTCCGGTACGGTAGGCGTGGAGAGCACATATCCGATGTCCTCTGCCACAAGGCTCCGCCGCCCCGTGTCCGTTTCCAGGAAGAATTCGCCGCCGTCCGCCTTGACATCCCGGTTGATGCAGTTGAACAGCGTGGTCTTGCCCGCGCCGTTGCGGCCCAGCAGGCCGTAGATTTTCCCCTCCTCGAAGGTGAAGTCGATGTCCCGCAGGACTTCCTTTTTCTCATAGTGTTTGGACAGATGTTCGATGATGAATTTCATAGATAAGCTTCTCCTTTTTGTCCGCAGTCACATCCTGCGGCGATAGTATTCCGCCAGGGCGAATTCCAGCAGCGCCTTTGCGCCGAATGCTCCCACCATAGCCAGGGTGACCCACAGGGGCCCGTCTGTCAGGATGGAAATCCAGGCGATTCCCATGACGGCCCATTGCAGGGCGGTTCCGGCTCCTGCCTGTGCCCGGCAGCGGATGGCCTCGTTGCGCTCATCCTTTGCCTCGATTTCGTTCATCCTGGCCTGTCCGGGATTGCGCTCCTCGAACCGTCCAAGCAGGAATCTCACGCAGCCCAGGGCGGCCAGCATGCTTCCCAGGCCGAACAGGATTCCGCCTGCCTTGTTCGGCAGAATGCCCTTCAGCGCAAAAGCGGTCAGCAAAATCAATATTCCGCAGATTCCCATAGCCAGGGCCCATTTGGTCTTACTCCTCACGGTTTACCTCCTCGACTGTTCCTTCTCATGACGGTTCCTCCTCGTATAATAAGTTTATAGCCAGTCAGAACAGGCTATAGACTTATTCT
>CAJUFO010000137.1 GCA_910585615.1 uncultured Acetatifactor sp.
GCGCATCCATAATGCGTCTTGCGCGCAGGATAGGATCCCACGCGGCCGCCCGGCTCTTATTTGGTTTCCTTGTGCAGCGTATGCTTCCTGCAGAACCTGCAGTACTTCTTGATTTCCATTCTCTCGGGATGGTTCTTCTTCTCCTTGGTAGTATTGTAGTTACGCTGCTTGCACTCGGTGCAGGCCAATGTGATTTTTGTACGCATTTCGCTACCTCCACATGTTCTTTAGACTCGCCATCTTATTTTGCTCGGCTTAAAAAATTTTAAGCATAAAAAAAAGACCTAAAACCTTATCTCGTTTCCTTACTATATCATAGAAATCGGGCCGCGTCAACTGTTTTTTCGCGTTTCGCCGCATAGGCCCCGCCTAGGTCCCGCCGGGTCATTTCGCCGTGCCATCGGGAGTTTTTCCGCCGTGTCTATAGCGGCGGCCGCGCCTCCTGGGCCCCGTCTCCTGTTTTTCAGGATTTTATGCAGAATTTAACAGGTATGCTATTAAAAAAACGCAGGTTCTGTCCGATATTATAAAAAATGGCAACGGATTGCCAGAATGGATACCTGTGAGGAAAGGAGGCCTGACAATGGGACCCGTCTTAAATACAGTATATAATAATTATGTCAGCACTTACGCGCCGAAGCCCCTGACCAAGTACGATACCCACAAGAAGAGCGAGCTCCGCAGCGTATACAACTCCATTGTCAAATTAAATAAAGACGAACCCTGGTATCTTCCCACTACCAGCAAGGATACGCAGCAGTACGCTGTGAATCTGAAGGAAAACGCCAGAGGACTGCGCAATACCATCGCGCAGCTCGGGGGGCTGGAGAAGGATGGGCTGTTCCGCAAGAAGAGCGCCTATTCCACCGACGAGGGCGTAGCCACCGCCGTATATGTGGGTTCCGAGGAGTCCAAGACGGAGGTGCCGGATTTCCAGCTTGAGGTGCATGCGCTCGCCACCACCCAGGAGAACCTGGGGCTGTTCCTGCAGGGCAACGGCCGTGCGGCGCTGCCGCCGGATACCTATTCCTTCGACGTGAACATCAACGACATGAACTATGAGTTCCAGTTCTCGGTGGGGGAGGGCGAGACCAACCAGCAGGTCCAGGAGCGCCTGGTCCGCCTGATCAACAATTCCGACATCGGCCTGCGGGCTTCCCTGGCGGAATCGGAAGGGCGCACCTCTCTGCGGCTGACCTCAGAGGCCACAGGGCTGGCTCCGGGCAGGGACTATATATTCGCTGTCAGCGACGACCATACCAGCAAGACCCACGGGGCGGTGGAATACCTGGGGCTGGACTATACCAGCCGGGACGCGTCCAACGCAAGCTTCTCTGTGGACGGCGAAGAGCTCACCTCCCAGTCCAACCATCTGACCCTGGGACAGCTGTTCGACATCCGCCTGACCGGAATCAGCCCCGAGGGGCAGCCCACGAAGATCGGCCTGAAGACAGACGTGGAGTCCCTCACCGACAACGTGTTCCATCTGGTGGGCGGATACAATGATTTCGTCAGGGCCGCCTCTTCCTATCTGGAGACCCAGACCAGGAGCAGGCAGCTGATCAGGGAGATGAAGGGGATTGCCTCCGTATATGGCAGCTCCCTGGAGACCATGGGCCTGAACCTGGCGGAGGACGGGACGCTTGACATCGACAGGGACACGCTGCGGGAGACTGCCGCCGGGACCCAGGACATCAACGAGACCTTCGGTTCCCTGAAGAGTTTCTCCAACATGCTCCTGCGCAAGAGCGACCAGGTATCCCTGAATCCCATGGACTATGTGGAGAAGGTCATGGTGGCCTACAAGAACCCGGGGCACAATTACCCCAATCCCTACATCACAAGCGCGTACACAGGCATGATGTTCGATGGCTATTTCTAGCGTCTGATTTATTGGCGCCAAAGAAGGGAGTATCATTCGCGATACTCCCTTTTCATACCACTTGCCTTGCTTGACTATCTGACTACCCGATTACCTGACTGTCTATACCGACTACTTATCTTACTTGGTCTTTTTCCCCTTTGCCTTATACCTGTCAATCTGTACGAAGTCATCCATCAACTCCAGCACTTTGTCCCTGCCTGCCTGATTCAGCTTCACATAATTCTGCATCACTCGGTTCTCCAACAGCTGCGCCCCCAGAGACGTGTCCCTCTCCAAAGAAGAGAAATCCACCGGGTTCAGGCTCAGCTTGTCGCACATCTTGATGACGGTCCCATAGGCCATGCCTTCGATGCCGCGCTCCAATGCCGTCACCAGGGTGCTGTAAGGTATGTTCATCTCCAGTGCGAACTGGCGCACGCTGCGATACTGCCCCAAAATTTCTTTCTTTAAAATTTCCGCTTTTGTCATTTCCTTCCTCCATATCAAGCATCAAATCAAGTGTATGATATTAATATACGATTTTCCGTATGCTTTTTCAAGGGGTATATGCAAAATTAATAAAGAAATATGCATATTTTAGATTTTCTTAAGAATTGGGAGGCAGGCCATAAATCTGGACAAGCTCCAGGAGGCTGCTGTGGTACAGGTCGTCCGGCGTGACCACGAATCCTCCGTTGCTGTCCAGGTCGTAGCCGAATTGATGGTAGGCGTACCAGACCAGGTGGGCGCATTGGGTGCCGGAAAGAGGCATCGTCCCCGCATCTGCTCCGCCGCTTTCAGTAAAGGCCGTAAGGCTGTAGGGCAGGCCGGTCAGGTGCTCTCTGGCATACGCTGCAATCTGCCGCCGCTCCTGCGCGGAGGCGCCTTTCAGCCGGAGCAGGGCGAAGCCGGGGTATTCCTCCCAGCTCTCCAGGCCGCAGATTCCGGAATCGCAGCCCGGCATGATGGCCTCCAGCGTCAGGCGTTCTTCGGCGTCCACCACGATGGCGGCATGGCCGCTGCGCCAGCCAAAGACATGGCCGTTGAAGGTGATGAGGATGTCCCCGTCCTGGACCGTAGGGAGAAAGTCAACATCATAGACTAATGAGCGGAAATTCGTCAATCTCTCGCTGCGGGTGAACAGGTTGCTGTGGCTGCACTCCACCTCGGCATCGGCGAAGAACCTCTGCTGGAGGCCCAGGAGCTCCTGCTGTCTGCCGGAGGCATAGAGCTGGTCTACGCCGGGCCTGGCCAGGCCTGTCTGGTGGAAGACGAGGACGTAGTCGGCTTCGGTCAGGTTTTCCTTCCGGAGAAGGGGCAGCAGATTCTCCTGCCCGCATTCCGGCGCGTAGTGGGCAAAGGCCTCCGCCCGGGCAGTCCAGAGCGCAAGGGCGGCGGTGAGGGCGGCCAGGGTGCTCAGGGCGCCCAGCAGGAGGCGGGGTATACGGTTGGCTGGGGGTGTTCGGTTTTTCATCGGCAGACCTCTGCAGGGTTGGTGTCCTATTAGGGTCTGCGGAGATGGGGGAGATTATGCACTGCCCAGGGCGCGATTTTTTCTGTCTGGGCGATGCCCTGTCTGTGGTTATATCCGATCCTGGGTACTTATCTGCTTCTGGCTCAATATGTCAAGTCTACATCAATGCCTACAAAGTTCCCATCTCCATTCTTCTCCAGGACCTTCCAGATCCCGTGCAGCACATCCACATATTCTTCTCCGAACATGCATTCAAAGTCAATCGTATCGCCGCTTATGACATAGCCTTTCTCCAGATATTCCCGGGCTTCCCTGAAGAGCTCTCCATCCTCGCTGAATCCGTTCTTATCCGCGAATTCCCGCAGCTGCTCAAGCGTCTCTACACGCTGGCCCAACAAGTTCTCCTCCACGTATGCGATGATTGCCGCTTTCTGCTGCTCTGTCAGAGCGCCTTTCCTGGCAAGTATGAAACTGCTGGAGCTCGAATTGGCAACAAAATCTGTCCGTATCTTCATGTCTGCTTTTCTCCTTGTTCTGTATTCAATGTTTCAATGTATCGGGCTTCGGTGTATCCGCTTTCCGTATATTGGTATATCTGTCTTCGAGATGTCTGTCCGCACAATACGATTTCCGGGCAGATAGGGCAACCTCCCATGCAGCTTTCCCTTTTGTCGCACTCAGGGCACGCGTCTGCCATGATTTTGCGGAATTCGCTAAAGCGTTGGCTGTTCCACGCCTCCTCAATCGTATGTTTCCGTAAATCCATTGCCCAGTGCATCTGCTGATTGTCAAAGCTGCAGGGAAGCATCTGCATATCCGGCGTGATGTAAGCTGACCACCGGCCACCCTCGCATGTATCAATGCTTGCCGGGTCGGTGGCCTTTGAGTACCGAAGCAGGCCGGGTACCGTACATGAGTCGAATCCTATTTTAAAGGGATACCCTCCTCTGTCAATCAACGCAAAGAATTCTTTCAGATGTTCGGTCCTTTCCGTTATGATATATTCCCTTGTCCCCAGCCCTACGGGCTTATACAGCAGAAAGACCACCGCATTGATGCCTTTGGGAAATTCGTCCTCTTTCAAAAGCCGGACCGCTTCTTTCAATGTCCTCGTGTCCAGCACATAATGGACATTCGTCCTGACACCGGCCTGAAGCAGGATGTCTATCGCCCTGTCTGTATAACGGCTCCGATACCAGCTTACCGCAACTGCCCCACAATATTTGCGGCACAGCTCTGCTATACCGGACGTCATTCCCAGTCCAGAAGTCGTAAAATTAGGCACAATCCCATGGCGGCGGCTATACGCCAGCATTTCCGCGAAATCCGGATGCTGGTCGGGGTCTCCTCTGCCGCCCAGAGCAAACTGGTATGTCCTCCCCCGGCATTCCTCCACAATCCGTCTGAAATCATCCAGGGACATATGGTTCTGGCGGATTTGCGGCCCGCTCTGATAGCAGTCGATTCCTGCTTTCTGGCACAATCCGCTTTCCCCGTGGCTGCAGCTCCCCATGATGCCGACGTCCAAAAGCTCCGGGAAGTCTGCCCTGAACGGGTCGATGCCCGTATCCTTTCCGTCTTTTAATATTCCTGTCCTAAAGTACAGGCCCGTATCCTCATCGAACGCTGAAAGGTATGGATATCGTTTTCCTCTGATATGGTGCAGACTGTTTTTCTCCATCTTAGCACCGCCGTCAATAATCCAGTGAGGTGTCGATGCCCGCAAAAGATTCGGAATCCGCTTTCTCCAGGGCTTTCCACAGGCCTTTCATCAGATATTCAATCTCATTCCCCTCCTCAAAGGAGACATAGCCGGAATATATGGACAGCCCCTGGTCGATTCCTGTCTGCATCCGTGTCCGCTTCTCGTCATTGATTCCATACTCCCGGGCATATCCGTCCAGTTCTTCCCGAGAGGAAGCCACCTTCTCGCCCAGCATCCTGGACACTACGAAATCTACTATAGCGTCCTTCTGGCGTTGCGACAGAGCCTCCCTTCTGGCAATGATAAAACTGCTGCTACTGGAATTTGTCACATAGTCCGTCCTAATCTTCATCCTGTGTCCTCCTTGGTTTATAGGTGCTGCGGCAGGCTTCTGCCGACTGTTCCCTTTTATTATAGATAAGCCCACAGAGGATGTCATTCAGTTTACAACTGAAAGGCGGGCCTCTCAGCCCGCCAGTTCTTCTATATAAACGGCATTTAATTCTTGCCAGTCGCATAGCACAGCCAGTCATGCCGTTTATCCGGTTTTTGGCAAGATTTAATCGCTACATATATAATCTGTTAGCATATACAAAAATACGGCCGTTCGCACTTTCGGTCTCCGTGCTCTCCAATTCCAGCGGAACCCAGCACTCCCCCGCCATATCTACTATCATCTCGTCCATGGGGACACGCAGGAGCCTGCTGAGGCGGTACATATTGTCCAGACTTGGCAGGGTCTTCCCCGCAAACCAGGCGTAGACGGACTGGAAGGAGCCGATGTACAACTCCTTTTGGATTGTCTTTACCGTGATTTCACGCCTGTCGCAGAGGCTTTTCAGCCTGCGGCCGGTCAGTTTCATGTCTATGCCCATTGTCTTGTCGGGGATGTATTTCAGCATAATGAGTCTGTGCATGCGCATATGTCCTCCTGCCGCAGCGGCTGCTGTCCTGGGGCACTATTTTGTAACACAAAAAAGGCAGTGTACTATGTTCCCTGCCTTTTCCTGTCGGAAGAACATACCCATCTTATCTTTTGTATATGGGGTTGGTACATGCTCTGGGTATAGGTCTTCCTAATTGAACATTTTATCATAAATTCGGTCATTCTGCAAGTATTTTTTCATGTCCGGGCTACCTGTCCGGGCTACCATATCCCAGCCAATCCCAACAGGCTACCTCCCTTTTCCACAGCAATTCTTATATTTCCTGCCGCTCCCACAGGGACAGGGCTCATTGCGCCCGATTTTTCTGCCCTGACGGACG
>CAJUFO010000138.1 GCA_910585615.1 uncultured Acetatifactor sp.
GCACCGGACGGGGCAGATGCTGTTTCAAGTTTCAAATTTGCAGTTGCCATATTTACCTCCCTTTTGTCCGTCACTGCCGGAAAATATCAGCCGTATCGATTTCGTTCTTGATCTTCCTGGCCCTGCCCACGCCAAGAGGCAGCACCAGCACTATAAACACAGCCAGGAAAATCCATACGATATGATCCTCCACCCACTCCTTGCGGTATTGCTTGAACGCCCGGGAATAGTTGTCGTCATCGAACTTCAGTTCGAAGTAATCCATTGCCTCCCTGTACTCCTTCTGGCGGACCAGGGCCCTGCCGATGCCGATGTAAGCAAGGTCGTAATTCCCGTTCAGCGCCATGACTTTCCGCCAGGTCTCGCCGGAGCCGGCGTAATCGCCGGCCTGGAACTGGTCTATTGCCTGGAAGATCAGGCTGCCGAATTCCGTAGGCGCAAACAGCGTCACGCTGTTGTCCAGGGCGTCCAATACCAGCAGGTCCTGCCCCATATGATCGATGGCGGCAGGCTGCCTGAAATACCCGTCCATGTTGCCGCTTCCGCCGAAGGCGTAGAGCATCCTGCCCTGGTCGTCATAGGCAAAGAGCCTGCCCCTTACTTTGTCCAGGCTCACATATACATCATTGTCGAAGGCCGTGATGTCCGTCATCAGGGACGGTCCCTTATAGCCGCCGGCTTCTCCCCAGTACAGGTCACCGATGACATACCAGTTGCCGTTCTGAATCAGGATGTCGTTTCCCATCAGGTTCAGCCTTCGGATAGGCTTGGCATCCCCGCTGTCCAGGTCTGCCGTGGATACGTTTGTGGTGACCGCGTAGATAAAGCCCTCGTGATCCATGTACAGGTTATCGTACTCCGTGGGGACAAAAGACTCCATCTGCGCCCTCTGCTCCTTGGTGGCAAGCTTCTTCCAGATATAATCCTGCCAGTCGTAGGTGACAGGAGTGGCCCCCACAAACCCGGAGAACTCCCCGTCCGCCTCATATTTCACCAGGCCCTTGTTCACGTTCACAGCCACGCAGTACACCCGCCCGGCACCGTCCACCGTGAGCTTATCGGGCAGAAAGCTCATGCTCTGGTCAAAATTCGCGTCCGCGGGCTTGGTAAATTCCATCACATAATTCAGATCCATATCCAGTTTCAGGATTCGCTCATTATTCTTGTCACAGATATAGAGATAGCCCTCATCCGTCACCGCGATGTCCGTGGGGGAGGCAAACGTTCTGTTTTCCACATTTCCCTGAAACTCCTCAATAATCCTGCTCACTTCCAGTTTTTCTTCGCCTGTCCGGCGCAGCTCCACAATCCGGTTGTTGCCCGTGTCGCAGATATAGACCATATCCCCGTGGACAAACAGGCCCTCCGGAAGATTGAGCCTTTTCTCCAGCCCCATCTCCACCGCGGTGTAGACGCCTACCACCCTGTAGGCATCCGGCGAGTACTGGACGTCCCCCCAATAGTCATAATTATAGGTATAACCCGTTTCCGCAGATACCGTCGCGCAGGGGCCCGCAAGCAGGAGGATGCCGGCCGCCAGGACGCCAACTCTTTTCAAAGTCTTTTTCATAGAAACTTTCATAGAAACTCTCCTCTTCCTTTCTCGTCCTTCTGCTTAGTCCTTCAGGCCGGAGCTTGCCATGGTCTCCAGTATCTGGCTTTCCGACAGCACAAAGATGAGGATGGGGACAAGCATGACGATCACCGTAACCGCCGCTGCCTGGCCAGTCCTGGCGATGCCGCCGCTCTGAATCTGCTGCAGCGCATACACCAGCGTCTTCTTTTCCTCGGAATAGATGAAGGTAGCCGCCTTGTTATTCCAGAGGCTCTGTACGGAGAAAATGATCATGGTCAGCCATGCCGGCTTTACATTGGGCATGACAATGGTGAAAAATATCTTCCACTCGTTGGCCCCGTCAATCTTGGCCGCTTCCACCAGGGACATGGGAAGCCCCTCCATGAACTGCTTCATCAGGAACAGCCCTATGGGTGCCGCAAAGGCGGGAATGATGATGGCCCAATAGGTATCCACCCACCCCAGGGCATTGATGATCAGGTAGTTGGGGATAGCCGTCACATAGCCGTTGAACATCAGTGCCACCACTACGATATTGAAGAATGTCCTGCCCCCGGGAAAATCATACTTCGCCAGGACGAAGGCCCCCATGGAAGCGATGATCAGATGCCCCGCAGTGCCCACCACCGTGATGAACGCCGTGTTGAATATGTACCTGGAAAAGGTGACCCAGGATTTCCCCATAGTGACGAACAGATCCGAGAAATTGTCCATGGTAGGATTCTGGGCAAATATCTTCGGCGGAAACATGAACAGCTCATCCAGAGGCTTCAGGGCGCTGCTGACGGCAAACACCAGCGGAAAAATCATCAGCGCAGCCATTCCCAGGAGAAACAGGTAGAGAAAGAAGTCCCCCACCCGGGAACGGTTCGGCTGTCTCTTTTTCAGTTTCAGCACCCTGCGGCGCGGAATCGTTTGTGCGTTTTGTACTCTTATTCTCTTACTCATATCAGGTCCCCACTCTCCTCAGCAGACTTTGAATCGCTTTGTTGCACAGAATCATCACAAGGAACAGTAAAGTCGCTATCGCCGACGCATACCCCATCTCAAACCTGGAATAACCATAGTCAAACAGATGCGTCACTACGGTACGTCCGGCGTAATCCGTACTGGGATAGCCGCACAGCGCCATGGTCACGTCACAGACGCCGAAAGCCTGGGTGATAGCCATGACCGCGCCGAACATCAGCATGGGCTTCATATTGGGAAGCGTGATATACCACAGCTCCTGCCAACGGTTCTTCACCCCGTCCATGTACCCGGCCTCATATTGGGATCTGTCCACACCCTGGAGGCCGGCCACAAAGGAGAGGAAGCCCTGTCCCAGGCTCATCCACAGGATGACGATCATGCAGATGTTCAGCATATACTTGGGATCGATGAGCCATAGGATGGGCGCGTCGATGATCCCCACGTCCATCAGGAAGGCATTCACATATCCGTAAGCGTCGCCCCGGAAGAAAATGGAAAAGATCACGAACACATTGCCCGCTATAGAGGGCGCGTAGAACACGATGACCGCTATGGTGCGGATCCATCTGGGCAGCTCGTTGATCAGCCAGGCGAACAGGAAAGAGGCGATATATCCAAGCGGTCCCGTGATCACCGCGATCAGGAAGGTGTTCTTCACCCCCGTCAGGAAGATTTCATCCTCCAGAATCAGGCTGATGTAATTCTGGAGCCCGATGAACCTTGGACTCTCCAGAATGTTGTAATAGGTAAAGCTGAAAAATATGGATGTCACCACCGGCAAAATGTAGAACAGCGTAAATATCAGCGCATAAGGTGCCAGAAACGCGTAGCACATCTTGCTTCTCTTTGCTTTCTTCACAGACACCTGGAAATTATGCCTGCGAAGCAGGATATATTTTCTAATGTATTCTTTCATGCTGCCCCTCCTCACTCCGTCTGCATTCCGAATTCTTTCCGCTTCTTGGTTATCTCCTCGTCAATGGTAATGGAATAATCCAGTATGGTCTCCCTGGGGTCGTCCTTATCATTGATTACCTTGCGCAATGCATTGGTGATATATCGGCCCGTGTAGTATCCGCCGGGCACCTCCCTGATTCCCACCGTGGACTGCCACTGCTCCATCAGCACCCTGATGTCGTCCGCATTCCAGGCAAGCTGGCTGAACGCATCCCGGTTGGCGGTGGCGTACCTGGCCGAAGAGCCGAGCAGCGCTTCTATCTCACGGCCGAACCGCACCTGGACATCGGAGGAAGCCCACCATTTCATGAATTCCCAGGCATTCTGCCGCACTCCGTCATCTTTCGTCCTGACCATCATGGTGGCGGAGCCGGTGATGAAATCGGAGCGGTCAATATGGCTCTTTCCCTCCCCGTCCCTGATCTCCGTGCCGGGAATCAGCGTGAAATCCCACAATCCCCTGATCTCCGGAGCCGACACCATCAGTGTGTTGTATGTGGTATAGTTCGCTATGCCGATGGGCATCTCGCCGGAACGGAAACGGCTTACAAAGTCGTATATCGTAGGAATCCCATAATCCGTAAAGTATTTGACGTAATCTGAGAAAGCCTCCACCCCCGCTTCGTTGTTCACGACGGTTTCCGTGCCTGCTTCATTATAGAGATCTCCGCCGTACTGGAACAGAAGGCTGAAATACATGGAGAGATCCCCGGAAGTAGTGGCCGTGGCGGCAGTCCCGCTGCTGGTTCCCCCTGCGGAGGGAATCCCCACGGACATATTGTTGCCCTGGATGGTGGGGAGCATCTCTATCAGCTCCTGCCATGTCTGGGGTATCTCCAGCTCCAGTTCCTCCAGAATGTCCTTCCGGTAGAACATCACGTTGAACATCTGGGTCTCGGGAATGGCATAGATGCTGTCCCCCAGTCGGTACTGTTCGTAAGAGCTCTCCGAATACTGGGAAAGCACTTCCTCCAGATCCGCAAACTGGGACAGGTCTTCCACCGCGTTCCTCAGCGCGTAATTCACCGGCTGATCCGCCCCGATGGAAAGCACCACATTGGGCCCGCGTCCCGCGACCACCGCGCTGAGCAGGGCATCCGCCCCCACAATTTCCACATTCACCTTCACGCCTGTCTGGGGCGTGAAGGAATCGTCCACCATATTCTTGAGGATGGTGCCCTGGTCCCGTCCGGTGAGCACCCACACCTTCACCACGTCTTCTGCTTCCCTCTCATCGTACACATCTCCCACAGCATCGTAGTCAACCACGAAGGAAGCGACAAAAGACTTGACCTCATGCCATGCCTTGGCAAAGACCCCCGCCTTGTCCTTTTCCACCTTCGCGTCTTCTCCGCTGATCACGAGATAGTCCACATCCAGTTTGGTCTCGCTCATCCCCAGGACCGCCGTGCCAAGGGCTGTGATGTTGTCCTTAAAGGTAGTGAACTCCAAAGTGATTTTTTCCGGTTTCTCCACAAAACGCTCCAGCTGCTGCGCCAGCGTCTGGGCGGTGGCAATCTTGTCTGCTTTCTGGCCGGTCAGGAGAACCATCTCGTCCACCACTTTGTACAGCCTTTTGGATTCCAGGGACATGGCTTCGATGATTTCAGGGTATACCTGATGCAGATTGTAGTCCCTGTATTTGTCAGGCGTGGCTCCCGTGTAGACCAGAAGCTTCCGATACATCTGGTTCAGCCGGTAGGTGGAGTCCTCCAGTTCCTCCAGCGTCCCCCCCAACTGTCCAAGTGTCGCCTCCAGCTTTAACGTGTGCGCCCCGGCGCTGAGCCAGAAGCGGTAAGGCTCGCCTTCCTCGCTGCTCAGCGTCATGCAGTTCCAGTCATTATCGTATTCAAAGGAGATCTCGCTCACTTCCTCAAAAGGAATCTCTCCGTCTATGTACAGGCTTCTGGCGGAAACACTCCCTCTGGAGTAATTTTGGCGCCCCTTCACCGTGATATGGTAAAACCCGTCTTCCGGCACTTCAAATTCCCACTGAATCCATTGTCCCGGGCTGCTCCAGGCATCTCCGCCGGTATAGTTCAGGATCGTTTGGGTGACACTGTTGGGCTGTGTGGTAGGAGAAGACCTGTCATACTTTGCATACAGGGAAGACTCTGACCGCAACGCGGCGTCCTCCCCCTGCACTACCTGTCTGTAGGTCAGCCCCTCGCCCAAGGCTTTGCTGCCGCTCTGCGCCTCCAGGTATTCCTCGTAGGACGGGGCGCCCTTCACGGCGGCAAGCTTTAATCGCCCGATGACCATGGGTTCGTTCACTGCCTCCAGGGTGATCTCGTTCTTGCCTTTTTCCAGATAGAATTCATAGGGTCCGGCGATGTAGCCCATGTCGTCCCGGCAGTAAGCGCTCTGCCATTCATATGTCTCCACCTGGGTGGGCCGGATCTCGTTGCCCTGATTGTCCACCCTGACTTCGCCCCCGTCCTGCCATAGCCTGGAAAAAGCTATATTGGCCGCATCGTCGAAGGGCAGCTCCCCGTTTATGTAAAGCGCCCTCTCAATGGCAACGCCCCTGGATTCCACCGTCATGTACTCCAGACAGACATTGTAGAGTCCGCTCTCCGGTATCTCCACCTCCCATGTGACGGAAGAACCTTCACCGGTATACAGCGCATTGTCCACGCCTTCGTATGTGCCGTACACCTCCACATTCTCTCCCGATACATAATCCGGCAGGGGCACTTCCACATCC
>CAJUFO010000139.1 GCA_910585615.1 uncultured Acetatifactor sp.
GAACCCGTGTTACCGCCGTGAAAGGGCGATGTCTTAACCGCTTGACCATGGAGCCGTCTCAAACATGCCTTTCCGGTTGTACTAATGAACCTTATCTCATCTGGCTCCCCAACAAATCCGGAACCATCAACAACCGTTCCTTAAATCAATTTACTTCCTATCCAACTGACAACCTAACGAAGAATATTTTATCACAACTATCCTCTTTTGGCAAGAGGAAATTGATGAATTCCAAAACTTTTTATAATTCCGGATGCCAATTTCTCCGCCGCCATGCAGCAATCCTTTTGGAACAGGAAAACAGCGCAATACATGGAGCCGAAAAATGTCATATCCTGGAACATTTTCTCAGACCATGGAATAAAATGTACAAATGACCCGATACTGCACAGAGAATATGGAAAAGCATATGCGACAGCCGGGAATTTCATGTGAAGACAGAATATAGTCGCTCACTTAGAGGAGGAAGATATGGGAAATCGTTTGGTATGGGATGAACGGTATAATATAGGGGTTGAAATCATCGACAGGGAGCACAAAAAGCTCTTCGGCATTCTGGGCAAGCTGTTCGACTTCGGGAATAGGGCGGAGAAAAGCCACTTTGCCTGCCAGGAGGCGATAAAGTACTTCAAGGATCACGCTATCCAGCATTTCTCGGACGAGGAGGCCTATATGGATTCCATAGATTACCCGGGGCTCAGGGCCCACAGGCGCATCCATAAGGATTTCCGAGAGCGGATGCTCCCTGCCCTTGAAAGCGAGCTGGAGATGACGGGATTCTCCGCCACCTCCATCCACCATTTCCTGGGTGTGTGCGCCGGCTGGCTGATTGCGCATACCATGATCGAGGATCATATGATCGTAAGCGGCGAGCCCGTCATGCACTGGGAAAACCTGCTGCCGGAGGAGGAACAGGCCATGATGGGGCAGACCGTAGCCAGCATTCTACACAGCATGTTCCGGTTGAATCCCCAGTTGATCAGCAATTATTATGCCGGGGAGCAATTCGGCAGAGGCATCTGCTGTCGGCTGGTCTATAGCGACGGAGAGAAAAAGAGCTGGGAATTCCTCCTGCTTTTCGAGGAGCAGCTTGTCGGCAGCATCATCGGCAATGCCGTATCATCGAAATCGGAAACCACGGCCATGATGCTGTCCAATGTGGCCAGCTATGCGGCAACGCAGCTTGTAGAGCGCGTCAGGCGGTATTTTCCGTCACTGAAGCCTCTTGTTCTGAAGGAGGAACAGATTCTGACCTATGAGCAGTTCTACAGGATGTACGAGAGGCTGAGCCCCCAGTTCAGCTTCCTCTTCGACACAGGCAAAGGATACTTCGCTTATTGCATGGCCGCTTCCCACATGCCCCTTTCCGGGGACGGCATCACGGCGGTCGCTAAGGACGCTGTCGCTGCGCTTGAAAGCCGTCTGCGCCTTGACGATCCCCTGCCGCATCCCTGTCCCGACAGTGCCGTGGAAGCCGAAGCAGACCGCCGAAAGATACTGGTAGTGGACGACTCGGACTTCATGCGCAGAGCCATGCTCGACCTGCTGGGTCGGGATTATGAGGTGCTGACGGCAGATTCCAGCATGTCCGCCATCCGAAGCATCACCCTTGCCCGGCCGGATCTGGTGCTGCTGGATTACGAGATGCCCGTCTGCAACGGAGGCCAGATGCTGGAGATGATCCGCTCGGAAAAGGAATTCGCGGATATCCCCGTCATCTTCCTCACCTGTCGGGTGGACAGGGCGAGCGTGGAAAAAGCTATCTCCTTAAAGCCTGAGGGCTATCTGTCCAAATCCCTCTCCGCAGAATCCGTGAAAAGGGAAATTGACCGGTTCTTTGAGAAGAGAGAGCGGCGGTGATTGCCGTTCCGTTGTGGCAAATATCAATCATATAAATATCACAGGGCGACAGCTTCATATTTTCGGTAGATAGGCTGGCCGCAAGTTCAGCGGACTTGGTCTTAAGCATTTTTTTGATATCGCCGCCGTCAGCCGCCAGCACCACACGATATCCGGCTTCCTGTATAAAGTCATGCAGCAATGCCTGTATGGATAGATTGTCCTCAACAATTAAAATTTTACTCATAGCGCACCTCTGACTGTAATTATAACAGCGTAATATGAATCTATTGTGTAGATTTGAATTTTTTCGTGCAAAAAAGGCGGTACAGCCCTTGTAACCGGGGCGATACCGCCTGATTTGAAACAACTTCCCTTTCACCGAAAACCCTGCTTCCGCCCTCAGCAGAAGAAAATCTGCAGGGCGTGGTACAGATGAAGCTGCCATGCCTTCATATCATGGACTCCTCCAGGGATGGTGTAGAAGTCGTAGTTCTTCCCCCTGACAAGTTGAGGGCAGGCCTGCTCCGCCTTCTCCATGATTTCCTTATGCTCCGGGTAGGCAATGTCCTTGTCCCCGTTGCAGCAGAACAGGTAATCCAGCTTCAGCCCCCTGGCCTCTCCCTCCGCCAGGGTCTTCCTGATGCGCTCCACCTCGGGATCCCGCTCGCCCTGGGGGCCGCAGCAGCCGGAGAAAGGCCCGTACCAGGAGAACAGGGCGAAATTATTGTAAAAAGCAGCCCGGTAAGTGGTCATGGAACCCAGGGACAGCCCTGCGAACGCCCGGTGGCTCCGGGTCTTCACCAGATTTTCCTCACTGACATCGCCCTCTGTCCAGGTGGAGAAAGCGCTCTCCACGGCGGGAATCAAGTCCCGGCGCAGCTCATACCGGAAATGCTCCGTGATGTCCATGTCCTTGTCTGCCTCCTCGCCCCGGTAATAGGTGGGAGTGACAATGATGCAGGGCTCGCAGATTTTCTTCGCCATCATATTGTCAAGGATGGTCACGGTATCCGGGTAGTCCTTGAACCACCAGTCCTGATTCGCCCCGCCTCCGTGGAGGAGGTACAGCACATTGTACTTCCGGCTTTCATCGTAGCCGCAGGGAAGGTACACCCAGGCTTCCTTGTGCATGGGATGGCTGGCGTCCCCCTCATAGGTCTGTGTGTCATAGGAAAACTTCCTGACCTCTCCCCGCTTTTCATTTTCCGCCGTCATTTCGGCTGGCATTTCATAAATATATTCCATTCTGGTACATCCTTTCTTCCCCTTGGGATTCCGCCTTGTCCAGGTCTGCGGTTTCCGCCCCGGAGCCTTACAATCTACAGCCCCTCCGGCTCCGGGGCTTTTCCATATCACAGCAGCGCGAAGGACAGCAGGCTGGCTTTCCCCTGTCCTCTGTAGGTAAAATACAGCGCCTGTACCCCGTCCGGCATTTCGATGTCCGCCTCATAGTCCTCCCACACATTGGTGTACACCACCGGGATCCGGGCCAGGACTTCCCCGTCCCATTTCGTCCGCACCTCAAAAGCGCCGTCCGCATAGCCTCGCACCGTGACGCGGATCTTCGTCACGCCCTGCATGTCAAAGTATTTGAATCCCGCCGTGGCCGAATCCGTGATATTGGCGATGTACCCGGGCTCCTCGTCCCCGTCCCTGCCGTCCTGCATCACCCTGGGCTGCTTGTCGCCGCCCACATGGCCCGTGGGCTCATCCGTGAACAGGCGGCACACGATATGGGCCGGATACTCTCCCTTTCCCGCAAGGGGCCCGCCGTTCAAGCCGCAGGATGTGAGCTCCGCCTGGGCAAAGCTCCCGTCCGCCGAGAGCGTCAGTTTCTCCGCGCACCCCTGTCTGCTGTACCAGGTGCCGTTAGTGTGCCTGTGATAAAAAATATACCACTGGCCGTTTATCCCCACCAGGCCCCCGTGGTTGTTGGCCCCGTAGGCCATGGGCAGGTCGCCGGGCTTGTCGTGGTCGATATGCATGTCGCAGTTGCTCACCAGGACGCCGCGGTACACGAACCCCTCCCTGGGATGCTTGCTTGTGGCATAGCACAGCTCATGCATCACCTCCGAGGAGTAGACAAAGTAATAGGTATCCCCGATCTTCCGGATGGAGGATGCCTCGAAGAAGGAATGCCCCTCGAATCCGCTCCCCTGGCAGTGGGTGTAGCCCGGCACCACGCACACTGGGGCTTCCAGCACTGTCAGCATGTCCGCGTCCAGCACCACCGCCATGGAGCCCGAGCGGTCCTTGTCCCATCTGCCGCTGAAGCCGGTGTAGAGATAGGTCACTGCCCCTTCCGTCAGCACCGCCGGGTCGAACTGAGGCTCGTCTCCCTCCTTATCGCCCAGCCTCACGCCGTCCGGATAATGGACATAGCCGTAGAATTCATACCGCCCCGCTGGAGTATCGCACACGGCCACGGACACGATGTGCTGTTTGTCCAGCACATAATAGAGATAATATCTGCCGTCTGGCCCCTTCGTCACGTCCGGGGCATAGAGGCAGGCTTTCCCCTCCCTGTTCAGGGGATCCTCATTCCTGGGGTAGATCACGCCCTCGTAGCGCCAGTCCGAGAGATCCTCCAGCGGGGCGGACCAGCACACATAATCCCCCATGCAGAACACGAATCCATTGTAAAAGTCATGGGAACCATAGACATAGACCCTGTCTCCGAAGACATGGGGCTCACCGTCCGGTATGTACTCCCAGGACGGCAGATACGGGTTGAAGGCTTGTTTCTTCATTTTAGGCTTCCTCCTTTTCGAGTCAATTTTTTCTCAGAATCTTCAGGCCCGATTCAACATGGCTTTCAGGCCCCTGTTACAAAACGTCTGCTTTTGTTGCGAATCCCTGTTTCGAATCCGTAACATGTTCATCGGAACTTCGGCCGCTTCCCAGCCTCCCCTCACGCGCTTGCTCCACCCTGTTTCCCCGTGGAGATTCTCTTGATCCATTTTCCGCTCCTAAGCCGGAACACGCACCACACGGTCTTGGCAATCTGGTCGAATTTCAGGCAGGTATAGATCCAGAAGGCCGGGAGATGCAGCGCGAAGCCTGCCAGCAGCCCCAGAGGGATGGACAGCACCCACAGGAAGATATTGTCCGCCAGCATCAGCATCTTGGTATCTCCGCCGCCCCTTAGGACTCCCTTGGTCATGATGCTGTTAGTGGACTGGAAGATCATGATCAGTGCAATGGCCTCCATCAGCTGTCCGGCCACCCCCGCCGTCTCCTCAGACACATTGTAGGCACCGATTACCGGCCCGCTGATCACAGTGATTACCAGAGCGGCAAAGAGCCCCAGGGCCAGTCCCAGCCCCATGAACGCGTAGCCCTGGCCCAGGGCTTTCTCCCGGTCCCCCTCTCCCAGGGTCTGTCCGGTAACGATTGCCCCTGCCTGGGCCACTCCCTGGGTCAGCACATTGCTCATCTGCTGGGTGACGCTGGTGATGGCATTGGCCGCCACAAAGTTTACGCCCAGATGCCCCACCACCATGGCCACGGTGTTGTTGCCGATGGCCAGGATGCCGTCGCTGACCAGAACCGGGATGCTGATGCGCACATACTCCCCTATCAGATCCCCTGTCTTCATGCCCAGATGCCTTATCCTAAACCCGATGGCTTTATCCTTGAAGAACAGATAGCCGCAGATCATGCCCGCCTCGAACACCCTGGCAATCAGCGTCCCCAGGGCAGCGCCGGCAATCCCCATCCGGGGCATCCCCAGCTTCCCGAAGATAAAGGCGTAATTGGCCGCGATGTTCACGCAGAAGGCCCCCATGGACACATACAGCGGCATCCGCACCTGGCCCACGCTGCGCAGCACGATGGTGCAGACCAAAGACAGCCCCAGAAAGAAATAGGTGATGACGGAATACCGGAAGTAGATGATGCCCAGGGAGATGATGTCCTTTTCCGTGGTGTACATCCCCATGATGGCGCCCGGAATGGCGATGGTGGCAATGGCAAAGGCCAGAGCCAGTCCCAGAGTCAGCCTCACCATGATGCAGATGGTCTTCTTCAGGGCCTGTGCCGACTTCTCCGGTTCGCTCTCCCGCATCCCCCAGTACCTGGAGACCATCACCGATGCCCCCATGCCAAGCCCCATGCAGAAGATATGATAGATATTGATGAACTGGTTGGCCAGGGAAGTGGCGGAAAGCTCCACTTCCCCAAGGGTCCCCACCATAATGGTGTCCAGCATATTGACGCCGATGGTAATCAGGCTCTGCAGGGCTATGGGGAGGGCCAGCGTCAGCACCCTCCCGTAGAATACCCGATCCCCGGAAAAAAGTTTTTT
>CAJUFO010000140.1 GCA_910585615.1 uncultured Acetatifactor sp.
CCTTTCGTGAATACTATGCCTTTCGGTTGTAGCACACTCAAGAGGTGTGTTATTTTTATGCCCGTAATCAGCCGCAGGAAGTGCCCACAGATAAAGGATGCTTTCTGCGGCATTTCTGCGCCCATTTTCAGAAAATTGGAAACAAAAAGGAAAGGGTATGGCGAATATGAAAAAGAACCGTTCTATTTTTAATTTGGGAATTCTTGCCCATGTGGACGCGGGCAAGACGACGCTGACGGAAGGCATGCTGTTTCAGGCCGGATATATCCGCAAGATGGGAAATGTGGATGACGGAACCACTGTCACGGATTCCATGGACTTAGAGAAAAAGCGCGGCATGACCATTAAGTCATCGGTGGTATCGTTCCAGTGGAATAATCTGAAAATCAACCTGATCGACACGCCCGGGCATTTTGATTTTTTGTCCGAAGTAGAAAGCGTATTACATGTGCTGGATGTTGTGGTGCTGGTGATTGCGGCCAGGGAGGGCGTACAGCCGCAGACGAGATTATTTTTCAGGAAGCTTTCCGAGCTGAACATCCCAACCGTTATCTTCATCAACAAATTGGACAGGATAGGGGTAGATTATGATGACCTTATCAAAACCATAAGAACGAATCTGACGGATGAGATCCTGGAATGCCAAAGGTACAGCGGGGTAGGCGGGAAACAGGTGGAAATAGAGGATATCCCATTAGAGGATGAAGAAATGCAGATGAAATTACTGCTTTCCTCAGAAACGCTCATGGAAAAATACGAGGCGTCCCGGGAAATCACCACAGAAGAGTATGAGACAGAGTTCATCCATCTGATCCGTAGTGGGAAATTATATCCCGTGATGGGCGGGGTCGCATTAAAGAATCAGGGAATCACCAGCCTGATGGACATGCTGACAAAAATCATGGCGGATGGGAAGCCCCAAATGGATGAACTGTCAGCGTATGTCTACAAAGTGGATTTCAACCAGAAAGGACAAAAACGCATTTTTTTCCGGGTTTTTGGCGGGACCGTTCATGTCAGGCAAAACGTGTACATTAACAATGACGAATCCCAGAAAATGCTGGTACGCAATCTGGCATATTTTGAAGATGGGAAAATCATTCCTGTCAGCAGCGTTGCATGCGGGGACGTGGGAATCATTTATGATGAAGAGCTGTTGAAGGTCGGCACGGTCATAGGGAAGAAGAACGGGGACATCAGCAGAGTGAAGTTAAAGAAGCCCTTATTTCATGCCAGTCTTGTGACGAAAGACAATGATGAAAGGTATCGGTTATTGAACGCGTTGAATACCCTGTCCCAGGAAGATCCGCAGCTGGAATTTGAGATAAGCCCGGAGACGGATGACATTAGGATTTCTCTGTTCGGGCCCTTGCAGATGGAGATCATCGGAGAAATGTTAAAGGACAGGTTTGGGCTGAAAGCATCCTTTGGGCCTTTGACAGATATCTATAAGGAGCATCCGGTAAAGAAAGGTGAGTGTTCCATAAGGATCGGGGATGGGAACAATCCTTATCATGCGGGGGTGGTGTTCCAGGTGGAGCCCCTGCCGTTGGGAAGCGGGTTCCAATACGAAAATCTGGTCTCCTATGGATATCTGGAGAAGCCCTTTCAGAACGGGGTCATGGATGGGATAAGGATAGCGCTGAATAAGGGGGCGCAGGGACATGAAGTGATTGATGTCAAAATAACTTTTTTGGAAGCGGATTACGACAGCGTAATGGGTACCCCTGCCGATTTCCGCAGGCTGGTTCCCATTGCGCTGAAAAAGGCATTGGACGATGCGGGTGTGGAACTGCTGGAGCCATGGCAGAATTTCATCATAAGCGTTCCTGTGGATTATGGTAAGACAGTGCTGAATGATATCTGTAAGATGAAAGCCAGAATCACAGAGTACCAATATGGAGAGACGGAAGCCTGTTTTATCGGAAAAGCGCTTCTTCGGGATATGATGAATTATGAATCAAGGCTGAATATCCTGACCCATGGAAGCGCAACTGTCTTGCAGGATTTTTTCAAGTATTTACCAAGGAATGAGAGCGTGGAGGCATTGATGGAGAAATATGGAGGATAATCGCTTCCATTTCCCCGGAGGATTATATTGTCCACAGGACTACAAATGTCAGCGTGGAGTGCCTTGTCCGTGACAAAGAAGCGGTAAAGCGCAAGTATAAAGATATCGTAGTGGATAATGCGACACTGGAAGACATATATTTTGAAGACGGGGCCGGATTTTCCGCTATGACAAGCTCCATACGCTCTTATCTTGTGGTGGCGGGGATTGCCGCGATTGTCCTCTATATCATTTCCATGCTGATAAGCGTGATAGGCTATAACAGGAAAAAATAGAAACAGGCTCTCAATCGAATATCAATGGATTGGGATGTGCTCCCGAACATCGTGAGGAAGCTTCCATTGAGCCGAGTTCCGTGTCAGAAGCTAAGCCTGGGGAGACCCCTGTCAGCATTCAGATTTTTGCACCAGAAGATGTGAAGGTTACGCCGGAAATCGTAGAATATATTGTTACGGCGATTACCTTTTATCATCCGACTGCAGGTTAAGCGGATATGGGACATCTCCAGGCCTTTCCACAGGGCATCCGTCAGGCCGATTACATTGCCGGGTTCGCTGGCATCTGCGGCGGCTTTTATAGATCCCGCGGCCTGACAGCCCTGAACTGAATTCTCACATAGTCTACGATCCAACAGCCATTCTGATAAAGCCTGTTCCGCAGTCTGGCGACGGCATCGGAGATGATTTCTTCTTTTTGCGCCATGTCCATCCCTTCAAAAGGCTTTTTTACAAACATACGAATCCAGCTTGCGAGACCGTCCGCCCCATTCTGCGGCGTGGGCCTGTCAAAGAGCGCCGCGTATTCTATTTTGAAGCCCGCTTCCTCCAGCATCGGCGCGTACTGGCCGATTGTGGGGAAATAGAACACCCTCCGGTACTTTAGCCTCCGTTCCAAAAAACACTGCTCCAGCGTGCCATGGACGGCCTCCGCGCACCCGGAGCCGCCGAATTCGCAGACCAGCTCACCGCCCGGTCTCAGGTTGCCATAGAGATTGGACAGCATTGCCTGTTGCTCCTTTTCATCGATCCAGTGGAAGACGGCATTTGAAAAAATCACGTCCGCTTTCTCGTCCAGACGGAAACGGACGGCGTTCCCCCTGATGAAAGGTAAACTTGGATGCTCTTTTTGGGCCAGCCGGAGCATCTCTTCCGAGTCGTCTATCCCTGTCGCCAGGTATCCCCTGTCGGCAAGGTGGGCGGTCAGGGAGCCGTTGCCGCAGCCTAAGTCTATTACGCGGCTTCCCGGCTGCTTTGTGATCAGGCCGATCACGGCTTCCCCATAGGCGGGGACGAATGAGAAATTTTCCTTGTACTCTGCGGCATCCCAACTGATATTCGGCATGGCGGCGCCCTCCTGCATGTCTGAATGATGTGTATATCCGATTATAGTATATTTGTCCGCTGTCTGCAATAGGTAAGCCCGCTTCTGTATACATTCCCTGTACGGTTAAAAATTCCCTTTATTTTTCCGATAAGTTATACTGCCTAACGATTTCACTTGCCGTGAAACCAGACTGCATAACGCTGACTGGTTCAATCGCATGATTACATTAGGCAGTATTCAGCGTTATGCAGTATAGTTAAAGGGAGAATGCGGCATCACTATAATAAGCGTAATAGGCTATAACCGAAAAAACAGGTCTACAGAAAGAGGAGATAATATGTCAAAGATAGCAGTTTACTTTCCGGGCATAGGATACCATTGCGACAAGCCCCTTCTGTATTACAGCAGGAAGGCTGCCTGTGAGCTGGGGTATCAGGATTACAGGAACATAAGCTACACGTATAGCGCCGGAAATATCCGCGGCAATGATAAGAAGATGAAGGAGGCATATGAGGCGCTGCTGTCACAGACGGAAGCCCAGCTGGCGGACATGGCCTGGCCTGAATATGACGACGTGCTTTTCGTCTCAAAGAGCATCGGAACGATCATCGCGGCGTCCTACGCGGCGAAGCATGGGCTGAAAAGTGCCAGGCATATCCTGTATACGCCTTTGGCACAGACTTACCTTTTCCCGCCGGAGGAGGGAATCGCCTTTTTCGGGACGGCAGACCCCTGGAGCGACACGGATGAAATCATCCGCCTCTCCCATGCCAACCACATTCCGCTGACGGTATATGAAGGCTGCAACCATTCCCTTGAATGCGGTGATACCCTGAAAAACATTGATAACTTAAAGGACATCCTGCGCAGGACGATTGCCTTTACAGCCCAAAATTCAAATCCATAGCAGGTCTGCATTGGCTCTTCCCGCGCCTGGGACAAGGGGCGGTATAGCTGGCGCTGCCCGGCTCTTCCTATTCGGTGCCTTAGATAAGAATGCTTATAGCCCGAACGCCTTTCTGGTGCTTTCCACATCATCAGCGCTGCAGCCTACCATCTCTGCGATCTGCGTATCTGTAAAGTCCGGATTGCGCTGCAAAGTCCTGAATATCTGTGCCGACAGCACTAGGCCTTTCTGCATCGCTTCCTGCTGCTTTACCTGGATATCTTCCTCGTAGCTGTATTCCGCCATTGCCATACCAGCCCTTCATTCCCACGTGCTGCCTGTTTTGCGGCTTCTGCAACAGTTCCTTCATCGGGCCTGCCTTTTGGCGGCCTACTTTCCGAAAGGCTGCTATGATTAGTTTAACACAGATTGACAGACCCAACAACCATACATCCGAAAAATTTATCAATCAAGGAAAATGTCTGCCAGAAAAGGCATCAGGGGGATGAAACCTTGTAATCTGCCGGGCGGCTGTGTATAATAGGGTCAAAAGATGGGAGGAAGAGGGGGGATGGCAATGATTGGTTATGTGTTCATAGTGCTGGGAATCTTAGGGGGGGATTTGTGGATAAAGGATCGTATCGAGAAGAGTGAGGCGGATGCCGGTGGGAATGTGCTGGGAAGGGGAAAGGGGCCGGAGGGAAAGGCCCCGGAACCGGTGAGGCTTGGCGGCGGGCGAGTCCTGATACGGAAGTATCACAACAAGGGGGCTATGCTGAACCTGGGGCAGAAATACCCCAGGGCGGTGGCGGCTCTGTCCGTGGCGCTGACGGCTCTAATGGCGGTGGCGTTCGTGTGCAGCCTGGGGCAGCGGGGGAATGGGCTGCTGCGGGCAGGGCTGGCGTTTCTGTTGGGCGGGGCTTTCTGCAATACCTATGATAGGTTGAAGCGCGGGTATGTGGTGGATTATCTGACGTTTCGTGTGGGGTGGAAGCCGCTGGGGAGGGTGGTGTTCAACCTTTCGGATTTCGCGATCATGGTTGGGGCTTTGATGGCGGTGCTGGGGGCTCCGATGGAATGAGGGGGTATGCGGGGATCCGCGATAAATGAATCTGCAATAAAACAGCCCTTCCGGATATGGGAATTATGCCGGAGGGGCTGTTTTGTGCACGAATCCACACAAGGGAGCTATTATGTGAATCCACCCTTAAATCGCTTTACAGATGAGGGCGGGACTTTGATGCACGGTACAAGGCACGGTTCGAAGGGAGAGTCCGTGAAATGCTATGCTGTAATCGCGGTTCCGGCTTTGCCGCGGACGGCGTCCAGGGCCTTGCTCAGGGAGGTAATCAGGACGCGGCCGTCTTTTACTTTTTCCAGATAGCTGACGGCTGCCTGAATCTTCGGCAGCATGGTCCCGGCTTCGAACTGTCCCTGGGCAATCAGCTTCTTTGCCTCGGCCACAGTGATGGCGGGGAGGGGGAACTGGTCTATGGTGCCGTAATCCCGGTACACGCAGTCCACGCCGGTGAATATGATTAGCTCGTCGCAGCCTAAGTCCGCCGCCAGCTTCCCGGCGATGGCATCCTTCTCGATAACGGCGGAGGCTCCCTTCAGGATATGTTGCTGCTCTATGACGGGAATCCCGCCGCCGCCGCAGGCGATCACGACCTGGTCCGCCGCTGCCAGGGCGCGGATGGCCTCGATTTCCACGATGTCGATGGGCTGGGGAGCCGCGACTACGCGCCTGTAGCCCTTTTCGGGATATTCTTTGACGTAATTGCCTTTCTTGATTTCGGTCTCGGCATCTTCCTT
>CAJUFO010000141.1 GCA_910585615.1 uncultured Acetatifactor sp.
TGAATCTTATCGGAAGGATTCTTCCTCCATAGACACAGAAAAATTTACAGCCTCCTGAAAATCAGTAAGGTTTTTCTGTTATTGAAGTATTCTTTTATCTAACGAGTGATACCCGAAATGTTGCCAAATCGTTGCCAGAGCCTAAACAAATTTGTTTGCAACCCGCATAAACACTAGGTTCTCGAAGCCCATTTCATCACTCGAACTCTATGGTCGAAGGCGGTTTCGGACTCATGTCATAACAAACCCGATTCACATTCTCCACCTCAGCCAGAATCCGGTTCGTGATTCGCTCCAGCACCTCCCAGTCCACCTTCTCCACGGAGGCCGTCATGGCGTCCACCGTATTTATAGCCCGGATGATCACCATGTACTCGAATACCCTCGCATTATTCTTCATGCCCACGGACTTGAAATCCGGCACCACCGTAAAGTACTGCCACACCTTCTTATCCAGACCGGCCCTGGCGAACTCCTCCCGCAAAATCGCGTCGGACTCCCGCACGGCCTCCAGCCTGTCCCTGGTGATGGCCCCCAGGCATCTCACGCCCAGGCCCGGCCCCGGGAAGGGCTGACGGTACACCATGTCATGGGGCAGCCCCAGCTCCACGCCGCAGGCCCGCACTTCATCCTTGAACAACTGCTTCAGGGGCTCCACCAGCTCGAACTCCAGATCCTCCGGCAGACCTCCCACATTGTGGTGGGACTTCACCATCTTCGCCGTCTTCGTGCCGCTCTCGATGATGTCGGGATAGATGGTCCCCTGTCCCAGAAAGTCGATTCCGTCCAGCTTCCTGGCCTCTTCCTCAAAGACGCGGATGAATTCCCCGCCGATGATTTTCCGCTTCTGCTCCGGATCCGCCACGCCGGCCAGTTTCCCCAGGAAGCGCTCCACGGCATCCACGTAGATCAGGTTGGCATGGAGCTCGTCCCGGAACACCTTCACCACGCTCTCCGACTCGTTCTTGCGCATCAGGCCGTGGTTCACATGGACACAGGTAAGCTGCTCCCCGATGGCCCTGATCAGCATGGCGGCCACGACGGAGGAGTCCACGCCGCCAGACAGGGCCAGCAGCACCTTCCTGTCGCCCACCTGCTGCCGGATCAGCTCTACCTGATCCTCGATGAAATTCTTCATGTTCCAGTTTGCTTCCGCCTTGCAGTCCCGGAACAGGAACTTCTCCAGGGCCTCCCGCTCCGGCAGGGCCTCCAGGCGCACTTCGCATCCGGACTGGGGATAATCCACGGAAATCATGGGATAGCCCAGCTCATAAATCTCCGGGCGCACCTCCACTGCCTGTCCGTCCACGATGCGGTTCTCGCCGCCGTTCAAAATGATGCCCTTCACGTTGGGCAGGGCCTGCAGCTCCTCCACGGTGATGTCGTGGGGATGAATCTCGCTGTATACGCCCAGGGCGCGGATGTCCCTGGCAAGGACCGTGTTCTGGGTGCTGCCCAGGTCAAGAATGACGATTAAATCCTGCTTCATTGATGGTGTTCTCCTTCTCTTTTCTTTTGGGGCCTGTTCCTTTCCATACTATTCATGATACCTTAGGAATCCGCGGTTTGCAAGGCCTATTTTGCCATGGCCGCCGTTACCACCTGACGCTCCACCGCTCCGAGTATTCCCCGGACAGCTCCTCGTGCCTCACTTCCCGCTCCATGGCCTCCTCCGACTCCTGCTTCCTGCCCAGGAGCAGACGGAATTCCCGGTCATCGAAGGGCAGCTCCACCCAGTCGTCCTTCCATGCGGACAGATAGGCGGCATTGCCGATCGTCAGCCCCCATATCCCCTCCTGGCCCGGCGCGATCAGCTCCGCTCCCTGGAGCACGGCATCCGTGAAGTTCTGCAGAATCTCCAGATGTCCCCCGCCGGGCTCCTCCTCTTCCATGGTACAACAGTTCACCTTCTCCTGGGGCATGCCCTCCCTGGAAGCATAACAGATCTCCCGCTCGTCCCGTTCCAGCAGGTACAGCTTCAGGCAGCCGTTCTCCGCCACGGCCTTGCCCAGGGTACCGCTGATCTCCATCCGGTTGGTACCGGGATACTCCCCGGTGGATGTGATGAACACCGCGCTGGCGCCGTTTTCATACTCGGCATAGATGGTGGCGTCGTCCTCCACCTGGATTCTATGGTAATGCCCCTCCCTGCAGAACGCCCGCAGCCTCACCGGCATCCCCATGATCCACTGCCAGATGTCCAGGTTGTGGGGGCACTGGTTCAGCAGCACGCCGCCTCCCTCCCCGTTCCAGGTGGCCCGCCAGTCGCCGGAATCATAGTAGGCCTGGGTGCGGTACCAGTTGTTGACGATCCAGACGAAGCGCTTGACCTCCCCCAGCGCCCCCTCCTGCACCAGGTCGTGGATCTGTCTGAAGAGGCGGTTCGTCCGCTGGTTGTACATGATGCCGAACACGGCCCCGCTCTCCTCCGCCTGCCGGTTCATGGCGGCCACGTTGGCGGTGTCTATGCCCGCGGGCTTCTCGGTCAGGACGTGGAGCCTTCTGCGGAAAGCTTCCCCGGCGATTACCGGATGCAGCTTATGGGGCGTGGCGATCAGTACGGCATCCACCTCCCCGCTGTCTAAGAGCGTCTCGCAGTCCTCATACCGCGGAACTCTCCCCAGGCGCTCCCCGGCCCACTCCAGGCGCTCCCGGCGGCAGTCGCACACCGCCGCCAGCTTTGCGCCCTTTACCCTACCCTCAAAAAGCTGCACCGCGTGGGCGCTTCCCATATTTCCGATTCCCACTACCCCGAACCGCAAAGTCTCCATGTCCTTCCCTCCCTCTGCCTCCTAAATGCTGACTAATTTCAAACTTTTTATTGAATATCCTCGGCATGCCTCCTGCCTTCCTCGCCGAAAAATCATCCGCCCTGTCAGAAAATCTTCTCCAGCAGCTTGATATATTCGCTGATCAAATCGCTGGTCTTCTCCGCATAGATGATCTCCTTCGCCAGGGCCACATTGTCCGTGATCACATTGTCCACGCCAAGCTCCACCATCCTGCGGATGCCGGCCTGGGTGTTCACGGTCCAGGCGTAGAGCTGCTTTCCCTGTCCATGTACCCTGTCCACCAGGTTCTCCGTCACATTGGCCGCCTCCACGCTGAAATGGTCCGCCGCCTCCAGATCCGTGATGTTCCCATAGGCCAGGCTCATGACATAGACCGTGGCAACTTCTGCATTGTAGTCTTTCACCCGTTCCAGCACGCTGTAGACCTGGGAGGTGATCACGCACTGCTCCAGGAAGTCATGCTCCGCCACGATGTCCACCACGCTTTTCTCGAAATCCGACTCATGGCCGGTGGGCTTCAGCTCGATGTTCAGCTTGATCAGGTGGTCCCTGGCGAACTCCACCACCTGGCCCAGCCTGGGGATTCCCTCCCCGGCATGATCCGGCCCGAAGAAGCTCCCGGCGTCCAGGCCCGCCACCTCCTCCCAGGTAAGCTCCCAAGTATTTTTATTCAGGCCCGTAGTACGCTTGAAGCTGGTATCATGCATGACGATAATCTCCCCGTCCTTCGTCTGCTGCACATCCAGCTCGATCCAGTCCGCCCCCAGCTCCTCTGCGCCCTCAAAGGCGCTCATGGTATTTTCCGGATAGTCCGCGGACGCTCCTCTGTGGGCGGTGACCTCCGTGGTCCTGGCGTACTCGATGTTCAGGTTGTATTTTCCCAGATGCAGCCCGTAGGTGAATATAGTCCCCAGGACCACGGCGGCCAGGCCTATCCCGATGCAGGCGGCCCGGATGCGGGACCTCTCCCCGGCTTTCCCCTCTCCCGCCCCCAGTTCCAGGCTGCGGATTTCCTCGCCCCTCTCCTGCTTATGGGCGTAGAAGAGGACGCTGATGCCGGCATAGCCAAAGGGCATGGACAGGGACATGAACACCGCCGCGCACAGGGCGATGAACATCCATATAATGGTGGACACCAGGCTGCCCAGCAGGGCGAAGCGCTCCAGCATGCCGTCCACCGCCATGATCAGCAGTATCCCTATCAGGACGCAGCCTAAGAAGCACAGGGATATCACCGCCTGCATGGCCACTAAGGAAAGCATGTCCCTCACATGCCTTCCCGCTCCCAGGCGGCGGCTGCGCTTCCTGGCTTCCCTGAAGGGGAGATTCTCCAGCACCAGAAAATGCAGCGAGTAGAGCCAGTATGACAACAGCACTGCCAGCAGGGCCACTGCCGCGGCACAGAGCACGGGCAGAAACCGGTTCTGCCCGATATAATCCTGGATGAAGCCGGGCACCTGGATGGTAGAGATCACGCCCGATGCCAGGCCCAGGTTCAGAAAGGGTATGAGGAATAAAATCAGGAACGCAAGAGAAAGGCTGCGAGGGCGGAGCATCCCCATGCACTTACGGGCAGAGACGCGGAGCACCTCCGGCAGGCAGGCCTTACGGTTCTGCCAGGACTGGTCCAGCAGGATGATCACCGTGGCGATGTCGAACATGGTGTAGGCCGTCATGAGCAGAAGCAGGGCGGCCACGGACAGCACCGTCACCGGATGGACGGCGAAGGACAGCACGTTTTCCACCGTCAGGTATCTGTATCCCGTAATCTTCATAATCAGGCGAAAGCATCCCGAGAACAGGGGCACTGCCACCAGGAACGTCAGCAGCTTGAAGACGATTTCAAATTCCGCCAATGCCCTGCGGTTCCGGTTCACCAGCCTACCCAGTTGTCTTACTTTCCCCATCCCTTTTCGCCCTCATCTTAAGCCTCTGTATCCACAATATGCGACGCTTCGCGAACACAGTCATCCGATAAGACCTATTATAATGAATCCGCCTGAAAAGTCAATAACTCTGAATCAATGGCCGGTTGCTATGTGTGCTCCACATTACTGTTCACTCGGTGCCGCCGCGGGGTGTTTTCATGCGTATTTTAATACGGACCAAGCCGAAAGAGACCGCCGGAGGAAACGTGCTGCAGCAGATGCTGACGGCCTATGAGGTGTTCGATTATATCTATGACTTCCCAGTATTTTTCCTCCTCCTTTCGAAATGTCATGATTATATCCGAAAGCTGAATCTATATGCGGATGCAGGGGCCAGGGAATATTGGATTGTGGATCCGATGGTGAAGGAAGTCGCAGTCTACCATCTGGAAAAGGGTTCTTTCCGAGCGAAGGCTTACACATTTCAGGACAGGATTGCGGTCAATATCTATGATGATTTCCAGATTGATTTCCAGGAGTTGGATTTATAGGGAACAGCCATCAGGCTGTCACACCAGGTGGGTTTATTTCACCGTTGCTGTGACAGCCTTACAATCTCCTCCCAAGCCTCCTCGTCTATCTCCTCCGCCCGGAAGAGCCTGCGCCTGTCCGCCTCCGTAATCTTCCGGACGACCCGGCAGGGATTCCCGGCGGCGATGCACCAGTCCGGGATGTCCCTGGCCACCACGCTGCCTGCGCCGATGACTACGTTGTGGCCGATATGCACCCCGGGACAGATGACAGCATTGCCCCCGATCCACACATTGTCCCCGATCACAACCTCTTTCCCGTACTCATAGCCGGAGCTGCGGGTGACGGGATGGACCGGATGCCCGGCGGTGTAGATTGCCACATTGGGGGCCAGCTGGCAGTTGTCGCCAATCCGGATTTCCGCCACGTCCAGAAGCGTGCAGTTGTAGTTGGCGAAGAAGTTCTTCCCCACCCGGATGTGCTTTCCATAGTCGCAATAGAAGGGCGGGTTGACGAAGGCCTCCTCCGATTCCCCCAGAAGCTCCTTCACCGTCTTCGCGATTCCCGCGAAGTCAGTCCGATCCATGAAGTTCAGCCTCTGTAAGATTTTCTTGCACTCCTGCATTTCCTCAAAGACGCTGCCGTCCGCCACATAGGCCAGCCCCGCGTCCCTCCTCTCCCTGTTGTCCATGTATCTGTCTCCTTTCCTGTCAAATGATTCAGGCGCTGTGGGGGAATGTCCCACCCTCAGCGCCTGCCTGTCCGCTGTGCAAAAGCTCCAGATATCAATTCTATAGAAGATCGTACTTCACCACGTCTATGCTCACGGTCCCGTCCGCGGAGAAGTAGATGCCGTCAG
>CAJUFO010000142.1 GCA_910585615.1 uncultured Acetatifactor sp.
CTTCCGCTTACTCTATTCTCCCCAGCATAGCTGGGGGATTAGGGTTTTCATTCAGCCATCGGAAACTTTCTTTTTCCTCTATTGGCTTGGAACGTTTTTGCTCCCTTGTTCCAGAATCATCCTTTCGCTTTTCGCGCGTATTTGTTTCCTGATAAATAATACCCATCCCGCATCCCACAGCAAGCCTGGACACATTGATTCCATGTGCCTCCAACGAGGATATGGCCATGTCCGGAAATCGGCAGGGATGGATGGTTCTCCACCCTGGCGCAGACCGGGCAGATATTGCATCCCCCGGCCCCCAGGTGCAGGATGCGCACAAAGGAATCCTCATTCACCGCTTCCGCCATCCTCCGGATCAGGAGGTTGTGCTTCTTCGCGGCCTCCTCCATGCCTTCTATGTCATAGCTGTCCTCCAGCATCCCTATGGTCTGGTAGACGACCGCGTAGTCGAATGTGCGTATGGTCTTCATCAGCGTATCGATGTCGCCCACGTCCGGTGGACAGGTCCAGCATTTGCCGTATCTCCCGCAGGTGTTCTGCTCGCACAGGCTCCGGAAGCCGGCATCCGTCTCGATTTTGGATACAGGGATCGCTGCAGCATGATCCGCCCCCAGCTCCAGCGCCTTCTTCACCAAATTCTCTAAAATTTCGGTATCTGCAATTTTTTTCACCATTCAGCCTCCTTAGGGATCCCATTGGGCAGGCTCCCAGGTCATACCTTTATCCTCTTGATTTCCTCCGCATAGTACTGCACCAGCTCGAAACTGGAGCCGGGCATGATCCTGTGGTCGGGACACGGAAGGAAGCCGCCCAGGGAGGCCAGCCGCTTCATGCGCTCAATCTCCGCGTCCACAGCCGCCTTGTCCTTGCGGAACGCGGTCTTGTCCATGCCTCCCACGCCCAGCATGCCCTTGCCGAATCTGTTCCGGGCCGCCTCGAACTGATCCCCCCACACGCCTACCTCGATCGGGAACATGGTGTTCACCCCGTTTTCGAACCAGGTGGGCAGGAGCTTTTCCGTCACCCCGTCGCAATCCAGCGAAATGATATCGATTCCGTACTGGCAGCACAGATTGTTCCTCTTCCTATAGTGTTTCGCGCAGAGATCCTCAAAGATATCTGGCGAAAGCAGAGGGCCGTTCTTGAAGCTATCCTCCAGCTTCAGCTTACGATTCCCGTTTTCTCCTTCACGGAGTCCAGTTCTCGCGTTTTTCCAGGAAATCTCTTTGTGGGACAGTTCACTGAGCTTCCAGGACGCAAGGGCGCCATATTCCAGAATCACATTATTGACGATATACTTGCATTCATCCCTTGTGCATTCTCCTGACAGTCTTAGCGCGCTCATCCTTTTACGGAACCAATCATGACCCCCTTCACGAAATACTTCTGGATAAAAGGGTAAATGCACAGTACCGGCACGGTAGATACGATGATGACGCTGTATTTCAAGGTCTGGGCCAGGCGCATCCTAGCTTCCGTGGCAGCCGCGTCCAGGCCTTGCATGTCGTTCAGGGTCATCTTGTTGGACATCAGTATGTCGCGCAGGAAGGACTGCAGCGGCATGTACTCCTGCTTGTTGATGTAGATCAGCGCGGTGTAGAAATCATTCCAGTGGCCCACCGCATAATACAGCGCGATGACCGCTATGATGGGCTTGGACAGGGGCAGCACCACCCGCATCAGATACTGGAAGGAATTCGCGCCGTCCAGCTCCGCCGCGTCCTGCAGGGTAGACGGTATGCTGTTGATGAAATATGTCCTGGTGATGATGACATTGTAGATGGAGCAGGCTCCGGGGATGATCATGGCCCATGGCGAATTCACCAGGCCTACCTTGTTCACCACAAGATAGGTCGGAATCAGCCCGCCGCTGAAATACATGGTCAGCATGAACAGGAACATGAAGAAATTGCGGGGCATGAAGTCCTTTCTGGAAAGCGGATAGGCGGCACAGATTGTAACGACCAGGTTCACAAGGGTTCCTACCACTGTATAGAAGATTGTGTTCCGGTAGCCAGTCCATATCATCTTATATTTCATCAGCTCTTCATAGGCCATCAGCGTGAAGCCCTTTGGAAGCAGGATTACGTTTCCGTTCCATACTTCATTCGGATTGCTCACGGATGCAATCACCACGAACCACAACGGCCAGACAAAAATAAGCAGCAGAAAAATCATGACCGCCACATTGACGCCGTCGAATATTTTGTCGGAATAGGAACGTTTTACATGCATTGTTTTATCTCTCATTCTCATTCCCTCCTCAGAACAGGCTCTCATCAGCCAGCTTTTTGCTCAGCTGGTTGGCAGTGACAATCAATATGACATTGATGACTGAGTTGAACAGCCCCACAGCCGTGGAATATCCGTAATCGCTGTTGATCAGTCCTACTTCATACACATACGTGGAGATGACTGAGGCTGCGCTTTTGTTCAAGGTATTCTGCAGTAGGAAAACCTTTTCAAATCCTACGCCCATCAGAGACCCCATCTGCAAAATCAACAGCATGACAATGGTAGGCTTGATGGAGGGCAGATCCACATGGATGATTCTCTGCAGCTTGGTAGCCCCATCCACGATAGCGGCTTCATGAAGCTGCATATCCACGCCTGAAAGCGCCGATATGTATATAATGGAGCTCCAGCCCATTCCCTGCCACACACCCGTCCAGACGTAGATGGACTTGAACCACCCGGGCTTCGATAGGGCGTCCACAGGCTCCATCCCCAAGAAACCACGGATTATATTGAAAATACCCGAATCCGTGCTCATGAAGATTGTTATCATGCCACACATAACCACAGTGGAAATAAAGTAAGGGGCATAAGAAACCATTTGGACCGTCTTTTTCAGGTACTTGTTTTTCACATAATTGAGCATCAGAGCGAAAATGATTGGAATCGGAAATCCTGCCAGAATGCTGTATACGCTGATTCCAAGTGTATTCATCAGCAGAAGCTTGAAATTATAGGCACTGAAGAAACGCTTGAAATGTTCGAAGCCCACCCAGGGGCTTCCGAGGATACCCTCTTTCACGCGGTAATTTTTGAACGCAAGCTGTATGCCATACATGGGCGCGTAGGCGAATACCGCATAATACGCCACTACAGGAAGAATCATCACATAAAGAATCCAATTCTTCTGCATGTTCTTCCATAGCCTCACCAGAAAGCTTCCGGCTGTCCCCTGATTTATAAGCCCTTTTTCGCGCTTCGTCTTTCCCGCCATAAGACTCTCCTTTCTTATCCGAAAATGGAGGGATAGGAAAACCCTCATCCCTCCGCATGCTTATCCCTCTATACGGCTTCCGCGCTTCACTTGACCGCTGCCTCATAGGTCTTCTGGTAGATTTCAGCCAGCTTCGAGGCCCCCATGGTCTCCATGGTCGCAAGATAATTGTCCCAGCTGGACTCCAGCTCCAGTTCCCCGATGCAGACCTGAGCCATATACTGGTCTATATACTCGTCGATGTCCGTCTTATACACGGCGATTTCCGCATTGTCCTCCTCGGAATATGCCATCATCGGAAGGGGAACCTTTCCCAGAGCTGCTATCCTCTGACGCTCATTGTTCAGATAGACCTCATCCGCATCCACCTCCGGAGACATCTCAAACCAGAAATCGGGCTGTATGGAAGGATGGTTCTGCATTCCCTGGATGGTAGCGCTGGAGCGCACGGTTGCAATGTCGTCGCCATGGCCGTTTCCGGTTATCCATTCCCACTTTCCGTCCTCCGCCATCTGATAAGTCTCACCCTCTACGCCCATCCAAGTAAGGATGCCACCTTCCTCCCCGTAGAAATAATCGGCCCAGGCTAACAGCACCTCCGGATGTTCACAGGCATCAGTGACTGCCAGGGCTCCCGGATTGATGCCTGTGATGATAGGGTAGATTCCCTCATAAAATGGAGTCAGGGCCGCATAATCGTCATCATTGTCCCGCCCTACGATCAGAAATGCCCCCATGTTCCAGAAAGAGCCGTACACATCTCCTGCCTGCCCCGTGGCGGCCTGCTGCTCCTCCGTCTGGGTGAAGGAGCTCTTCTCCAGAAGTCCTTCCTGATACAGCTTCGCCATATAGGCCACATACTCCTTAAAGATATCCGATGTGGGGATATAGACCAGCTCACCGTCGATTACGCCTGTCTTGGTCTTCCTGTCAAAGCCGAAATCATAATATTGCAGCAGCCTGTAATAATCTCCTCCATACAGGCTGTACGGGATTTCGTCATCGGGGTCTCCATTGCCATTTGCATCCTGCTCCTTGAAGGCCTTCAGCACCTGATAGAGCTCCTCAAGGCTGGTTGGCTCTTCCAGATTCAGGTTTTCCAGCCACTTTTTGTTCAGCCAGTACAGGCCGCTCTCACCCCGGGCGGAAATCCCCGGAAGGGAATAAATGTGGCCGTCAGGGGAGGTCAAGTACTGCCATCCGTCCAGTTCGTCCAGCTTAGCTGTCAGGTTCGGCATATATGCATGAATCAGATCCTCCAGAGCAATCAGGATTCCCTGTCCGCCGTATTTTGTCAGATCCGCCAGCTCTATTCCTGATTTAAAGAGCATGTCCGGATACTCCCCGGAGGCAAGCATCAGATTCCGCTTCTCCGTCAGGTCGGCAGACAGTACATTATCAAATGTAATATTGATATTTGCTCTGGACATGGCCTCCTGCATCGCCAGCGTATCCGGCAAGGCATAGGACTGGTTCATGCCGGAGAAGGATGTGAACTCCATCTTCTCCGCAAGCGGGAAGGTGACTGCCTCTGCCAGGCCTCCCTCCTGTCCGCCGTTCTCCCCGGTGCTGCCCGCCCCTGATTCTCCTGCTTCCTTTTCAACCGATTCTACTACTTCCGCGGATGAGGATTGGTTCCGGCTGTCCTGGCTATCTTTTTCGGAAGCCGCATCCGGCTCAGAGCCACACCCGGCCATCATGGATACAACCATGGCTGCCGCCAACAATAATGCTGTTGCTTTCCTGTCTTTCATAATCGTCTCTCCTTTGCCATATTAGATTTTCAGATTCCCCAAGAGGCGCCTCTCCTATCAAATCTTGTTGTAAATTGTAAAATCCCATGCCCGGCGAATCAAGGCACATAATTTTTCACAGCCCTTTCAAAAGCTGCGACATGCCCTCTATAAGCCATCCGGCGGGCATCTCCCTTTTCCACCGCCTAAAATCCAAAAATATTTATCAAATTATTGCGCCATCCTAATATTGTCCCGTTTCTTGCAAAACTATCAGAATCATTATATAATAAGACATGTCCGGGAGGCGCTCCAGGGAGGTTTTTATGAAAAAGATAAGTACATCTCAATTACGCCATTCGCATCATACCCTGATGCATTATTTTCTGTCCTATTTTTTGCTTCTGAGCTTCCTTTTGATAAGCTTTTTCCTCATCGTGCATGTCCAGTTGTCAAAGACCTATCTTGCCATGCTCAGCCAGAGGGCAGAGCAGCAGCTGAACCATGTCAAGGACCAGTTTGCTGGCGGCCTCTCATCAATAGACCAGACCAACAGTTCGCTCGCCAGCAACATCAACCTCATCATGCTGCATTACACCAACGATTCCTGGCTTCAGTACCTTGCCGTCCGGGAGATAAAATCTTACGCCACGGCAAACGACCTGGTAGAATGCATCGTATATTACGATAAGCTGAACGATGAAATCTATACCTCCGGTAAGCATGTGCTGTATGAGGACGGTGTCTTCTCGATTTTCAACAACGGAAAATCCGTGGCCTTCTGCCCTGATACGTATGAGGACTCCATAACCAACCAGTTGATCCACATCGAAAGCAGTGAGACATCCTGCCTGCTATACTACCCATACAGCAATCCGGGCAGCAACTATGTCATCTTCTATATCATCAACGAACTGAACCACTACCGGCTAAAGCCGGTAGGTTCGGTGGGCTGCTGAAGCAGCC
>CAJUFO010000143.1 GCA_910585615.1 uncultured Acetatifactor sp.
TTCGCAGATGGGCTTAATCTGCGAAGAAACGAGAAAAGGCTCCCGGATGCGATGGGCATGGCCTATGGGAGCCGGGTGACATGGAAGAAAGGCATTCCAATGGCAAATTCTAGTGACCGCCAGTATAGATTACCAGATAAGCCGGAGGAATATCAAGAGGATTCCAGTTATCCCGAAACAGGTGAGACGATGGCAGCAGAAGAAATGAAAATCAGGCCCGCAAGGCCGAAGATAGGCATCGGGTACCGGGTGGGCAGCCTGACCGTGGAGGAGGGGACGGACCAGAGGAAGAACGGCTATCTGGTCTGGAGATGCCGCTGCGGCTGCGGCGGCGAGGTCCTGTTGGACACACGCTGCCTCCAGAGGGGGACCGTCACGGACTGCGGGTGCGGCACCAGGGTGAAACCGGGGCACAGGGACATTACCGGCATGCGGTTCGGCAAGCTGGTGGCCGTGGAGCCTACGGACCGGGTGGTGTACGAATCCGTGGTCTGGCGCTGTATCTGCGACTGCGGAAACGAGATACATGTCCCACTCCGCCAGCTGACAATGGGCTACCGCAAGAGCTGCGGCTGCCTGGGGCATCCCAAGAGGAAAGACTATATCGGCAGGCGCTTCGGCAGGCTGACGGTGACGGCGTACGGAGGGAAGCGCGGGGGGATGCACTATTGGAAATGCCGCTGCGACTGCGGGAGGGAGGCCCTGATAGGGCAGACCCGTCTCCAGTCGGGGAAGACCAAGAGCTGCGGATGCCTCCAGTCGGAGACATACCGGGAGAACCTGAAGCTCATAGACGGCACCTCGGTGACCCTGCTGGAGGCTGGGAAGAACAGGCTGATCTCCACCAACACCAGCGGGCATACCGGCGTCTATAGGGACAAAAAGCGTAGCAAATGGATCGCCCAGATCACGTTCAAGGGCAAGACCTATTATCTGGGCTCCTATGACGACAAGGGGGAGGCAATCAGGGCCAGGGAGCGCGGCGAGGAGATGCACGAGGACTTCCTGGAGCAGTATTATGCGGGCGAGGATGTCCCCAGGGCCCATGATGCGGAAGAGGGAACAGACCACAGAATAGAAGACAGGATGCACGACAGCAGTATGCTATGACAGGCAAGGAGTTTTAAAGGGGAAAATGAACGGGAAAAAGATTATCAGATTCAGGCTTCTGGGACCGTTTTCCTGGGGAGAAGGGGAAAACGACAGATGGAGAAAGAACACTGCGGGCAGAAAAGAGCTTTCCTTTCTGCAGTACCTGATCGTGAACCATGCACGGAACATCCCATCCGAGGAGCTCATCGACCGTTTCTGGGCAGAGGGCAGCAACGACCCCATCAATGCCCTGCGCGGCATGCTCTACAAGGTGCGCAAGTTTTTGAGAGAGATGTTTCCCGAAGAAGAGAACATGATCGTGACGCTGCGGGGCAGCTACGGCTGGAACCCGGACTTGCAGATAGAGCTGGACTCGGAGCGGTTCGAACTAATCTGCAAGGAGGCCAGGAGGCAGCCAGAGGCTGCGGCACAGATCTTGTCAGGGGGGCGCTGCCCTTGTATAGAGGCGACTTCCTGGCAGGGAACGACAGCGACTGGGCCATACCCATGAGGCGCTACTACCAGACGCTGTACCTGGACGTCTGCAGGGAGGTGCTGCCTCTGCTCCAAAGCAAAGAGCGCTGGATGGAGGTCATGACGATTTGTGAACAGGCACAGAACGTGGACTTTGCGGCGGAGGACTTCGTGACCTGCCAGATGCAGGCCCTCATCTCCCTGGGCCAGCCCGTCCAGGCTATGGAGCAGTACAGGCAATACAGGGAGCGGCTCTGGGAGGAATTCCAAATCGCGCCCTCGGAACAGGTGGAGCAGATTTACGCTTTCGCCTCCGGCATGTGCAGGGGGAGTCAGGGAAAGGACGACATCCTGAAGATGGTCACCGAGGAGGAGAACGATGGCCGCGCCTTTTTCTGCACGTTCCGGATTTTCCAGAAGATTGTGGCCTTGGAGAGGCGCCACCTGGCCAGGACAAAGGGGGCTTCCACTCTGATGATCGTAGGCTTAAGCAACCAGGTGGTGCCCGGCACGGACGCCAAGCGCCTGGAGCGGATTCTGCTGGACAGCCTGAGGGCCGGGGATCCCGTGGCCAAGCTGGATGTCACATCCTATGTGCTGATGCTCACAGGGAGCTCCCAGGAGGACGCAGGGATCGTGGCCAAGCGCATAGACAGGGCGTTCCGCAAGGCTTATTCCCATTCCAGGGCCTGCCTGTCTTTCCGGACGGCGCCGCTGGAGGGGAATAAGGGGCTGGCTGTGGAGGGCGCGATGGAGGCCGTGGGGGGCTAAGGGGGCTAATCAGGACCTCCTAAAAGCTTTTACTTTGATGGAATAGAGTTGTCTGATAACTCGACGGAAGACGGCAGTGAAGATTCATACAGCAGCCATGCATTTATGAAAAAGTATCTCAAAGATAATTTTGGGGATGCAAAATATATTTACTATAAAAGTCCCTATGCCATTCTAGCACCGCGAGTGTTTTTGCGCTTCCTATGCGCAAAAACGGAGACAGCTGTGCGCCAAAATGAGCTTCTCTTGCTCATTTTGTGTGCATCACCTAAACTCTCAGACTTTCAGGTATGGTGGTGCGGCTGGCTGCATGGGAGTTTAGAAAGCAAGGAGATAGAGAGACCAAAAGGCCAATACGCTAAAGTAGAAATCAAAAGACATATGCAGTGGAGTCTGTTCCTGAATGAGTCATACATATTTTCGTTCAAGAAGAGACAAAATGTAATTGACCGTCCGCTGCATGAGCCATACCTGGTCAAGAAGCTTACAGCATGCTTCGGGGAACAGGACGATCGATATAAGAGCCTGATTGACAATATCATCAATTCCACCGGCCAGAAGCACGGCACTATGCTTGTCATACTGGAAGAGACAGAAGCCCGCAGCGAGGCAAAGCGGCTTGGAGACTCCCAGTACGGCCTGCCCGAACCTTTCCCTCGGGAACATGCCGGAGAAATCAATCGCCTCAACGCTATCGATGGAAGCGTCATTTTAGACACGTACGGAAAAATCTATGGGATTGGGATGATTTTGGATGGAGGGCATCCAATACAAAACGAGCTGAACTCATCAGAAGAAAACGGAAAAGGGGGCGATGAGATTCCGAAAGGGAATCTGGCGAGAGGCGCAAGGTATAACTCCGGTAAGAAATATTATGATTTTTTGCGGGCTTCCGGCAAAAAGGGCATGATTCTAATCGTTTCTGAGGATGGTTCTACGGACATTCTTGCCACGAATGACTGAAAAAATCTTTAATATTTTATGAAATATTAAAGATTTGGTTGACAAAGCGTGTGATGTACAATATCATGATACAATAGGAACTATTCTATAAAAGGGGAGAGATGCTTATGAAAGCAATGTTATCAAAGACAGAAAAGAGACTACAAAGTAGCCGATATGGAATCCGCTCCGACCAACCAAAGAAGCCGCCGAAATCTTCTTATCACAGGCGCAGTGCTACTGATTTCTCCACCTTGGTAGAATCGGAAAAGAAACGGAAATTTGAGCGATAGTCATAAAAAAAGAGCAAGATTTGTTTCTGGCTCTTTTTTATGTCACGAATTAAACTCCGCTTTCCAGCCGAAAATGGAGAGCATCAAAATATTTTTACAGAGGAGTAGACATGGGGCGGAAAATCGATATACGGATCATGAAACTTAATAAGTGGTATGTGCCTAAAACTTATGATTGGAATAGCTCAGATACCCCTATGGTCTTGGGATATTTTGACGCACTCGAAGTACATGAACTTCAAATAGATACCGAGAAATGCCATCCCTTTACAGGAGGCTATAGGGAGCTTATCAGGCAGAAAATCTTCACCAAAGAAGAACTTACGGACTATAGTTCCCAGGAACAGATATTATTTCTGAATATTTGCGAAAGCGATTCTGCAGATGGATCCGGCTTTGCAGAAAATACGGTCCAAAGCTTTTGGGAAGACAAGAACTCTCCATATGTTTTTGTGTCTATGATTCATATCAACCATAGCAATAAGCTGAACCTGGCACTTAAAAAATCAGAGAAGTCTTTCAAAATAATTACTTGAGCTATATATCATTTGACTATTGCGATATTGTCATATTTGCAAAAAATATGCAGATACGTGAATTTGAATCCAAGGTCAAAAGGCTGTTTGAAACGAATCCGGAGAATATCAAAATATTCTTCGATACTTATTCGCTGGTCAGCTTTTACCCCTCTGCTGTAAGCAATCCAATATGGCAAGAACAGGCCGAAAACGCTGATTATCTTGCGGAGAAAATTCATGTGACAATTAATTTGAGCATAAAGAACTACAAGAAATACAAGGCATGGTATACAAAGGAATGCAATGACAGCCAAGGATTATTTTTTGGCTCTGAAATCGGGCGATACAGTCTGTTTGGGAGATATGACATATCCATTATCAACCCGAATGCTGATATAGAATGGCTTATAAAAACGCTGAAAATGCTCCATGAGGAAGAGCAGCAAAAGATATTCTGGACATTTGAGACATATGTCAAAATACCAGAAAACGATGTGGGCAGCTTTTTTGATGAAGACGACGGTCCAAACCCTCTTTATCAAAATGTAAAAAAGGCTTTGAAAGATGCAATCACAGAATTAGAGAAAGCAATGGAGGGTTCCGGATTCCCGGATAAGACCAGATATATGCTGCCGGTATACGAGGCGAGAGATTGTATCTGCAGCATTGCGAAGAATCGGTTTGCAGAAGAATTTGTGTATTGCATTTATGAATCTTTTCTACATTTCGTCTCTTATATGGAGAGGGAATTCAATAAGCCAGAGATTCGTGAAGATGACATAGCGGAGGGCTATGATAAGTATTTTACAGCCCTGAATACTTTAGTGAACAGCACCATGCACAGTGAAAAGCAATTTATTCAGGCCACAGCCTTTAATGCTATTTTTTACTCTATACCGCCGAAAATCATGGCATTATATAACGCGTATACCTACCGCATCAGGCAGATATTGAAAGATGAAAATAGCGTAAAAAAATATACGTTCTTGATATATCCGAGCTTTTCGCCTGAGATATCCATCGACCAGATTTCCTTGGCTGAGGATCCGCCCTGCGATCGAATATTAGCAGTTACAATCAATGAGGAGTCTCTGTATGATATTGAATCTGTGATGTATATATTGGTGCATGAATTGGCCCATTACGTGGGAAATGGCCAGAGGTGCCGGCTGGCGCGTAAGGAACGGATCATGCATACCTTGCTGAAACATATTGAGGCGAAGTGTAAAATTGACCAGGAAACCTGTCGAATATTGCAGGGGTTTGTCTATGATAGTATCGAGTGTAATACTGACAAGGATGGCGGATTTCTGGAAAGATATAATTACCTTTTATACCTTAACGAAGCAGGGCATTGGCTTCTGAATAAATTGGCAACACCAGAGGAATCCAGAGCTTATTTCGAATCATATTACCAGAAAGAAATAGAAAAAGACAGTTTCCAAAGCGATGGATTGTTAGAGGATTTCGGAGTGGAGCAGCGGCTTCAGAAAGCGTATATTAAGACCCATTTACAACAATACTGTAAAACAAAATATGATGATTATATAGACCTGTTAGAAGAAATCCTTGGTCAGGATGATATGGAGGAATATGACAAAACTTTGGAGCTGCTCCACATGGTTTACAGTGAGTGCTATGCTGATCTGCAAATGATTCTGGTGCTTGCGATGGGCGCGGAAGATTACTTAACTCAAACTTCCCACATCTAAAGTGGGATTCGTACATTGAAAAATCAATACTT
>CAJUFO010000144.1 GCA_910585615.1 uncultured Acetatifactor sp.
GTTCATTTCAGGAGGGAGAGATTCTTTGTGGACGGAAGAAAATTATCAGGGATGCTCCATGAAATTCTGCAGTCCGGGTTTTTTCTGGAAAGTTGCAGCTTTACAGGACAACAGCTAAGGGCAGGGGACCACCGGTCCTGCCTTTTGCAGAGCATGATGCTCCTTGACACCAGATATCTGCCAGGCTTTGCGCTGAGAGATTTTTCGGAGGATTCCGTATCGGAGTATGAACAGAGTATAAGGGAGGTTTACAGCGACAAGCAGAGCAACATGCTCAAATCCGCGATTCAATACCTGACGGATGCCTTTCCGGAGAGGAATCAGCATCTGAAAAAAATCAGCATTCCTATTGTGGCCTACCTTGCGGATATGGCAATGGATGCGGGGATAGAGCCCCTGTCCTTCAGGCAGTGGTGGGAGTTCTTTACCCAGGAGGATCCCCTGTTTGAGGCCTATAGGCCATTCTGCGGCAGCGGCTCCGGGGAGCGGGAAAAAATCTACGGGAGGCTGGCAGTCATGGCAAAAAGCTTTGCCGCTTACCACAGAATTGAGAGCCAATAAGGAATTTTATAAAAAACCTAAAAAATCTGAATTAAGGCGAAACCTTTTTGAGAAAGGGATGCTCCCTTATATAACAGGATGAAAAACCTGAAAAAAACGAACAGAGAAAAGGAGAAAAATCATGTTTACATTTATGAAAAGCGACATCGGGACAGTGAGGCAGAGAATCAGGAAACCGGCAATCACAGCAGGCCTGTTCTTCGGGGTGCTGCTGCTGGATGTGATATTCAGGCAGCACAGGTTGGGATATTTCCTAACCCACGAGCTCCTGGGCTCCATCGTGACAAGCTTCATGATAGGCGGCCTCTGGTATGGGAAAAGGGTCATGGCAGAGGTCGGGAGAGCGCCCATCGATGAAGAGACAGGCGAAGAGCTGCATCCCGGCGGCTCCAATGGGACCGCGATGCGGCTAGCGGTGGCGATGCTCGTGGGGGCTACGGTAGGAGCCGTGTTTTTCGCTATCGATACGATAAGGCTGATATGCGGCATGGTGAAAAAATAGGGGGGTCAGGTTTCATTTTTCCGAATCTTTTTCCGGAGATTGCTGATTTCCGCTTTCCGCTGGTTTACGGATGCCGATTCGTCTTCCGTTGCATGGAACCGCAGGATGCCCTCTACCCCGCAGTCCAGGATCAGGCACAATTCGTTCAGAGTGTTGGAGCTTATAGGTTCTCCGTGCCCCATCCTCCGCAGGGTATTGCTGCTCATCCCCCAATGGTAGATAAGCTGGTACTTGGTGATGCCGCGCTTTTCCATGGTAGACCATAGTGGCTCATAAGAAATCATTTCCATAGACCTCCGGGTGCAGTGAAATTTTACAGATTCATTTTAGTATCAATATAAAATATTGCCAATTCATTACATATTATACATGCTATTTATTGCTTGTATATCCACTTGCGCCGTATGGCAAGGCGCGCTATAATCTATAGGGGAGTAGAATTGAGAATTCCTAGTAGGAATCACAAGAAAAACAAGAGGAAGAGGAGAGAAAAACGACATGAAAAACACAGGAAACAGAAAAGGATTCAAAGGCTTCGCCGCAGCACTTGCGGCAGTGCTGCTGGCGGCATCCCTGTCGCACACGGCGCTGGCAGACGGGGACTTTTCCGGAGATATCACCGTCAAAAACGTGGTCGCCGGGTATGAATACAAGGTCTATGAGGTGCTCGACTGCATTGCGGCAGGCGGCGAGACCTCGGTATATATGGCCACGGAGGAGTGGAAGGACTTCCTGGAGACAAATGAGAACGCCATCGCCATGCTGACGCCCACGGAATATGAGAGCGGCATGACGGATGCGGACAGCAAGGTCTATACCGTCAATATGGAGTCGGACAAGGCGGCCAGAAAAGCCTTTGCGGCGGACGCGCTCCAATATGCCCAGGAGAACGGGATAGAGCCCACAGAGACCAGGACGGCACAGGACGGGGAGCGGGATGTGGCCTTCCTGGGGCTGAATCTTGGCATCCATGTTGTGGATACGGCAGGCCGGGCGCGGGTAGTCGTCATGTGGGACATGGGCTGGGAATCGGAGATAACGGAAAGCTACGAGCCGGAGGCGGATACCGGCACGGAGACGGCAGCCGCCAACACAGAATCGACTGCGGAGAACAGTGCGGAATCAGCCGAGAAAGCGATGATACAGGCAGCGGCCGGTGAGGCTCCGGAGGAAAGCGGTGCCACTGAAGATGGGGCAGATGCAGAAAAGGAAAGCATGGAAAGCACAGAGCCGGAAAGCGCGGAGGAGGCTGCGGAAGAAAACAGCAGCGCCCCTGTCGTCATCATCATGGCGGCGGTGGCCGTGCTGGCAGTGGCAGCAGGAATCGTTTATATGAAGAGAAAGAGATGAGAACCTAAACTACTTATGAGGGAGCGGATTTTATGGAACCGACAATGAAATTGAAACAGGCAGTGCAAAGCTACAGAGAAGGAAACAAACAGGCCTTTACCATGCTCTATGAGGAATCCAGCAAATATGTCTACACCTGTATCTATAAAGTCATGGGAGGCAATGACAATGTCCAGGATACGGTCTGCGACATCATGCAGGACACCTATGTGGAAATCAGCAAAAAAATAGGCCAGCTGGGCGATGAGGCCAGCTTCCTCTCCTGGGCGGGGACCATCGCCACCAGGAAATGCTACGCATGGCTGAAGAAGAACAAGAAGTACGTGCTCCTGAACGAGGAGGACGACACCTTTACGAACCTTGCGGACGAGGACGACATCATCCCGGAAGGAATCATGCAGGACAGGGAAAAACAGCGCATGGTCAGGGAGATCATAGACACCCAGCTTACCCAGATGCAGAAGCTCTGCATCATCGCGTATTACTACAACGAACAGAAGCAGTCGGAAATCGCAAAGGAACTGGGCATCCCGGAGAACACGGTGAAGACCAACCTGTCCAGGGCAAGGGCGAAGATCAAGGACGGCGTGCTGGATCTGGAGAAGAGGCAGGGCACAAAGCTCTACAGCGTGGCGCCTGTGCTGCTGATGCTTTTCCAGGAGGACGTCTCCGCCTGTGCCGTGCCCGTGTCCGTCACGGCAGCCGTGCAGGGCTCTGTGGCTGCGGCCGGGAAAATGGGGATGAAGCATCTGCTTGGGAAAATGGCGGAAGCGTCCGCAAAGGCAAAGGTGACCGCGGGAGCCATAGGGGCAGGAGCGGTGATTGCCGCGGGCACCGCCGCCTATGTGGCCATGCAGGACAGGGGGGAACCATGGGAGGAAGAGTTCCGGAATTATCTGCTTAGAAACGACAGGGCAGCAGGATTCGACTTAAATGATTTTGAGGAGGACGGAATACCGGAGCTGATTGTGCTGAACCAGGACGGGTCCATGTCGATACGCTACAGCGATGCGTATGAGGAGCCCACCGCCTTTGAGCTTGATGCCGTGGAAGAAATGGATTTTCCCGGCTCCCATGTAAAAAATGTCTATCACTACGGTTATGACGTGAACGTGGACCGTATATTGAGGCTGTGCGGGACGGTTGTCACCACTGAGAGCGGGAAAGAGGGCTATAACCATGGATTTACCTCTACAGAGTTCCAAAATGGAGAGTGCGAAACCAAGGAGGCGATTGCCTGCGTCTTTGAGGCGGATACCAACCCAATCAGCTGGAGCTATGACCGTATAGGATTGGAAGGGGAAGTAAAAATCCCCCAGCTGTTCGCGGATGGCTACACCCATGAAGCATATCAGAGATTCAATGTGATAGAGTACACGGACATCACAAAGCGGGACATTGATGAGAGGTTCCGGGAGTTCAGGGAAAACGGCAATCGGGAAAGGGCATGGAACGATGACAGTGCCGAAGTCATGAAGAACTTAAACATGATGCAGGAGCCGGGGGCTCTGGAGGAGAGGATGGATGACCCGGCCATTGTGGAGATATACAATCAGATGTCCTATGATGATGCTGTGGAATTCCTGAAATCCCAAAAATCTTTAGGGTCCCCGGAATCCCAAGAGCCGGAAGCGTCCCCAAAGCCGCAGGAAACATCGACAGTGGAAACAGAGATTGCTTTGTCGGAGGAGGAGCAGGAAAGCCTACAGGTGATGACCAGCGTATTCACGTTGAACAGTTACCTCTTTACAGATGATATGTACGGGAATTCCTACCCTGTCAGCGACCTGGAAGCGGCTATGAGGCTGATTGACATGATGGGGTGCTTCGCACAGACAGATGATTCCTATCTGCGCCGTCTGCCCGCAATGGAAGTGGAGCCGCAGACGCTCAAAAAGTATTTTGAGATAGAAGACATGAAGTCCTATCTGAAGAATGTGTTCGGCATAGAGGATGCGGATCTGTCTGCGTATTATGAAGGGGATAAGGTTGTATTGAGCATGGTAGGCGAGCCGATTTCCCATGATGAGAATGTGATTGACACTGCGGTACAGATGTCAGAGGGGGTTTACGGAATATCCGGTACCTATTTCTTATCGGAGGCTTCTGACGACTTTGAGGCGGGGTTTCCGTATACCATTACTGTGGCAAAAAACGATGCCAGCCTCTTTGGGTTCCAGATGATTTCTATGGAGTTCGGAGAGGATGTAGTGGAGAATCAGTCGGGACAGGCATCAGGGGACGGCTCGCTCAGCGATATCCTGCTGAACTCATCGGGAAACAGTGCCTATTATCCTCAGGGGGTGGAATACGGCAGACAGTATTTTGCACTGCTGGATATCGACCAGGATGGGGAAGATGAGATTCTGCTCGGAACCACCGACACCTTTGACTATTACGAAAAACCCATCTGGATTACCATATTCAATGTCCTGAAATACGACAGGGGCACAGGGGAGACATGGGATTTTGACGGAGATAACGTATACCAGCCCCTGGACGCGAATTCCTGGCATTACTACGACACTGGCATCTTGCTTACAATGGCGGAGGTGGGAAATGGGCATACCTACGCGTGGAACCTGCTGACAGGGGAATTTACGGATACAGAGGCAGTGAATCCCGATTATAAAACCCTCACTTCCGGAACCGAAATCCCTATCGTCTGGTATGAGGTGAATCAGGGAAATTTGCAGGCAATGATAACGGGCGGAACTATGGAGGCAGTAGATGTCCCCACGCCATACGGAACCTATTCCACCAACAGGGGCGAGGAACTGGAATTCTCCGATAACGGCACCGTGAGGGTGTCAGAAGGGGGTTCCCATAAGGATTGTGCATTCACCATTGACGGGGAAGGGAATCTGGTGATTGACCCTGACGGCGAGGCGCTGGAGGGAACCTACAACGCTCAGACCGATATCATATGGATTGACAACTTGAAGTTCAGGAGATGAAGCCTGAAAAAAGAGCGGAGGGATAGGATGGAGATATCCGGGACAGTACAGGGGGAGCCCATGCTGCTGCTTTTATACTGCTTAACGATTTCACTTGCCGTGAAACCAGACTGCATAACGCTGACTGGTTCAATCGTATGATTACATTAGGCAGTATTTAGCGTTATGCAGTATAACATGATGAATTTAGACTATGCAAGATATAATGACCAAATCGGAACTTATATTATTTTGCAAAATGATAAGCCGCTTTAATATTACGTCTAGCCAAACGTGCACTTTCCGCCCTGGTAAAGCTGCCTATCGTACCCGATTGCGCCTTGCAAATCAAAAGCCTGGACTATATAATGGTTACAAGGATTGAAAAACAGTCCTGCGCATCTTGAAGAACAGATTTCTGGAGAGGAGAGGTAGGTATGATGAAAGCTGTATTGGACATG
>CAJUFO010000145.1 GCA_910585615.1 uncultured Acetatifactor sp.
TCTTCTCCGTATGTCCGGTCAGCACCTTGTTTGGATACTCCGGATCTGCCAAAGCAGCACGGCCAAGGACAACCGCATCAATCTTGCCATCCCGTATCGCCTTTTCCGCAATATACGCTTCATTCATGCGGCCGCCTGCCAGAATTGGGATATTCACGGCTTCTTTTGCTTTCGCGGCCAGTTCCACCAGATACCCTTTCGGCATATACATAGGCGGGCAGGCATAGTAGAAGGAATCGTAAATACCTGTATCTACATTCAGGCAATCATAGCCATAGGATTCCAGCAGCTTCGCAATCGCAATCCCTTCTTCCAGTGTACGGCCAATTTCCTCCTCACCGGTCAAACTTGCCTGTTCAAATCCTTTTACAAAGGTTTTCAGTCCAAGACGCATGCTGACCGGAAAATCACTGCCGCATTCCTGCTTGATGCCTTCCAGAATTTCTCTTGCCGCCCGTAAACGGTTTTCCAGACTGCCGCCATATTCGTCAGTGCGGTGGTTCGTCATGGACAGGGCAAACTGGTCAAGCAGATAACCCCAGTGGATGGAATGGACCTCTACGCCAGAGAAACCGGACTCCTTTGCGATTTTAGATGCTTTTACGACGGACTCGATTTTAGATTTAATCTGGTCACGGGTCAGCTCTGGCGAGACCTCTCCCGGGTGCCGGAAAACATGTACAGAGGACGGTGCTGGAAGATTGGGGTAATTCCTCCCAAGCCCCATAGTAATCTGTGCAAAGATTTTTGTGCCATAAGCGCCTGCCCTCTCATTCAGTTCCGTTGCCGTCATCTTAAACGCATCCGGATTCTGTAAGATAGTCGGGCCAACCCCGGTATATGGATCAACTGTTCCATCTGCCGCAATCGCCCCTGTAAAAATCAGACCAAAGCCGCCTTTCGCCCTCTCTACAAGGTACTGTATTGTTTCGTCTTTCAGGCCGCCTCCCGGAAGATGGTGCTGTCCGCCGCCAATCGGTGCCATACAAAACCTGTTCTTAATGGTCAGTCTGCCAATCTGGAGTGGCTTTCCTAAATACCCATAGTCCTGCATGTCTGTGCCTCCTTTACCTACAGGATTGACTTTTCCTGCTGTTGATATTATAATTATAGCGAGAATGAAACAGAAAACAAGTACGCACCTATAAGTGCGATACTAACATGAAAGTTATATACTTACCTAAAGGAGAGTGAAAGAAATGGGCGAACGCTGTATATCACAGGAATGCCTGGAAACAACAGGTTTCAGCTACACATTATCCCTCATCAACGGGAAATACAAAATGACAATTCTTTATACGCTTATGGAATTTGGCATCGTCCGCTTTAATGAAATGAAAAAGTATATTGGCGAGATCTCTTTCAAAACGCTAAGCTCTACATTAAAAGAATTAGAGGCAGACCAATTGGTAAACAGAAAAGAATACCCGCAGATTCCGCCAAAGGTCGAATACAGCCTGACTGAGCGCGGAAAATCACTCATTCCTATTTTAGATGGGATGTGTGAATGGGGAGATAAAAACAGGCTTCCGTAGTCATGCTCAATCTTCCACTTCCGGCAATCCAAAATAGTCTCTTTTCTGCCAATAAATTCTGCATCCATCTAAAAAGGGCAAACAGCAGCATTATCATTTTTATTGTGAAAACCATAATCCCTGCCGCTTTTCCCTGGTTGGCTATGCTGCTGTCTCCCTCAAACTCAACTACTACGGAATCCCTCTCCATTCAAGCGTCAATGACCGCCGTTTTAGAAATGGAATTTATTTGTAGTCATGTTGAATTTTATGATAATCAGAAATGATATTTTCAAACGTGATTTTCTTTAGGCTTTCACATAAATCATTGCCGATTTTATGATAAGAACAATCCAATACATTGTGTATGTTTTTCCCTATGGGACATAACGGTGAGGGCAATGGGTGAAGTCCGATAAGCTTAGAAGCGAAGTTCGGTTCTATTGCCTTGCATATGCGGTATAATGTTATTTCATCTGGCAGACAATTCAATGTCGTACCACCTGTACCGAATTTAACAGATATTATGCCATCTTTTTTCAACGAGCTTATGATTTTTCGGATTGTAACAGGGTTGACTCCGGTAGATAACGCTAAAAGGTCACTGGTTACTTTTTGCGTATCTCCATATTCGAAAATAAAAATAAGGCAATGAATGGCAACGGAACATTTTGTACTGATATGCATGGCGTTTCTCCTTTCTTTTTAAGATTGTACCATATATCCGCATTGGTGTAAATCTTGACATCACACCAAAAGATTGCTACAATGGTGTAAATCTAAAAATTACAGGAGGTACAGATATGAAAGTTTCACAGATTGTTTTCAGTCCGACAGGAGGAACTGGCAAAGTCGCAGACGTTATAACCCAAGCATGGGGAATGCCTGTAACAAAAATTGATTTATCCAATGCGGAAACAGATTATTCGTCACTTCGCTTAGAAAAGGAAGATATCGCAATTATCGCCGTTCCCTCTTATGGCGGGCGTGTGCCGAGTCTTGCCGCCCAAAGAATTTCCAATATCCACGGTAATCATACGCCCTGCGTCATTGTTTGTGTATATGGGAACAGGGCATATGAAGATACTTTGGTTGAACTAAACGATGTTGCAGAGAAAAGCGGCTTTAAAGTAATTGCCGCTATTGCCGCTATTGCAGAGCATTCTATCATACACCAGTATGCGGCAGGCAGACCAGATACAAAAGACAGGAGTGAATTGAGCGGTTTTGCAAAAGAGATTTTAGAAAAAATAAACAGTGATTCCACCCAATTTCCTACATTGCAAATTCCGGGCAATCGTCCCTACAAAAAAGCCGGCGGAGCTGGTTTGGTTCCAAAGGCCGGCAATGAGTGTACAAATTGCGGGCTTTGTGCGAGACAGTGTCCTGCGCAGGCAATCAGCAAAGAGAATCTAAAAGTCGCAGACAGCAAAAAGTGTATTTCATGTATGCGATGTGTTGTGCAATGTCCTCACTCAGCCCGTAAAGTGAATGGAGCTATGGTCTCTGTTGCAGCATTAGCAATAAAAAAAGCCTGTTCCGTAAGAAAAGGAAATGATTTATATATTTAAGGTTACTGAATGCTTGCCGCCTGGTCAGAGAAGGCCGGATTTCGTCCTTATTTATGATACGGTTCCCCATGCATAATGCGAAAGCCCCTGTAAATCTGTTCCACCAGGATCACCCGCATGAGTTGATGGGGAAATGTCATGTCCGAAAAGCTTAAGGCCATGTCCGCCCGCCTGCGCAGGGACCCATGCAGGCCCAGGGAGCCGCCGATGACGAACACGATATGGCTGGTTCCCCTTACCGTCAACCCCTCCATCCACCGGGCAAAGCCCTCCGATGTCAGGCGCTTCCCTTCTATCTCCAAAGTGCAGACAAAGGCGTCCTCCCGGATTTTCTCCAGAAGGCGCCTTGCCTCTTTTTCCTTAATCTGCTCCTCTAAGGCCTCACTGGCTCCATCGGGCGTTCTCTCATCCGCAACCTCCAGGAATTCCAGTCTGCAGTATCTGCTCAGCCGTTTTTCATATTCCGAAATAGCGTCTCTATAGAACTTTTCCTTTATCTTGCCCACACATGCGATGCTGATTTTCAAGCTTACCCTCCATACCACAAATCCGGATTTTCAACCGTCCTGCCTCAGGCGTTTCAGGCCGCGCATTACAGCCTTGGAGAGCAGGCTACTCCTGCTCAAACAATCGGAAATACTGCCGCTCCCCAGGCTCCCTGTTGTCGTATGTCACGCACAGGTACAGGTTCTCCGCCTCATATTCCTCCGGTATCAGCCAGGCCACGACCATCTCTTTGCTCTCCCCCTTAGGAAGCTCATAGTGGTAATAATCCGACTTGTCCACGGAGGAGGAAGATGCGGAGAAATAAGTCGGCATAGAGGTTAAAATGCTCACTTTCCCGGTAGCCGGATCCGCATATGCAATCATGAATGTACCGATATGTAGATCATCTCCCTCTTCCACATTTACATTCCGTATAGTCAGGTTACATGTCAGGATACCCGCTTCGTCAATGCCGTACATCATGGGATCCCCTGACAGATCGTAATTCTCCGTCTCCTCCACCATCAAAACCCTGTCCAACTGCGCCTCCTCCGGGGAAGCGGACAGCTTCGCGTCCTGAAGGGTAAGCTCCAGCCCCTGCTCCAGGGTGTGTTCGTCAGCGAAATAGAGAACCTCCAGAGTTTCTCCCGCTTTCAGGAGCTTATCCGACAGCACTACGTCCGTCTGCTCCTCGCCGCTTTCACCGGCCAGAGCTTCCTTTAGGGCCAGCTCATCCTCCGCGCTTTTCTCCGAGGAAGGCTTTCCAGCTTCCGGCATGTCCCGCCCGGCCTCCGGCTGTTCTCCTGCCCCGGGCGCATCGCTTTCCGGCTCCGCCTGCCCGCTGTCCTCCATAATCTGCACAGTATCAATCTCCTGCTCACCGCCCTCTTTGCCGCAGGAGGCAGACATCATGCAGACCGCCAGAACCGTCATTGCCAAAATTTTCTTTTTCATAAGATAACCTCGCTTTCTCGTGAATATGCCGGGCCACTCGGCTCACGGGCGGAAAGTATGCGCACCCGCCGACACTGTCATATCTTTCGAGATTATCCTATCGCTCCTGTGTATCCTTGTCTTTTCCTGTTTGTATCGATATGGTATCTTTTTATTCCGCCCCAAATCGGTGCAGCTTTCCGAAGACCGCCGTGTCTCTTACGCCGATTCGTCCTTCTTCTCATAAATCATGTCATATACGGAATCATCGATGAATTTCTCCAGAAAACATTGATCCAGGTTCACGAACTGATAGTTCAGTTTTGCCTTGATACATTCGAAACGTTTGAAATACAGAGCCTCCTCCGATTCGGTGCCGTCCACGCCGATTTCGCAGTCCAGCCCTTGGGCACGCAGGTTCTCCCGGCACCATGCCAGCATGGCGTCCCGGAGGGAATTTTCGGATTCCGCTTTTTTGGCGAAAAGCTTTGCGTTGTTCATGGATACGATGCCCGCCACGATAAAGAGGATGAACACCGCGGCCATCACGCCGTAGAACAGATAAGGATTGCTGAAATGCAGCGGAATTATGCCCATGATGCCCAGGACAATGACTACGAGCCCTACGCTTCCCATAATCAATAATATCCACGCGGAGGAACGGTTCTCATTGGCCCGCTCCCTGCTGTCCTGATAGAGCGCTCCGGCACTCTGGAACCCGGCCTCCCGCTTCGGCTGGCCGGCATCCGCCTCCGGTTCATGGGAGGAGGCATCTCCATCCTCCCCGTCCTGCCCCTGGGGCAGACCGGCAGACATCCCGGCTTCTCCCGCTTCCCCGGCATCCGTGTCCGCTTCTCTCTGCATGGCAAAGTCAGGCGCTTCCCCCCAGGCGGCATCCTCCATGGATTCCGCCTCCGCAGCCGAATCCTCTGCCTCCCGCGCCGTGAGGCCTCCCGCCTTTCCGGCAGCCAGGCGCGCTGCCTGCTGCATGGCAAGCTCCAGACGCTTCGCCTGTTCCGCGGCGGCACGCTCTTCCTCCAGCTTCAAAAACTGATCCTCGTCCACCAGTACGCCGCCGCAATCGGCGCACACCGTGAATCCTTCCCTATACTCGCTTTTGCATTTCGGACACCAAGGCATATTTGTCTACCTTCTTTCCTCATCTGAATCGC
>CAJUFO010000146.1 GCA_910585615.1 uncultured Acetatifactor sp.
TCTCGCGCCTCTCACCAACCGGCAACTCTCTGTCAGCCTTTAGACAAAGGTACTTCTTCCCATCAACGCGTTCTCTGATGTTCTGATTCCCTATTATAACCGCCCCGTTTCTTTTTGTCAACACAATTTTTTCGACATTCCAAAACCTCCAAAACCCGCTCAAAACCCAGTCTCCATCGGCAACCTGCCATACGTCAATGTATTGCACTGATATATGCAGATTCCCACGCTAAAGAGGATTACCGCCACCGGAACCACACGGGCCGCCTGTTTTCCACACCGAGAAAGCCTCTCTATGCTGTCTGCGGCCGGTATGCAGAATGCCGCCGTGGCCATTCCCCAGAATACGGCCGGCGTCCCTATGAGGGAAACCAGCTTCACTGACCAGCCCCCCAGCCTCTGCAGGATATCCCACGGAAAACAGGAAAGGGACAGCGCCGTCAAGAAAAGCGCGATGGCCGCAAACCCTCTTTTCCCCCTATCCGTTCCTTTTTCTCCCCACACGAATCTCCTCCAGAGCGCCGCCAGCAGGCAGAGCATCATGCCCGGTCCCATCCCGGGCTTCCCGTCCCGGAACGCATAGCAGCTGAAGAACTGTCCCACATGGTATCCGTTCTGCATAATCCTGCGGAGCGGTATCCCCCATTCCGCATACGCGTCCGTAAAAAGATACCTTCCCAGCCTGAGCACTCCCGGAAAGGCCGACAGATACCCCGCCACTACGACAGCGCAGAGCAACGGCCTGCGCGCCGGAATCGCTGCCAGTACCGTGACGGCCGCTGCAGTCAGGGAAAAGACCATATCCGCGTAGCCCATCCCGGCCAGCGCCAGGGCCGCCACAAGGAAGCACTGGCACTTGTGCCTGCCGCCTGAACCCGCCAGCCCATATACAGCCCGGACATATAATGGCAGCAGCATCCAGGCCGCCGCCTGGGAGAGATTGGCCGCGTCATAGCACACATAAATCCTGTACGGGTTGGTCATATAGAGCACCACCCCCACACAGCCAGCCATTCCCATCCTACCCTGATGGAAAATCTGCCGGAAGCACAGAAATGCCGCAAGGAACGTCCCAATCTGTACCAACAGCATATAGCCTTTGTAGGCCAGCACCATTTTCCCTGTCAGGAGATACAATGCCCCCGGGAGCATGAACCACAGATTGGAATTCATGGCATTCTCCGCGATCCCTGATGCCATCCGGGCCTCCAGGCTTGGAAACAGGCAGAGCCTCCCGCCTCGAAAGCCTTCAGCCAGTTCTGCCACCCTGGCGGTCCATTCCGCCACGATTCCTCCGTCCATAATGTAATTGCAGCCCAGTGGGAACAGCGTCACCGCGGCTGCCAATATGCATAGGATACTGTACACATCCCCTTTATTGTCCCGGGCATTCCCCTTCATTCCGCACCTTCCTCCTACGCAGAGCCTCTCCGCTCAAAATGGCCAATATGCTTATCAGGGACACTGCCTCCGCCACATGGAATATGGCAAACCCCTGATATGACACATGTATGCTTCCACGGTATCCGCACGGCACCTCTATCCGCAAATCATTATGGGCGCCCCTCTCCCGTGCAATGACCGGAGCCGATGCCCCATTCTTTTCCGCTTCCTCAATTTCAATTCCATAGCCCCTGTACCCCATCAGCGGGAGCTCCAGATAGCGGGCTTCCCCCGATGTATTTTCCAGGAAGATATCCACAGATGTCCCCTTCTTCTCATAATCCCGCCACGTCAGGCCCTCCTCGGCCACCGGGCCGTGATAGCGGATTTCATCCACATCCGTCCCCGCCAGCAGCCACTCCCCGTTGGAAACGCCGGTAGTGCCCGAGGTCTCTATATTATAGAGGCGCACAGGGGCAGAATGAAACGTTATATCGTTGACATGGTATATGGCGCTCAGCGGGACGATGAAAACCGCTATCCCCACTGCTATCTTCGGCAGCAGCCCCTCTTCCGCGGTCAGCTCCAAGCAGAAAAAGGCGGAGAAAAACGCCACCAGAACGGAGGACAGCGCCAGCCAGCGGAAGGGGAACTGCCAGGAGCCAATGAGATATCCGATTACCGGAATCCCCAACATGGCATTCCATGGGATATATCTCGTGCTCAGGATCAGCGTAAGCGCGCAGAAAGCGGCAAAAAACCGGCTGGGCCTTCCTGTCCTGCGCCCCCCAAGCCTCCGCAACAGGCACACAAGCAGCAGGAATACCGCTCCCACGCCCAACTGTATGGGCTCCAGATGCCGCATGTCCACCCGCGCCAGACCCTTGCTTGGCAGGAGTTGGAGCGCGCCAGCCAGCTCCGTCCCATGCATCATCTCGTTCTGAATCACGCTCTGGAATTCATAGGCATCCGCCCTCATCATATACAAAAGCGGCAGCCAGAACCACATATTAATCAATAATACCAGCCCCACCGCTTCCAGCAGCTGGAAAAAGATCCTTTTCCGAAATGTCCTCCTCCAGAAAACGGCACAGACCACAGCCATCAGCATCGCTGTCATCTCGGTGGTGATCAGGTGGCTCTGCAGCAGGGCGGACATGCCCCAGACCAGATACCACTTGCCCCTTCCGTACTCCTCCGTATCCTGCGTATACAGCAGATACATTCCGCAGCATACAAGCGGCAGAAACGTCATGGCCAGGAATTCCCCTATGGCGGCCCTGTTGTAGAGATTGTATAGCCGATATGGCGCCAGCAGATACATCACGCTGCCCAGAAGCGCCGCATACTCGTCCCCAACGCATCTGTACAGGCAATGATATCCGATCCATGCCCCCGCCGTTATCGCCGCAAATACGAATATCTTGTAAGCGGTCATGACGGAAAATCCTGCCAGCATGAGACAGGCCGGGAAATAGAGGAACAGATCTCCGTAAAACAGCGATGTGGCGTATCCATGTCCATACAGCCAGGTGGCCTGCACCCTCACCGGAAAAGCCGTCCCCTGCTGCAGCGTGTCCTTCAGGAAGCCAATCCGCTCCAGATGGTAGGCCTGGTCGTCTCCCGGGATGATATAATCCGTCAGATACGGGGAATAGGCGATCAGGACGGCCGCCAGCAGCAACCAGAACACCACCTGCCTTTTGGGGGCGATTTCTCCGGACAGAATGCGCCCGCGGAACCACAGAAGGAAGTCCAGCAGCGCAAAGAAAAGCACCGACCCGCAGAACAGCAGCCTGTTCCCTATCCCGGTCCTGTAGACCGCCAGCTGGCGCAGCACATCCACATCCGCATCAGAAAACCTGCAGAACACATAGGCATCGGGCACATTGTCCGTCACATATACATAAAACCGTAGCGTCTCACAGCCGGATTCAGCCTTGGCCCCGCTGTTGCGCAGCGCCCCGGAGTCTGTCCCGTCCTGTCTCATCTGTACGAAAACAGCCTGCTCCCCCTCTATATGAGTCTCCATCCTGATCTCATATACGCCGGGAGCCAGTGCAAGCCTCTCGCCGGAGAACAGCCTGCGCCCGTCCGACTCCACGGTGTGTCCGGCCATGGCCTCTCCCTGGACGGCATATATCTGCTCCTCCTTCTGAAAGCAGGATAAAAACAGGAGGGTGGCTACTATGGCCTCAATTATCAACAATAGCCGGTATTTTTTGTGAAACATATCCTCTCCCCCGCCAGCCGCCTAGGGCAGGCTTCCTGAATCTCCTGCGGCCTCCAGGCCCTCTCCGCCATAGGACACCACCGTATCCCTTTCCGCGTTGATATGATCGAGAAGGTATATATCCGATGTGGTTATCCCGAGAAACGCAACAGCCAGCAGAATCAGATATCCTTTTCTATGCTCCTCCGCCAGAGCATCCAGACAGTATCCGAACACATACACCATGCATCCCGTCCCCCAGCCCAGGAAACGGTCCGGAAAACGCATGCCCAGAAACAGCAGGGCCGCGCCAATCAGGGCTGTCCCCTTCGCCAATGCCTGCTCCCGCCTCTTTCCGCCCCGGAGCCTTCCGGAGAACCACAGAATCAGAAACAGCCCCAGGCCAAGGACCAGTACCAGCCCGATTCCCATGGGGCGCATCCGCTCTCCCTCCCCGAGGGCGGCTTCCCCTCCTCCCCAGAAGTGAAAGGCCAGCTGGGCAAAGTAAATCCTTCCATCCCGTACCGCACCGCCTGCCATGGATTCCATATCCCCGGGCCGTGCCCCAAAATAATCCAAAAGAGGGAGAAGAAGTCCAATTACAATGGCAATCCACGCTGTCCGGTATTTCCGCTCTCGCGGATTCTCCGTGAAGGCACGGTATATTCCATACATAGTCAACGGAATAAAGGTAATCCCGATGACTGTACATGCATCGCTCCTAACCAGCAGTGCATACATTCTGTAAACGGACAGGGTATAGAGCGCGCTGCACAGTATGCCCCGCCAGTGATTCTTGAAAATATGTTGAAAGGAGAAATAGGAAATCCACGCCGTTGCCAGATTCAGCGCCAGGCAATAGATATTATAGCTTGCCGTGAGGGGGAAGCCCAGCAGGCGAAGCAGCGCCGGAAAATACAGGAATAAGCCGACGGAGAGCCGACAGGCCGACAGCCCGTCCTTCAATCCCTCGATCCGCTGTAGGTACCAGGCCAGATTCGTTCCCAGGACAGTGTATCCGCACAGAGACGGAATCGAAGCGACGAAGCCCGTCAGCATGACAAGGAAAAAGGCCTGTTTTCTCTCAATCGGAATGGGGTCCTCACGATTCTGCCCGAGAAATGCGGCATAGACGAGCATTCCTGCAAATATCAGCAACGTCAGGAGCATGGTCCAGAGCTGGTTCGTCTCCACAATCCTCAGGCTCCCGGTGGTCAAATGTCCCTCGCCATTGCAGGAGACCTGTACCTGAAGCCTGTCCGTCCCCTCCAGAAGCCAGATATGGAAATCGGTTTTTTCATGCCCACTGTCAAGGGCTTCTCCATCGGACAAGAGGCCGCCCGAAAAAACCGTATCGTCAGCCACACTACAGATTCCCTGTAGGCTTGAATCCATGGCATACTCCAGTTCGATCCGATATACGCCGGGCGGCAGGGAGATTCCTCCATAGACCGTACCCTCCAGGGGAACAGCTTCCTGGAATGTCCCTTTTCCGTCATAGCGATATTCTCTGCACGGAATGGCAATCCTTATGATGCATAGAAAGATAAGCACAGCCCAGGCAAGAAAAAAATACCTCCCTGATTTCTTTTTCCACAGCTTCCAATCCTTTATCATCCTATATGTCACGAATCAATATGCCTTTCTTTCCCTATCCTTTTCTCACCGGTTCGCCATCAGCTTCACCATGGCCTGGTTCAGCCCGTCCACCGTCAGCTTATACATGGGGAACAGCTCCTTCACCGCGGTCTCCGCCTCCCGCCACGGAGCCCGCCCCGGAGCCATTTTCGGGTTCAGCCACACAATCTTCTTATATTTCTTCTTCATCAGCCGCAGCCATTCATAGCCCGACAGGCCGCCGTTGGGCCCCCTGTAATTGCCCGTGTCGGAGTACAGCTCCTCCGGCGCCATGGCCGCGTCCCCGACGATTATGACTTTGTAGTCGCTGTCCACGTTCCGGAACATCCACTCCGTGTCCACCCAGTCCCCGTTCTCGCACTCCGGGGTCTTGT
>CAJUFO010000147.1 GCA_910585615.1 uncultured Acetatifactor sp.
GGCATTTTCTGTTATTTCTGTCAGAGACATTTGTAATTGATACACATTTTCTTCTCCATTCTTATTTTTTGTGATAAGCTCAAAATAGAGAACATTTTCCAGACCATTTACATCATCTATTTTTATTCTCCTGATTGCGCTGTCTCCTGATATCTGTCCCAAATCGCCGGAAATTTTGACCATGCCTCCCGTCATATCTGCCATGCTATTGGAAAGAATAATGTCTTTTTCACTGCCGGACATTGTGTAAAATGTGGTGGAATATGATGTAATATCAGAAGGAAAATCACCCGTTACTTTCAAGTCGCCACCATCAAATATTTCCTCTGTGCCATTCAAAATAATCATGCCATTTGTGACTGCAAGCTGTTCATTCTCTCCACTAAAAGAATAAACTGTAAGTTGTTCCTGTTCTGCTTTTCCGCATCCGGTTAATGCCATCATCAATATTGCTATATAAACGAACGGTTTTATCTTTATCATGTTCCATGCTCCTCCATCCTGATAACCCTTACATCCATATGATTCTTCCAAAAATCTTTTAACGCTTTCCGCGGCCCCCTTGCTGCAGGCACTTCCCTACTCTCCAAAATAATACCCTTCCATCCCTGTCAGCACGGGCATCTTCTTCCCGCATTCCGGACATACATAGGTGCCGAAATAATAGGCCAGGAGCTCTTTAGTAAGAAAGCCGGAAAGGGAAAGCATGTACGCAAGCTTCCGCTTCCCCAGAATTGCAATCTTTTCCGGTTCCATATTGCATTCCTCCCCAGATATCTGTTGCTACATACAGTATAGCACATTTCCTTCTGCGTGGCGACATATATATGGCGAGACCAATGCACAGATTGCGGATATCTTTATCCAAAAAAGCAGGACACCTTATATCATAAGATTTCCTGCTTTCAATGCTCCGGTATCTGTCGGCTCAGGGCAGGCTGGCGTCATAGGTATTGGGGCAAGCGGATGGACTATTGTTTTGTAGTCATAAGTGCCCTGAGCATGTCTGCGCAAGCGGCTATCCCCAGCTTCCCGCTGTCCAGGACAATGTCATAATTCTTAAGGTTATCCCACTTTTTCTCCGTGTTCGCGTAATAATAATTGGCTCGTTTTTTGTCGAACTTCCGCCGGACGATGTCCATTTGGGATTCCGGAATCCTGTACTCATCCGCAATGCGCCGTCTCTTGGCCCCTTCGTCCGTACAGCGTATGAATACATTCATCACTCCTCTGTATTCCTTCAACGCTTCCGATGCGCAGTGTCCCAGGAAAACGGCCGGCCCATTCCCCGCAAGCCTTCTGATGACAGCCTGTTCCGCCACATAGATATGCCCCTCCGCGGTCAGCATATCGTTTTTGCCCGATGTAAACTGGGTCATCATATAGATCGAATACAGGAAGCTGTTGGTCACGGTCTCCTCATAGCGCTGAATCTTCTCTACAGGTATGTCCCTCTCCCTGGAAACTTCCTCCAGAATCTCCTGTCCATAACAGGGGATTCCAGTCTGCCCGGCCAGCAGACGGGCGATTTCCGTCCCGCCGCTGCCGTATTCCCTTTCTATTGTGATATATTTACACTTTTCCATAACGCTCCTTTCGCGATTCCATAAGTGCTACCGCAAGACAACCCCTTAGGTGCTGCCGGACAACAACCCCATAGGTGCCGTCGCAAGACAATCCCTTAGGTGCTGTCGCAAGTCAACACCTTATGAGGCCTGTTCGAACTGGCTGTTGTATAGCTCCGCATAAAAACCTCCCTGGGCAAGAAGCCCCTCGTGACTGCCGCTCTCTATGATGTCCCCGTCCTTCAGGACAAGGATCAAATCCGCGTTTTTGATTGTGGAGAGCCTGTGGGCAATCACGAAAGAAGTACGGTTTTCCATCAACTTATCCATGGCTGACTGAATCTGCTGTTCCGTGCGGGTATCCACGGACGAGGTGGCTTCGTCCAAGATCAGAATCGGCTTATCCGCAATCATGGCGCGGGCGATGGTAAGCTGCTGCTTCTGGCCCTGGGACAGGTTCACCTGGTCGTTCAGCACTGTGTCATACCCTTTTGGCAAGGTACGGATAAAATGATCCAGCCCCACAGCCTTACAGGCCGACCGCATTTTCTCTTCACTGGCATTTTCCGTACAGTAGATCAGGTTCTCCCGCACTGTCCCTTCAAAGAGCCAGGTGTCCTGTAGTACCATGCAGAACTGAGAGTGCACCGCTTCCCTTGTCATTTTGCCGGTAGGCATCCCGTCGATTCGAATCTCCCCGCCCTGGATTTCATGGAACCGCATCAGGAGGTTCACCATGGTGGTCTTCCCGGCCCCGGTGGGCCCTACTATGGCAACCTTCTGTCCCGGCTCCGCCACCGCGGAGAAGTCGTGAATGACCGTGACATCAGAATCCTCATAGCCGAACCGAACATGCTCGAACTCCACTTTACCCCTGATGTTGTCCAGCGTCTCTATTTTGCCGCTCTCATCCTCCATTTCCTCCGCTTCCAGGAATTCGAACACCCGTTCTCCGGCCGCTCCCGCAGACTGCAGAGACTGAATCGCCTGGGCAATCTGTGACAACGGCTGCGTGAAATAACGGACATACATCATGAATGCCACGATCACGCCAAAGGTGATCCTGCCGTTCAGCGCCATGGCACCGCCCACGACGCATACCGCAACATAGCCCAGGTTTCCGATGAATCCCATAATCGGCATCATAAGGCCGGCCAGGCCCTGGGCCCTGAAACCGCTTTCACAGAGGTTGCGGTTCATAGTGTCAAAAGTCTCCTGTGCCTTCGCTTCCCCGTTGTAGGCTTTTACGACGGTATGGCCCGCGTAGATTTCCTCGATATGCCCGTTCAGCTCACCCAGATGCTTTTGCTGTCTGGTAAAGTATTTCTGGCTCTTTCCCATGATGGCCAGCATGATTGCGAATCCCAGCAGGCTGGATGCCACTGCTGCCAGAGTCATCCACCTGTCTGTGATCAGCATCATGAAGAGACTTCCGAAAAAGAGCACTGCCGCTGAAATCAGATTGCCGATGCTCTGATTGAGGGACTGGCCGATGGTGTCCACATCGTTGGTCACCCGTGACAGCACGTCTCCTGTGGTGGTGCGGTTATAGAACCACATGGGGAGACGGTTGATCTTGCCAGAGATGTCAGAGCGCATCTTTTGGGAGACCCGCTGGGTGACCGTGGCCATGATGCATCCCTGAACTGCCGACAGAAGGTAGCTGAGCGCATAAAAGGCAATCAGAAGAAAGCCGATTTCAGCGACTTTGCCCATATCGATGGATGGCTTAATCAGATTATATACAGAATCCGGCAGCTCTTCCAGCACTCCCAGCGCGGCCTGCGCATCCTCCCCATCCTGTTCGGACAGAACATCCATCATGGCAAGCTGGTCTTGTACCGAAATCGTGACCCCGTCCACCACCACATCCGCGCCCTGAGAGGTCGCCGCGCTCTTGATGATTTCACCCAGTTTTTCCGTATCCGGCGCAATCCCTTCTGTGACCACGTCCGTCATGCGGGACAGCTGATCCGGGCCCGCCAAAGTCAGCACCGTCCCCGCCGCCGCGCAGATCAGCGCAATCACGAACACAACTTTGTATCTGCGGCAATAGCCCAGCAGTTTTTTCCATGTGCCGATCAAGTCCTTTGCCTTTTCCCCGCCTCTTCCGGGATGGCCTCCCGCCGGGCCCATGGGCCTTCTCTTCATTTGGCCGGGTCTATATTCCTTATTTTCCATTATGCCAGTTCCTCCTTTGAAAGCTGTGACAGCGCAATCTGCTGATAGACCCCGCAATGTTCCATAAGCTCCTCGTGCCGCCCCATTCCGGCGATTCTGCCATCTTCCAGGACGATGATCCGATCCGCATCGCGAATGGTTCCGATTCTCTGGGCCACGATGATCCGGGTGGCGTCCCGGCATGTCTCATCCAGAGCCTTCCGCAGTACACGGTCTGTCTTGTAATCCAGGGCAGAGAAGGAATCGTCGAAAATCAAGATCTCCGGTTTCCTGGCGATGGCCCGGGCAATGGACAGCCTCTGTTTCTGCCCGCCGGAGAAATTCGAGCCCCCCTGTGCCACATACCCGTCGTACTTGTCCTCCGCTTTTTCCACAAAGTCACTTGCCTGTGCCGTGGCAATTGCCGATTTTATGTCCTCAAAAGAAATGTCTTCTTTTCCGCTGTCCCCGTATGCCACATTGGACTGTATGGTCCCGGTAAACAATATAGCTTTCTGGGAGACATAGCCGATTTTGCTCCGCAGGCTTTGCTGGGTATACTGCCGCACATCCACGCCGTCCACCAGGATTTCCCCCTCAGTGGCGTCATAGAACCGGGGAATCAGGTTGATGACCGTGCTCTTGCCGCAGCCTGTGGCGCCGATCAGGGCCACTGTCTCTCCCTTCCTGGCCGTAAAGGTGATGTTCTTTACCGCACATTCTTCTGCGTCCGGATAGCGGAAGGACACGTTCTTAAATTCCACTTCCCCGGACATCCCCTCTCTCCCTTCTGTCACCGCGCCGTCCACAATGGAGGGCTTCGTGTCGAGAACCTCTCCGATACGCTTTGCGGAGACCGATGCACGGGGCAGTATCATGAAAATCATCACCAGCATCATGAAGGACATGACCACCTGAATCGCATACTGGGAGAATACCATCATATCGGAAAACAAAGCAATCTTGCCCGTCATGCCCGCTTCATTGATGAGCACCGCCCCAATCCAGTAGACCGCAAGGGAAAGGCCGCTCATGATGAGCTGTATGCTGGGCATCAGGAACGCCATGGAACGCTGGGCGAACAGGTTGGTTCCGGTCAGGGCCTGGTTCGCATTCTCGAATTTGTCCCTCTGATAGTTTTCCGCATTATAGGCCCTCACCACACGAAGTCCTGTGAGGTTTTCCCGGGTCACGCGGTTCAGGTCGTCAGTGAGCGCCTGCATCCGCTTGAACTTCGGCATCACAAGAACCAGGCAGATTCCCACCACAGCCAGCAGCACAAGTACGGCAATCCCTGTGGTGAGTGTCCACTGCCACTCTTTATCCGCAATCTTCCGAATCGCCCAGACTGCCGTAATGGGCGCTTTCACCAGCATCTGAAGCCCCATTGCAATCAGCATCTGTATCTGGGTGATATCGTTGGTGGAGCGGGTGATGAGGCTGGCGGTGGAGAAATGTCCGATTTCCTCCATGGAAAAGGACTGCACCTTCCGGAACAGCTTCCCCCGCAGGATTCCTCCGAATGTGGTGGCGATTTTTGCGGCGCTGAGGGCGGTGACAACGGACGAAGCAAGGCTGCCAAATGCACAGAGGAGCATTTTCCCGCCCGCAGACAGGATTTTTCCCATAGTGCTCCCCTCCGTCTGTACCAGCATGGTGATCTCCGCCATGTACTCCGGCATGGTGAGCTCCAGCCACACCTGTACTACAATGAAGAATACTGACAGGAGGGCCAGCGCCCACTCCTCTTTTCGTAGGTTTTTGAATAGTTTCAACATGCATTCACCACTCCTTTATTTTGCTTTTTCATCATCCGAA
>CAJUFO010000148.1 GCA_910585615.1 uncultured Acetatifactor sp.
ACCTAAAGGTTTCGCCTTAAGGCGAGGGTTTTAACCCCATTATACAGACAATAAATACCATAAGGAATTACAGCTATTGTTTAGCGAGTATTCAAAAGATATGCCTTTAGAGATGTTTTATGAAAGGCGGTCTGGTGAAGAAGATGATATCAAGGAGAAAAAAGGTGCGTATCAGATAGTTACTTTACATGGAATTATAAGGTCATTTGAAAGCGTTTTTTTACAGAATCCTAATATAGTTTATGGGACAAATCCAGCAAATATATTAAAAAGCCAAAAGGAACATTTGTTCTGCAAAAGCCATAAACCAGATAGTTATTATGTGGCGGCATACTTATTTGTTAAGTTTGTTTCTATGCAACAAAGGGAGTTGTTCTCAAAACATGATTATGTTTTGAGGTTTTATGTAATTATGGTGGTAAGAATTTTGATGGTAAAAACAATGCAAATTTCAGATTTGAACAGTAGCGCGATAGATAAAGAGAATAAAAAAGTGATTGCTATTTAAAAAAATGACGCTAATGCAGATTCTTATTTTGTAGAAGCAAAGAAGATTATTGAAAGTGTGTTAAAAGAAAAAGAAAAGATTTTGGAGAAATAAAGAAATCATTATATCTATTTTGTTAAAAGGAGTGATTTCATTATCGCATTTACAAGAATATTATTTGTGTATGCGAAAGATTTCTGATATAAAGAAAGTGGGAACTTATGGAAAGGAACATAAATATTATTGTCGGCTTGAATGGTGAGAAGATTGTCCTAATCAACGATATCCGGTTTAAAGGCAAGAAGAGGGAAGACTGGAAAGAGGTAGAGGACTATCTCAAAGAGTATGTCGGGGAATTTTATGAGATTGCGGAGACATCCGAGAAGATATTCATATCTAGTAGCTTCCCGGATGAATATGCCAGTTCAGAGAGCAGGCTCTCCCTGAAAGGGGCTGTTGCGAAGGCAAAGGCCAATGCGGCGCAGGGGATACCGGAGCTGATACAGATTTCTACGAATGGGGAGTATTCGGAGAATACGAAAAAGAAGCATGAGAAGGACGCTAAGTACGGGTGGTATCGGTATGATGTGCGGTTTGCGTTGCCGGTATATGATGATAAGAGTGGCGAGGTCTGCCGATACAACATCTTCTTTGCACGGATGCTGGTACGCCATGATGCGGATGGGAAAAAGTATCTTTATGACCTGCTGGCAATAAAAAAAGAAACGAGCAGCCCGCTTGAGTAAAACTGTACGGTGAAAACCCATCTCTTTTACAAATGATTGTATCGGAAGGATGGAAATTTGTCAATAGAAAAACAGAAGAATTGTTCCTGAACAGGCGGGCCTGGATATAGTCGGACTCCTCAGCCAGGACGGAGAGCGCCCTGTAGATCTGATGCAGCTCAAAGTCCGGCTGCTCGATGAAGCGTCCGGAGTCCTTATAGGAGCTGAGCTTGGATGCCGGGTAGAGGATCCTTGTGTAGACCAGCCTGGAAAGGATGGAGTTGAGGTTGTAGCTGAAGCCATGCCTGGTGCGGATCATGGCACAGATCCTGTCCAGGCCGAGTTCGTAATAGACCTGCTGGAGGAAGAGGTAGCCGCCGTTGAAGCAGCGCTGTGGTGCAGAAGCCGAATGCTTCGTGAAGTGCATCTGTCAGTTCCGTGCGTGTATAGGTGGGCTGATAGCCTTTCCCTTCATATTTCAGGAAATCCATCTCCTGCAGTGTGTCGATGATCTGGCCGACGGTGTACCGGTTGTCCAGCTTCCGTTCCAGGTACCTGTAGACGATGAGGGAGATGAAGCATGTGATGAAATGCGCAACGATGCGGTCCTGGAGCTTGAGGTATACAGGCCTTGCCTGGAACTCGCTCTTCATGATGCGGAAGCACTCCTCGATCTCCCATCTGCGCTGGTTCACCTTCATGATGGGCTCCGGCCCGTCCTCCAGGCTCGTGCATACGGCATAGAAGCCGTCATACTGCTCCTCCTTTGCGATGGCATCCTCGTCAATGTAACAGAGGAAACTAAAAATTTAAATTTTTACATATTATGTCTGGAAATTCAGCGCCCCCTATTGTATAATAAAGAATAGTGAACAATCCAATAGAACCTGGAACATAGAAGTGGAGAAGATGCGATGAGTAAAAAAATATGTCCTATATGTGGGTATCAGGATGATGGAAACGCGACGTACTGCAGGGAATGCGGCGCGAAGCTGACGGAACGCGCAGACGACGCCTGGTCTGCCTATGAACAGAAGGGGCAGTACAGCGGCTATCAGGACAATGGGCAGCAGGCATCCGGCGGGACAGGACAGCAGAATACGCAGTACACCAATTATCAGGACTATACGGCGAACATTCCCTATCAGCAGAGCGCAAACGACTTTGGTTCGGACAATGCGGCCAACGGTCTCCAGATTGCCGGGCTCGTGTGCGGCATCCTGGCCATATGCTCCTGCTGCTGTTACGGCGTTCCGGCTCTCATTTTCGGAATAGCGGGGCTCATCTGTGCCGTCATGGGCAATAAGCGCAGCAAGAACGGCGTGGGGACGGCCGGCATGGTGTGTTCTATCATAGGCCTGATTCTGGGGGCGATTGCAATCGTCTATTACGCCATGGTCATCAACCAGCTCATACAGATGAACTATTTCGACATGCTGCAGGATATGATGTAGACAGCCGGGATGGACAGAAAGAGAAAACTGGAGACGGAGTTGTTCTATATCGGGCTGATTTTCCTGGCGGCAGGAGCCGGCATATGGGCGGTATATCATTTCGCGCTGGGCGATACAGTGCCCAGGATGCCCTGCTTTTTCGACAAAGTTCTGGGCATCTATTGTCCGGGATGCGGCGGTACCAGGGCATTGACGGCGCTTGTCCACGGCAGGCTGTTGGAAGCGCTCTGGTATCATCCCCTCATCCCTTACCTTGCTGTAGTGGGAGGCGGCTTCATGCTGACGCAGGGGCTGGAACGGCTGGGTATCAGGCATGTGCGAGGCTGGCGATACCACACCTGGTATCTGTACGCGGCCATAGGCCTGATTGTATTGAATTTTATCGTGAAGAATGTGCTCCGGCTGTTTTGGGGCATAATGATGTAGACATGCAGGATGCAAAGAGACAAAAGAGATGGAGGTAACGGAAATGGATAGAAAGGCAACAGGAATCGTGTCTTATCTGACGATTGTAGGGTGGTTCGTAGCGTATTTCGCAGGGGACAGGGATGGAGCGAAGTTCCATCTGAATCAGGGACTCGTGGTGCATCTGACATTCATCGTCCTCGCGATTATGGGACGTATCCCCATTATCGGATGGTTCGTATGGATTCTGAGGATCGTGGCGTTTTTCTGCGGTGTCCTGGGAGTCGTATACGCATTCCAGGATCAGGATAAAGAGATTCCCCTGCTGGGAATCATCAAGCTGCTGAAGTGATGCGAAGCAATCCGACGGCAGGGTCTGACAGCGGAACAAACAAAAAAGCCCACCGGTTCGCACCGATGGGCCTTTTCATCGTTCGATGGGCCTTTGCAATCATTCGATGGGCCTTTTCCATTGTCACTCAGTCTGGTATTCGATGGTCAGATCCGGATCCGTAGGCTCTTCTCCATGGAGGAAGGAGATGATAATCTGAATCCGCTTATAAGCCCTGGAATAGTTCTGCTTGGCATATTCCGCAGTGGACTCGTCATATTCATCGCCGCCATAAGCCTGGTGATAGTTCTTCACCGCTTCCGTCATATACTCGCTGGACTCGTCCGCCAGATTCTCCAGATAATCGAACTCGGCGGGAAAGTCGAGTTCCGCGAAGGTCCGGAAGGTATCGTCCAAATCGTCCAGATAGGAGAGCAGTTCGGTGGTGGCCTCCTCCGACTCCGCGTCAATGTGGTTGATGGAGCTGTCTATCTCGGAAATCCTGGTACAGAAGCTGTCGATGCTTTTTCGGAAACGGGTCAGCTCGGAATCCTCGCCGCAGGCTGTCAGTATGACAGCGGTGAAAAGCGCCGCGAAAACGATATGTAATTTCTTTTTCAATTGCCTTGACCTCCGTTTTCATGCCGTTCAAACAAAATACTATTAAAATCTACCACATTTTGCTGATTTCCGCAACAGTTTTGTATCACAAATTGGATAAATCCGCCCCTTTACGATTAAATTATGTCTATGGTATGATAAAGATTGAGATTTTTGAGAAGAGACGGCGCAGGGGAATCCGGCGGCGGAATTGAGGATGATATGACGAAAAAGGAATTTGACAGCATAGCGAAATCGTATCTATATCTGGACGGGGCCACAGGCTCCAACCTGGTCAGGGCGGGCATGCCCTCCGGCGTCTGTCCGGAGCAGTGGATCCTGGAGCATCCCCATGTGATGCTGGAGCTCCAGAGGCAGTATGTGGCGGCCGGTACGGACATCCTGTATGTGCCCACCTTTACGGCCAACAGGATAAAGCTGGCGGACTACGGGCTGGCAGGGCGGCTGGAGGAGATGGTGAGAGGCCTGGTGGCCATTTCCAGGCAGGCGGCTTCGGAGGCGGACAGGCCGGTGTACCTGGCCGGAGACCTGACCATGACAGGGCGGCAGCTGTCCCCGGTGGGGGATATGGAGCTGGAAGAGCTGATAGATGTCTATAAGCAGCAGATCAGGGCTTTGGCGGACGCAGGGGCAGACCTCCTGGTGGTGGAGACCATGATGAGCCTGGCGGAGGCCCGGGCGGCGCTGATCGCGGCAAAGGAGGTCTGCGACCTGCCGGTAATGGTGACCATGACTTTTGAGGCGGAGGGGAGGACTCTGTTCGGAACGGATCCCATGACCGCTGCCATCGTGCTGGAATCCCTGGGCGCCGCTGCTGTGGGGGCCAACTGCTCCACAGGCCCGGCCCAAATGAAGCAGGTGATCGCAGACATGGCTGCCTGCACAGGGATTCCCATCATCGCCAAGCCCAATGCGGGCCTGCCCCATCTGGAGGGAGGGCGTACCGATTATGACATGGACGCGGACACCTTCGCGGAGGAGATGAAGCTTCTGGCCCAGGCCGGGGCTTCCGTCCTGGGGGGATGCTGCGGGACTACGCCGGAGTACATAAGGAAGCTTTGCAACAGCTTCGGGAAAGGCCCCGTCCCCGAAAGGGCCGGCAGGAGAGAGGGCATCCGATACCTGGCCTCGGAGCGTCGTACGGTGGCCTTCGGTCTGGAGGGCAGCTTCCTGATCGTGGGGGAGCGCATCA
>CAJUFO010000149.1 GCA_910585615.1 uncultured Acetatifactor sp.
GACGGTGCGCGCAAAGCTGTCCGAAGCAGGTTATCATAGGCTCTCGGAAGTTTTGGCAGAAAGCGGCGGTTTCCGATTCGGGTTTGCCATAAAAGGCGGGGGAATTTATCGTTTAAGTGTCCTGGAAGCCGCATAAAATAAGGATTTGAAATTCCGAGAGGATATTATCGAGAAAAGGAGTCAGGGATGGATCAGGGTGAACGGAGGAAGTTTTTGATACGGGAACTTCTGCAGGAAAATGTGCAGTACCGGGATCTGGAAATCCCGACAGGGGAGGAGGAGCAGAAGCGGCTGCTCCGGGGATTGATGAATGTCCGGCTTCCCGGTCGGATTGGCAGGGAGTTCCTCAAGGTGCAGGATGAATACCTGCAGGCGGAAACGGCCGCCAAAGGAATCACAGAACTGGACGGCTTAAGTCCGGTGGCGGAAGGCATCTGTCTCTGGCAGGGGGATATCACCACACTGCGCTGTGATGCCATTGTGAATGCGGCAAACAGCGGCATGACGGGATGCTATGTGCCGAACCACAGGTGTATTGACAACTGCATCCATTCCTTCAGCGGGATACAGCTCCGCATGGAATGTGCGGAAATGATGCGGATGCAGGGGCATGAGGAAGAAACAGGGAAGGCTAAAATAACGAAAGCCTATAACCTTCCATGCAGGTATATCCTGCATACGGTAGGGCCGATCATCAGCGGCACTCCCACAAAGACGGACTGTGAACTGTTGGCAGGGTGTTACCGTTCCTGCCTGGAGCTGGCGGCGGAAAAGGGCCTGGAGAGTGTGGCGTTCTGCTGTATCTCTACCGGGGAGTTCCATTTCCCCAATGACAGGGCGGCGCAGATCGCGGTAGGCACGGTCAAGGAATTTATGCGGCGGGAAACAAGTGTAAAGAAGGTGGTTTTTAATGTTTTCAAGGATTTGGACAAAGAAATCTACAGAAAATTACTCTGAGGGCATAGGGAAGCTTGCAGAGGCGGTAAAAGAGGCGGATGCTGTTGTGATAGGGGCGGGTTCCGGTTTATCCGCTTCTGCGGGGCTTACGTATTCCGGGGAGCGGTTTGAGAAATATTTCGGGGATTTTATAGCGAAATACCATATCCGGGATATGTATTCCGGAGGGTTTTATCCCTACCCTGCTCTGGAGGAATATTGGGCATGGTGGAGCAGGCATATTTATTATAACCGGTATGTGGATGCTCCGAAGCCGGTATATCAGGCATTGTATGATGTGGTCAAAGGGAAAGACTATTTTGTCCTGACAACGAATGTAGACCACCAGTTCCAGAAAGCAGGATTTGACAAAAAGCGGCTGTTTTATACCCAGGGGGATTATGGGCTGTGGCAATGTTCCAGGCCATGCCATCAGAAGACCTATGATAATGAGGATGCCATACGGAAGATGATTTCAGAGCAGCGGGATATGAAGATCCCGGCGGAGCTGATACCGAAATGTCCCGTCTGCGGTGCGCCCATGACAATGAATCTGCGTTGTGACAATACTTTCGTGCAGGACGAAGGCTGGTATGCGGCATCAGAAAGGTACGAAGATTTTATACGCCGGCATAAAGAGATGCGTATTTTGTTTCTGGAGCTTGGGGTGGGAGGAAATACACCGGCTATCATCAAATATCCTTTCTGGCAAATGACGGCTGAGAATCCGAGGGCCGTATATGTCTGTGTGAATGATGGGGAGGCAGCCTGCCCGAAGGAGATTGCGGGACAGTCGATCTGTATGAATGGGGATATCGGAGAAGTATTGAAAGGGCTTTAACATAATATTTTATGGATTTTTTATAGAAGAAAGATCTTTCGGAATTTTTACCTCGCCGGCGTATAATATCAAAAGCGATTGATTTTCCGGACAGTTTCTTTTAGAATATAATTACGGAAAATCGAATTTAAGTGCAAAAACCCGAAGCAAGGAGAAAGAAATGTCTTCTGAATCCCAATAGTCTCGAATTATAAATTTTATATTTTTGGTGCGCAAAGAACATAACACCCCGGCTATCAGCGATATTATAAAGGGAGTGAGGCAAGGGGAGAAATAAGCTGCCTAATCGTGCCTGAAGATTTTGCCATCGTTTTTCCGTATTCTACGGTACGGGGCCGGCGTCATGCCGGTTTCTCCTTTGAAATCACGCTGAAAGTGGGGCTGGCTGTCGGAAATGGAGGAAACCATGACAGGACAGACCACCCGGAAACGCGTTACCGCCCTATATCCAAGACTGTCGCATGAGGATACGCTCCAAGGCGAATCCAACTCCATAAGCAGCCGAGAGGACATTTATCAAGGATATTTCCGCCTGTGAACGCAAATCTCGAAAAATTAATTCCCCTGCACTTCTGCCTTTTTCAGAACAGACATGCAAAGGAATTAAAATGCTTAGAGAACCTAAAATTCTATTTTCAAGCTGTTGCCCTCCACGGCAACGCCCTTGCTTTTGGTGATAGCCAGCTTCTGCTCCTCCGAAAAACCGATTCTCTCTCCATCACGCAATACTACATCCTCGGTAATCACGTAATTAGCAATGTCGGAGAGAAAACCGTGGAGGGTTTGGGCATCGGCCTGGCTGTCCAGAACTTCCACCTCGTCATAGCCGAAGTACCGCATTCCGCCAGTGTAGGCGCAAAGCCCCTTTTTGCCGTTGTAAAGCCCGATCCAGACAAGATTGTAAATGGGGAACAAATCTTCCTCCAGCATCCCAGAGAAACGCTGATAGTAGTCCGGGGCATAGACCACCTCGCCGGTGTAAATGCCTAGCACCCCCTCCTGCTTGCAGGCGGAGGTCACTGTCTTGGCGAGGAATGTACCGCATTCAATGGGAGAGGTCTCCTTGCCCATGACGGCAATCAGCAGATGGGCCATATGGCTTTTTACCTGTTCTGCACCGTCAGGCCACATGAAGTTTTTGGCCGCAGCCTCCTCCGCCTCGCCGTCGGGGATGGGCGCAGGCATGAAAGATACGGCGATCATAGCCCCCTGATAGCTGATAACGAACACTTCATCGGTATCTGTGTCCTCGCCGTCCTCATCCTCGCCGTTATCGGGTTCGTCCTCAATGCCCCAGGTCTCTTTCAGGTTCCGCAGAAGAGCCTCTTTGTCCCAATTGGCCTCTTTCAGAAGAACATAATTGACGAAGGTGCCAGGGTTCTCCTTTTGCTCCTCCGCACGCCGGGCCTGTTCCATCCAGTAGGAGCGGACTGCTTCCACCAGGGCGATGGCCTTTTCCTGGGCATCGGCGGGGTCATAGTCCTCCATCTCGCTGAACACATGACCGCAGTGTTCCAGTCCGTCCCCCTCATAGCCGCCGCAGACGCCCAGCAGCCATTTCCCCATCCAGCTCTTTTTGTACCTGAAAATGTAGTAGTGCAGATCATGCAGGTCAAACTCCCCGGCGCACTCGATTTTTGCCGGAGCCTTGCCCAGCTCCGCCGGATGGGCAAGCCACTCGCTCAAAGACTCCATGGCGGCATTCATTTGTTTCTGGTTCACATTAATTTCCTCCTTCAATTTGATAAATGGAAGATTGTTTATACATCAACTTCAAGTTTATAAGAAACGGCAATAATGTTGTAAACATCATCGTATGTAAACAGCCGGTAGTGCTGATAGATATTTTTGTCAAAATCCTCTCGCACTGGCAAGGACTTTAGCCAAGAACTGTCCTCGATCAAATCGAAGGAACTGCCATCCAAATGCCCCAACCCAACCATATTTTCATAGGTGTCGAGTTCGCAGGCAAAATAGGCTAACACGCGTTGGAAGATGAGAGTATAGGGAAACCACCTTTTCTCGTCCCTGTGTCGGGAGATTAGATGGCCATTGATGTCCCCCATAAAAGTCAGAGTATCCAAACCATCTCGTTTCATCTGATTCAGGTAGACACAATCCCGCCCATTCAAAACCCCCAAACAGGTGTCTATCGCAATCGCTTTCTCCATAAGGACCTCCTTTGTGTCTAATCTATCGGACTTTACTTCTCGATGATCTCCACAGCCGCCGCCGTACATTCCGCATAGACCCACTTGCTCCAATTCTCTGCCATCCACTGGGCAGATATGGAGAATTTCTTTTGTTTCCTGCAATTCCTCTACTGCATCAACAAAGTCTGCGGAACCTTTCAGGTCTTCCAATTCCTGATCGGCAGACTCCTGATAATTTGCAATCATTCCCATAGCCCGCACCTCCTCATTCCTACTCAGTAATCCAGCAAAATCGGCACTTGGTTTTCTTCGGCAAACTTTAGCGCCTGATAAAAGAGCGAAAAAGCATATTTCGCCAGGGACTGTGTGCTGTATTGGATATGTTCAGCCCCCATTGTTATCACACCGTCTGCGCCGACAGTCCCATCTGTCGGATAGCCCTCAGTCTGTTCCCACCGGAAAACCGTGTCCTCATCCGCCTGCCACGCCATTTGGTTCAGCCGCTCCAATTCCCTGCGGAGTCCGGCAGTGGTAGCGATCATCGTCTGATCGCCGGTGGGCATGGGCCCCTGAAACATAAAACTGTCCGCCAGCGGCAGCCAGCAGGACGTACCTCGAAACAGCGACCAGGCCATTTCCGTATCCTCTGAGAGCCGGTCGATCAAAGGGTGGTCTAAAAACTGCCAATCTTTCTCTACGGTATCTGGTACAGGCTCCCCATAGACATGGCAGGCGGCGACCAGCAGCATAGCGCCAAAGGCATCCCAGTCCGGCTTATCGGTATAATAAGGCTTCTCGTTGTTTTCCGTCCAAGCGGTGTAAGGCTTTTGCCCAGGCTGGGCGATCGCTGCCAATACCTGTTGCTGCCAGCTTTCTATCGCCGCCTGTATTTCAGCGGGGGACATTTTATCATCCTCCGGGATTTCACCGTCATTTGGGGTAATACGCTGAAAGGTATATCCGTTTTCCTCCGCCCATCGCTGAACGGCAGTTTTCCAGTTGTGCGCATAGTACCGAGTCATGGTACCCGCGTAAATATCAAGCCCCATTATAATGCTCCTCCTTTATTCATCGTAATACCCTCTCGGAATCTCCAGACCGTTCAACATGCGGCTTTAAGGGCTTCACTTATCCTGATTCCTCCACCTTTTACGAAAAAACTGGATCAGGAACCTCCATTTTCCGCCAAAAGATTCCGAGAGCCTATATCGCATTAACGCTCCGCCAGTACCATGCTCCAAACGCCCACGACCACCAGCGCCACGCCCAACAGGAA
>CAJUFO010000150.1 GCA_910585615.1 uncultured Acetatifactor sp.
TGCGTCTGCTAGTCTCCCCAGCTCTGCTGGGGGATTTATATCTGTTTCATTAATCTGTCCTCCGCCATGAAGGACGCTCTAATCAATATCCAGAACACCTTCTACGATGCCGGTGTCAGAGGCAACTATACAAGCGAGGAAAATCTTCACCTGACCCTCGCCTTTATTGGCGAATATCCGGATGCAGAGAGTGTGATGGATTCGCTCGCCGGCGTCTCTTTCACACCGTTTACCATTTCTCTGGACGGCATCGGCTCCTACGGCGATTTGTGGTGGGCCGGAATCAGTCAATCTCCCGTTCTGGACGCAGTCGTGCGGAGAATCAGACGCGCACTTGCTGAAAACGGCATCCCGTTTGACAGGAAGAAATTTTCTCCCCATATCACGCTGCTACGGAAGGCATCCGTTTCTTCCATGCCGCCTGTGAGCACTGAAAATGTTTCCGCAGCCGTGGAGTCCATCTCACTGATGAGGTCTGACCGTGGAAAGCGCGGCATGATATACACAGAGGCGGGGGCGCTGACGGCAGAAGAAGCTTCTGAATAATGACCGGCCAATCTGCCCCCACTCAGCCTTCACCTTCCCTCCGCGTACTTTGCCAGCTCATATACCCTTGCTTTGGTCAGTTCTGCCGCTTTCATCGCTTCGTCCAGCGGCTGCGCGCTTCCGCCCTCATGCTCCTGCCCGGCGGCCTGCACTTCCGCGTCCTTGGATGCGATCCATTCCATTTCCTCTTCCCGCAGGGCCTCCATGTCCGCCGTATCCAAATCTGCTTCCAGCAGCCTCCACACCACATTCAAGGTGTCATCCCACAGCCGGTACAGCTCCGCTGCGGCCTCGTTCATCTCCGTCTGCGTAACGGCTTCCTTCTGCATCTTCTCCACTTCCTTTTCCCGCTCCTCGGCATAGGAAATCTCCATGGCAATCCTCTCGGAAAGGCTCTGCTCCACATAGACGCTGCTGGAGAAGCCCAGCTCCCCGTTCACGTTGTAAAGCCCATAGAAGCTCAGCTCCTCTTCCTGGACAGCCTCCAAATCATAATATCCCACCCACTCCCGAAAGGCCTGTGGCAGATCGGCCAGCTTGGATCCCGGAAGATACAGATAGAATTCCTCTCCGTCCAGCCCATAGGCACCGGAATAAATATAGCGGATTCCATCGACGATTTCCTCTATCTCCGGCTCATGCTTGAAGGAGATGGTTGACAGGTTCATTTTGTACGTGAGGTCGTCCACCTTCTCCAACTGGTCGAACCTCCCGGAAAACTCACAATAATATAAGGTGCCGTTCGGATAGCCATCCCCCGTAACCCCCATGTCCGCATCCTGATACAGCCCCTCGAAAGAACCGTCGCTCCGGATGCGAAGCTCCGTGAACCAGGCTCCCGCGCCGCTGCTGAAATAAAATACCCTGTCGACCAGATTCTCGAAGCGGAATCCTGTCTCCGCGCCGTCCGATTCGCTCTCGGGCTGAGCAGTCTCCAGCCCCTCCGGCTGCTGTCCTCCCTCCTGGGGATTCGCCCCGGAAGCCTCTCCGCCGGACGGATCCTCCGAAGCAAAATCCACAGACGCCCCTTCCCCGGGCTGCTCTTCTCCCGGCCCATCTTCCGAAAGCTTCACTGCTGTCGGCATCTGCGCGGAGCCCTCATCCGTCTTTCCGCAGCCTGCGGAAAGAAGCAGCAGCATAGCCGCCAACGGCAACATCATTTTCTTTTTCATAATCATACCTCCTCGTCCGCTCCCGGAATGAACCAGCGCTTCCCTCAGCCGCGGACACCTTCACTCAAGCATTATAGCACTTCGCTTTGAAGAATGAAATAGAATCGTATCAAAAATCCATGACAGACACATAAATGGTGATTGGAGAAATTCATGTTTTCCCGCATATCTGCTCCGACTGCCGATACTCCGACACGGTCTTCCCGGCCACCTTGCAGGCTTTCTCCAGGGAGCACTGCAGCTCGCTCATGATGTTTTCTATGATCTCGATTATCTGGCTGGCGCTGCCCTTGACTTCCCCTCGGGCTTCTCCTTCAACGATTCCTTCCATTCTGCTGTCCTCCATCATCTCTCTTATGGCCTGGCACACGTTATATTCTCCCTTCTTTGTCTCATATCTCTTTTTATTTTCCCCAAATCTCTTTATTCCCATCAATACTCCAAGTGTCTGGGCAGTCTCCTCGTCCATCTTCTGGTAGACCGCATTTTTGTCCAGAAGCTCCTTAGTCTACAGGCCTTTCAACCTTCCCTTTGCTGTCATATAGGTCAACCCTTACAAATGGAAAATCTTCAGATAATATCCTGGCAAGCCTGACCATTTCATCAAATGTGTCTGGCTTGTTTAATCTATTGGGGTAGTGTTCATGTCCTGGCAGGGAATAGGGAAGTTTGTTAAAATCCACATCATAGTAGTCCAGATAGCGGTCTTCTTCCATAGATAAATATGCCACCTTAGGCTCCCCATTGAAGCAGAAGAATTTAATCGGCTTTAACTCCTCGCCGTCTCCAAGATATTCTTCGATGATAATCTTCTTTTTATTGTACTTCTCCCGTTTTCCAATAATCCATCTTCATCCATCTGTCAATCTGTTCTGTAGCGGCTTTTCCATCCAACTCATCCTTGTTTTTTACAATGATGTTCGTTCCACAAGCATGGTTGCATTTCAGAGCAAACTGCTGTGGAAGCGTATCCCACACAATGTCGGCCGCCGCTTCATAGACTCCATATAATTTGGGGCAGATGCGGGCTAATCCCTTTTCCTCCAGGTAAAAGCGTATCAGATACTTATCAATGCATGAGGTAACTTTCTCGTTATTATAATACAGTTTGACCTTAAGCCAGTTCAGTTTTGCATTAATGTCTCCGTTGTTAGGATTTCTTTTCCGCATGAAAAACGGTAATTGACTGCCGTTTCTAACTGGGGAGAGATAGCCGTGAGAATGCGTTTTACCCCCCGTACTTTTTTCAAGATATAGCTGTAGCCTTCCATATCTACCCCTTTCTTGCCAATGGCTATTTTTCATATATAATTCTAGCAGAATATAACCTTTGCTTCGATATTTTATCTGCCAAATAACAGCCCATAAATATTCCAGTTTGCCCTCATTCTCAAGCCGACTTCATTGATAATGGTACAGAATATCAATGCGCTTATTGTAAGCAGTATTTGCTCTGTGATACCCCCCGAGATACTATTCTTTCGGTAATCGTTATTACAAGCTGGTTTAAGCATAAATACGACATGGAATAACGTCCGCAATAGGCGAACATGTCTGCCACTCCCTTTAATACTAATATACTCTCGGAATCTCTAAGCCTTATTTTATGTGGCTTTCCAGACTCCTTTTTTATAAATTCCCCCACTTTTTTCAAAAAGCTATTGACAAACCGCCTAAATCTGGATGTCTGATAAGGACAACCTTTCCGACCCTGTCCACCCGCCGAAGGAAAAGCCCAAAAAGCCTGATAAGAAAGGGGAAAAGGCCCCGCCCGTGGAGAAGGTCACCGTAAAGGAGCTGCTGGAGCAGTTCGAGCTGCATCCCCCAACAGACATGGCTCCCTGTGGACGGCTTTACGACATTTTTAAGGAGCTTTTCCTTGCCCGTTCTGTCCAGGATGGGCTGGTCGACCTGCGCAGCCTCTCCCTTGCCGGGGACGGCACCCCCGCCTACACTGCCGCCAGGGAACGGAAAGCGGCCTCCCTGTCTTCCCTTTCCTGGGCCCGCTTCCAGGCATGATTCCATCGGCTTCCTTTATAATTGGTTCTCCATGGAGCAGTTCCTTCCGGAGGCTAAGGTCAAAAAGCTGCTCCTGGACTCTGCACATGATGCCATGCCTATCTATGAATACTGCCGCAGGCATGGCATCGTCCCTTTCATTGACCTCAATGCCGACAGGGGACGTCCGCCCGTATACAAGGACGACTTCACCATAGGCGATGACGGTGTCCCCATATGCCGGGAGGGACATCCCATGCGCAGGGATGGGACCGAGCCCGCAAAGGGAAGGATGAAGTTCAAATGCTCCAAAATCACCTTTGCCGGAGGCACTGTCACCTGTACCTGTGAAAACCCCTGTTCAACTGCCAAATATGGGAGGACCGTCCATCTTGTCATGAAAGACAATCCCAGTCTCTTCAATGACCCGCCGCGCAGCAGCAAGGAGTGGAAGCTGGAATACAATGCAAGGACTTCTGCAGAACGCTGTAACAAACGCGAGAAAGTGGACTATAAATTGGAAGACGGCAGATACCGTTCATCCAAGATGTGGTACTGCCGCCTGTTTGCCATCATGATGTGCCAACATCTTGATGCATGGGGTTTGCCAAAGACGTCCCGACTAAAAGATGCTCTTTAGACAAACCGCTTAACTGAATAAGCAATACTATTATAAACCATGTCCGGCACAGGGTCTAGTATACTGCGCACTTTTTTCTCAAATTTCATTCCCGCTGTTCCGTTCTGGACAATATTTACTTTTCAATGTTCAGCCGACCGCTGGGCTTTGGCCGGCAGGCCCATGATTCCGAGAGCCTATTGTCTTAATTCTCTATGTTGTTTTTAGTCATACCTTGTCAGTCAGGCTTGCCTTTTTTGGTATGACATCCCCATGCCGAACAGCCTTATCCTTGCTTATGATGACCCTATGTTATGGTTTTTTATGGTCTCCCATATAATGGAGCACAAAACGGATAAGCTCTTTCTCGCTTACTCCATAGTCGCTGACCTTACCCACAGAATTTCCATCTGAACCATAAGTGTATACTGTCCCGCCGTCTTCCAGTTCCATGATGTAAACCGTATCCAGCCCCTCCCCGCCCTCCATGTCATAAACAGCCATGACATCAGCCATTGCTCCCTCTTCCAGAAGCACTGTATAATACTCCCTTCTTCCAGCCCCCGCTGAATCATCCGTTTTTCCCATCATCATCCCATGTGCCCTCCCTGGCATAAATTTTTTGCAGAAAAAAGGAGGACCTTTCTGGCGGGCCCTCCTAAAGCAGAATGGGGAGCGCCCAGCATGGCTTTGGATGCCCCACATTCTATCTGTCTTATGAAATTAATACTTCTTGGTTACGGTCTTTTCTTAGGCCATCTTAGCCGGTACACAGCTTTCCACTCTTTTCGGACAGATGGCTCTTTCCCATTTGCACAGCGCAAATCGCGCTGTCACATTTATGCCTCCTCATATTGCCAG
>CAJUFO010000151.1:0-2007 GCA_910585615.1 uncultured Acetatifactor sp.
CAGTCCCGAGCCACCGTCTCTATCTCACTGTCGTTCTCCTCGAACTCCTCCTGCAGGTCATTGATGGCGCAGACCGCTTCGTCCAGCTTCTCCTGAACCGCCTCCCTGTCCGTCTCGCCCTTCTCCAGCAAATCGATGACCTTTTGCAGCTCTGCCTTCACCTTGTCCACCAGAAAATCCGGAAAGTATCCGTCCTGATACATTTCTTCCAACAGCTTATAATTTTTGTCAAATGTTTTCATCCATTTTCTCCTTTCAGACATCTCCAGCCGCCTCCCGGCATCCGCCGGGCTCCCCGCCGACCGCAATGTGCCGATACCGCCGAATCCCTGCCGCCTGCGGGAACAGCCGGTCCTCCGCCTGCTGCTGCCGTATCCGGCTTATGCCGCTGACAGTTCCATTATACCGCCGCCCCGCCTGCAAATCAATGCGGGAGCCGGAAAAACTTACCCGCCTCCTGTGCCCTATATCCACGCATCACGAAAGCAGCCCCAAAAGCCCGCACCTCCGCGCTCCCCACACCAAGACATCCTGCGTGCGCCAAAAGAAAACGGCGCGGCCGCCTATCCCAAATATGATTGAAAATGATTCCGGCATCTCCCTCTTGCAATCTCTTATCGGATATGCTAAAATAAAGCCAAATTCTATAATTTGTTTTTATTTCAAGAAGGGAGTGATGGAGTGCCCAAGGTAGCCTACTCTGAGGAGGACAGGGAACGCATCAGGACGGAACTTGTCACTGCGGGGCTGGAGCTGATGGCAAAACAGGGCATACAGCGTACCACCGTGGAGCAGATATATAAAAAAGTGGGGATTTCCCGCACTTTCTTTTATTCTTTTTTCGCCACGAAAGAAGATTTGATCGTTGAGACCCTGTACCTGCAGCAGCCCAGGCTCATCGCCTATGCGAAAAAGCTCATGGCCGATCCTGCCCTAAGCTGGCGGGACGCTGTAAAGCAATTTCTCCACACCTGCTGCTATGGAGAGAAAAACGGAATCGCCATCCTGACCATCGAGGAACAGCAGCTCATTTTCAAGCGCCTGTCAGAGGAAAGCTATCAGGTATTCCGCCAAAAACAGCGCCGTCTCTTCGGAGAAATCTTAGAGACTTTCGGGATTGAGGCAGCCCCGGCAAGGGTCGGCTTATTTACGAACCTGAGCCTGGCCGTGATAGTGGTGTGCAAGGCGATTCCCCATACGCTCCCCCTGTTCGTCCCCGAAGCCGCGGATGAAACGGTGGATTTCCAGCTCAACGCCATTGTGGATGCCCTGGAGAAGTTGAGGGCAGCCCCCATGTCCTGATTATCATGTCCTAATCATAGGGAAAGAGTCAATCCGTCCGGATAGCATGTCATATTCTGACGGATTACTTTTCAGGCAAAATAAAAACAAATCTGGATATTTGACTTTATTTTTACAAAAAACTTAGGAGGAAAAAGATGGGATTTTTCAGCAAGTTATTTAAGGGGCCCGAAATCGACATGGAAAAGAGCAATGCAAACGCAAAGAAAATGCGCGCCCTGTTCAACCAGGTCGTAGAAGACGGAGACAGTTACAGGCTGATCTTCGGATATACCGAGGACGTAAGCCGCTTCAACTACGGTTTTGTCCATGGGAGCAAATCGAAGATTGGGAACCTGCTCGTGGGCTGGAATGAGGCCAGCCAGACAATCGTGGCCGTCCCCACAGTTCCCGACCTTTCCGGCTGCGGCGATCCCACTTACTATCGCCGTTCCGAGATTTTGAAGGCCTATCGGAACAAATACCCTACGGACGCCTTTATCATTTACCCGGACAAAAAAGGCTACATCGCCATCAACGCCTATGACTGGCTGGAAGACGAAAAGCTGTATGTCTATGTGTCACAGGATGCGGAACTGGCCGCTTTTACCGACTTCTTCCTGCATCGATTCGCGACTAAGTGAGGTGAAAGATGCCTATTGGAGAAATCGGAGCGTTCCTGCTGTTTCTTGTGGGCGTATTTGTCTTCGGCAATTTATGGTTCCG
>CAJUFO010000151.1:2107-5079 GCA_910585615.1 uncultured Acetatifactor sp.
GAGCGTTCCTGCTGTTTCTTGTGGGCGTATTTGTCTTCGGCAATTTATGGTTCCGTTTCATAGAAGCCATATTGAAACGGCTGAAAAAGCTGTTTTCACGCCACAGGGAACCTCCCCCATGGCACCCGCTCCCCCCGGATAGTCCGGCCGGGAAATGACAGGTGCCAGCCAGGAAATGTCAATCGCCAATTCAAAACAGCCGCTGCCCTGTCCGCTGCACCAGAGCATTTTCGGACACCTTCCTTTTCCGGAGATTTTTCCGGAGAAATCCTCTCACCTTCTCTGGGCGCCGGGCGGGGCAGCTGCGGAACAAAAACAGGAGGACTGACCATGTTTGATTTAAACGAAATCAGAAAACGGGCACAGCAGGCCAGCGAACAGGCTGCGGACAGCATGAAAAAGACTTTGGATAAAAGCCAGGAAATCCTTGACGGAATCCAGGTTCCGGATTCTGAAGACAGCCCGTCCGTATCTGCCGCCGAAGCGGAAGAACAGATTGCCGCCAACACCCAGCGCCAGGTGGAAATCCTCGGCCAGATGTTCCCGCCGGACAGCATGGCTCAAATGGCTGTCAATGAGGAACTGCTGCAAAAAATGGTAAACGACAAAGTGGCCGAAGCCACCGCATCCACTGCGGAGGGCATCATGGGGCAACTGTTCGGAGAGGATATGGGCGTCCTTGCGGCGGCTCTGGAGACCCTGGAGCTGGAAGATGCAGAGGAGGAGGAAGAACTGTCCTTTAGCCCGGAACTGGAAGAAAGCCTCTATGCCACCCTGGAAGAAACAATGGCCCGAATCGAAGCCATGCCGGAACCGGAGCCCATCCCCTATCAAAAAGACGACGCAAAATGGGAGCAGTTCGGCATCCTGCTGTCCGGCATCCTGTCCACCCTTAACAGCCACAATCTGGACAGCATGGACGTGGAGGAGCATATCCCTGTCATGGAGCAGAAAGTCGTGTCCCTCGTGCGCCGCTCCTGGGGCATAGACGGGCGCAGCGACCTGCTGGATATGATCCGCTATCTGGCGCAGGAGGGCTATATCCTACGGTATCAGCTTTATGGCGAGGCCGCTTCTCCGGAGGAGCTGATGGACGAAACCATGGACGAGGACGACCGTGCGTCCGCCTGCCGGGCATGGAGATTCGCACAGCGGTATAAGAGCCGCTATGCCCCCGGCTTTATGGCCGGATGGGATGTGGGCAGGGCGGCGATGCTGACCCGCTGGGGGTGCTATATAGGCTGGCTCACGGAAAGCGAAGCCGTGGGCATCCTCTGGGACCTCTCCCACAAGGCGGCGGAGGAACTGCATAGCTGGCGTGAATTTGCCCAGTCCTATCTCTTTGGCGGCCTCATGTGGAAACTGCTGTGCGGCGACAGCTCCGCCGCAAGTTACCTGGGCTACCTCGCAGACGCCGCCACCGACCTCCTGACCGGAAAGGCCGGACAGGGCAGCGGCCAGTGGCGCGATTGTCCCTGGCCTGCCCAGAGGAAGGTCGGCTTCACATTATGACTGCCGATTGCTAAGGCTTGCAAGGAAGATGCCGGGGACGTCGCGGCATCTTTCGTCCTTCTTCCTCATGGAGGCGGACAATCTACTTAAATTTGGGAGTGTAGTTCTGTGACATAATGAGTACCTCTTTCCTTGTATTTTTGATTATATCTCATTAGCCACTCCCGTTACAACTTTATTATAGCACTTCAGTCAGCATAAGTATTGCCATAAAGACCAACACTTTTGATTTTATCATATTCAATACCTCCCCTATTTCCAAGGTAGTGTCAAATACTACCCTATTTTTTTACTCAAGCTTAATTTATGGGAGTCTGCAAATAAAACAATAGATTTGCTCCTAAATTAACCGCCGTGCATATTGCTATGACCCTTTTCTTCTCCTTTCATCCGCTTGTGATCTCGATTCCCCTATCCTGCCCTTTCCTGGTGTAACCGCGTCACCATTCTCCCACCACTCTTTTACGAAACCGGTTTCATCAATGAAAAAATAATTATTCTTCCGTATAAATTCAAAGCTCTGCGCCCCGATGGAAATTGTCTTACCCATTAAGTCTGTCCCCTATCTTTCACAGTCTGCAGCGCCTGGAATCTACCGTTATCGTAGCATAAAACATTTCTCTCTGCAAGGCTCGCCGGAACTACAAGCTTCACAGCTTCACACGCCTTTACTCCCCCGCAATCCTTGCCATCAGCTCCTGGATGCGTGCCTGTGCCTCTTCGTTCTTTCCCCTGAGCTTTGACAGCTCTGCCTCATATTTCTCGCGCATCCTGTCGGCTTGCTCCTCATTCTTTCGCCGCAGATTGCTCCTCTCTTTTTCCGCCTCTTTATCCCTTTCGAACAGCGCAAGCTTATTGGCGTATTCCGTATCCCTTATCTCCTTCTCCATCGTGCGTATGCGCTCCTCCATTTCCTGCAACAGTTTCTGCTTCTCTGCCAGAATTCCGGGATAGTCCTCCTGCCTGGCCAATTCCGCCTCTTTTTCAGCAAGCACCTTGCTCAGCATTTCATTCAGCTGTATCTTGTCATTCAGCAAAGAGTTCATCTACGCTTCTTTTTCTTTCATTTCAGCGCTTAGTCCCTGGTTTATCAGCCTCTCCTCGCCCAGTTTTTCTTCCAGTTCCTTTTTCTCTCTGGAAGCGTCGCGAAGCAATGACTCGCAAGCCTCCCTACTCCTGACGGCATCCTCTACCCTTTTCTGCAGGTCCTGTATTACATTGTCTTTGGAATCCAGAAGTTTCTGAACCTCTATTCTTGCCCTTTCATCAGCTGTCCCTAGCGCTTTTACGATATCCGTAAATTTCGCAGACAGGCACTGCTGGTACTGCTCAAACTGGCGCATATCCTCTCTGTACTGGGGCTGGGATACCGCCAGTGTCTCCCTTTCATATGCGTTCATGATTGCAATCAACTACCCCGGTGCAAGCACTCAAGTACTGTGAGCGGCTCCTACGTCGCC
>CAJUFO010000152.1 GCA_910585615.1 uncultured Acetatifactor sp.
AACAAAAAATCCTGATGCTCTAAAAGAAGATGTAAAAGTTTAAGCGTCAAATCTGTAGTACTATATAGAACCTTGACAAAATAAGTTCCATATAGTACTATTTGTGTATCAGAAAAGTGATCACACTGATGATTTCCCATGGAAGGAGGGACGCCTCTGGAAACGAGAACAGGATTTCTAATCTCACAAATCAAACTGACGCAGCGGCGGGTATTCCAGAAATTGCTGCAAAACTGTGGCGTGGAAGACTTTAACGGACCCCAGGGAAACATCCTCTATGTGCTCTGGCAGGAGGACAGGATTCCCATCGTCAAGATTGCAGAAAAGACCGGACTGGCCAAAAACACGCTTACCGCTATGCTCGAAAGGATGGAGGAGGGCGGACTGATCCGCCGGGAGCAGAGCGCGGACGACAGGCGGAAATCCTTAATCTGCCTGACTGAGAAAGCGCGGGGGCTTGAGAAAGATTATGACCGGGTATCTCAGCAGATGAACGACCTGTTTTTTCAGGATTTTTCCCGGAAAGAGATTGCAGAACTGGAAAAATATCTGGACAGAATCATGGAAAATCTGCGGCAGGCTGAGAAAGAGAATCGAAACGGAAAGGAAGAAAACATATGACACAGCAGGAAATGTACTCTTTGATTTGTCGCTCAAAAACAGCTTTCCTCGGCTATACCGATGAGAGCGGAAAGCAGAATATCCGCACGGTGTTCAGCACGTTCCACAAGGGCATCGGCGTTCACCTGATTTCAACCAACACAAGCTCCGCCCATGTGCAGAGCCTTTTGAAAAACGGAAACGCCTGCCTCTATTTTGCGGACACCTCTACCTTTGAAGCCCTCTGCCTCTTCGGCAGGGCGGTGGTTCATTTTGACCGGGAATATAAGGAGATGCTCTGGCATCCCCAGGACATCCGGTATTATCCGGGCGGCGTGGAGGACGAGGACTACTGCGTCGTTGAGTTCATCGCGGAGTCCGGCCGGTTCTACAGCGGCAGCGCCGAAAACTATAAAGGCGACGTGACGGGAGAGGAGATTGAAGCATTTAGTGCGGGCAGGACGTTCACCGACCACAGGGCGGAATAGAAGTTACACTTGACATATTTTTGCGTTCATTGTAATATAATGATAAAGACGGACAACTTGAGTGTCGGTCAAAGCGTTGATATAAGGTGTTGTGCCAGAGGGCAGTGCCTTACGAGCTTTGAATGGGTTTGACGTTTACCGCATTCTGGCTAGGCTGTATATGCAGTCGAAAGAAAACGTCAGGAAAGCTCTGCGAAAGCAGAGCTTTTCCGGTTTAAAAGGGAGAGAGGTAAGTCCGATGCGTAATGTGTATGACTGCGTGGAGGCTTTCGAGAAACTGCTGGATAAGGAATACCATTTGGTGCTGGGAAGAAAAAATGTGGCCGTCCCGTTACAGATAAATTTTGACAAAAAAGAATGCTTTCATTTAATGGGACTTCAATATCTGACAGACAGACCGGAGTTAAGCCATGACAGAGGAAAAATATTTGATGCAATAAGGGAACGCCGGATAACGGATGGACAGCTCCGGTCGTCCGATTTATATTATAAGATTGCAGACAGGATAAACATGCTTCCACTTCTTGAAAGCATACTTGACAGTAATGATACAATCTTTAAGTATAATCGGAAGCTCAATGCTTATTCGGTCATCAAAGCGGACTACATAATGAAAAATAATGTGGAAGAAAGAAACGTATTTTTGTTTCTGACACAAAATGGACATGAAAGAAAGTATTGCTGCCGATCGTTTTTTCCACAGGATAAAATAGATTATACAAAGAATCAGGCTTCCTGGACGTTGCTGTATAAAAAGAAAGTAAATCTATCAACCGGAGAAGAAGAGATATTGTATGACAGGTTAAAAAAGTGTCCCTGACTTTTCCCATCTTCTTTTGATGATTTCCCGCACCATTCCCGTATGTTTTTTCACAAAGGTAAAGAAGTGATTCTTCACATGTTGTGTTTTGATTTGCTTTATGCTAAGATGAATACGGCATGTTCGTTTGCGTTACGGCTTTTGCCAGGCAGACATTTACGGCAATTTTCTAAGAGAAATATGCGTTCATGCCGTTACAGAAAGCATTGCCAAGTACACGTTTTGCAGATAAGGTGGAATTATGTCACAGATACATATTCTTGATTCAGAGACAATTGATAAGATCGCCGCCGGGGAGGTGGTGGAGCGGCCCAGCAGCGTGGTGAAGGAGCTGGTGGAGAATGCCATAGACGCTGGGGCCGGTGCCGTCACAGTGGAGGTGAAGGACGGAGGAATCGAATTCATCCGGGTGACGGACGATGGCTGCGGCATGGACGGCAGGCAACTGCGCACCGCCTTTCTGCGGCATGCCACCAGCAAGATAGAGGACGTGTCGGATCTGATGCGGATTTCCAGCCTCGGGTTCCGCGGGGAGGCGCTCTCCAGCATCGCGGCGGTGGCCAAAGTGGAGGTCATCACCAAGACCGCGGACAGCATGACTGGGAGCAGGATCCTGCTGGAGGGAGCCAATGAGACGGGCTTCGAGGAAATCGGCGCGCCGGAAGGCACCACCTTTCTGGTGCGGAACCTTTTCTTCAATACCCCCGTGCGGCGCAAGTTCCTGAAGCAGCCTGTGACGGAGGGCGGATACATCGTAGACCTGATGGAGCATCTGGCGCTGTCCAGGCCGGACATCTCCTTTAAGCTGGTGGTGGGGGGACAGATGAAGTTCCACACTTCCGGAAACGGCGACTTAAAGGAAGTCATCTACCGCATTTACGGTCGCGAAGCGGCCAGCGAGCTGGTGCCCATCCAGGCGAAAGCGGGCGGGATACAGGTGGAGGGGTATCTGGGCAAGCCTGTCCAGGTGCGTTCCAACCGCAATTTCGAGATTTACTTCATCAATGGCCGGTTCATCCGCAGCAATGTGGTCTCCAGGGCCCTGGAGGAGGGGTACAAGGAGTACCTGATGCAGCATAAATTCCCGTTCTGCGTGCTGCATATCACCATGGATGCCGGGCGGGTGGACGTGAATGTGCATCCCACGAAGATGGATGTGCGCTTTGACGATGCAATCGGTTTCAGCAGCTTCCTGATGAAGGCCGTGCGGGACGCGCTGCGCAGCAGGGAGATGATTCCGGACGCCACGCTGTCCACGGAGCGGGAGCTGCGGGAGGCCAGGAAAGAGGAGCGGAAAGCGCAGGCGCGGCAGTCCGCTTCGGCAAAGCAGTCCGCCCCGGAGCCCTTTGAGCACAGGCGCGGCAGGGACTTCCGGGTGATGGAGGAGGCCAGATATGACGCGGAGAGGCCGCAGGCGGCGGAGTTCGCCCGGAATCCGGTGTGGGAGAGGGTGAAAGGCAGCGCGGCAGACAGAGTAGGGAGCATGCCTTTTGCCGGGGCAGATGCAGGAACGCAGTCCGAAAGGAACCCTCTGGAAGATGCCGGGCTTATGCATCCCCCGGCCGAGAGAGAACCGGGTACGGCAGAGCCGGACAGCCAGCCGACGGGGAATCCTTCGGAAACTGCCGGAGCTATTGCAGCCTCAGCGCCAGTGTCTGCCGTGGAGGCTGCCGCAATGGTAAGAATAGGGTTACCGGAAAATGGGACTGTGGCAGCCGCGACAGCAACTGCACCGGAAACGGAGTCTCTGGAGGAGGAAGAGCCGTTCTTTACGGAAACCTCAGAACTGCCGGAGGAACCTGTGGAAGAGGAGCCTTTGACAGAAAATCCCTTATCCGGGAGCGCCATGACGGCCGCCGGGACTTCGGCTTTCCCCTCCACCACAGCCGCACAGTCGGATAACCCTTTCCGGCCCTCGACTACAGAGGAGGCCGCACAGCAGGGACATCCTTTCATGGATGAGCCGGAGACCTACAGCGGCGAGCAGATGAATCTGTTCGAGGAAAAAATCCTTACCCAGGAAAACCGCAGCCGCTTCCGCATCATCGGTCAGGTCTTCGACACCTACTGGCTCATCGAATTCGAAGACAAGCTGATGATGATTGACCAGCACGCCGCCCACGAGAAGGTGAACTATGAGCGGCTGATGAAGCGTTACCATGAGAAGAACGTGCTGTCCCAGGGCTTGATGCCGCCTGTGATCGTAAGCCTCTCCGGCCAGGAGGAGTCTGTGCTGAAAACCCATCTGGACATCTTCGCGGCGCTTGGCTTCGAGATAGAGGCCTTTGGCGGCAGCGAGTACGCCCTGCGCAGCGTTCCTGTGGATCTCTACGGCTGCGACGAGCGGGAAATGTTCCTGGAGGTGCTGGACAGCCTTTTGGACGGAACCGGCTTCGGCAGCATCCGGGTCATCGAGGAGAAAATCGCCTCCATGTCCTGCAAAGCCGCAGTCAAGGGGAACAATAAATTAAGCGTCCCGGAAGCGGAGGCGCTGATTGATGAGCTTTTGACTTTGGACAATCCCTACAACTGCCCCCATGGCAGGCCTACCATCGTCACCATGTCGAAGACCGAGATGGAGCGGAAATTCAAGCGGATAGTGAATTAAATATTCATTTTAGCGAAACTGTTCTTATTTCTATTCTGTGTTTTACATTGTCAGGAGGTTTATTGTATGATCGAAGAAATACCATTCCCGGAACAGGAATATGAGTCAATTCAAAATTATTTAAATAAGCTAGGGTATTGTTATACCACGAGGGTATATAAAGAAATCGGGAAATATAAAGTCGGGAAATTATATACTGCCCCATGGGGTGACGTGTTGAAAATAGACGAAGTGAAAACATACTGGAAAGTATCAGATCGCCCTTTCTATGACGAAATGAGTGATGACGAAAAGATAGAAATCTGTAAATATTCAGAAGATATAGGATTGCCATATGAATTTATAAAATTTTCTAAAAGTACAGTATGATTCTATTTCAACAGTGACAAATTGTGCAAAATCGTTAATCGAGGGCTCTATGAATCAGGACAAAATAGATTTTAATAAAAAACCGCCGCTGATTATTCTTTCCGGCCCCACAGCGGTAGGGAAGACCAAGCTTTCCATCGCCCTTGCCAAGGCCGTGGGCGGGGAAATCGTCTCGGCGGATT
>CAJUFO010000153.1 GCA_910585615.1 uncultured Acetatifactor sp.
AATGTCGCAGAGGGCGGCCCTCTGCGACATTCTCTGTAAACGGAAAGCCCCCGGGCATCTTGCCCTGGGGCCTTTTTTGTTTTTTATTCTTTCTTCTCCTGGTTGACTTTCATGGTCAGGCTGATGCGCTTCTTGGCCTCGTCCACGCCCAGCACCTGCACCTCCACGATGTCGCCCACGCTGACCGCCTCCAGGGGATGCTTGATGAAGCGGTCGGTGATCTGGGAGATGTGCACCAGGCCGTCCTGGTGGACGCCGATGTCCACGAAAGCGCCGAAGTCGATGACATTGCGCACTGTCCCTTTCAGAATCATGCCGGGCTTCAAGTCCTTCATCTCCAGCACGTCGCTGCGCAGGATCGGCCTTGGCATGTCGTCCCTGGGGTCCCTGGCGGGCTTCTCCAGCTCCTTCAGGATATCCGTCAGGGTGATCTCGCCGATGCCCAGCTCCTGGGCCAGTTGCTTTTTGTCCGGGATGCGCCTCGCCAGGCTGGTCATGCCGGAGGCAGAGCCCGACCCCCCTGCGCTTGCGGATGCGGCAGCCTTGCCAGAGCCGGATGCCGTGCTGCCGGATGCCGCGGCTTTTCCGGAGCGGTTCCCGGCAGAGCCCGCTTTTCCATCCGCCTCCGCCGGGGCCATGCCGCCCATGGCCGCCGCCAGAGCCCGGCCCATGGCGGTGTTGGTGTTGGAGATGCGGATGTCACCTTTCTTGTTCTGCTTTTTCTGCCCCGCACCGGCACCACCTGTCTGTCCGGCTCTTCCTGCAGCCTTTCCCTCGCCGGCAGGAGCGCCCTGCCCCGCCGCGGCTCTGTCCCCTCCTGCGGGGGCGGCGTTCTTATGCTCCGCCGCTTTCTTCTGCATCTGGCGCACATCCTCCATGGTGAGCCCCAGCCTGTCCAGGAGCTTCTTCGTGGCCTCATAGGACTCGGGGTGGACGCTGGTGGCGTCCAGGGGATTGTCCCCGTCCAGTATGCGCATGAAGCCCGCGCACTGCTCAAAGGCCTTGGGCCCCAGCTTTGCCACCTTCAAAAGCTGCCTCCTGTCGGTGAAGCGTCCGTTGGCCTCCCTGTAATCTACGATATTCCGTGCAATGGTCTTGTTGATGCCGGATACATATTCCATCAGGGGGGCGGATGCCGTGTTCAGGTCCACGCCCACCTTGTTCACGCTGGCCTCCACCACGCCGCTCAGGGCATCGCTCAGCTTCTTCTGGTTCATGTCGTGCTGGTACTGCCCCACGCCGATGGACTTGGGGTCTATCTTCACCAGCTCCGCCAGGGGATCCTGGAGCCTGCGGGCGATGGAGGCCGCGCTCCTCTGGCCCACGTCGAAGTTGGGGAATTCCTCCGTGGCCAGCTTGCTGGCGGAATACACGCTGGCCCCGGCCTCGTTCACGATCACATACTGCACCGGACGGTCCAGCTCCTTCAGCAGGTCCACGATGATCTGCTCGGATTCCCTGGAGGCCGTGCCGTTGCCCACGGAGATCAGGTCCACATGGTACTTTGCGATGAGCCTCTTCAGCTCCCGCTTGGACTCTTCCACCTTGTTCTGGGGCGCGGTGGGATATATCACTTTCGTGTCCAGCACCTTTCCGGTAGAATCCACCACGGCCAGCTTGCAGCCGGTGCGGAAGGCGGGATCCCAGCCCAGCACCACCTTCCCGGCAATGGGAGGCTGTAGGAGGAGCTGTTCCAGGTTCTTGCCGAACACGGTGATGGCGCCGTCCTCCGCCTTCTCCGTCAGGTCGCTGCGAATCTCCCGCTCGATGGCAGGGGCAATCAGCCGCCCATAGCTGTCCTCAATAGCCTCAGTGAGCAGGGGCTTGGTATAAGGGTTCTCCCGGGTGATGGTCTGCTTGGCCAGATAGCGGAGGATGCGCTCCTGGGGTGCATTGACTTTTACGGTCAGTATTTTCTCTGCCTCCCCACGGTTCAATGCCAGTATCCTGTGCCCTGCCACTTTCCGCACGGGCTCCTCGAAATCGTAGTACATCTCATATACGCTGGCGGCCTTCTCGTCCTTGGCAGTGCTGACAATGACGCCCTCCTCCACGGTGGCCTCCCGGATGTAGCAGCGGTGATCCGCGTTGTCGGAGATGGCCTCGGCGATGATGTCCTTCGCGCCCTGGATGGCTTCCGCCACTGTCTTCACTCTTCTTTCTTCCTCTACATCCTCCCCGGTGACATATTTCTCCGCTTCCTTCTCCACCGGCTCCGCCGCCTCCTGGGCCAGGATGTACTCCGCCAGGCCGTCCAGCCCCTTGGCCTTGGCCACGCTGGCTTTTGTTTTACGCTTGGGTCGGTAGGGGCGGTAGAGGTCTTCCACTACCACCAATGTCTGGGCCGCCAGGATTTTCTCACGCAATTCGTCAGTGAGCTTGCCCTGCTCTTCAATGCTGCCTAAGACCTGCTCCTTCTTCTCCTCCAGATTGCGCAGATAGAGCAGCCTCTCGTGAAGGTCGCGGAGCTGCTCGTCGTTCAGAGAGCCTGTGGCCTCCTTCCTGTATCGGGAAATGAAGGGGATTGTGCAGCCCTCGTCTATGAGCTTCACCGCAGCCTCCACCTGCCACTTCTCCACCTTCAGCTCATCTTTGATTGTCTGAAAAATGTCCATTTTAAAACCAGCCTTTCTTTTCGCATGATTGCTTTCTATGTTCATTATACTGGAAAAGAAAGGAAACTTCAAGATTTCATCAAAAATGGTGGAAAAAGGAAAGGATAGTTGGTATAATAAACTTTAGACCATAGAATCATCCCTTGGATTCTATGGTAGAACCTACGGAAAGGAATCTGATTCATGGACAATAATTGGAACGGGGGCAACTGGAACGGAAACGATGGGCATCGGGACCGTTGGAACAGCAGCGCCTCCAACAGCAGCTATTATAACCAGCCCACCCACAGGCCCTATGGGCAGAGCTTCTCCATCGCTTCCGCGGTGTGCGGTCTGCTGTCCATGACCACCAGCTGCACGATTATCCTGTCCCTGCCGCTGGGGGCCTTGGGCATCCTCTTCGCCGTGCTGGCCTACCGCGCGAAGAAGAAGATAAACAATACCTGCGTCACCGGCATCATACTGTCCTGCGTGGGGCTGACTACGGCGGTGTCCATGATAGTCTATTCCTTCGTGATGCTGCCTACCATGATGCAGAATGAGGTATTCCGAAGGCAGGTCAATGCGGTGACCCAGCAACTGTACGGCGTGGATTTCGACGAGTTCATGGAGGAGGCCTACGGCTATTCCTTTGAAGACTGATTTAGGGAGGATTTGAACATGATGATATCACCGGTCAATGATATGGGGTACTCTTTTTACGACAATGTCCAGGCAAGCTATCGGCCAGGGCAAGGCCTGGGAGACACCGACGGCAGAAAGGACCTAAGAGGCGCGGCTGAAGATGGCAGAGGCAGTGCGGCGGACGGCAGGAAAGACAAGGTCGTAATCGATGGACGGAATTTCCCGGAGGACAAGGCGAAAGGGAAGAAGGGGCGGTACGGCTTTGAAGACCCCACCGAAGAATGTCAGACCTGCAAGAAGCGCAAGTACCAGGACGGCTCCGACGAGATGGTCTCCTTCAAGACCGCGCAGCACATCTCCCCGGAGAGCGCTGCTTCCGCGGTGCGCGCCCATGAGCAGGAGCATGTGTCCAACGCCTACAAGAAGGCCGCCATGAACGACGGCAAGGTGGTCTCCGCCTCGGTGTCCATCCACACAGCCGTCTGTCCGGAGTGCGGCCGCACCTATGTGTCCGGCGGCACCACCCACACCCAGATCAAGTATTATAATGAAGACAATCCTTATCAGCAGGCTCTAAAGACCGCGGACAGGGCGAAATATGAAGGCATGAATCTGGACTACGCAGTGTAGAGTGAGGCTCGAGAGATGAAACAGTACAAGAAAAACTATGAACTGAAGAACACGGCAAAGGACAGGCTGGAGGGCAAGTACAAGGGTGCTATACTGATTCTGTTCCTGAGCTTCGTGATATCCTGGTTCGCGCGGCTGGTCATCAATTCCGTAGCCACCAACACCATGAACTCCGTCTACGCCATGAGCGGCTCCGCCAGCGCGGCCCGGACGGTGACCATCGTCTTCGATGTGGTGCTCCTGGCCGCCAATATCCTCTTAGGCGTCATGAATGCCGGGATAGCCCTCTATTTCCTGAATATCGCCTGTGGACAACAACCCTTCACGAAGGATTTGTTCTACGGCTTCAAAAACGATTCCAAAAAGGCCCTAGCCATCTCCGCTGCCATCACCCTGTGCAACACGGTATGCTTGGGGCCCGGGCAGTATCTGTCCCAGAATTTCCTGAATACCAGGGACGGCAAATGGATGCTGCCAGCACTTCTGGCCACGGCGGTGGGGCTGTGCATCTATATCCCTATTTCCTTGGGGATAGCCATGTCCTTCTTCCTGATGCTAGACTTCCCGGAAAAGTCCGGGAGGGAGACCCTGCAGCTATGCTGGCGGCTCATGAAGGGGAACCGGAAGCGCCTGTTCCTCCTGGAACTGAGCTTCCTGCCTTTGATGCTGCTGTGCATCCTAAGCTTCGGCATAGGGTTCCTGTGGCTGGAGCCTTATATGCAGATGACTTATACCCATTTTTTCCTTGATTTGATGAATCCCAGGGAGGTATAAGGAAGACAAATCTACAATTAAGCTGCCGGATGTGCCGCTGTTATACTTTGATGACTTTTACCCCTCTTTACCCCATTTACCCCACCCAATTCGACATTCGACAAACGGGATTCGACAGAAAACCTTTGCTTTTTTGCAGAATCCGCTATAAAATGATTTCAGCGGAACGCTTCGCAGCGTTTGACAGATGCGGGGGAATCTGCTAAGATATATTTACATAAAGGTACTGCCGATAGACGGCTAGTCCAAATTATTAGTTGCAAAAATAGCCGCTAAGTTTTCCAGACTGGGGCGGCTATTTTTGTGGTTTATTATTATCCTTGCTTCCGATGGCGTATCCGAG
>CAJUFO010000154.1 GCA_910585615.1 uncultured Acetatifactor sp.
AGTAACTTCCACAGTATCTGTATTGAGGGGTGGATTTTATTTTGGCAAATAAGAAAAGACAGTAAGCGTATGAAAATATAATATTTTATAGTTGACATTCTGGGTTTTGCGGAATATAATTTCAATACAACTGAATAGACAGTTCGGCCCGATTTACTCGAGCGTACCATCCTGTCGTTAAACAAAACTAGGGAACCCGATTTTATTGAATCCTGCGTTTTGCGGGATTTTTTTTGCTTTTTTATCCGGCTGAACTGTGATTGGAGGAAAATGTATGAAAGTACTGGTGTTGTCAAGCGGCGGCATTGACTCGACAGTCTGCCTGGCGCTTGCCGTAGAGAAGTATGGCTGTGAGAATGTGCTGAGCCTGTCTGTTTCTTATGGGCAGAAGCACAGCAATGAACTGAAAGCGGCGCGGAGGATTGCGCAGCATTATCATGTGCGGCATAAGGAACTGGATATGGGGATGATATTTGCGGGTTCAGACTGTACATTACTGGAGGGAAGGGGAGAGATTCCCAAGGGCACATATGCATCCCAGCTCCAGGAGAGTACCGGAAAACCGGTTTCTACCTATGTTCCGTTCCGGAACGGGCTGTTTCTGGCGGCAGCGGCGTCTGTTGCGCTGGCGGATGGATGTGAGAAGATCTATTATGGGGCGCATGCGGATGACAGCGCGGGAAACGCGTACCCGGATACTTCAGAAGCATTCCATGAAGCAATCAGCCGGGCAGTGTATGAAGGGAGCGGAAAGCAGTTGGAAATCGAGGCTCCATTTCTGCACAGCCATAAGGCAGATGTCGTCCGGACGGGGATGGGGCTTCAGGTGCCTTTTGCATTTACCTGGTCCTGTTACGAGGGCGGAGAAAAGCCGTGCGGAAAGTGCGCCACCTGTCTGGACAGAAGGAAAGCGTTTGAACTAAACGAAACTCAGGATCCGGCGGAATATGAGGAGGAGAAGAAATGACAAATTCTGTTTTGTTTATATTTTCAATTGTTTTTTATCTTTTTGCGGTGGTGATTGCCTACAAAATGTTCGGAAAGACAGGGCTGTATGTGTTTACGGCGATTTCAGCGATTCTTGCCAATATACAGGTGTGTAAAAATGTGGATATTTTCGGGCTTTCGACCACTGCGGGGAATACGCTTTATGCGGCAAGTTTTCTGGTGACGGATATCCTGTCTGAAAAGTATGGAAAGAAAGCGGCGCAGAAAGCAGTCTACATCGGTCTGTTTACAACCGTTGTTTTCCTGGTGGGAACACAGGGGCTGATCAGGTTTGTCCCGAACGCAAACGATATCATGAATGAGCCGATCACGATGCTGTTCGGTTTTGTGCCGAGGGTGGTTTTAGGAAGCACCCTGGGATATATCTGCTCACAGACGATAGATGTTACGCTTTATCATTTCATCTGGAAAAAGACAGGCGACAATGAAAGAAAGTTATGGCTTCGGAACTGTGGTTCGACTTTGACTTCCCAGGCTGTGGATACGCTGGTGTTTACGTTTGCCGCTTTCTGGGGTGTGTATGACACGGAGGTGTTTGTGAGTATTCTGCTTACAACGTATCTGTTCAAGGCGATTGTGGCTTTCTGCGATACGCCTTTCGTATATCTGGCAAGAAAGCTTAAAGTGAAGGAGGAACATTAAATGTCTGAGTTACATGCACTTGGAAAACAGACAAAATACCAAACGGATTATGCGCCGGAGGTACTTGAAAGTTTTGATAATAAACATATGGACAATGACTATTTCGTGAAATTCAATTGTCCGGAGTTTACCTCTCTCTGTCCGATTACGGGACAGCCGGATTTTGCGACGATTTACATATCTTATGTCCCGGATAGAAAAATGGTTGAGAGCAAATCCCTGAAACTGTATCTCTTTTCTTACAGAAATCATGGAGATTTTCATGAGGACTGCTGCAATAAGATTATGAAAGATCTGATAAATCTTATGGAACCGAAGTATATTGAAGTCTGGGGGAAATTCCTTCCAAGAGGAGGGATTTCGATTGATCCGTACTGTAATTACGGAAAGAAAGGGACAAAATGGGAGGAGATGGCTTTTGACCGTCTCGCCCATCATGACATGTATCCCGAAAAAGTAGATAACCGATAACGGATTTGGATGCCCCGTAGTCTTACGGGGCATCTGGCGTATCCGAAAATTTGATTCGACATTGCCTATACCTTCTTGAAGTATGAGACAAAGAAATCGGATAAGAAATCGGATAAGAAATAAGGCAAAAAATATTGACTTTTGGCCGGAAAAGTATAATAATTATGTAAAATAAAATTTATGGATAAAATAATGGTATAACCAATGGAAGGAAGGGAGAGGCAAGTGGAAAAGAAGAACATCGACTGGGGCAACATAGGCTTCGGATATGTGCAGACGGAGAAGCGGTATGTCTCTTATTATAAGAACGGCGCATGGGATCAGGGCGGCCTGACGGAGGATGCGAACATCGTCCTGAACGAGTGCGCGTGTGTCCTGCAGTATGCCCAGACCATATTTGAGGGCCTGAAGGCTTATACCACGGAGGACGGGCGCATCGTGGCGTTCCGGCCCGACCTGAACGCGGAGCGCATGATGGATTCCGCGAGGCGGCTGGAGATGCCGGAGTTCCCGAAGGAGCGGTTCATCGATGCCGTGGACAGGGCAGTGTCGGCCAACGCGGCCTATGTGCCGCCCTACGGCAGCGGGGCGACCCTTTACATCCGCCCCTATATGTTCGGCTCCAATTCCGTCATCGGCGTGAAGCCCGCGGATGAATATCAGTTCCGTATCTTCTGCACGCCTGTGGGGCCTTATTTCAAGGGCGGCGCGAAGCCCCTGACCATCTGCGTCAGCGATTTCGACCGGGCGGCGCCCCATGGGACAGGCCATATCAAGGCCGGCCTCAACTATGCCATGAGCCTGCATGCGATCGTGACGGCCCACAAGAACGGCTATGACGAGAACATGTACCTGGATCCCGGCACCCGCACAAAGGTGGAGGAGACCGGCGGGGCCAACTTCCTCTTCGTGACGAAAGACGGCAAGATCGTCACGCCCAAGTCGGAGAGCATCCTGCCCTCGATCACCCGCCGCTCCCTTGTCCACGTGGCGCAGGAGTACCTGGGGCTGGAGGCCGAGGAGCGGGAGGTATGCCTGGACGAGCTGAAGGACTTCGCGGAGTGCGGCCTGTGCGGCACGGCGGCTGTGATTTCCCCGGTGGGCAAGGTAGTGGATCATGGCAGGGAAATCTGCTTCCCCAGCGGCATGGCGGAGATGGGGCCTGTGACCAGGAAGCTCTATGATACCCTCACCGGTATCCAGATGGGCAGGATAGAGGCTCCCAAGGGATGGATCCACGTAATCGAATAAGGGATTGACGACAGAGACGGCCCATGCTCCACAGGAGCTCTTCCGCCAGGGGGAGCTTGTATGGGGCATGGGCAGATTTATTCCCGCGGGCAATGAGCCAAGCGGCCGTGCTTGCACAATGCCGCGAGGGTCAAATACCAAAGTGTCCGAAGGACACTTTCTGCTCTGCAGCGTTGCAAGCTTGATTATGGCGGTCGGCAGTTCGGAGGATTGGACGGATAGGGATGATGGAGAATGGATGTGAGGAATAGATGCCTGACAGGAAATGGCCCAAAAGGACGGCAGGGGCTGCGCCAAGGCTTATGCAGGCGGGCCGCTGCGCTGTTTTTCTGCGGTTTTTTGGCGATTGCGGCATTGTCTTCCTGCGGGGATGAAAACGGCGCAAAGGTGGTGTTCACCACCGGCATGGGCCAGGATGAGGTGTTCCGCATCGGCAGCGGGGTCTGTACCGTGCCGGAGATGATGGTGTATCTCACCAATACCCAGAACCAGTATGAGAGCGTCTATGGCCAGGAGGTGTGGAACATTTCCGTGGGGGGCGTGACCATGGAGGAGAATGTGAAGGATACGGTGCTGGCCAAGCTGGCCCAGATCAAGACCATGTACCTTTTGGCCCAGGACAGGGGGGTAGCCCTGGACGAGGCGGAGGCCGGCCGGGTGCAGCAGGCTGCTGCGGAGTATTTCGGATCCCTGAGCCGGCGGGAGGCGGAGCTCATGGGAGTGGAGGAGAAGACCATAGAGAAGCTCTATGAGGAGTACGCTCTGGCGGACAAGGTATATCGCTATATCATACAGGACGTGAATCCGGAAATCAGCGACGACGAGGCCCGCACCATCACGGTGCAGCATATCCTGCTGCGCACGTCCACGGTGGACGGGGCGGGGAACAGGGTGGACTATTCCGAGGAGCGCAGGCAGGAGGCCTACAGGAGCGCCGCTGAAATCCGCAGACAGGCAGTGCAGGAGGAGCAGGATTTCGTGGACCTGGCCACCCGCTACAGCGAGGACGATGTCATCAGCTGCTCCTTCGGCAAGGGGGAGATGGACATCGCCTTTGAGGAGGCCGCCTTCGCCCTGGAGACCGGGGAGGTGAGCCAGGTGGTGGAGACGGAATCTGGCTATGAGATCATCAAATGCCTCAGCACCTTCGACAGGGAGCAGACGGACCTGAACAAGCTGCAGATCGTGGAGGAGCGGCGCAGGGAGGTGTTCGGGCAGGAGTACGACGCCTTTGTGGAGACACTGGCCCGTCAGCTGAATGAGAAGGTCTGGGAGGAGATGGCGCTGCTCCATGACGAAGAGCTGGAGACCACGGGGTTCTTTGATGTCTATGCGAAGTATTTTCCGGATTGATGCCTGCCGCAGCAGGGGCGTTTCCATAGTTTAGAAAAATTTTAGAAAGTGGGAAATCCAGTGTTTTCGGGCTTTCACGGCATGTTATTAGCACTCGATTAAAATGAGTGCTAATTTTGTCTTGACTTTTGGACAAGTCCGTCTTAAACTAAGTCTCAGGATTTGCGTTTACTGTTTTTTCATAAAAATGGAAGAAAGGGATGTTGTAACATGGCAGCGAAGAGCGGTAATTTATCAATCAACAGC
>CAJUFO010000155.1 GCA_910585615.1 uncultured Acetatifactor sp.
TACTGATGGGCGAGCGCTACAAGATGGCCACCAAGGAGACCAAGGCAGTGCTGCGCGGCGAGTATGGCCAGACCATTAAGCCCATGAACCAGGAAATCATCGACAAGGTCATCCCCGGCGAGGAGCGGATTACCTGCCGCTATGCGGATATGATTGAGAACGAGATGGATAAGCTGGAAAGCGAGATGAGCGAGTGGAAGCAGCAGGACGAGGACGTGCTCTCCTATGCCCTATTCCCTCAGGTAGCCACCGACTTCTTCAAGTACCGCCAGGCTCAGCAGGACAAGGTGGATATGACCCAGGCGGATACCAAGAATGGAGCGTATCCTGTGTAAAGTTTTCTGATATTTGAAAAGCATAAAGAAAACGACGGAAAGTGCCGATACATGGTAAGCGGCAGGCATACTGTATCGGCGCTTTCTGCCTTTTTATATTTTTTGGAGATTCTATATGTATTCTATCTCATTTGTTAAGACGGAACCGCAATTGAAACAGGTTTTGGATTTTTGCTACGGCATCTTGGGGCAGCATCTTCGGGGTATTTCGCCCTACAGATATGAGGATTGGAAAGAACGGATTGAGAGAGACAGTAAATTACTGGTGTACGCACATGAAGACGGCAATGTGGTATCTGCCGTCCTGGGAAGGCGGGAAAATGCGGAAAGCCTGGTATGTGGCTTTGTGGCCTGTGAAATCGGCCACAGACGGCAGGGCATTACCAAAAAATTGATGGATATAATGGATATATTTGAGGCAGAGGCGGTCCAGGCGGGATTCCGGTATATCACGCTGGGTTCTGAGGAGGACGGCTTCTATGAAAAATGTGGCTTTCACGTAATAAATGAAATGCATGGACAGAAAATCTATCAGAAATTATTACGGAGGGATAGCCCAAATGACATTTTTGTCAAAAAGAGAGATTGTTGATCTGATAGAACAGATAACAAATTGCCAGGATAAAAGTGAGGAAGAAATCGACAGATTGATAGATATATAAACGGCATTTAATTCTTGCCAGTCACATAGCACAGCCGGTCATGCCGTTTATCCGGTTTTTGGCAAGATTTAATTGCTACATATATAGATTGGAGCGGGGCGTTCTCGACCCACAGATTTCGGATTATGTCTTCTGGAGCGACATGACAGCGGAAGAGATAGCGGACAAGGCATTGGGGTACAAGCCCATAGAATTGTGAGCCTGTGTCTGTATCATCAGGGACTCCTTGGGGAGGAGACATGGGGCAGGGATTGGAAAGAGAATAATTATTGGAAAGAGAATAATCATAAGTAGAGAATAGATCAGAGGGGAACCGGAAAGGGCACCGACAGGAGAAGTACGGATAAATAAAAGATTTGGATGAGAAGAATCGGAACAGGAGCAAGCGGGCTTTGGGCAGAGTAATCGTCATAGGCGGCGGAGCCGCGGGCATGATGGCTGCTGTGGCGGCGGCAGAAAGCGGCGGCAGCGTATGTCTCATAGAGAAAAATGAAAAACTGGGGAAAAAGCTGTTCATCACCGGCAAGGGGCGCTGCAATGTCGCCAATGCCGGGGATATGGAGACGCTTCTGGCCAATGTGTGCACCAACAGCAAGTTCCTGTACAGCGCCTTTTACGATTACGACAACCGGGCGGTGATGGAGTTCCTGGAGCGGGAGGGCTGTCCGCTGAAGACAGAGCGGGGGGACAGGGTCTTTCCCGTGTCCGATCATTCCTCGGACGTGATCGGAGCCTTCCAGAGGGCCTTGAAGCGGCTGGGCGTGAAGGTCCTGCTGAATACCCGTGTGAAAGGCCTGATGCTGGAAGGGGAGAACGGGGAGGAGAGGATTGCGGGAGTGGAGCTGGCGGACGGCAGAACACTTCCCGCAGACAGGTGTATAGTCTGCACCGGAGGGATTTCCTATCCGGCTACAGGCTCCACCGGGGACGGCTACCGTTTCGCGGAGGAGACGGGACACAAACTGACGGAGCGCCGTCCTTCGCTGGTGCCTTTCAATATCCGGGAGAAATGGTGCCGCCAGTTGATGGGGCTGACTCTGAAGAACGTGTCGGTGCGGCTGTGCTGCCCTCCTTCCAGAGAGGTCTACCGGGGCTTCGGGGAGATGCTGTTCACCCATTTCGGCGTCAGCGGCCCGCTGATACTCTCCGCCAGCAGCTTCATTGGGCAGAAGGGCAGGAAAACCGGGAAGAAGGCCGGGCCGGAGACGGAGGAAGGCGCCAGGCTGTATATCGACTTAAAACCCGCTCTGGACGAGGAACAGCTGGACAGGCGCCTGCTGCGGGACTTCGAGGAGAATAAGAACAGGCAGTTCAAGAACGCGCTGGGCGGGCTTTTCCCTATGAAGCTGATTCCGGTGATGCGCGACCTCTCCGGCATCCACCCGGACAAGAAGGTCAATGAGATCACCAAGGAGGAGCGCAGGGCCTTCGTGGGACTAATCAAGAACCTGCCGCTGACTGTGGCAGGGCTTCGGGGCTATGAGGAGGCCGTCATCACGAAAGGCGGAGTCAGCGTGAAGGACATAAACCCCTCCACCATGGAGTCGAAGAAGGCAGGCGGCCTGTATTTTGCCGGGGAGGTATTGGACCTGGACGCGCTGACAGGGGGCTTCAACCTACAGATTGCCTGGTCTACAGGGCATCTGGCCGGAAAATGCGCGGGAGCGCCTGCCGGGGAGATTTGAGAAAGGAGAACAGGAGAAGAAGACAGATGGGATTTAATGTGGCGATTGACGGGCCTGCGGGAGCGGGCAAGAGTACCATCGCAAAGGCGGTGGCCAGGGAGCTGAATCTGATTTATGTGGACACAGGGGCCATGTACCGGGCCGTGGCTCTGTACATGCTGCGGGAGGGCGTGGATCTGGCGGACAGGGAGAAGGTAGCCGGGAAATGTCCCGAGGCGGCCGTCACCATCCGGTATGAGGACGGGGTGCAGGTAGTCTTTTTGAACGGGGAAAATGTGAACGCGTTCCTGCGCACGGAGGAGGTGGGCGAGGCGGCGTCCGTCATCAGCCCCATACCCCAGGTGAGGAAGAACATGGTGGCGCTGCAGAAAAGCCTTGCGGCGGAGAGCGACTGCATCATGGACGGCAGGGACATCGGCACCTGCGTGCTGCCGGACGCCCGGCTGAAGATCTACCTCACCGCCAGCAGCGACGTGCGGGCCAGGCGCAGATATGACGAACTCACCGCAAAAGGCGAAAGCTGCGAACTGGACAAAATCAAAGCGGACATAGAGGACAGGGACTACCGGGACATGCACAGGGAGGAATCGCCCCTGCGGAAAGCGGACGACGCGATTGTGGTAGATACGTCGGACATGAACGCGGAGGAGGCCATAGCCGCCGTGACCGGGCTGTGCAGAAGCGCAAGGTAGAGGGAAGGATTCTATGGAAGTAAAGCTGGCGGAGCGCATGGGCTTCTGCTTCGGCGTGAAGCGCGCGGTGGACACCGTGTATGAACAGATAAAAAACGGGAAGAATATATATACCTATGGCCCGATCGTGAACAATGAGGAAGTGGTAAGGGAGCTTTCGGAACAGGGGGTGAAGGTGCTGGAGTCCGGGGAGGAGCTCATGGAGCTTTCCGAGGGCAGCGTCATCATCCGGGCTCACGGGGTTCCGGAGAAGATTATCCGGATCCTTCGCGAGAAGAACCTGGAGTGCATCGACGCCACTTGCCCATTTGTGAAAAGAATTCACAATATCGTGGAGAAGGAGAGCGGGGAGGGACGGCACATCGTCGTCGTAGGAAACGCCGGCCACCCCGAGGTGGAGGGCATCGTAGGATGGTGCAAAGGCCCGGTGACAGTGCTGAAAGACCTGGAGGAAGCGGAGAAATTCAGGCCTCCGGAGGGCGAAAAACTGTGCGTGGTCGCCCAGACGACATATAACTACAATAAATTTCATAATATAGTTGAAATTTTGGAAAAAAAAGGTTACAATAGTATTGTTGTGAATACTATCTGTAACGCGACGGAAGAGCGCCAATGCTCGGCGAAGGCACTTGCGGCGGAGGCTGACGTTATGATTGTGATAGGGGGAAGGCATAGTTCCAACACCAGAAAGCTTTATGAGATATGCGCGGAGGAATGTGCCCACACCTATTTTATACAGACACTGGATGACTTGCATTTAGAACTACCTAAAGCTGTTCGACTAGTGGGTATCACCGCGGGGGCTTCCACCCCAAATAAATTAATCGAGGAGGTTCAAAGACATGTCAGAATTAACTTTTGAACAAATGCTGGAAGATCCAAATTCAATTAGGACAATACATTCAGGAGAGGTAGTCGAAGGCACAGTCATCGATGTCAAGCCGGAAGAAATCGTCTTGAACATTGGGTACAAGTCGGACGGTATACTGGCCAGGAACGAGTATACCAATGATTCCAGCGTAAATCTGACCGAAGTGGTCAAACCTGGCGACACCATGGAGGTAAAGGTACTGAAGGTGAACGACGGTGAGGGGCAGGTAGTTCTGACCTATAAGCGTCTGGCTGCCGACAGGGGCAACAAGAGGATTGAGGAAGCCTACAACAGCGGAGAGGTCTTAAAGGCCACAGTGGCCCAGGTGCTGGAGGGCGGCCTCAGCGTTGTCTATGAGGAAGTCAGGGTGTTCATCCCTGCCAGCCTTGTGTCCGATACCTATGAGAGGGATTTGGGCAAATATCTGGGACAGGAAATCGAATTCGTCATCAGCGAGTACAATCCGAAGAGGAGAAGATATATCGGCGACCGCAGACAGCTCATCGCCGCCAGGAAGGCCCAGATGCAGAAGGAGCTCTTCGAGAGGATCCGCGAGGGCGATGTGGTGGAAGGCGTGGTCAAGAACGTGACGGACTTCGGCGCGTTCGTAGACTTGGGCGGGGCCGACGGACTGCTCCATATCTCGGAGATGTCCTGGGGCCGCGTGGAGCATCCCAAGAAAGTCT
>CAJUFO010000156.1 GCA_910585615.1 uncultured Acetatifactor sp.
GGGTGACGTCGCTGTGGAAGATGGAGGAGCTGGTGGAGCGCCTGGTGCGCTGGGGCATCCATCCGGAGGATCTGATCACCCATGAATTTCCTATCGAGAAAGCGTCTGATGCTTATCGGCTGATGGCGGAAGGGCAGTGCGGCAAGGTGGCGGTGACGTTTCCGGAGTAGTACACCGGTGCATGAATCCATGAGGGATTGGCCCAGACTGTCCGCCCCGGTACTGCGTTGTCGTCAGTCGATGGTGTCCAATGCCCGATGCCATCCTCCGTCCTGTCCTGGCACGGGCAGCGAGCGATGGAGGAAAGACGGATTGTCGGGGATTCAACACATTGATGTACCGGAACCAGGGGGCAGGCCTGTATGGCCATGGGTTCATCTTGCGTATTTGCGCAGGGAAAGGAAGCAGGCCGGGCGGAAAAGCGGGATGTGCATGAGGCCTGCAGGGATTGGTTTCAAAGAGACATGGGTTTCAGAGGAGGCATTGATATGGCAAACGAAATAGAACAGGGCAGAATCCCCACAGTGACGCTGCGGGGCGGGGAGCGTGTTCCCTGCCTGGGGCTGGGGACCTTCGGCTCGGACAAGTACGGCCCGGAGGAAATCGCGGGAGCCGTATACGGCGCGGTGAGATACGGTTATCGGTTCATCGACTGCGCGGCGGTCTATCAGAACGAGGACAGGATAGGACAGGCCCTGGGCCGCCTTTTTGCGGAAGGCGCAGTGGAGCGCAGGGAGCTTTTCGTCACCTCCAAGGTGTGGAACGACATGCACGGTGCGGGGCAGGTGATGGCGTCCTGTAAAAAGAGCTTGGAGGATCTGGGGCTGGACTATCTGGATCTCTACTTCGTCCACTGGCCCTTCCCCAACTACCACGCGCCGGGCTGCGCAGGGGATTCCAGGAACCCGGACTCCAGGCCCTTTTCGGTGGAGGAGTTCATGGACACCTGGCGGCAGTGCGAGGAGCTGGTGGACAAAGGCCTGGTGCGCTACATCGGCATGAGCAACATGACCGTGCCGAAGCTGGAGGCAGTGCTGCCCCTGTGCCGCATACAGCCAGCGGCCCTGGAGATGGAGCTGCATCCGTCCTTCCAGCAGCCGGAGCTCTTCGCCTATGCGCGGGAGCATGACATCCTGCCCATCGGCTACTGCCCCATCGGTTCCCCCTCCAGGCCGGAGCGGGACAGGACGGCCCAGGACGTGGCGGACGGGGAGCTGCCCGCAGTGGCCCGGGCGGCAAAAGCCCATGGGGTGCACCCCGCATTGATCTGCCTGAAATGGGCTGTGCAGCGGGGCCAGGTGCCCATCCCCTTCTCCGTGAAGCCTGACCAGTACGAGGCGAACCTGAGGTGTGCCACGGAAGACCCGCTGACGGAGGAAGAGATGGAGGCTATCGCCGGAGAGGACAGGAACTGCCGCCTGATTAAGGGGCAGGTGTTCCTCTGGGAAGGGGCCCGGGGCTGGGAGGATTTGTGGGACATGGAGGGCTTGGTTTTGAAGTGAGCCATTGTATAGGAGCCGATGGGCATGTATACTGCATAACGCTGAATGCTGCCTAATGTAATCATGCGAATGAACCAGTCAGCGTTATGCAGTCTGGTTTCACGGCAAGTGAAATCGTTAAGCAGTATAAATGGCAGCTGGGCCACAGGATGCCGGTCAGCAGCAGAAAAGCAGCTATGTGATTTGAAGGCAGCAAAAGGAGAACGGCCATGTATGATATGACAAAATACCTGAATACAATAGAAGACGTCATCGCGGGAGGCCCCTATCAGGACAACTGGGAATCCCTGTCCCGGTACAGCGTGCCCGAATGGTACAAAAACGCGAAGTTCGGCATCTTCATCCACTGGGGAATCTACAGCGTGCCCGCTTTCGGCAGCGAATGGTATTCCCGGAATATGTACGTGAAGGATTCCCCGGAGTATAAGCACCATGTGGAGACCTATGGGAGGTACAAGGATTTCGGTTACAAGGATTTCATCCCCATGTTCACGGCGGACAAGTTCGATCCGGACGCCTGGGCGGAGCTGTTCGCGGAGGCCGGAGCCAGGTATGTCGTGCCCGTGGCGGAGCATCACGACGGCTTCCAGATGTACGAAAGCGAGATTTCCCACTGGAACGCCGCCGAAATGGGGCCAAAGCGGGATGTGCTTGGGCAGCTGGAGGAGAGCTGCAAGAAGAAAGGCATGGAGATAGGCGCATCCAGCCACCGGGTGGAGCATTGGTTCTTCATGGGCCACGGCAGAGAATATGACAGTGATGTCAGAGAACCCATGGAGAGAGGGGACTTCTACTGGCCCGCCATGCCAGAGCCGGAGAGCCTCCAGGACCTGTACAGCGAGCCCATGCCCACAGAGGAGTTCCTCCAGGATTGGCTGGTGCGGTGCTGCGAGATTGTGGACAAATATCGCCCGAAGATCGTCTACTTCGACTGGTGGATACAGCACAGCGCGGTGCGCCCTTATCTGCGGAAGTTTGCGGCATATTATTATAACCGGGCAGCCCAGTGGGGGAGCGAAGCAGTAATCAATTACAAGCATGACGCTTTCCTGTTCGGCACTGCGGTACCGGATGTGGAGCGGGGACAGTTCGCGGACATCAAACCATATTTCTGGCAGACGGATACCGCCATCGCCCTGAATTCATGGGGCTATACGGAGCACAACGATTTCCGTCCGGCGGAGGACATCATCTGTGACCTGGTGGATATTGTGTCAAAAAACGGCTGTCTGCTGCTGAACGTAGGGCCGAAGCCCGACGGCACGATTACGCAGGAGGATAAGGCCGTCCTGCTGAAGATCGGAGCGTGGCTGAAGACCAACGGCGAGGCGATTTATGGTTCCCGGGTCTGGCGCAGATACGGGGAAGGGCCTACACAGGTAGTGGACGGCCAATTCTCCGACAGCATCAAAAAGAACTTCACGTCCCGGGATTTCCGATTCACCACGGCAGACGGATATCTGTACGCCATTGCCATGAAATGCAGCGGGGACGGCGAATACTGCATCCGCTCCCTGGGAATCCAGGATGCCTCCAGACAGGCGAATTTCCACGGGATCATCCGGGATGTGGAAGTCCTGGGCTGCGGGGAGAAACCCCAGTGGAGCAGAGACCAGGAGGGGCTGCATATCAGGAGCGGTTTCGTGGGCGATGGGCCGGTAGTCTTTAAGCTGGAGCTGGAATAAAGGAAGGGAAATCGGATGATAGCGGCCATTATACGGCATCCAGATGACACCTACAGGCGCCGGAACACCTCTTTTATCCCGGCGTAGGGCAGACAGAAGCGCTTCCATAGTAAAGAGAGGTATGGGATTATGATATATATTTACCGGTATGCTTCGCCTCTGGGAGGCATTACGGTCGCTTCCGACGGCAGGGAGATTACAGGACTGTGGTTCGACGGTCAGAAGTATTTCGGCGCCGGTCTGCCGGAGGAGCCTGAAGAAAGGGAACTGCCTGTTTTTGGAGAGGTAAAGAGATGGCTGGACATCTATTTTGGCGGCAGGGCCCCGGATTTCACCCCGCCGCTGAAGATGGAGGCCAGCCCGTTCCGCAGGGCCGTATGGGAAATCCTGCTCACCATCCCCTTCGGGCAGACAATGACATACGGTGAAATCGCGGACACTATGGCAATGCGCAGGGGAAGCGCGCCGCAGGAAGCGGCATCACGAAAAGAGCCCGCGAAGATGTCCGCCCAGGCAGTGGGCGGCGCGGTGGGGCACAATGCCATCTCCCTGATCATTCCCTGCCACAGAGTGGTGGGGACAAGCGGCAGCCTTACGGGCTATGCGGGCGGGATTGAGAAAAAGCTGCGGCTGCTTACGATGGAGAAGGCGGATATATCTTCGCTTTTTATGCCAAAGAGGGGGACGGCATTGTGACGGACGCAGCTATGCTGCTGCGGCTCTTATTTCCTGGCCAGAGTAGCCCAGAAGGTGGGCACCCCATGCTCATGGAGGAACCCTTCGCCATTGGTGTCCTCATACAGGTCCACCAGCTGGAAGCCCGCCTTGATCTGACCGCGGATCTGTTCCTCCAGGGTATGGGAGAACTGCACCCCATCGTCATTTTTCTCCAGGAGTGCCATGAGCCTTTGGTCCTTCAGCGGATTGAAGGGGAGGGAGTAACGGATCTCCCCCTCGTTCTCATCCTCGTCAAAGAGGAAATTCACCCCATTGTCCAGCCCTGCCATCAGGAGCCCGCCGGGCTTTAGGATGCGGTGGCATTCCCGCCAGACATGCATCACGTCCTCGATGTAGCAGTTGGAGACCGGGTGGAAAATCAGGTCGAAGGACGCGTCCGCAAAGGGAAGGGGCTTGGTCATGTCCCCACGGATGGCCTGGATCTGGTACCCTTCCCGCCTGGCTACCATGAGCTCGCTCTCAATCTGGCGGGGAGAATTGTCCAGCACGGTACAGTTCGCGCCCAGGGCGGCGAAGATGGGCATCTGCTGCCCGCCGCCGGAGGCCAGCCCCAGGACGTCCGCGCCGGAGAGGGCCGGATACCAGCTCTTCGGCACCGGCTTGGTGGGGGTAAGCACCATGTCCCACTCTCCCCGGAGGGCAGCGGCGTACTGCTCATGGGAGATGGGAACGCCCCATTCCCAGCCTTCTTCTATCCATCTGTCGATAGTTTCTGCATTGATTTCCGTATAATCCATATGGGTACCTCCGTGGTTCATAGCAATCCAATGATAAGGAAAGAAAAAGCTTCCTATGAGAGGGATTATACAGAAGAAAGAACCGGATGTCAACAAAACGCTTCGGTTCCGGTGAAGGTGGAATGCTCTTGATTCCGTGGAATGCCCTACAATTTAACGGATAATCCCTACAAAGAATTATTTGTTATTCAAGTAGAATTATGGTATAATAATTTTGCTTTAACAACGCATAAAGCTAGGG
>CAJUFO010000157.1:0-1480 GCA_910585615.1 uncultured Acetatifactor sp.
GGGACAATCCGGAGACAGTCTCGGAAGTGGCCAGGCGCGCAGGCATAGAGGGCGCGGAGCGCTTCGTGGACGCAGAGACCCTGCAGTCAGAGGAGGCGCTGGCCGCGGCAGCCAGCCAGTATACAGTCTTCGGGCGGGTGACGCCCGGGCAGAAGCAGCTCCTGGTGCAGGCCCTGCAGAAATCAGGCCATACCGTGGCCATGACCGGGGACGGCGTCAATGACATCCTGGCCATGAAGGACGCGGACTGCAGCGTGGCCATGGCCTCGGGCAGCGAGGCGGCGGCCCAGGCAGCCCAGGTGGTCCTGCTGGATTCCTATTTCGCCCACATGCCCAATGTGGTGTGGGAGGGGCGGCGGGTGGTGAACAATATCCAGCGGTCGGCCAGCTTATTTCTGGTGAAGAACATCTTCTCTCTCCTGCTGGCCCTGTTCTCCGCCGTGCTTGCCATCACCTATCCCCTGGAGCCCTCCCAGATATCGCTGATCGGCATGTTCACCATCGGGCTCCCCGGGTTCCTGCTGGCCCTGGAGCCCAACCGGGAGCGGATAGAAGGGCATTTCATCCGCAATGTCCTGCTCAAGGCCCTGCCTGCAGGGCTCACGGACGTGCTGGCGGTAGGCGCTCTGGTGGTCTGCGGCCAGGCCCTGTCCCTGCCGAAGGAGGGCATCGCCACGGCCTCCACCATGCTGCTGGCCGTGGTGGGCTTCATAATCCTGGGCAAGATCAGCTACCCCTTCAACCGCATGAAATGGGGCATCCTTGCGCTGAACCTGTTCTGCCTGGCCTTCTCCGGCCTCTTCCTGGGCAAGCTGTTCGCCATCAGCGCCATGTCGGAAATCTGCATCCTGCTGATGGTGGTGTTCGGCTTTGCCGCCGAGTCCCTGTTCCGCTATCTGTCCATGGCGGTGGAGTGGGCAGCCGGACAGGGCCTGGGCAAAAGGTTCAGGAGGGCCCTGTCGGCGCTGCTGCTGAAGTCTTGACCGCACCGGTCATTCTTCCCCACACGCCTCGTCAGCCATTCCGCGGCCATGTCCCTCCCAAACCCGCTTCCCTTATGCATACGGCTCCCCGGCTTCCGGAAGCGCTGCGGCCCATGGGAAGCAAAATCCCGCCCTCGGCTGCCCCTTCCGGCAGGGACTGGTCGTGGCTGATTGCAATGACCAGCGCATTCCGGGCGACTCTGTCAAGCTCCTTCCAGATCAGCAGGCTGTGCTGCCTGTCCACTCCCGCAAAGGGCTCGTCCAGCAGATAGACGGCGGAATCCTCCAGAAGGGTCCTGGCCAGAAGCAGGCATTTGCGCTGGCCGCCGGAAAATTCAGCCCCTCCGTTGACCACATGGGTATCCAGCCCCTTTTCCAGCCCCAGAATCCATCTGTCCAGTCCCAGCCTCCCCAGCAGCGCCAGAATCCTTTCATCGTCCGCCCTGGTCCGCCACAGAATGTTGTCCCGGACAGTCCCCTGGAACAGCGCGTCTTCC
>CAJUFO010000157.1:1580-3054 GCA_910585615.1 uncultured Acetatifactor sp.
GTCTTCCCCTTTCCGCTTTCTCCGCTCATGACATAGAGGCCCCTGCTCCCCAGCTCCAGGTCCAGATCCTCATACACGCTGTGTCCCCCCGGACGGCACGCCACTCCCCGGGCCAGAATCCCCGATTCCGCCCGGAGCTCGAAGCCCATATCCCTCCCGTCTAACGGCTCCTCTTCCAGATCCAGGATATCGTGCAGCCTGCGAAAGCTCACGAGCCAGCGCTGGAAAGCCCCGTTGGCGGCAATCCCCAAAAGCAGGTCTCAGCCAGAACAGCAGCCCTACGGTGATTAGCCATCCCGCCAGATCCGGAAGCGCCTTTCCCAGCAGCCGGTCCACAAAGCCGTCAATCTGGCCCACATCCGTTATATAGCGGGCGGAGATTCCGCCCAAATCGTTTTTTCCCAAAGCCTCCATGGAGCTGTGCAGGATCTTGCGCTGGATCCTGCGGTAGATATCTTCCCGCATCTCGGCGGACAGCATCTGCCTGGTATAGAGCAGCAGCTGAGACACCCCCAGAAGCAGAGCTGCCACAGCCGGGAGATACGCCCCCGGTTTCCCGCTGTCCAGCGCCTCTCCTATGCTCCATCGAAGCAGCACGTTTCCCGCCGCCAGCGCCGTGGTCGCGGTCAGCACAATGGCCAGCCTCCCCCTCTCATCCCCTCTTTTCATCCCGTGGCTCATTCTGGCGCCTTTCCTGCACGGGCCCGGCGCTGTCCTCTTCCCCATGGCCCAGCAGGAGCCTGCGGATTTCTCGCGCTTTCTCCAGATAGGCGGGCTTTCCCAGGGCCTCTGCCAGAATCGACAGGTGGAGCTCCGCAGACCAGGCCAGGGGCTCCAGAGCCGCTTTTGCGGTTTCATGCCTCTCCTCGCCCTCCAGGAAGAACACCAGCGCGTTCTCCCGGGCCTTGTACAGATTCGGCAGCTTCCCCGCCTGTTCCAGGGCCTTTTTCTGCTCCCCGTTCTTCCAATAGGAGAAGCAAATGTTGTACTGGGTGGCGCTGCGCACCTGCGAATCCTCTCCGTAGCGGAGGATCTGCTCCTGAAGGGCTATGGATTCCCTCAGGTATTTCGCCTTCTCCTCCTTCGTCCCATCCAACTTTTCAAGGGATGTGGAGAGCTGTACCAGCAGCAGGCCGTCATTCGGAAATGTCCTCAGGGAATCCCGCATGAGGACGACGTTCTCCTGATGCCGTCCCCTCCTGTTGTTCTCCTTCCAGAGGCGGTTGACTTCATCGTATTTCTCCGCCTTTGCCATCTGGTCCATGCCGATCAGGACGTCCACGCTTACGCCGAAATAATGGGCCAGCGCAGGCAGCATGGTGATGTCCGGATACCCATCGCACCGCTCCCATTTGCTGACGGACTGGAAGGAAATCCCAAGGTGGGCCGCCACCTCCTCCTGGGTCAGATTCCTTTCGCGGCGCAGCCGCCTGATGTTTTCGCCTATCCGCAGATTCATGCTGTTTCCTCCCTG
>CAJUFO010000157.1:3154-4786 GCA_910585615.1 uncultured Acetatifactor sp.
TGCTTCCCTTCTGCTCTTTGCTTCTTTCCTGCTCTTTGCTTCTTTCCTGCTCCTTGCTTCTCTTCTTTCTGCCCTTTGCTTCTTTCCTGCTCTGTGCTCCCCTTCCTCCCCGGCCGCCTTGCAGCAGGCTCCGCGCAACCGTCTCCTCCAGGATACCTGCCGGACGCCTCCCGTGCAATAACCGCATCGGCGATTTCATTCTACGTTTCATAGAATTATTCTATCTACAGGCGTTTTCTGTCCTATAGCTATTTCGGATTGTTGCCCATGAAAGGCCAGACGGCGATTCCTTTTCCCTGAAAACGCTTGACAGGGCCATGGGAAATGATTATAATGACCATAAATACATTTTCAGTCAAACCGGAGGGATTGGGGTGCCGAAAAGCTATTCAGAGCAGGAGCGGGCGTATATCAGGGAGAGGTTGAAGGAAGAGGCGGCGGACTGCCTGGCCACATATGGCGTCCGCCGCACCACAGTAGACGAAATCGTGAGGCGGGTGAATATCCCCAAGGGGACTTTCTACCTCTTTTACCAGTCAAAGGAGCTGCTTTTGTTCGAGGTGATTCAGGAGCAGCAGCAGAGCATCAACCGCAGACTGTTCCAGGTGATTTCCGGGCTCTCCGGCACAAAGGTTTCGGCGGAGGAGCTGACCGATGCGATTTACGCGTTCTATAAGATGGCGGAGGAAATGCCGATTTTGAAGCTGATCGGCACCGGCGAGGTGGAGCTGCTTGCGCGCAGACTGCCCCGGGAGGTGGTACAGGCCCATCTGCAGGACGATACGGATACCATCGGGGAAATGCTCGCGATGCTCCCTGTGAAGAAAGACGTGGATATAAATGTCGTCAGCGCCGCGTTCCACGCAGTCTATTACGCGACCCTGCACAAAGCGGAGATCGGGGAGGCTTATGACCAGGCGCTGCGCACCCTGATTTATGGCATAGTGGCGCAGCTTATCTGAATCCACATTTGTATACTGTTTTCTATCTGTTGTCCAGAAAGTCCGGTAGGCGGCCGGACTTAAAACAGGGCTTTAACTGACTATTCCGTTTGTTTTAGTCATATAGTATAAGGAGGGCATTTCCATGATTCATGTCAACCATCTTTCGTTCAGCTACACAAAACAGCCTTTTATTTCCGATATGACCTTTTCGGTCTCACCGGGCGAGATTTTTGGATTTTTAGGCCCCTCGGGAGCCGGGAAGAGCACCCTGCAGAAAGTGCTGACGGGGATGCTGGCCAGTTACCAGGGCTCTGCCATGGTGAACGGCGTGGAATGCAGGGAGCGCACAAAGGATTTTTACGAGGACATCGGGGTGGACTTTGAATTCTCCGCCCTGTATGAGAAATTGACGGCCAGGGAAAATCTGCGCTTCTTCGCATCCCTGTATGAGAAAAAGCCCTGTCCGATCGACGAGCTTCTGGAGACGGTGGGCCTGGAGCGGGATGGGGACAAGCGGGTATCCCAGTATTCCAAGGGCATGAAGGCCCGGCTGAATTTCGTCAGGGCATTGCTGCACGACCCGTCCCTGCTCTGCCTGGACGAGCCCACAAACGGCCTTGACCCTGCCAACAGCCGCATGATGAAGGATATGATCCTGGCCCAGAAGGCAAAGGGGAAGACCATCCTC
>CAJUFO010000158.1 GCA_910585615.1 uncultured Acetatifactor sp.
TCGAAACGGACACGCCCCTTGACCTCATAACTGACAGTATCTTGTCAAAGTCATCTGGCAAACTGACGTTGTAGGCTAAGAATCCGGCGCCTTACTGTCTCACGACAGCAGGTTTCCGAACCCTCGCCCCGGAACCGCACGTACACCTCTCGATGTATACGGCTCCCCACTATACATCCTCTACATTTATTTATGGATTCTGTCATAGCAGTCTCCACACACTACAAGCGTTTTTCTTTTCTTCTTGTTCATAATCGCTCCCCATTCCGTATTAACATCAAGGTCGCTCATACTTTTTACCTGATATACCTTAACCGCTGGCACATATGCGCCGCACATTTCGCAGACATTCGCCTTATATCTGAAAAACAGTTCTTTGGGCTTGTTCATCTGCTCATATTCGGGTATGATGTCTGCATAACTTCCAAGGGCATATTTCACCCTGCGGAATCCCTCATTGTAGAGGACTGCATACTTTGTACCTTTCTGTGTTTTGTACGGCACTTTAAATTCTTTGTTTTTGGTATATTTGAGCTTTGCTTTTGTCATCGTGATACGGTATTTTGCCGCAACGGTCTTGTATAGGCTGTATTCCATGACATAATGGAACTTATTTAGTACGGAGACATTGCTCGCAAGACGGTAGTAGTTGTAAATCCCCCGAATCTGCGCATTATATTTCCGTACCATTTCATGCACTGGCAGGAAGATATAGTCGTTCCGCTGTAACGGCTTCCAGACTTCTTTTTCCCCTGCCCTTGATACGATTTTCAGCTCACCGTATCCTAACAGTTTCCCCACCCATTTCTCTTTTGGCAGGTACAGCTTGATTTTGCCGGTGTAGGCTTTAACAGTCCCTTTTCCTTTGGCTTTTTTCAGCGCACTGTCGTTGCATACCGTAACGTCATAGCCGAGAAACCTCGCTTTGTCGTCACTGTTCGTGATGAGCGTCTTTTCCACAGACAATTCCAGTTTCAGCGTTTCCTCAAAGAACCTCCCAATATCGGACTTTATCTTTTCAGCGTCCTCTTTGCTTCCGATTACGCCAATAAGAAAATCATCGGCATACCGTACATATTGAATCCGCTTATAACCTGTGTCCATTGGGTCTCCCATAGGGATTTTCTGGAACGCCCTCTTTAACTCTGCCAGTCGGCGTACCGCTTCCTGCTTTTCTGTATCAGAGTAGCCGTCCCATTCTTTTCGGATTTTGGCTTTGCACCTTTGGCGGTATGACTGCTTTCTGGAGTACTCATTGTTCCTTTTTCTGCCCGTGCCTTTATCGAATCCCTTTTTGTAGTCCTCCATGAATCTGTCAAACTCATTAAGGTAGATGTTTGCAAGGATTGGACTGATGCCAGAACCCTGGGCTATGCCGCTGAAAGTGGCGTTATATTCCCAGTTCTCCATATACCCTGCATTGAGGAATTTCCAAATCAGCTCGATAAAGGCTTCATCTTTAATCCGCCTGCGCAGGATATTTACAAGGCTGTGGTGGTCTATCGTATCAAAGTATGCTTTAATTACCACCAGCTGGTGGTAATTAAGGTTATCACCAGTTAAGAATTACCACCAGAAGTTAAACAGGAAGCTTGAAAATACAATAATAATCGCTTTAAATCTAATGATAACTATTGCCTGGTTCATATCCTATCCTTCTATAATAAGTTATCAGCAACGCTGAAATATTTATTTTTAGGAGGAAAATATGTTACTAAAGCAGTTGACTAAAGATGCTGAAACATGGCTGCGGTGCCAGGGCTATACCCAGTCCACCATTTACCACAACTTTGTCCGTTTTTGGAACCGCTTCTGCAAAGAAGAAGGAACCGACGGGGTTTACTCTGATACCCAGCTGAAGGATTATGTCCTGCGGGCTTTTGGCATTGACTTTGGGACAGCATGCCCATCTACACTTTCTTTAAAGGAGTACAGGGCATTCCATGCGTTCAGGTCACTTGCCGAATTCGCCAGCACAAACGCTATGGCTGGCACATCGATGGAAGGCGCATCCATAAGGCAGCCATTGACCGGGAAGTCGCAGGAAGCATTGGACCGCTACATGGCGCATCTTTCGGGGCAGGGACACAAGGACAGTTCAAAAAAGTATGCGTATCAGACAATACACGCTCTCCTGTTATCCCAGCCGATTGAGGGGGCTGGCAGGGAGGGCATCTCCTCATTTTTGAACGGCCTGGGCATCCACTCCAAAAGGACTGTAAATTCCATGTCCAAGGTGATAAAGAGGTTCCTTTCCTTTGCGTATGATGAGGGGATTACAGAGGCTGACCTCAGCCCTGCCGTCCTTTCGCAGAAAAAAAGGGGTGGCACGGAAATCCCGTCTGTCTACACTGCGGAGGAAATCGCAGGGCTGACGGACTTCCTTTCTTCCCATGCAGACAACAGGAAACGGAACCGTGCCATTGTGATGGCCATTGCAGTCTTTGGCTTCCGTGCGGGGGATATGGCAGGCCTTCAGCTGGAGGACATTGACTGGGACAAAGGCACCATCCGCGTCATCCAGTCAAAGACGGGAAGCCCTGTAGAACACCAGCTGACCGGGGCGGCAGGGAACAGCCTTGCAGATTACCTGCTGAATGAACGTCCGGCATCAGGGGATCCGCATGTATTTCTTAAAAAGGACGGAACACCCATGGACAAGACATCCATTTCGACCATGATATCCGGCGGGTTTGTCAACAGCGGCATCAACATCAACGGAAGGAAGCACGGCAGCCACAGCCTGCGGCATTCGCTTGCGTCAAACATGCTGGCAGAAGGTGAGGGCATACTCACGATCTCCAAAACGCTGGGCCACGGCTCTGTTGATTCTACCAGGATCTACACGAAAGTCGATATCGGCCACCTCCGTCTCTGTGAACTGGAGGTGCCTGCCCATGAGTGACCGGATATACACCTGTGGAAGCGGCCTGTTCTCCAGCTGCCTCGCTGACACAATGAGCGCTTTTGTGGAATATAAAGTGAACGTGGGCGGCTGTGTGCCGGAATCGTTCCTTCCTGTGCTGAAGCGCTTTGACCGTTACCTTACCGGGCTCCCAGAGCCAAACGCCCGCCTTGATGCCGACACCGTCCTTGGCTTTATGGAAAGCCAGGATGTAAAGAATTCCACGGCAGCCCGGCAGGCCAGCGTCCTGCGTTCGCTTGGGCAGTACATGTCGTCCGTGCCGGGGATTTCCGATATATACATGGTCCCCCGGCTGATAAAAAGGAAAGGGAAGACTTTCGTCCCTTATGTCTTTTCCCGTGATGAAATATATGCCCTCCTGGACGCCGCAGAGCATTACCAGCCAAAATGCCGTAACAAGCCGACCGTAAATATCCTGAACTGCATGAGATGTATCATGGCGCTGCTCTACTGCACCGGAATGCGGGTGTCAGAGGCATCCTTCTTATCCGTCAGCGACGTTGATGCAGAACAGGGCGTCATACATATCAACCGTGCAAAGAATGGCAACCGCCGCATCGTCACAATGTCATGCTCATTAAAGGCTGCATGCAGCCGCTACCTGGACGAATCAAAACGCCATAAGCTGTCAGGCATCTACTTTTTTGACAGCGGTTCGCGGGCCAATGGCGGCAGGGTGACCCGCAGCTGCATCTATTCTTACTACCGCAGGTTCCTTTCCCTTGCAGGCATCAGCCATAAAGGCACAGGGTTCGGCCCCAGGCTCCATGACCTGCGCGTGACGTTTGCAGTGCATTCGCTCCGGCAGCTCACGGAAAAGAATGGTGATGTGAATGCCTGCCTATACTACCTGTCAGCATATATGGGACATAAATCTCTGGTGGAAACGCAGGGTTACCTCTGGCTGACCAGCGAGCTGTTCGAGGGCACCTGCACAAGGATGGAGGAATATACATCATTTATAACTTCCATCTTTGACGGGAAGGCAGGTGAGGCAGAAGATGAATAAATCATTTCCCGGATTGCTGGAATATTATGTCCTCACCTATGCCAAAAAAGAGGCGGGCATGTCAGGGGAAACGCTGCGTTCGTATTATACGGCCATCGACCAGTATGTCCTCTGGATGAAAGAATGCAGCCCAATGGAAACGTCCGAAATAGACCCTTCCTGCTTCAGCAGGGAAAAGATCCGCCAGTTCCTCCTCCACTTGGAGAATGAGCAGGGAGTGTCCATACCGACGAGGAACCTCAGGCGGGCAGGCATCGTGTCGTTCCTTGAATTCGCGGCGGGGGTATGCCCCGTTTATTCCCAGGCATACCTGGACGCACGCTCCATTAAGATAAAGAAAGCGCCAAAGCCGGAAAAAAGTTTCCTCACCATCGAGGAATACAGGGGCATGCTGGAGTCCATTGACATTTCCCGAAGAAATGGATACTCCCATTACCTTCTGGTCAGCGTGATGTACGATACTGCGGCAAGGGTCGATGAGGCTGTCCGGATGAACCTGCAGGATTTTTCATTCGGGAAAGAGAATTCCGTCATTATTTATGGCAAAGGTTCAAAATACAGGAGGGTCTATCTGACGAAGCACTCTGTCAGGCTGGTGCAGGACTGCATGGCCCGTTCAGGCCGGATGCAGGGGCCGCTTTTCCTGAACCGTTCCGGCGGCAGGATGTCCGATTCCGGG
>CAJUFO010000159.1:0-2956 GCA_910585615.1 uncultured Acetatifactor sp.
ACTTAAGCATGAAAGTCTGAGACAGCAGGCTTATTGTCCCCCTGCAGGGATTATGGCATGAAGGCGGCAGCTGCGGGAATGCCGCAATAACAGAAAAGGCGGAGTTTATGAAGGTGTCAGTGGAGGGCATACCGCAGGGTGGTCCCCCGGATGCAGGAAGAGGAGAGGAAGTCGATCCGCAGCAGGTGGAAGAATGCTGTGAGGATGGTGTGTACAGGGGTGTCGTAGTGCGGAGACGGCACTGGAATAGGAGGAAATTTTATAACAGTCTCGGAACGAAGGTGCCCGGAATGAAAATTCAGCTGCGCACTTTGCAGATGAAATTTCATTCCCCGATAAGGGCACCGTAGTGCAGAGACGGCACTGGAATAGGAGGAAATGAGATATGAGACAGTATGAAATGTTTGAACTGAGTTTTCAGGGAGCGCAGCCGGAAGGGTCTTTTGCGGACATTGATCTGGAGGCGGTATTTTGCTGCGGAGGCGAGGAGAAGGTGGTGAAGGGCTTTTACGCGGGGGACGGCGTCTACAAGGTGCGGTTTCTGCCGGAGAAAGCGGGGAGCTATTCCTGGAAGGTGACTGGCGTCGCAGAACAGGAAGGGGAGGCCCTGTGCGAGAGCGCGGATGAGTCCTGCCATGGCATGGTGGGGGCGGAGGGCATGCATTTTGCCTATGAGGACGGCACGCTGTTCTATCCCTTCGGCACCACGGTCTATGCGCTGATGCATCAGGAGGATCGGCTGGTGGCGCAGACCATGGAGAGCCTGAAGGCAGCTCCCTTTAATAAGGTGCGCTTCTGCGTGTTCCCCAAGCATTATGATTTTAACCACAACGAGCCCCCCTGCTTTGCCTTTGAAAAGAGGGAGGATGGCAGCTGGGATGTGGACCGCCCCTGCTTTGCCTTCTGGGAGAGGCTGGAGGGGATATTGGCGCGGCTGGGGAGGATGGGAATCCAGGCGGATCTGATTCTGTTCCATCCCTACGACCGGTGGGGATTTGCTGCCATGCCCCAGAAGGACAACCTGGTCTATCTGGATTATCTGCTCCGCCGTCTGGCGGCGTTCCCCAATGTGTGGTGGAGCCTGGCCAACGAATATGACCTGTGCGGAGCCAAGTCTATAGAGGATTGGGAAGAGATTGAGGAGTTTGTGGCGGCGAAGGACCCTTACCGCCATCTGCTGTCCAACCACAACTGCTTCAAAAACTGGGATTTTACCAGGCCTAACGTGACCCACGCCTGTATCCAGTCCAAGGTGCTGAACAAGGTTGCCCGGTGGCGCAGGCAGTATCAGAAGCCTGTGGTGATCGACGAGTGCTGCTATGAAGGGAATATCCAGCATATCTGGGGGAGCATTTCCGGCCGGGAGATGACGAACCGGTTCTGGCGCGTGGTCACCATGGGCGGCTACTGCACCCACGGAGAGACTTTCCTGGACCCGGGGCAGGATGTCCTGTGGTGGAGCAGGGGCGGCAGGCTGAAAGGGGAGAGCCCGGCGCGTATCGGGTTCCTGAAAGGAATCGTGGAGGAGCTTCCGGGGCCTATCGAGCCTGTTGAAAGCTGGATCATGAAAATGACACATGTGTCAGATGAGGAGAAGGAACAGCTTCTGCAGCAGGGCGAGCCCTTTGTGAAGGCGATGCTGCGGATGGGGGATGAGCTGGTGGATTTTTGCAACAGCGAGTTCGTATACCAGGGGCACTGCGGCCAGGAGGCTTATCTGACCTTCTATGACCTGCGCACCTGTGCGGAGGATGTGCTGGAGCTTCCGGAGGCCCATAAGTACAGGGTGGAGCTGATCGACACCTGGGACATGACCAGGACGGTGCTGTTGGAGAACGCCAGCGGGAAGACGAAGCTGACGCTTCCCGGCAAGGAAGGGACGGCGGTTCTGGCGCGGAAAGTGGATTAGCAGCAGGTTCCCCCGCTCCGGCCAAACTGCCTGGGAGATGTGCCGGTTATTTTCTTGAAAACGGTAATAAAGTAGTTATAGTCATGGAAAACGCACAGAGAAGCCACTTTGCTGAGACTGAATTCGGGGGAATGCAGGAGCAGCGATTTGGCTTTTTCTATGCGCCTCAGGCGTATGACTTCGGCAATGCCCATGCCGTAGCCTTCTTTTGCGATTTCATAGAGTCTGGTCTTTCCAATCTGAAAATGGGAGCAGATATCTTTTGCATCCAGATCCTCTGAGAAATGCTCCTGGATATAATTGTCGATTTGTACAGGCAGGTCTTCATGCCGCAGGGTGGCAAGCCGTTCCATGCAGAGATAGGATGCGATTGTCTGCATTAAGTTGGCGGCGGACAGGATATAGCTTTCTTCCATTAACGGCTGTTATATATCACATGAAAAAGTAAAAAGCAATATTGGGATGGATGACAGCAATGACCGCAAACCCAGCCGAAGGCTGAGTTTAGGATTAGCGTATACCGAGGTAATCGGCTATAACAAACCTTGAGGGAGCTTCAGAACGAGAAATTTAATGTGAATTTTATTGTAAAGACAGGCGGTTTTTTGTATAGTAAAGAACAGGAGGTTGTGGACATTATGATGACATTGTTTGATGATGAGCAGGTTTTAGAAGCGTATGCAAAGGATATTGATGATAATGCTACCCATAGAGAGGCGAGAGAAACAGCGGAAAGAATGATTAAAATGGGGAAGTTTTCACTTGAAGATATCGCATTATGTGTTCCGTCAATACCGCTTGATGAATTAAAGAGATTGAAAGTAGATATTATGCAGTTGGCATAGACAAGAATTCATTTATACTCACGCTCAATAACATTTGCCAACGTAAATGTATAACGAGAGAACGCTTCTGTAAAACCTGGGAAGAAAGCGGCAAATGAATGCACTCACGCGTATAATATCATATTATAATAACATAGCGTCCATAGGACGCATTGGTAAAGGCGCATGGAACAGTAAATTGTAAACCATGCGTTTTTTTGCG
>CAJUFO010000159.1:3056-4608 GCA_910585615.1 uncultured Acetatifactor sp.
CAACCTGGAGAGCCTGATGGCTGTAATCGGCGGGGCAAAGGAGCTGGGCGTGCCTGTCATCATTCAGTTTGCCCAGTGCCATGAGCCCTGGATTCCCCTTTCCGTCATCGGCCCCATCATGGTGGAGCATGCAAAGAGGGCAGAAGTTCCCGTATGTGTCCATCTGGATCACGGCGAGACTCTGGAGTATTTACAGCAGGCCCTGGATATGGGATTCACGGGAATCATGTACGACGGCTCCGTGCTGCCCTATGAGGAAAACCGGGAGAACACGAAAGCGGCGACGGCCATGGCGGCGAAGACCGGAGCCGGTGTGGAGGCGGAGCTGGGCTCCATGGGGAAGAGGGAGTCCGGCGCGGGGGACGGAACAGGAGCGGAGGACGAGACGAAGATATACACGGATTCCGCGCTGGCGAAGCGGTTCGTGGAGGAGACGGGGATAGATGCCCTGGCCTGTTCCTTTGGAACCACTCACGGGATTTATCTGACGAAGCCGAAGCTGGACTTCGACGTGGTTCGGAATGTGAGGAAGCTTACGGATGAGATTCCGGTGGTGATGCACGGCGGCTCCGGGGTCAGCAGAGAGGACTTCCGGGAGGCGGTCAGGGCCGGCGTCAGGAAGGTGAACTACTTTACCTATATGGACAAAGGCGGCGGCAGCGCGGCGGCGGAGTACATACAGACGGTCAAAGCAGGGGAGCCGGTTTTCTTTTCCTCCGTGATACAGGAGGCGGAGAAGGCTATGAAGGAAAATGTGAAAGAGGCCATGAAGACTTTTGCTATGATGGATTGATAAGGAGAGCAAGATGATGAACACGAAAAAGAAAATGACTATTGAGGAATATCACCTGGACGCCCTGACGCTGCGCTGCTGGAACGAGATGGAGACCTATATGAGGGTATGTCCCTGCGTATTGCTGAGCGAACTGAATGACAGGGGAATCGTGGCATCCTGCGAGATAGACATGTGCTCCGCCATCACCATGCGCGCCATGAACCTGGCAAGCGAAGAGCCCACGGCTGTTCTGGACTGGAACAATAACTACGGCGATGAGGAGGACAAGGTGATCCTGTTCCATTGCGGGCCGGTTGCCCAGGGGCTGATGACAGCGAAGGGAACGGTTACGGAACATAAGATGTTCGCAAAAAACGATCCGGGTTCCGGATGGGGCTGCAATGAGGGACGGATTAAGGCATTTCCCGCTACTATCTCCAATTGCCAGACAAAGGATGGGAAAATCATTGTGTATGCCAGCGAAGCGCGGTTTACGGACGACCCCATTGAGGAAGCGTTCTTCGGATGCGGCGGCGTCTGCGAAATCCCGGATCTGCAGAATAAGCTGATCAGACTGGCCAGGGGAGGCTTCAAGCACCATACCTCCGTGGGGGTGGGACATATGAAAGAAATCTTGAAAGAGGCGTTTACAACATATCTTGGATATGACTGGGTGGATATTGACGGACAGTAAGGAAGTTGGGTTTTGTCTAAACAAGTTGCGGCAGCCATTTTCCGACAATTCCTAACCCGGACAAGCCGGAACCAAAATTTTGC
>CAJUFO010000160.1 GCA_910585615.1 uncultured Acetatifactor sp.
TGAATCTTATCGGAAGGATTCTTCCTCCATAGACACAGAAAAATTTACAGCCTCCCATGTGTTCAGCCCCGCTTGTCTCTCCGTGTATGGAATCCTCAATTCATATGCCGCACAATCCGGTAATAGGCCATGGAAGTCCTTTTATAACTGAAGCAGTACACGATAGCGAACACCAGACAGCCTGCCGCGGTACAGCCAATCAGCAGGGCGGACTCGAAGAAGCCGATGGCCCCCAGCAGCATATACACCATGCGCATCCCCACGGCTGTGTGGAGGACAGCCCCAAGCAAGGGAAGCCCGAACACCATGCTGATCTGTGTCCGGATGGTGCGCCGGATTTCCTTGTCGCTCATCCCCACCTGCTGCATGACTTCAAAGTTTTTCTGATCCTCGAAGCCCTCCGTGAGCTGCTTGTAGTACATGATGATCAGCAGGCAGATCAGGAAGATGAGGCCGAAGAAGATGCCGATGAACAGCAGCCCGCCGTACATGCTCCGCTGGTCTGCCATGCCGGCTCTGTGGTCGCTATACCCGGCGAAGCCAGATACCGTGTTCAGACGCTGGCTCAGGGCTGCGGAGAATGTGTCCACATCCGCGTCCTCCCCCTGGGCGTTGAAGCCATAGAAGTAGGTGTGGGACTGCGCACTGTCTATCTGAAATGCCGCGCATACCTTTTCCGTCTGCTCCTTATCGGACAACACAGCAAGATAGGTGTTGCTAAAGGCGCTGTTGGGCGTCTTCCGGCTGATGCCGCACTCATAGAGCTCCTCTTTCACCCGGTACTCCAAAGTCTCGAAACAGATAGTATCCATGGCGAAATCCGGGCCGCTGCTGTAGATGAGGGCCTCATCCGAGGCCAACGCGACAGATGTCCCTGTCATCAGCTCATATTCGTCCTGGGTCATCAGCAGTACGATTTCCATCTCCGTGTACATATTGCCCGATCCGTCCCAGAACAGGAAGGAATTTCCCTCTTTTTTGGTGGACAGCTCGATGCTGTCAAAGAGGAACTCCTCCTCCAGGGCCACATGGTTCGCCTCTGCCAGAGCCTTCGCGTCCTGCTGCAGGGCAGGGGCATCCGCGGCGGCATTTCCGAAGCAGGTAATCTCGAACACGCGCCGGAAATTGGAGCTCACGATAGTATCCATATCCAGGTACACCACCACAGTGCACACCGCCGTGATGATGACCATGGTGGAGAACACACAGATATTGGACAGGCTGGCGGCATTTTTCTTCATGCGGTAGAGCATGCCGGAGACGGTGACGAAATGCTCCGGACGGTAGTAGAACTTCTTGCGTCTCTTCAGGAAGCGCAGTAAGGCGATGCTTCCCGAGGTGAACAGGAAGTAGGTGCCTATGATGACGAGAAAGACGGCCAGGAAGAACTCCATGAAGACCTGGGTCGCCAGCTTCGAGGAGAGGGCGGTATAGTAGCCCGCTGCCATGGCGCAGATACCTATGATACTCAGAGGCAGGATATGGCGGGGCTCCTTCTCGCCTTTCCGGGAATCGCTCATCAGCTCCACTGGGTTAGCCTTACCTACCTGAACCAGGTTCACGGTCAGGTTCAGGGCAGTGATGAAGGCGTAGAACAGCAGGCTGTCCGTGATGGCTTTCGGGCTTACCGTGAACTCTACGTCCACCTGCATTTTTGCCAGGTTCAGGAGCAGCAGGAAGATCAGCCGGGAGAAAACCAGCCCCAGGACGATGGCCCCTGCCATCACGCAGGCATAGACAATCAGGCTCTCCCAGAACATCATGATGCCGATGTGCTTCTTCTCCAGCCCCAGCATGCTGTACAGGCCCAGCTCCTTCTTGCGCCGCTTGATCAGGAAGCTGTTGGTGTAATAGAGGAAGGGCACCATGATGATCCCCAGCAGCCAGAAGCCTATGTTGACCAGTATCAGGGTATAGACGCCCTTGGGCAGGTTGTACATGATATCGTTCTTCAGTATCAGGTCAAAGACGAAGTAGGTGAACATGGCAAAGGTGCTGATGCCGATGTAGGGCAGGTAGGTAGTGGTATTCTTGCGGATGTTGGAGACTGCCATCCTGGGCAGCAGGCTGGCGGGTCTTTTTCTTGCTGTGGTCATATTATGCCTCCTGTTCAAATCGCTGCGCGTGCCTGCTCTCCGTGTGCAGTACGGTCAGCGTGTCCGATATCTTCTGGTACATCTCGTCGTCCGAAAGCCGGCCTCTGTAAATCTGGTTGAAGATTACGCCGTCCTTGATGAAGAGCACCCGCCCGGCCCGGCTGGCGGCCTGGGTGCTGTGGGTCACCATGAGGATGGTCTGGCCCTCTGCGTTCACCTCGGAAAAGATGTCCAACAGCCTGGCGGAGGCCTTGGAGTCCAGCGCTCCTGTGGGCTCGTCCGCCAGCACAATCTGGGGATCCGTAATCAGCGCCCGGGCCACCGCGGCCCGCTGCTTCTGGCCGCCGGAGACCTCATAAGGGTATTTCTCCAAAAGTTCCGCGATGCCAAGCTTACCGGCCAGAGGGGCCAGGCGCGTCTCCATCTGGCCGTAGTCGCTGCCTGCCAGCACCAGTGGCAGGTAGATGTTGTCCCGCAGGGAAAGGGTGTCCAGGAGGTTGAAGTCCTGGAAGACGAAGCCCAGGTTGTCCCGGCGGAAAGCGCAGAGGTCCTTCTGCCTGATTTCCGCCATGTCCCTGCCCGACAGGATCACCTGCCCGGCGGTGGGCCTGTCCAGGGATGCCATGATGTTCAGCAGGGTGGTCTTTCCCGAGCCGGACTCTCCCATGATGGCCACATATTCTCCCTGTTCCACGGAGAAGTTCACGTTGTCCAGCGCCTGTACCTTGTTGCCGCCCAGGCGGGTGGTATATACTTTCTTTAGATTTTTCACTTCCAGCAATGACATATGATGCGTCCTCCTTGTGCCTTCTGTTTGCTTCGTGAGGAACTGCTGCACAGCTCTTCATCACAAGATAAGGATACAAAAAAAGGAAATGGAATGCCATCGAACATCCTTACATTTCCTTTTTGCTACCTTACATTTTTGCAAGCTTAGCGGGCAGCCTTCCGCATGTCTTATGGCCGTAGGCTCTTTTCGGCATTTGGAATCCCCAGGATGATTCGGGTGCCCTGACCCTCCTGGCTTTCCGCCCGTATGGTCACGTTCAGATGGGTGTAGACCTGGCGGCACAGGTACAGGCCGATGCCGGTGGATTTCTTGTCCAGCCTGCCGTTGTAGCCCGTGAAGCCCTTTTCGAAGATGCGGGGTAGATCCTCCGCGCGGATGCCTATGCCGGTGTCTTCGATAGAGAGCATCACCCGCTCCCCCTCCGCCCAGGCGTTGACGGAGATGCCGCCCCTGTTGGTGTACTTGATGCTGTTGGACAGGAGCTGCTCCAGGCAGAAGACGAACCATTTTTCGTCCGTCAGAATCTGCCATGGGATGAAATCCACCGATTCCGACGAAGGCAATTCCAAGCTTAGGGATTTGTTGATGAAGGACAGGGCATATTTCCTGACGGCCTGCTTTACCAGGGCGTACAGGTCGTGGCTTTCCAATACCAGGTCGGAGGAGATGCTCTCCAGCCTCTGGAAGGTCAGCACCATCTCCGCGTACTGCTCGATTCGGAACAGCTCCTCCTTCAGCAGGAAAGCATCCCTGTCCTGAAGCTTTGATTTGTCCAGCAGCAGCCGGATGGCGGAGATGGGGGTCTTGATCTGGTGGGTCCACATCATATAATAGTCGGCCCGCTCTGCAGCTTTCGCCTCCCAGAGCCGCTGCTCCTCCCGGTGGGATTGGCAGACCAGGGACAGGAGGAGGCGCTGTGCCCCATGAAAACTCTCCGCGGCTTCGATGTCGCCCTCCGCCTCCTGCAGGAGCTGGCCTTCGGCCTCGTCGCACAGCAGCTCCCCGCTGTGCGCAAAATGGTGGAAGGCCTTCTCCAACTGTCGGCTTTTCCGTACATATCCTATGCCCTCCCAGAGGAGGGCCAGGCACCAGGCCATGAAGGCCAGCAGGGCGGCATACAGGAGTTTTTCCAGGTTTTCGATATGATAAAGGCTTCCCACTGCAACGAAGAAGAATACGGTCAGGGCGTACAGCAGCAGGAGGAGCCTTTTCTCTTTCAGATAGCGCAGCCACAGTCTCATGTTCAGCCTCCAATCTGGTAGCCAAGGCCTTTTTTTGTCTGAATGGGCAGATTGGCCCCTGCGCCCTCCAGCTTTTTGCGCAGCCTTGTCATGTTCACGGTGAGGGTGTTGTCGTCCACGAAGCAGTCATTGTCCCAGAGCCGCTTCATGATGGCCTCCCGGGACACGGTCTGCCCCGCGTTTTCAAATAAAAGCTGCAGGATCTTGAACTCGTTTTTCGTCAGCTCCAGCTTCTCGCCGTTCACCAACAGGGAGGCATCCGTCAGATCCAGAATCAGGCCATGGCATTCCATGATGTTGGTGGGCTCCCGGAAGGCATAGGTGCGCCGGAGCATGGCCTGTACCTTGGCGGAGAGCACCTCGGGCTCGAAGGGCTTGGTCACAAAATCGTCCCCGCCCATGTTCACGGCCATGACGATGTTCAT
>CAJUFO010000161.1:0-1401 GCA_910585615.1 uncultured Acetatifactor sp.
CCTCCTCATTGTCGATGAAGGCGGAGATGATGACGTTTCTGCCCAGATAGCACAGAATGGTGAGAACGCTGCCCAGGCATACCGTAAAGACCGCCGTGCTGCGGATGATCTGTTTCATGCGCTTTAGATTGTCTGCCCCGAAATTATAGGAGATGGCAGGCTGTAGGCCCATGCAGATGCCCATGGCCAGCATAGTGATGACCATGCCGATTTTGCCGGATACCCCCTGGGCGGCCAGCGCCACGGAACCGTAGCCGATGACCATGCGGTTGGCGATGATATGGGACAGGCTCATCAGAAGGGTGCTGCAGGCCATGGGAAGGCCCAGGGATACCACGGTCCAGGAGACTTCCGGGCGCAGGGAGAACTGCTTCGGGGACAGGGAGAGGAGGGGCTGCTTCCTCGTCATATAGTACAGCAGATAAAGGCAGCTGACGCAGTTGCCGAGCACGGTGGCCCAGGCGGCCCCGGCCACGTCCCAGGAAAAAACCAGTATGAACAGGGCGTCCAGGGCGATATTGGAGATGGTGCCGGCGCAGTTGGCGATCATGGATTCCCTGGCGGCGCCGTCGGCTCGGATCACATTGGCGAACACATTGTTGAACATGATAAAGGGGGCGCCCAGGGCGATGACGCGCAGGTAGCGCACCGCGTCTGCCATGGTGTCCGCGTCCGCTCCTAACAGGCCGCAGATGGGGGCGAGAAGGAGATTGACCGACAACAGAAACGCCATGCCCAGGGCAAGAGCCGCAAAGCAGCAGAAGGAGGAATAGCGTTTCACGGTCTCCGTATCCTTTTTCCCGAGAGCCAGGGAGATGGCGGTACAGCCGCCGCTGCCGAGCAGGGTTCCCAGACCTGAGAGGATGGAGAACATGGGGGAGCACAGGGAGATGGCGGCAATCTTGGACGGGTCGTTGGTCTGGCCGATGAAGAAGGTATCCGCCATATTGTAGACCACCATCACCAGCATGATGACCACCGCAGGCAGGCTTAGGTTCAGCAATAATCTGGGATAAGAAGCTTTTTCCAGCATTTCCTGATTTCGATTCATAAGAGTTCTTCCTTTCGCTTTTTCTTTTATGCTCAAGACCGGCAGAATCCGCGGACCCGTTTAAGGCAGGCATTATGGCTGACGGTCTATCATTTTGGATTACCGCAGATTTTCTTCCCGCGCGCAATGGGCCAAGTCAACGCAGTTGGCTTTGTGCCGGGCCTGCAAAGCCGATCTTTGATTTATGTGCTGTATAAATCAACACTTGTCGAATGAATGTATTTTTATTATAATGAATGGGAAAGCGGATAGCAACCGTCAATTTATATACATGTGTAGAAATAATAAAAGAAATCCGTAAATTCCCGGGGACGGGCGACGGAATGGAAGCATTCCGGAATTGCGGCAAC
>CAJUFO010000161.1:1501-4380 GCA_910585615.1 uncultured Acetatifactor sp.
GCCATAAGACGAAGAGAGGAGCGGAATATGAACACAAAGGGAAATCAGCGCGCGGTTGAGACGGAGAACAGGATAAAGTATGTCTTCCTGAATCTGTTGAAGGAGAAGGATATCAGCCGCATCTCGGTGAGCGAGATCTGCAAACGGGCGGAAATTCACAGGACGACCTTTTATGTGCATTATAAGGATGTGGCGGATCTGATGGAGCATCTGGTAACGGAAATGTACCGGCAGGTGGTCGGCCTGTTTGTGGAAGAGGGAAAGGGAATGCGTCCGGGGGGATTCCGCCATCTGTTTGAACTGATTCAGAAGCACAGGGCTTTTTTCTGCACATATATGGACGCCCTGGGCAAAATGAATCTGACGTATGACAGGCTGCCGGCGGAGCTGAAGGACAATATCGACAGAATCATGCCGGTCATGGGGTATGCTTCCAGAGAGGAGCTGCTCTATCACCAGACCTTTTTCACGGAGGGGCTGTCGGCGGTCATCCGCAGATGGATCAGAAGGGGCTGCCAGGAGAGCCCAGAGGAGATGGAGCGGATCGTTGTGGCGGAATACAGGCCGAACAGGGAGCTTTTTCAGTAAGGGCTGAATCGGCCAGGCGGCGGGAAGCCTTATGCCGCACAGCCGGGGAAATCGGATTTGTGATAGTTTCCATCGGATTTCTTATTTTCCGGAGAGGACAAAACGGATAGAATAAAGACAGAAGAACGGAAACTGAGATCTCAGGCTGGCGAGGAGGTAAATGTCATGAGTGGCAAAAAAGTGATCTATGATGCGAAAAAGGATGCTTATTATGGAAAGCCCTATATTGATGCGGACGAGATGAGGCAGCGCGACATGCCGGACGGGAGCAGGAAGCCCTTCCGCTATGTACATGGGGGATTTGAGGGCACCAGGGCGAAATTCGTGTTCTGTTTTCCTGTGAAGGAGGATTTCAGGGGGCGATTCTATCAGTATCTGTGTCCGTTCCCGGGGCCGGACGAGGAGGTTGCCTCCCTGGGGAGGAGCGGCGAGGACGACACCATCGCCTTCTGCCTGCAGAACGGCGCTTACTTTATCGAGACCAATATGGAGTCCGCCGCAGCCTTCGGAGGCCATCCGGAACCTCATAAAATCTGGAAATCCAGCGCGGCGGCAGCGGAGTATTCCCGCCAGGTGGCCCGGGAGTATTACGGCTGCGGCAGGCCCTACGGCTATGTCTTCGGCGGCAGCGGGGGAGGCTACAAGACCATTGCCTGCATCGAGAACACCAACGCCTGGGACGGGGCCTGCCCTTTCGTCATCGGGTCGCCATATTCCCTGCCTAATACCATCACGCTCCACGTACAGGGGATGCGGACGCTGCGCCATGCGGTGGGGAAGATCGTGGACGCCCTGGATGCTGGCGGCAGCGGGGATATGTATGAGGGCCTGACGGAGGATGAGGCGAAGATGCTGAGGGAGATCACCCTCATGGGCTTCCCGCCCAGGGCCTGGTTCATGGAGGCGGCGGGACGCTGGGACGACGGTTCCCTGCCTGTGCTGATGCCCGGAATCAGGCAGAAGGACCCTCAGTATTTCAGGGATTTCTGGGAGAAGCCCGGCTATCTGGGCACGGAGCCGGGCAGCAACGCCCTCCGGGACAGGCTGCAGTTTAGGAGCCGTGTGGTGAGCGTCCATCTGCCGGGAGGGAAGGCGGAGGAGACCGGAGAATATTCCAACGGCGTGGATACCGCCTGGAAGAAATCCCTGGTGGACGGGGGCGGCGCCTGGATTGAGCTGGAGGAGGTCCCCCAGGGGGAGGATCTGTATCTGAAGGGGGTCAACATCGGCTTCGAGACCGGCGGGGCGGTAGGAAAGAATATGCTTTTGGGGGATATCAGGGGCAACTGCATCACCATCGGCATGTGCTATGGCATGGATGACATGGAATCGGTACTGAAGTCCATCCGTCCCGGGGATGTGGTGACATTGGACAATTCCGATTACATAGCGGTCCAGTCCTATTACCGCCACCAGGTTCCGCCGGATGCAGCCTTCCACGCGTGGGACCAGTTCCGTAAGGCGGACGGCACCCCTGCCATCCCTCAGAGGGACGACATCATGGGGCCCGGCTTCTGCGGCACGGGTACGGTCCAGGAGGGAACCATCCAGGGCAAGGTAATCCTGACCCAGTCCCTGATGGACGAGTCCACCTGCCCCTGGTGCGGCGACTGGTACAGGAACCAGGTGCGCAGGGCCAAGGGAAACGAGGATGATTTCCGGATCTACTATTACGACAGGTGCCTCCACGGGGATGTGTCCGCTCTGGATACGGATATGATCGTAAACTATCTGGGCGGGCTGAAGCAGGCCCTGCTGGATATCAGCGACTGGGTGGAGCGGGGCATAGAGCCCAGGCAGTCCTCTGTGTATGAAATGGAAGGCGGCTGCGTCCATATCGCGGAGACGGCGAAGGAGAGGAAAGGACTACAGCCCGTAATCACCCTGGCCGCCAACGGCGGGGCATGCGCCCATGTGAAGGTGGGAGAAGCCGTGACCCTGGAAGCCACGGCCCAGGTGCCCCAGGGCGCAGGGATAGTGACGGAAATCAAATTCTCCTTCTCCGACCCCATGTTCGGCACCTACGCGAAGAAGATAGAAAGCGGGGACAGCATGGCCTTTCTGGCGCAGGGACGTTCCGAGAGGGTGGAAGGGGCGTTGGAGACCTACGTCACGGAGGAGGGCCTGCAGGCGGGCAGGGCCGTGGTGCAGACTTCCTATGACAGGCCCGGCACCTACTTTGCGACGGCTTCCGTAAAGAGCCAGAGGAACGGGGACAGGGGAGATGTCTTCACCCAGGTGCGCAATCTGGCCAGGGCCAGGGTGATCGTGGAGGAATAACAAACTTAAGC
>CAJUFO010000162.1 GCA_910585615.1 uncultured Acetatifactor sp.
GCTCTTCCGATCTTACCAGATTACATTTTATGACAGACTTTATCCAATCCCCAAAATATACCACTATTGCCATGCTTGTTACTGCAACGGCAATACTAACAACATCCCTGCAATTTTCTTGGTACATTTTTAGCCCTTTCTTCCCGATTATCACTAAAAATACACCTGCACCGCCAGCCAAACCAGCGACAACGATTACCAGCAACAACCAATATACGATTACTGCCGCCATCTCATTTGACATTCTTCCACTTATCTGTGCCACATACTGACCAATAAAAAGAATGCTTTGACCAAACCGGCAAGCCGTTTCCCATATTGTACTGCTAAAAACGATAAAATCTCCTTTTGCCGCTTCCGACCGCATTGCTACAAATACAGTTGTGACAATTGCATACCACCATAATGCTACAATCATTGCATCAAATCGCACTGTCTTTGCTTTATACTTCTTTTCCAAACCATTCCTCTGATGTTCATACTGTTCCTTCGCCTTCTGATATGTCTTACGGTCGCAGTCCCGACACCTTTCATAGAGTACCGGCTTTTCTATCGGTATCTCTACTTTTTTCTGATGCATTAAAGCATATTGTTTTTCTTCCTCAGCCTGCCGGAGTTTATCTTGACATTCCTCTATTGTACTGTCTGCTCTTTTCTTTTTCTCTTTCTCGCTCTGCAGCAATTCTCTTGTTTGCTTCAAGTCGTTCTGCAAGGCTTGTACGTTCCCGGCTCTGTTCTCGTTGTTCAGCTTCTCGCATAAGTTCAGCGATTCTCTCAGCTGTACCTGCAATATTCGTATCTCGCTGTCCTTCTGTGTTATTCGTTAGTTTATCTGAACCAAAACCCCCAGTTTTTCTTCAAATAAAATAAGGTATGGGATATTTTAATCTGATGTATTTTCCGTCAGATTATTTCATCTCCATACCTTTTGTGTTATTCTTCTATCTGGTACACATGAAAAAGGACAGGAACCCTCACCGACCAAAGTTTGTGCCCCTGCCCTCACACATCATGGCGGACGGATCCGCCATAGACAAAAGATATGATAACAGTAATCACACAGGAATGCAACGAAATTTCACAGAAGCTTTATGATACCGCCATGGATTCCATCCAGACCTGCCAGTTGGAATGCTCCTGCGGACACTGCGGCTGTCTTGTGGGGCATGGGGGCTATACCCGTTATGTAAAGACATCCATGGGGAAGATTCCCCTTGCCATACGCAGGGTACAGTGCAGCCTTTGCAATGCCACCCATGCTCTCCTCCTTTCCGGTATCGTCCCCTACTCCCAGGTCCCCCTCTCAGACCATGCCGCCATAGCTTCTTCCTATGAAAATGGGATGGACGGCATGGAGGTTATGGACACAAATCCGGAACTCTCCCCAAGCCAGGTCTTTTATATCCTGTCCTTATATATCCGTTTCTGGCGGCAGCGCCTCTTAAGCGAAAGACTCCCGCTGTCCCCTGTCCATGCCCTCACTCAGCCCTGCATCCGCCTCTTCGGGCGCCAGTTCATGCAGATAAAAAATACCAGGAATCTCCTTTTTGCGCCGCCTACATAACTTTGGGTGACTTCCATGCCCAATTCCCTTATGATGGCCTAAAAACATAAGGAGGTTTCAGATCAATGGAACAAGAATACAGACACGCCATCGCGCTGATGCGTTATTCGGCCATCGCGCCGCTGATCCCCGGCCTACCGGAAGGGTACAGGAACATGGTGGACTATCTGGAGAAAACATCACAGAAAGGGGTGCTGCATCCAGACGGGGAGATCAGGAACTATGCGCCCAAGACCCTGTACAAATGGTATTTCAGCTATCAGAAAGGAGGATTTGATGCCCTCCTGCCTGCCGGGAGGAACGACTGCGGCAAGCCAAGGAAGCTCGACGATGACCTGAAAGAAAAAATCGCATACTTGAAAAGACACTATCCCCGCATGGGCGCAGCTGCCATCTTCCGGCAGTTAAAAGCGGACGGCAGTATCAAAGGCGGCGAAGTCTCCGAGTCCACCGTGAACCGGTATGTGAACCGGCTTGCCCTGGAAGCGGGGAACGTGCCTGCCCAAGACATGCGGCGCTATGAACGTCCCCATATCAACGAGGTCTGGTGCGGGGATTCCAGCGTTGGGCCATACCTTAAGACAGCGGACGGCAGGAAGCGCCGGGTGTACGTGATCGCCCTGATCGATGACGCCAGCCGCCTTGTCACCGGGGCAGGCGTGTTCTTCGAAGACACCTTCGTGAACCTCATGTCAGTGATGAAAAGCGCCGTGGCAAAGTACGGCGTGCCAAGGGTATTCAATTTCGATAACGGAAGCGCCTATAAGAACAAACAGATGGAGCTGCTGGCTGCCCGTATCGGTACCACAATTCATTACTGTAAACCCTATACCCCGACAGCCAAGGCCAAAGTGGAGCGGTGGTTCCGCACCATGAAGGACCAGTGGATGGCCTCCCTGGACATGCGGGATTTCTCTTCCCTGGAGGCCCTTTCCGGGAGCCTGTGCTCCTATGTCCGGGACTACAACCTTTCCGTCCATTCCTCCCTTAAGGAGAAATCCCCGCAGGAACGTTTCTTTTCCGAGCAGGACAAGGTACGCCGCCTTCCGGAAGAAAAGCTTAAGACGGATTTCCTCCTGGAGCTGGAACGCAGGGTCTCCGCCGACAGCGTGGTCACGATCGGGAACGTGGAGTATGAAGTCGATATGCGCTTTGCCAGGCAGAGGATCAGGCTGCGCTGCTCGCCGGACATGGAAGAGGTCTATGTGGCAGAGGCGGACGGCACGCTGGCCCCGGTAAGGCTCTTAAACAAGCGGGAGAACGCCTGCGTAAAGCGGGAGAAACTCCTCCTTTCCGAAGGGGGTGAGGGATGATGGATGTTTCACGTTTCGGGCTGGAATTCAACCCGTTCCTGAAGAATTCGAAAGAAATCCTGGTGGAGACAGCCCAGTACCGGGAAGCCCTCTTCCGCCTTTCCTACCTGGCTAAGACAAGGGGCTTCGGCCTGCTTACGGGCGGTCCAGGGCGAGGCAAGACTACCGCCGTCAGGAACTGGGCCGCATCCCTTAACCCTTCCCTTTACAAGGTGGCCTATTCCTGCCTCTCCACACTCACGGTGTCGGATTTCTACCGCAGCCTCGTAGAGGCCCTGGGCGGGCAGCCTTCCTTCCGCAAGCCCGACAACTTCCGCGCCATACAGGAGGAGGTCAGCCGCCTGTGCCTGGAAAAGAAAAAGACTCCCGTCATCATCATTGATGAGGCGAACTATGTGGGCAACGCCATCCTGAACGACTTAAAGCTCCTGTTCAATTTTGAGATGGACTCCAGGGACCGGGCCGTGGTCCTTTTGTGCGGCCTGGGCCAGTTGAACAACACCCTGCGTCTGTCCGTCCACGAGCCCCTGCGCCAGAGGCTGGTGATGAACTTCCATATGGAGGGCATGACCAAAGAAGAGGGGCGGGCCTTCATCCAGGCAAAACTCCAAGGGGCGGGATGCAGCCACGCCGTCTTTGACGAGGCTGCCACTGAGGCCCTCCTGAACGCTTCGGACGGCACGCCCCGTGTGATGAACCGCCTCTGTAGCCAGAGCCTGCTGTGCGCGCAGGCAAGGAAACGGAATCTGGTAGATGCCGATACGGTCATGCAGGCCATAAACGATTGTGAACTGGGATAGGGGGTGCGTGTTATGGACAGCAAAAAAAGGAAGTCCCTGCAGCGAGAACTTCAGGCTGTAGAGGATATTTACGCCGGAACCCTTGACTGGCTGGAACTTGGGGAACTGCGTTCCTGGGTGGAGGCCGGGAACAGTCCCTATGAAAATCCCGAGCGGGTGGTCCATGAAGACGGTACACTCTTTGACTTCATTGAATGGCACCGGGCGGCACAGTGGACCACCGTCATAGAACCTCTGGACGTACAGGGGCCTTCGGGCAGGGAGCTGTTCGATTTTTATACGGACAGACGCTCTGACCACGGCTCCTTTGATGAGACAAAAGAATTTCTCCGGGAGGCGCAGACCTTTCTGGGCTGCGAGATCCTCACCCTGGTAGATTTCTTGAAAGAGAGAGGCTTGCTGTATGCGTACCTGCAATATAAATATCCTGAACCACTGACAGAAGAAGATGAGCTTCCATTCTGACCTCTCTGGGAAGAGATACCCCTGCGCAATTAATTTGCATAGGGGTATTTTCAGTTTCGGATAATGTGCAGAACCATGTTCAAATAATGTGATGAAAAGTCTATACGGAGCTCCTTTTAGAAAAAAATAATCTGCAAATCGAATGCTCTTTTAATCTGAAAAACAACATCTGTTCCAGTTCCGCAACCTCTTTCTGTCGCTCCTGCTTCTCAAAATCGAGTAC
>CAJUFO010000163.1 GCA_910585615.1 uncultured Acetatifactor sp.
TTCCGCTTACTCTATTCTCCCCAGCATAGCTGGGGGATTAGGGTTTTCATTTATAATATGTATTGATCCAGTGGGCGATGCCCGCCAGGCCCGAGGTGTTGGATACAGCGCAGAGCACCGGCCTGTTCAGGAACTTCTCCGTGTCGAAGATATTGTAGATCTCCTCGTTCTTCAGCAGCCCGTCCGCGTGAATCCCCGCCCGGGTCACATTGAAGTTCTTGCCCACGAAAGGCGTCCTGGGCGGAATCCGGTAGCCGATCTCCTTCTCGTAATACTCCGCCAGCTCCGTGATCACTGTGGTGTCCATGCCGTTCAGGTGGCCCTTGAGCTGGGCGTACTCGAACACCATGGCCTCTAACGGCGTATTCCCCGTCCGCTCCCCGATGCCGAACAGGGAGGTATTGATGCCCGCGCAGCCATAGAGCCATGCCGTGGTGGAATTGGACACCGCCTTATAGAAATCATTGTGCCCGTGCCACTCGATCAGGTCATGGGGCACCCCCGCATGGGTGTGGATAGCGTAGATGATGCCCTGGACGCTCCTGGGGATGACCGCCCCGGGGTAGTTGACCCCATAGCCCATGGTGTCGCAGGCCCGAATCTTGATGGGAATCCGGTATTCCTCCATGAGCTTCATCAGCTCCAGGCAGAAAGGCACCACATACCCGTAGATATCCGCCCTGGTGATGTCCTCCAGGTGGCATCTGGGGCTGATGCCCTCCTCCAGGCATTCCCGGATCACGCTCAGGTAGTGCTCCATGGCCTGCCGCCTGGTCATCTTCAGCTTCAGGAAGATATGGTAATCGGAACAGCTCACCAGGATGCCCGTCTCCTTCATGCCAATCTCCTTCACCAGCTTAAAGTCCTCCTTGCTGGCCCGGATCCAGCTGGTGACCTCCGGGAATTCGTAGCCCTTCTCCATGCATTTATAGACCGCGTCCCTGTCCTTCCTGCTGTAGAGGAAGAACTCGCTGGCCCGGATCATGCCGTTCGGCCCGCCCAGCCGGTGCAGATAGTCATATATGGTGACTATCTGTTCCGTGGTGTAGGGCGCCCTGGACTGCTGCCCGTCCCGGAAGGTGGTGTCCGTGATCCATATCTCCTTCGGCATGTTGTGGGGCACAATCCTGTCGTTAAAGGGAATCTTCGGAATCTCGGAATAGGGGAACATGTTGCGGAATACATTGGGCTTCTGCACATCGTCCAGAATGTACATATGCTCCTCTATTTCCAGCAGGTTGTTGTGGTGGTTCATGGTAATCGGGCGATTCTGGAACGTCTCATTGTCTCTCATAAATCTTCCCTCTTTTCGTATACTCAAGACCGCCAGGATTTATACTGCTTAACGATTTCACTTGCCGTGAAACCAGACTGCATAACGCTGACTGATTCAATCGCATGATTACATTAGGCAGCATTCAGCGTTATGCAGTATATCAATCCGTCCCGGACTGGCTGGCGGTCTCTCGTTTTGCCGCATGGCGGCAGCTCCATACAATGTGCGGCATAAATCCCAGACTCGTATTATTGTATACAATCGTATGGGCACTGTCAATGGTTTTTCGTAAAAATTAATATTCCGGCCCCTTTTATTCCCGCGAGCAATGAGTCAAGCGGCCGTGCTTGCACGGCCACTTGGCGAATGCCGCGAGGGTCAAATACCCCGTTGCAAGCTTGATACCCCGTTGCTTGCCGCGGGGTATTTGATTCAGTCCAGCAGCCTCCCTACATTCAGCAGGCCCCATCCCTGCCGGTTCCAGGGCAGGCCTAAGTCCGTGGCGGAAAACTGGAGCCTGCGCTTGCATTCCTCATTGGTCATGCCGGGATATGTCTGGAAGGCCAGCGCCGCGGCTCCCGCCACGATGGGCGTGGCCATGGATGTGCCGCTCTTGGCCACATAGGGCCCCGTGCCCCTGTCCTGTCCGCCTTGGGACATCAGGCCGCAGGAGAGGATGTCCGTGCCCGGCGCCACCAGATCCGGTTTGCGGACAGGGCTCCCCGCAAAACCCCGGCCCGAATACAGCTCGCAGCTTCTGGGATTGCCCACGGCAAAGCTGCCGTCGTAGCAGCCCACCGTCACCACGCATTTGCCGCCCACCGCGGAGATGCTGCCCTCCCGGGGCCCCTTGTTCCCGGCCGCGCACACCACGAGGATTCCCTTCCTCCACAGCCTCTCTATCCGCTCCTGCAGAAGGTCTTCCTTCCTCCGCTCCCGCAGGCTCCCGATTCCCACGGAGATGTTCACAATCCGTATGCCGTATTCCTCCCGCAGCTCCAGTACCCAGTCCAGCCCCTCCAGCATGGCCTCCGTGGAGCCGTCCCCATTTCTGTCCAATACCTTCCCCAGCACCAGCCGCACCCCCGGAGCCATCCCCCGCAGCCGGCCTCCCGATAAGCGTCCGCTCCCGCACAGGATTCCGCACACATGGGTGCCGTGCCCGCTGTCGTCATACAGGAACCGCCTCCGCCCTACGAAATCCCGAAAGCACACTGCCCTGCCCCGCAAATCTGGATGGTCGCCCATTCCCTCTGGTGTCAATAGTCTGCAAGCATTTTTTTGAAATTTTTCCCCATAAATTCAAGGTTTTCTGCCATGGATACTGGCTTTGTGTGAAGCCTCTGCCCTATATCGCCCTGTCCATGGGTAATAACTGCAAAATCACCGGAAAACACCCGCCTGCGCAACAAGACATCCGATATCCCCCGCAGCCTTTTCTGCTTTCAGTCACGCCAGCTAATCGCCGCATCCTGCTCATCCTTCACAACAATCTGCCGAATGAACCTCTGCACCGCCTCCCCTGTCAATTCAGGAATCTCCAAATAGGCCCCCAGCTCTTCTGCGCCCTGCTTCCGGGCAAGCTCTGCCTCTATGGAATCTATCCGGCCGTCCATTTCCGACAGCCTGGCTTCTGTTTCTGCTATCTTGCCGTTCATAACAGCAAGACTATCTTCTCCGCCCTCTTTATCGGCATCCTCTCCGTTCAGCTCTGAAACGCCCGCCTTCTTCGGAATGCTTTTCTTCCCTGGAATATTTTTCTCCCATGAAATGCTCTTCTTCCATTTTTCCGCATAGCACTCATAAATTTCTATCTTCTGCTTTTTGAGCGATTGCAGTCTTAGTCGTAGTCTCCGCCGTTCCCTTTTCAGTTCTTCCAGATGCTGCCCCGATTCCCTCCTGCGTTCCTCCCAGATGGCACTCTTGTCTGACAGCTGCTCCAGATGATTCTGCAGCTCATACAGGCACAACTCCTCTAAGAACATGGCGTTTGCCTTTCTGATACATCCGTCTCTGGGGTTGTCATACAGGCTGGGACAGCAGAAATAAGGATTCAGCCCCTTGCGGATATGCAGGTTCCTCCCGCAGCAGCCACATACCAGCCTGCCGCTTAAGGGATGCCTCTGCCCAGTACGCCGGGGCTTTCCTCCGCCACGGCCTTTTTGGACCTCCTCGAACAGCTCCCTGCTGATAATGGGAGCATGGTGGTTTCGGAAAATCCTCCACTCGCTCCTGGGCTTGACGCGGTTTCTGCCTCCCAGATATTCCTTATAAGTCTTCCCGTGCACCATATCGCCGGTGTACGATTCATTTCTGAGGATGGCGCAGATTGTACTGCCCTGCCATGCGAACCTGTCTCCTTTGGCTCTTCGGCTGGCCTTGCCCTTTTCCAGCCTGAATTCTATGGGCGTCTTTACTCCTTCCTTATTGAATGCCTTTGCTATCTGGCTGGATGTCATCCCTTCCGCAGTCATCCGGAAAATCCTTCTTACAATCTCTGCTTCATCCTCCACGACCACAAGGCTGTGTTTGTCGCCAGGCGCCTTCTCGTACCCGAAAGGGCAATTAGCGCCGACGAATTGCCCCCGCTCCTTTTTGGCTGCCAGGGAGGACTTTACCTTGACAGAAAGATCCTTGCTGTAGAGGTCATACATCAGGTTCCGGAAAGAGATGTCCATCTCCCCCGCTCGCCCGCTGCCGGCTTCACTGTCATAGTTGTCGTTCACGGAGATGAACCTGACCCCCATAAACGGGAATATCTGCTCCAGATAGGTTCCAAGTTCAATATAGTCCCTGGAGAACCTGGAAAAATCCTTTACAATGATGCAGTCGAGGACCGATTCCTTCACAAGCTCCAGCATGGCGGAAACGCCCGGCCGCTCCAGTGTGACGCCGGAATAGCCGTCGTCCTTGAATTCCAAGATTTTACTGTCCCTGAAATGTTCTTCCGCAAAACTGCGGAGCAGGATACGCTGTGTCCGGAT
>CAJUFO010000164.1 GCA_910585615.1 uncultured Acetatifactor sp.
CCCGTTCCCTGCCCGGAACATTCTCCAATTCACTGCACGAAAAAAGGCACCAGCTCTCACACTGATGCCACCGTTGTCCTGGGCTCTCCACGCTCCTTCGCAAACTCGCTCACCGGCACCTGCTCCCCGAACACTTTCAGGGCCAGCTCCCTTTCTTCCGGCATCAGGGAATCCAGCGCTTCCTCCAGCACTCCAAGCAGCATCTCCTTCTCCAGCAGATCATCCATATCCGGCTGCCCCGTATCCGCAATCCCCATATCCTCCGCCGCATCGTCCCTCCACGCCTCATAAGACTCTTCCGTATACCCCTTTTCCTCCATCGCCTCCCGGTTCCTCTGCTCCCTCTTCTTCTGCCTCCACCACGGGCGGAAATACCGCTGGTACTCTTCCTCCGTGACCTCCATCCTCACTTCCTCATTCCCGGACCTGATGGTAACAATCCTCTTTCCAGACATAAAGCGTTCCTTTCTTTACGCCTTCGTAAAGCCAGAAACGCCGGAAGCTCTATGCGGGACAATTCCGTAAAACCAAAAAAAGGCCGGAGTAAGCTACTTAATTCCTAGCTTTACTCCGGCCATTCGGTGACTCGACACTATGCGGTCCCACTCGCTCGGTCGTAAAAATACATTCAGTTTTTCAACCCTCACGGGCTGGCAGCACAATCCTCACAATCTTCCCGCAGTGCGGACATCGCAGTTCAAAAATGACCTCATATGCCCGGTCCCGCTTCACGTCCAGGAGCCTCCTGTTGCAAAGCGGACATACCTTCGTTTCTCCCACGCCGCCTCCTTCCTGCCACTGCAGGTACAGCGGCACGGCATCCATGCCATAATTTTCCATGCATAATCCAAGTATTCCCCATTCCTGGCAGGATAAACACCGCAGCGCAAAAAAAGAACGGCCCCGCACTTTCGCAGAAGCCGTCCCTCCTATGTACCTATTTTTTATCTTTCTCTTTCCTCTTACTCTTTGGTTCCCAGTACACCGTAACAATATGATTGCAGTTCGGGCATCTGGTCTGTGCCTCCACTGGCTTCGGGGATTCCGTGCGGATATCCATGACACGCTTTCCGCACCTTGGGCATTTCAGTCTCTCCATTCATGTCCACCTCCTCGTATACAGCCCCGGTTCCTGGCTGCCGGGGCTCTAACCTGGCGATTGTCTCATTGTCTACCTCCTGTCAAATTTCTATCAACACTTTCCCGTCAGGAAAGCCTTCTTCCTCATGTGCCTCCGTCTATCTCTTCCGTCCTATCACAAACACGTCCAGACCGTCGCCCATGCCCATAAACCTCCTGAACCTCCCCCTCCATCCCAGCACATATTTACGCGCTATCCCTAGTCAAATCCGTATCCGAATCAGACCATGTTACCTTTATCTGTCCGTGTTATTAACGTAATCCTATTATACCTTTTATCAGTCTATTGCGCCACCTTGCTTTTTTTCCAGTTTCCTGAAAAAACCCGTGGCAAGCAGACCGATCACGCATACCACAATCCCTGAAGGAATCAATACAAGATACACAATTCCCTGGAACCTGTCAAACAAAAATCCATATACCATCTGTCCAACCGGCTGGGCGCACAACGTAACAGCGGATGTATATGCCATAATCTTCCCAATCAGCTCATCCGGCGTATTCTGCTGGATCATGGATACCGCAAAAATAGAAAAAATACTGATCGCAGCCTGCATACCACAGAAGGCAGCAACAATCACAGCATACCTGGTCATCACACCGGATGGAAAAAGAAATACAATCCCTGCCGGAATGATACAGACACCGATTGCCGCAAGCACATACGATAATCTGCCGGATCTTAACTTCCCCGTAAGAAGCCCCGCCGCAATACTTCCCAATATAGTGGCAACCGCCATCGCGCTCTCCGCCCCACCATAAAATTTTGCGTCCAGGCCAAGCACAGTCCGCACAAGAAAGGGCAGCCCCACCAGCGTGACCCCCATGACAAAAAAGCGTGAGAATGCCGCCAGAAGCAGCATCTTCATGATAGTCGGCTGCTCTTTCATGATAAAACGGATACTGCTAGAAAAATCATTTTTTACCATGGACAAAACATTTCCCTGAAACTCCCTGGCCTGATAGCCCAATTTGATAAAGCATTCAAATAACGCCGTGACAAAAAAGCATACAACACTTGCGTACATCACCGGCTTCAAACCGACAGCAGAATATAAGATACCTCCCAGCAAAGGCGCGATCAGATACGAAATGGACGCCACCTGGTTTACCACCGCGTTTCCCTTAATAATGTTATCGCCTGCCAGCATCTGCGGGATACACGCCTGCACCGTAGGCGTTTCAAATGCCCCAAGAACAGAGAGTATCACCAGCAGCACGCTAATCACTACAACTGCATTGTCCCCGGACAAAAAGACCGCTGCGCATAGGACAAATATTCCCGTCAGCGTGTCCAGCGCCACCATGATATTCCTCCGATCCGCCCTGTCAGCCAGGATTCCTCCAATGGGGGACAAAAGGATCGTCGGAATCGTCGCAATAGATAAAATCCCCGCAAACACAGCCGCCGAACCCGTCACCTCCAACACATACATGGACAGCGCCAGACGCAGGATATAATTGCCAAACAAAGAACTTGCCTGCCCCAGTACAAGGAGTGTAAAATTTTTCGTAAAAAGTTTCTGCTCCATCCGCTACTCCTTCCTTTCTTCCCTATAGCCTCCCAGTATCCTCTCTGTCCGTCCAACCATCTCATCCTCTATGATCGGAAGCCCCATTGCCGCAAGAACCTCCGCAACAAACCTGCACTTATGCCGAATCTCTTCCGCATCCGCCGGGAACACGGACGGAAGCAGCCAGAAATTGACAAGGGGCAGCAGTTCAGAAAGCTCCTTTGCGTATTCCGTCCGGATCGAACCGTCACGCCGCCCTTCCTCAATCAGTTCCAGCCATAAAGGAGTCAGCACACGCCGGTTCGCCTCCACCGCAGCCGCCAGAATGCGCGGGTCTTTCAAAATAGGAATAGCCTGCGTACTTATTTCTTCCCGTTCCCCATCAGCCCTGTCAAAAGCAAGCACTTCCCGAATCTTCTGCAGCCCGTTCAGGTCCGAACGCCCCCGAACCGCCTCAAAAGGATTATTCTCCCAAAACAGCCGATCCCCCAAAGCGTGCATGACCTCTTCCTTACTCTGGAAAAACCGATAAAACATCCCCTTTGCGCCGCCTGCCAGCTCCATGATATCCGTAATGGCAGTTTCCTCATAACCTTTCGATAAAAACAGCTCCTTTGCCGCATCCAAAATTTCTTTCTTCCATTGTTCCGGCTGTTTTTTCACTGGCCTCGCCAATTCCCACCGCCTCCTTCAATAGTTATTGACTTTAAGTCAATAACTATTATACAAAGAATTTACATCCATGTCAATCACTTCCGCAAACACTCTCTCAAATGCAAAAGAAATCCATGAAAAAAGGACCGAAAAATGCCACCTCAGCATTTTCAGCCCTTTATGTATACTTGCAAAATTTTATGATATAATCCAACTTCCGCCCCTAAAATGATTCCAAATATTTCTGGAGCCTATCTGCAAACTGTCCAACATGTATCCCATCCACAAAAAAATGATGCGCCTGGACCGATACAGGCATGAAAATCTTACCGTCCTTCTCATAATACTTCCCCCAGTCGAACAAAGGCGTCGCATTATCCTTTTTCCCAGAATTGGTATGTGAGATATGCGTATAGGTGACCCAGGGCATAGGCGAACACTGGAACACATCATTTCCAAGGGGACCAGTAAAATATTCCTTCTGCTCCCTTGCAATCCTTCCCGCCGTCTCCACATATTCCTGAATACTACCCCGAAGCGGCACATTGACCACTTTGAACAGCCCCGTATCCTGATTCAGATAA
>CAJUFO010000165.1 GCA_910585615.1 uncultured Acetatifactor sp.
TGATAATGGAAGCCGAACCACCGCCCTGGCATGTCGCCGGGGAAGCGGGGGGCGTCATAGGTGACGAAGCCGCCCTCCGGCGTAAGCGCCTCCGGGGTGTAGCGGCGGGTGTGCTCCAGCAGGAGCTTCCAGAGCCGTTGGAAGACGTCCCTGTATTCCGGTGCGGCGGAAAGGTCATGCCGCTCCATGGGATCCCTGTCCAGGTCGAACAGCAGGGCGTGGCCGCCTGTGGCGGAGTAGACCAGCTTCTTCTTCCCCTCCATGACGCAGAAATTCCGGTTCAGACTGTTGCCGAAGAAGACTCTGTCTTCCGGCAGGTCAGATACCGCCAGCAGGTTCCTTCCCGAGCGCCCCTCCGGGCAGTCCTGCCCCGCCATGGCCAGGATCGTGGGGTAGATGTCCGCCAGGGTCACAGGGCAGTCGATCCGGACATTGCGGGGAATCCCCAGTTTCCGGGGCAGCCCCCCGCCCTGAGGAAGCCCCGGTCTCTGGGAAATCCCCGATCCCTGAGGAAGCCCCGGTTCCTGAGGAAGCCCCGGTCTCTGGGGCGGCATGATCAGCAGGGGCACATGGGCGCTGCCCTCGAAGAACAGGTTCTTCTGGGACATGTGGTGGTCGCCCAGCATCTCCCCGTGATCCGAGGTGAAGATCACCCAGGTATCCTTGAACAGGTCGTTCTCCCGCATGGCCCCGAAGATGCGCCCCAACTGGTAGTCCACCTGGGTGATGCAGGCGTAATAGGCACGGCGGCTGGCCTGCTTCTGTTCGGGGCCCAGCAGGTGCATGTTGGTATTCTCGTAAGCCCCCGCCAGGAAGCCCTGGGGGGTGGTCTCCACGGTTTCCGACCAGTCCCCGGTCACAGGCTCCGGAAGGGGGATGCCGTCATAAATCTCCCAGAAGTTCCGGCAGGGGTCAAAGGGCGGGTGGGGCTTGGTGAAGCTGGCCCAGAGGAAGAAGGGGCGGGTGGAGTCCCTGGTCTCCAGGAAGTCGATGGCCTCGTCGGCTATCCAGGTGGTGATGCTGTCCTTTTCCTCCACGGTGGAGAGCACGGGCTCCATCTCGCACTCCCCGATGCCGTGGACTTTCGGGCGGGCCAGGGGCTGCTTTTTATCATATTCCCGCATGTAATCCAGGGGCAGCTTCATATGTTCGAACCCGTAGTGGGCTCTGGCGGGCTCGAAGTGCATCTTCCCCTTGGCGCAGGTCTGGTAGCCGGAATCTGTCAGCAGGGCGGGCAGAGTCATGCGGTTTTCCGTGCATTTCTGCATGAAGGCCGCGTGGGAGCCGTTGGAGGTCACGCCGCTCTCATAGCCCTCCAGGCCGGTCATGATGGTCGTGCGGGAGGGCACGCAGATGGGGCATCCGGCATAGCAGGAAGTGTAGCTGGCACCCATGGCGGCCATGTAGTTCAGGTGGGGCGTGAAGATGCTCTGGTTCCCCCAGGCGTTCACGGTGTCGAAGCGCTGCTGGTCGGTGGTGATCAGCAGGATGTTGTCTTTGGGCATGTTGGTCTCCTTTTTTTCATAAATATCGTATCTGTAATCCGTACACCGTCAGTCGCCTTCCGGCGTCTCCTGCAGCCCCATGTAGAGGAATGTCTGTTCGTCCCCCTTGGCGATGCAGAACATCCCGCCGGCCTGGGATACGGAATCCGCCGGATATCCTTCCGTCGCCTTATCGAAATCCCGGTCTACAAGATACGCCATGCCGTCCTTTTCCAGCACAAGGGCATATCCCTGGTAAAATCCGGAGCAGTCGGCCCATTCCGGGGAGTCCACCCGGTTGCCCTGCTCGTCCAGATAGAACCATGCCTCTCCGTCGCTTGCCGTATAATACCCGTCTCCCGCCAGCTTGATATACGGATATTTCGCCAGCACCAGCTCCTGCTCATTGGTCACATCCCCTGACGCATCCGTCTGGGCTCTGGAGAAATCAATGAGGAAATCCATCTGCTCCTCCGTACCGTCGTACGCGGATCCCCGCAGCACCAGGCTGGTTCCCCTGTTGATGTACCATTGGCCGCAGTCATAGTAGGACTGGGGCCAGAAGTCATAGATGCAGTCAACCGGATCTCCCTCCAGCGAATACATATCCAGCTGTATGGACTCCCCCGCATTCAGGTCATGTATCCTCAAAAGAGAGGCCTCCAGCCATGGCGTACCCACTATGTATCCGTCCCTGGCGCTCTGCACCGGGCATCCCGGATCATACCCAAATATAGATGTGCCCGCCGAGCCGTTGGAGGAAAAAGTGGCGTAGGCCCCTTCTTCCGTCACCTCTATGGCCGCCCCCTCCGCGCGCATTTCCTCTACCCAGATTTCCTGCAGACGCGCTTCCTGCTCCTCATCCGTCCATACAATGGTTCCGTCCTTCCTGATCCGGTGCATGTTCAGATCGTCCGCGTCGGAATACAGAAATTCTCCATCCTGCAGGCTGGTGATGCCGATGCCGTACCCGTAACCGATCAGCTCATACCTCTGCTCCAGCTCAATCCGGGCGGTCTGCCTGCCCTCCGCGATATCATAACAGCATACCTCCGGCTTCCCTGCCTCATTCATATGTCCGTATGTGACCGCATTTTCGGAAATGCCCATGCAGATAAGCTCCTGCACCTCCAGGAGCACATTTCCCTGTCGGTCAAAAACCGTGGCGTTCTCCCCGTCTCCCAGGGCAAACTGCCCCTGGTCGTTGGGCGTGCGGAGATAGGAAGAATAGCTGTTGGGGACAATCTCCTCCCCCTCCAGATCCACGGCGCCGTACAATCCGTCCCGAAGGGTCACAATGACGCCTCCCGGCGCGTTTCCGTTCACAAACTCCAGACTGGCCTTGTCCGTCCGGATGACCCCCACTGCCTGTTCTCCCTCAGGCTCCTCCTGGCCCGGGGCATCCTCTGCGGTGCCGTCCCCGCTGCCCTCCCCGTCAGCGTCATCCTGCTGTACAGGAGCCAAAACCTCCGAAATCTTTTCCTGCAGCTTTGGATCCTTCTCCAGCTCCGTCCTCACAAAGTCAGGAATCCCCTCCTCCGTGAACTGTTCCAGGGCAATCTCCCCCTTGCCGTCCTTCCATACCGCCTGGGCCCACTGGCCTGCGGCCACCTCCTGGGAGGCGATTACCTCTTTGGTATCGGGATCCGTTATGCTGCACTCCACCACGCCTTCCAGGATGTAAACCCGCAGATGCTCCTCATCCGGAGCCTCCACCCAGCCGCAGGTCCCCCGGATTCCCACTACCATGTTGGAATTGCGTATGTACATGGTCTCGTCCTCCTCCAGCGGCTCCGTCACCTGAAAGAACAGGCTCCCCGCATCCAGTTCGATCTCCAGCTCCTTTCCTGACTTCCGGATGCCAATCCGGCTGTTCTCGTCCATCTTCGCCAGCTTCACGCTGTCCAGGTCGATCCACAGATACCCTTCCTGCTCCGTCCCCAACAGATAGCCGCTGTACAGATTCATGTCCGCCACGGGCTCCAGCTCCTTCTCCTCGTCGCGGACGAATGTCTCGCCTTCCGTTCCCGCAAGCTTCATCGTGGTAGCCGCTGCCTGATTTCCGCAGGCGGCGCCCAAAACCATCAGCCCCAGCGCCACAGCCATCCCTGCAATGCGCGTCATCTTCTCTTTCATGGAACCCCTCCCCCTATCATCTTCCTGGTACTTTCGCTTTCTGCATTGTACCATACCTCCCAAAT
>CAJUFO010000166.1 GCA_910585615.1 uncultured Acetatifactor sp.
AAGTCATTGTCGTCACTTCAGGGAAAGGCGGCGTGGGCAAGACCACCACGACCGCAAACGTGGGAACAGGTCTGGCGAAGCTGGGAAAGAAGGTCTGCCTCATCGACACGGACATTGGCCTTCGCAACCTGGACGTGGTCATGGGACTGGAGAACCGCATCGTCTACAACTTGGTGGATGTGGTGGAGGGGAACTGCCGGGTGAAGCAGGCGCTGATTCGGGACAAGCGCCATCCGGGGCTGTACTTGATGCCCTCTGCCCAGACCAGGGACAAGTCTGCGGTGTCCCCGGGGCAGATGGTGAAGGTGATCGAGCACCTAAAGGAGCAGTTCGACTATATCCTCTTAGATTGCCCGGCAGGCATCGAGCAGGGCTTCCAGAACGCCATCGCCGGAGCGGACAGGGCGTTAGTGGTGACGACCCCAGAGGTGTCCGCCATCCGGGATGCGGACCGCATCATCGGCCTGCTGGAGGCCAACGGCTTCAAGCAGATGGACCTGATCATCAACAGGCTGCGGATGGACATGGTCAGGCGAGGGGACATGATGTCCGCCCAGGATGTGGTGGACATCCTTGCCATCCCGCTGATTGGCATCATACCGGACGACGAAAGCGTAGTAGTGGCCACCAATCAGGGAGAGCCCCTGGTGGGGAACAGCTCCCCCGCGGGACAGGCCTACGCGAATGTGGTACATCGGGTGGAGGGAAAGGAGGTGCCCTATCTGAACTTCGACAAGGGCATTTCGTTCTGGACCAGGGTGACTGGTATTTTTCATAAGGCATAGGAGGAGTGGAGATGAGGCATTTTTTTCGCAGAAAGAGCTCCTGCCAGATTGCAAAGGACAGGCTGAAGATCCTGCTGATATCGGACAGGGTCAACTGCTCGCCTGAGGTAATGGAGTTAATCAAGCTGGACATCGCCAAGGTGTTGTCCAAATACATGAAGATAGATTCCGAGAATATGGATATCCAGATCAATACAAAGGGGAATAAATCAGGGCGGGGAGGCAAGATGCCGTCCCTGTACGCCAATATCCCCATCGTAGACGTCACCGCGAAGGATTTGGCGAAATGAATTCTGGTTCAGAGGAAGTGTCGCTTAGAGGAAGATATGTTTAAAAGATACAGATTACGGGATTATGATTTTAAGCTTGTGCTGCTGATACTGGCGCTCTCTGCGGTGGGAGTCATCACCATAGGGAGCGCGGAGCCGTCCCTGCAGAGCAAGCAGCTGGCCGGAGTGGCGGTAGGCGTGGTGCTGATGATAGTCATCTCATTTTTTGACTATTCCATGGTAATCAGGCTCAATTGGCTGATGTACGCGACCAATCTGGTGCTGCTGGTGGCCGTTTGGCAGCTTGGGGACGAGACAAAGGGGGCCACCAGATGGCTTACGATTGGGGGGCTGCGATTTCAACCTTCAGAAACTGCAAAAATTTTGTTGATTTTATTCTTTGCACAGTTTATTATGAAACATAGGAAGAAATTGAACACCGTGGTAATCATAGCCAGCTGTGTCGCCATGTACGCGCTGCCCTGGATTCTGGTCTGGGAACAGCCGGACCTGTCCACCAGTATCGTGCTCCTGGCCGTGTTCTGCATCATCATGTTCGCGGGGGGCGTAAGCCTGAAGCTGGTGTTCGGGGCCATAGCGGTGGCGATACCGGCGGTGGCGCTGGTGATATCGCTGGCGCTGCAGCCGGACAGCGACCTGCTGACGGACAATCAGAAGACCCGCGTACTGGCTTTTGTCAACCCCCAGGAATACGAGACCACCTATGCGTATCAGCAGCTGAATTCCGTGACGGCAATCGCATCCGGGCAGCTGGAGGGGAAGGGGTATAAGAATAATGAGATTACATCGGTGAAAAATGGCAATTTTCTTTCGGAGGCGCAGACAGACTTTATATTCTCCGTAATCGGAGAGGAATTCGGCTTCAAGGGGAGCGTCGTGATAATCGTGTTGCTATTCTCTGTGGCATTGGAATGCATCTCGGTGGCCCGGAAAGCGAAAGACGTGGCAGGGACAATCATCGCAGCCAGCATGGGAGGGCTCGTGGCCTTCCAGGGGTTCTTCAACATCGGCGTGGCGACTTTCATCCTGCCTACCACAGGACTTACGCTTCCTTTCGTCAGCTATGGTCTGACTTCGCTGCTGAGTCTATTTATCGGCATGGGGTTTGTCCTGAACGTAAGGCTTCAGGCAAAGAAAACGAAACAGTAGAAGATGCTATGGAGGAGGTACACTTATGAACATTGCGCTGATTGCACATGACGCAAAAAAGAAGCTGATGCAGAATTTCTGCATCGCGTACAGGGGGATCCTGAGCAAGAACGATCTGTATGCCACGGGCACCACGGGGCGCCTGATCGAGGAGGTCACGAACCTGAACGTCCACAAATGCCTGGCGGGGCATCTGGGCGGGGAGCAGCAGATCGGTGCCCAGATTGAGAACAATGAGATAGACCTTGTGATATTCCTGCGCGATCCCTTGAGCCCAAAGAAGCATGAGCCGGACGTGAACAATGTGGTGCATCTGTGCGACACCCACAATATTCCGCTGGCCACGAACCTGGCGAGCGCGGAACTGTTGATCAAGGCTCTGGACAGAGGGGATTTGGAATGGCGTGAACTTTACAAATAGGAAGAGAATCATTTCATTGATAGGCGGCATGGCGACGGCAGTCTGCTGCCTCACGGGGTGCGGCAGCCTGTCCTATGACATGGCTTACCATGTGGATTACGATGTCAGTAGCTTCAACGTGGTGACCAGGCAGGAGACGCGCACGGCCCTGCCCTTCGCGGCGAATCTGTGCGTGGCGGCGGGGAACGTGCCCAGCGATACTGTGGATATGTCCCATGCGGAGGCGGCGGGGCTGTTCGGCCTTGACGAGAGGCAGGTGCTCTATGCCCAGAACATCCATGAGAGGCTGCACCCGGCCAGCCTGACCAAGGTGATGACGGCTCTGGTGGCATTGAAATACGGACAGCTGAACCAGACGCTGACGGCCTCCGACGTGGTCAACATCACGGAACCCGGCGCGGTGCTCTGCGGGCTGGCCTCGGGGGATACTATGTCTCTGGATCAGGCCCTGCGCATCCTGCTGGTATATTCCTCCAATGACGTGGCCATGCTGATTGCGGAGAACGTGGGTGGGAGCGTGGAACGTTTTGTGGAAATGATGAACGAGGAAGCGGCGCGGCTGGGGGCCACCAACACCCATTTCACCAATCCCCACGGGCTGACGGAATCGGAGCATTATACCACGGTCTACGACCTGTATCTGATCTTCAACGAGGCTGTCAAAAACGACACCTTCAACGAAATCATACACATGTCCAGCTATCAGACCGTGTTCTATGACAGGAACGGAAAGGAAAAGGCCTTCGACAGGCAGAACTCGAACCAATATCTGCGGGGGGAGAGGCAGGCGCCCGCCAATGTGACGGTCATCGGGGGCAAGACCGGGACCACTAACGCGGCCGGGTCTTGTCTGATGCTGTTCTCCAGGGATGAAAACGGACATCCCTATATCTCCATTGTGCTCCGGGCAGAGGGGGTGGAGGAGCTTTATGGGGCGATGACAGATTTACTTGACGAGATTCATAAATGAAAACCCTAATCCCCCAGCTATGCTGGGGAGAATAGAGTAAGCGGAAG
>CAJUFO010000167.1 GCA_910585615.1 uncultured Acetatifactor sp.
AGTAACTTCCACAGTATCTGTATTGAGGGGTGGATTTTATTTTGGCAAATAAGAAGAGAAACGGAATATCAAGAAAATTGAATTTGATTATTCCAAAATGGAAAGCAGTATGGTATAATATCAGATTGTATCAAACTCTTTTCGTTAGGCGATAGCAGAAAGGAGTTGGTTCTGTGGGCAAGGATTTAAAAGGCAAGGAACTTGGAGTCGGAATCTGTCAAAGAAAGGATGGTCTGTACACAGCCAGATTCGTAAGCAAGAGAACAGGGAAAACGGTTCAGAGGTATTTCCCAAAGTTGCAGGAATGCCGTAAATGGTATGCAGATGCGAGGTTTGAAGATGAACATGGCGGTATCAATGCATCTGGAGACATGACGGTTACGGCATGGTTCAACTATTGGATTGAAAATATCAAAGGCGACAGCATAAGGCCAAATACGATAAGGAACTATAGGGAGCGGTTCGAACATAACATAAAGGGATGCATCGGGAGCATGTTGCTGTCAGAGGTAAAACCAATGCATTGCCAGCATGTCTTGAACCAGATGAAGGATTCCTATAAGACATCTACCATATATCAGACGAGGATTACATTGTACTGTATGTTTGCCGATGCTGTTGAAAATGATGTGGTATTCAAAAATCCAGTAACGAAAGCCGTAAAGTATAATATTGGGGAAGAGCCCAAGGCTGTCAGGGCATTGACCGTTGAGGAACAGAGGAAGTTTCTTGAAGTAGCAAAAGGCAGCAGCAACTACAACCAGTATGCCTTCATCTTGCAGACAGGATTGCGGACAGGGGAAATGATAGGCCTGAAATGGTCTGACATCGACTGGGAAAAGCGTGTCATGCATATCCAGAGGAGCATGGAGTACAGGCATAGTGTCGGCGAATGGCGGATTGGGGAACCGAAAAGCAAATCAGGATATAGGGACGTGCCTTTGACGGAAGAGGCAATCTCCATCTTGAAAAGGCAGAGAGAGAAGCTTAAGAAAGCCAAAGTGGTGAACATGCGGTTTACAGAGTTCGTGTTCCTGTGCAGAAAAGGCGAGCCGACAAAGAATTCTGCTTATGACACCACGCTGTTCAAGCTATGCGACAAGGCTGGCATACCACGTTTTTCCATGCACGTCTTAAGGCACACGATGGCGACCAGATGCATCGAGGGCGGGATGCGCCCCAAGACCCTACAGGTAATCCTAGGCCATTCCAATATAGGCATTACGATGAACCTGTATGTTCATGTGACCGAGGACGAGAGGGCCAAAGAGGTGGAAAGAATCGAAAATGCCCTGAAAGTTGTGTAGCAGATTGTGTAGCTAAAATATAGAGAAAGGCGAAACCCCCTATAAACAAGGGATTTTCGGACAGGTATATCAGGATATGAAACTAGGCATAGTCGGCCTACCCAACGTAGGAAAGAGCACATTGTTCAATTCATTGACCAAAGCGGGCGCGGAATCCGCCAATTACCCCTTCTGTACCATCGACCCCAATATCGGAATCGTAGCCGTGCCGGACGAGAGGCTGAAGCTCCTGGGGGACATGTACCAGTCGAAGAAGGTCACCCCCGCGGTAATCGAATTCGTGGACATCGCCGGCCTGGTGAAGGGGGCCTCCAAAGGGGAGGGCCTGGGCAACCAGTTCCTGAGCAATATCCGCGAGGTGGATGCCATCGTCCATGTGGTCAGATGCTTCGAAGACACAAATGTAGTCCATGTGGACGGCAGCATCGATCCCCTCCGCGACATCGAGACCATCAATCTGGAGCTGATATTCTCCGACCTGGAGGTGCTGGAGCGCAGGCTCTCCAAGGTCTCCAAGGCGGCCAGGATGGACAAGACCTGCGCCAAAGAGCTGGCATTGCTGGAGCGAATCAAGGAGCATCTGGAGAGCGGGAAGCCCGCCAAGACCTTGGAGGCCGATGACGAGGATGAGCTGGCGCTGCTGAAGGAATACAATCTGCTGACCTACAAGCCTGTCATCTATGCTGCCAACGTGGCGGAGGAGGATCTGGCCGACGACGGCGCTTCCAACGAGAAGGTGGCACAGGTGCGGGAATTCGCCGGGCAGGAGGACAGCGAGGTCTTCGTCATCTGCGCCCAGATCGAGCAGGAAATTTCCGAGCTGGACGAGGACGAGAAGGCCATGTTCTTAGAGGAGCTGGGCCTTTCGGAATCGGGCCTGGAGAAGCTGATCAGGGCCAGCTACCATATCCTGGGGCTGATGAGCTTCCTCACCGCCGGGGAGGACGAGACCAGGGCATGGACCATCAAAATCGGCACCAAGGCGCCTCAGGCCGCGGGGAAGATTCACTCCGACTTCGAGAGAGGATTCATCAAGGCGGAAGTGGTGAACTACCGAGACCTCCTGGAGCAGGGCTCTCTGTCCGCCGCCCGTGAGAAGGGGCTGGTTGGCATAGAGGGCAAGGACTATGTGGTGAAAGACGGAGATGTAATCTTATTCCGCTTCAATGTATAAGGATAACGGATATAACGTAATTTTGTCGGCTCCGCAGACCTGGAGAGATGGGGCAGGAGCCTGAAAGGAAGTGCTTTATGAATCCAGGAGATATCGCGTTCCCGAACCTGGGAATCTACTTGAGGGACGTGCCCAAGTCCTTCAGCATCTTTGGTTTCAGCATTGCCTACTATGGCCTGATCATCGGCATCGGCGTGCTGGCGGGCATCCTCATGGCGGCGTACATGGCCAAGGTGACGGGGCAGAATCCGGACGACTACTGGGATTTCGCCATTTATGCCGTCATCTTCTCCATCATCGGGGCCCGCATCTACTATGTGGTGTTCGCCTGGGATTATTACAAGGATAATCTGCTGAGCATATTCAATACCAGGAATGGCGGTATGGCCATCTACGGCGGGGTGATAGCCGCGTTCGTCACTTTGTTCGTCTATTGCCGGGTAAAAAAGAAAAATCCTTTGTTGATGGGAGACACCTGCATGCCTGGCCTGATTCTGGGACAGGCCATCGGCCGCTGGGGGAACTTCATGAACCGAGAAGTCTTCGGTGAGTATTATGACGGCCTGTTTTCCATGCAGCTCCCCGTCGAGGCGGTGCGGGCCAGGGATATTTCCGAGAACATTGCGGCCCATATTCCGGAGGGGGCAAACTATATCAATGTGCATCCAACCTTCCTCTATGAGAGCCTGTGGAACCTGTTGGTGCTGGCGGCGCTCCTCTGCTTCCGGAAACATAAGCGGTTCCAGGGGGAAATGTGTCTGCTGTACTTAGGCGGATACGGACTGGGCAGGTTCGTCATAGAGGGCATCCGTACCGACACCCTCTTCATTCCCGGCACCCAGATTCCCGTGTCCCAGGTGCTGGCGCTCCTGATGCTGATCTTCGCGGTGGCGACGGACATCATCGTAAGGCGGCGGATGAGAAAGAAGGCGGCATAAAAATTAAGGTGTTAGTCAATAAATATGTTGGTATTGCTTCACAGCACTACTAAGTTGTAGTTGTGAATATCGTATACACCATGCCAAAAGCAGCCGTTTCCAATGTTACACAGAGAATGGAACAGAGAGTCTGCCAGGCTGTTTGCACACCGGAATGCAATCGAGAATAATGCGTTGTAACGGTTAGGAATTGTAGAAAAATAATTGCTTAAATTTGAAGCATATGTTATAGTTGGTT
>CAJUFO010000168.1 GCA_910585615.1 uncultured Acetatifactor sp.
CCGCGTACACGCCGCCCGCCTCGTTCAGGTCTTCCATGTAGGTGGGGCCTGCCGGAGCCAGGTGGCACAGATTCGGCGTCTTTGCGGACAATTCGTTGGCGATGTCCAGGTTCAGATCCACACCGGCTTCCCTGGCGATGGCGGGGAGATGGAGCATGGAATTGGTGGAGCAGCCCAGGGCCATGTCCACGGTGAGGGCATTCATAAACGCTTTTTCGGTCATGATGTCGCGGGGCTTGATATCCTTTTCCACCAGCTCCATGATCTTCATGCCCGCGTGCTTGGCCAGCCGGATGCGCTCGGAGTACACCGCCGGTATCGTGCCATTGCCCCGAAGCCCCATGCCGATGGCCTCCGTCAGGCAGTTCATGGAATTGGCCGTATACATGCCGGAGCAGGAGCCGCAGGTAGGGCATACCTTCTCCTCATATTCACACAGCTCCTCCATGGACATGGTGCCTGCCGCCACGCTGCCCACGGCCTCGAACATGGAGGACAGGCTCTTCTTCTGTCCGTGGATACGGCCCGCCATCATAGGGCCGCCCGACACGAAAATGGTGGGGATGTTCACCCTGGCCGCCGCCATCAGAAGGCCCGGCACGTTCTTGTCGCAGTTGGGGATGCACACCAGCCCGTCAAAGCCGTGAGCCAATGCCATACACTCCGTGCTGTCCGCTATCAGATCCCTGGTCACCAGGGAATATTTCATGCCCACATGCCCCATGGCGATGCCGTCGCACACCGCGATGGCAGGGAACATGATGGGAGTGCCGCCCGCCATGGCCACGCCCATCTTCACGGCCTCCGCAATCTTGTCAAGGTTCATATGGCCGGGCACGATCTCATTGTAGGAACAGACAATGCCGATCAAAGGGCGCTGCCTCTCCTCCTCTGTGTACCCCAGCGCGTTGAACAAGCTTCTGTGGGGCGCCTGTGCGGTGCCCGTCTTTACTGCGTCACTCCTCATGTTAGTCCCTCCTGATTTGGTATTTCATCTATGATTTCCGAACTTATTCCGCCTCCTGTTGAAAAACGCTCATCATATTTCGCCAAGGCAGTCTCCAATGCTTCTCTGGCATCTATCCTCATCCCACAGCACAATGCCAAAAGGGCAAAAATGCAGTCTCCCATTTCCATCTTCGCATTATCACTATATTCATGTCGCCCAAGCTCACCCACTTCGCTGACCAGGTCGATATAGCGTATCTCCGCATTGCCAGATAATCCATATCTTCTCATGTGCCTTTCAACAGTATCCTGCATCTATCTTATCCTCCCCTCCAGCAAGCTGCCCATCTCGCTGCAGCCCACTTTTGTACAGCCTTCAGAATAGATGTCTCCCGTGCGGTATCCGTCCTTCAGCACCTGCTTCACGGCCTGCTCAATCGCATCCGCCTCCTTGTCCAGGTCGAAGCTGTAGCGCAGCATCATGGCGGCGCTCAGAACCGTAGCGATAGGATTCGCAATGTCCTGCCCCGCAATATCCGGCGCGGAGCCGTGACTGGGCTCGTAGAGGCCAAATTTGCTGTCGTTTAAGCTGGCGCTGGCCAGCATGCCGATGGAACCCGTGACCATGCTGGCTTCATCGGACAGGATGTCTCCGAACATATTTTCGGTAAGAATGACATCGAACTGAGCCGGGTCTTTCACAAGCTGCATGGCGCAATTGTCCACCAGCATATGCTCCAGCTCCACCTCAGGGTAATCCGCGGCCACTTCCTCCACCACTTTCCTCCACAACCTGGAGGAATCCAATACATTGGCCTTGTCCACACTTGTCACCTTCCTGCGGCGCTTCATGGCGATATCGAAGCCCTTTATGGCAATGCGGCGGATTTCGTTCTCATCATAAGTCAAGGTATCAATGGCCTTGCGCACCCCATTTTCCTCAACGGTTTTGCGTTCACCGAAATACAGCCCGCCGGTGAGTTCCCGCATGATCATCATATCGAAGCCCGCCTTGCTGATTTCCTCTTTCAAAGGGCACGCACCTGCCAGCTCGTCATAAAGCACTGCCGGGCGCAGGTTCGCGAACAGGTTCAGGGCCTTGCGGATAGCCAGAAGCCCCGCCTCCGGGCGCAGGTTGGGGGGCAGCTTATACCAGGGGGATTTCGTAGTGTCGCCGCCGATGGAGCCCATCAGCACAGCGTCCGCCGCCTTCGCCTTGGCAATGGCCTCCTCCGTCAGGGGAACCCCATGCACGTCGATGGACGCGCCTCCCATGAGGATGTCCTCGAATACCATTTTATGGCCGTATACAACGGCTATCTTCTCCAGAACCTTTTTTGCCTCCCGGACGATTTCCGGCCCGATGCCGTCGCCGGGAATACATGTGATATGTAGTTCCATATTCATCTCCCTTTCCTGATATGCGGGTCGCTCCGCTGGATATTTTCTAACTATAATAACTGATTCACGCATAAATATCAATAAAATGTTATAAAGAATCAATCCATATTCCTCATATGAATCAGATGTACACGATATTCAGAAACAGCTTCGGCGTCAATCAGAGGAGTCCTTAGACATAGAAACTTAGAACAAAAGCCGGATTTTAAGATTCCCCAAGTTTCAGGAACTTCTTTGGTTTTTCTTGCACAGCAGTATGATACTTTCCATTCCTCTTCATCAAATACAATCTCACTTGATATTTCTGGACATATTTTCCCTAGATAGGTCAAATTTAATATCTGCATTGCAATGACTGAATATAATAATGTCAAATAACTTATACTGCTTAACGATTTCACTTGCCGTGAAACCAGACTGCATAACGCTGACTGGTTCAATCGCTTGATTGCATTAGGCAGTATTCAGCGTTATGCAGTATAATCTTTCATATTCTCTTGCCTGATTCTTTTCTATTTTGCACCCACTCTTTAATATAAAAGGTGTTAGTCAATAACTGTGTTGGTTTCCTAGTTTTGGCTGTATCAGAATACTGTGTTTATGGCACTTTCAGACTGCACCAACACATATGTTGACTAACGCCATATAAAATGAAACCGTTCTGTTTTCCATCTATGTGCATAATACTGTATCAGCTTTTCTATCTCTTTTTCATTTTTCACCTTTACTGTTGTCAGCAGAAACCATTCAATCCCCTTTTTCCCAGATTCATGCACATACAGTGCTGTCAGCGTCAGCTTTTCTCGTAAATGTTTCTCCCGTCTTCTTTGCGGACGGTGAATCACAACCTCTTTACAATGATAATCCATTTTTACATTTCTTGATGGGATATGTTCTTTTGGATTTCGGTTCATTCTGACAACCATACTCCCTGCTACTGGAGAACTACGTAATTCATTAAATATCTTTTTCCCATCATCTACCATACGGTTTTGTACGATCCGAACCAAAAAATTTGCTCCTAGTCGGCTGCTTCTGAGAAAAATTCATAGAAATCTCCCTCCCGGTCGCATACTGTTATACTGCATAACGCTGAATACTGCCTAATGCAATCAAGCGATTGAACCAGTCAGCGTTATGCAGTCTGGTTTCACGGCAAGTGAAATCGTTAAGCAGTATAATATTGGAATATCCTCCGGCACCCTTTGGTGCGTCTCATTCATGCTAAGTCACCAACCCCCACTTCAAGTGGGGGTTTGCAAGAGGCCCCCCAAGGGG
>CAJUFO010000169.1 GCA_910585615.1 uncultured Acetatifactor sp.
AGCGGCATTTCTTAGAGAAATATTCGGGATAACTTTTTGTGTCTGTCTAAGCTGTCAAATAGAATCCATATATGAAAAGCCGAAAAATTCGGGATAATTTTATGGTGTCCATAGAGGCATTTGCTGATAATGGTGTCAGCAGGGATTTCCCTGACTATACCAAAGGAGGCATCTGCCATGAATGAAAAGAAAGTAACCATCAACGAAATGATTGCCCGGATGGTCGCGGAAGCCAGGAGGCTCGGCTACAGTGAATCCAGCATATGGACAAACATCCAGCCGGGGCTGCGGGCCTTTGCAATCTACTACGGCAAAAAGGGCATCTCCCTCTACGATCCCGAAATCACAAGTGAATATGTAGGGTTCCAGAAGGAACGGCTGTCCAGAAATGAAATCTCAGACTATTACTACAGGAATATCCGCTCTGCCGCGAACCGGCTGAATGAGTTTTATCTGACAGGGACGATCCACCTCAAAATGCCGAAACACGGAACAAAATATCTGCTCAAAGCTGAAAACGAGCGGCTGATCGACCGTTTCCTGGATTATAAGGAGTATGGTCCGAATACCCGTGACGATGTGGTCTGGGTGATCCGCAGATACCTTTATCACTTTGAAGCCCTCGGCCATGAATCGTTAGAACTTGTCTCTGTCGATGATGTGAGGGAGTTTATATTAAAAACTGCGGAAGAGGTCAGGACATCCAGCCTGCACAACATCCTTCTCTATCTTAAATATTTCCATATCTTCCTGAAAGAGACAGGGGTTCCGGCTCCGGACTGTGCCGGCCTGTTCTCCTATAAGGTCTACCGTGACATGCCGATACAGGGCTATGTGACGGATGAAGAGCTGGACCGCATCCTTGCGGTGATCGATACAGAAAGCGACATGGGAAAAAGGGACCGCGCCATCATCCTGACGGCTGCGACAACCGGCCTGCGCGCCTGCGACCTTATCCGTCTGAAACTGTCCGACATCGACTGGAGGAAGGGAGAGATCCGGCTGTGCCAGAAAAAGACCGGCAGGACGGTCTATGTCCCTCTGGTAAAACAGACCGGAGCTGCCCTACAGGATTATATCCTGAATGCACGCCCTGCTTCTGACTGCCCGGAAGTGTTCCTGAGGGCCGTGGCTCCCAAAACAGCCATCGCCAATGCGGTCTGCATCGGAAGTATGTTCCAGCAGTACCAGAAGAAAGCCGGTATTGCCAGGCATGCATTTGACGGGAAAGGATTCCACGGCCTCCGCAGGCGTCTTGCCAAGAAGCTGCTCGTTACAGGCACGCCCCTCACAACGATTGCCCAGATCCTCGGACATGACGACCTGAAATCTTCACGCCAGTACCTTTCGCTTGACACCGGGAACCTGAAAGAGTGTGCACTTGATTTCAGAGGAATCCCGTTGGAAAGGAGGGAGCTGCTATGAGCCGGGGATTTACCAGCATATTTGCAGACGACCTGGACAACCTGATCAGCCTGAAAGTATCGCTCGGCTATTCAGAGAGCACTTATCTTGGGAGGGCACGCCAGTTTGACAGGTACTGTTCTATGAAATACGAAAAAGCAGACGAGCTGACAGAAGGCATCGTCCTGAACTGGCTGAAACCTGAGCCGGGAGAAGCCGGAAGCGTGATCCATGGCAGGGCCGCTTTCATTAGGGGATTCGGCACTTATCTGAAATCCGTTGGAAAGAACGCCTTCATCCTGCCGGATAAGTTTACTGCTGGAGGAACAGTTTTTGTTCCGTACCTGTTTGGGGACGATGAACTGGCGGCGCTTTTCCGGGAGATTGATACATACAGATATCCCAAAGAGCCATTCCGTCCGCTCCTGCTCAGCGCTTACTTCCGCATGACTTATACCTGCGGGCTGCGTCCGAATGAGGGCAGGAACCTTAAGAGAAATGAAGTGGACCTGAATACCGGGGAGCTGCGTATCATTGAAACGAAGAAGCATAAAAGCCGCAACATCGTCATGTCAGATGAAATGAATTTTCTGGCAAAATCCTATGCGGCTGTCCGTGATGCGGCGTTTCCCGAAAGCGAATTTTTCTTCCCCTCGCCATCCGGCGGCCCCTACTCCGCCGGATGGATGCAGGGAAAGTTTAAGAGATTTTTTGCCTTATCGAAACCGGATGTTCCAAAAGACCTTCTTCCCTCAGTAAGAGTATACGATCTCAGGCACCGATTTGCCACTGCTGTTTTGAACCGGTGGCTTGACGAAAAGAAAGACCTCGGTTCCCGTTTGCCTTACTTACAGACATACATGGGACACAGGGATCTGGAAGCGACGGCTTATTACATCCATCTTCTCCCGGAAAATCTGATAAAATCGGCAGGGATTGACTGGGAAGGCATGAACCATCTGATTCCACGGGTGGAACTATGGGAAAAGTAAAAGACGAGCAGTTATTCACACTTTTGCGTGATTTCCTGTTGGTCTACCTGCCGAACCAACGGAAAGCGAGCAGTAATACCGTAAAGGCTTACAGGACAACCCTGAACCAGTTCCTTAAATATACAGCCGAGCAAAAAAATATCTCTGTACTGTCCGTCACCTCCGGGATGGTCACATATGAAATGGTGAACTCGTATCTTGACTGGCTTTCAGCAGAGAAGAACGCCGCTCCGGCTACGCGCAACAACAGGCTGGCGGCCATCCGGGCATTTATTTCCTATGCCGCAGCCTGCCGCCCGGAATATATCAGTATTGCAAGCGGGCTGGCAGCTATCGGAATCCAAAAAAATGACCGGTTTGCGAAAGTGGATTATATGTCGGAAGAAGCAGTAAAAACGCTTCTTGCAGAGCCGGACACCAGGACGGAGATCGGAGTGCGGGATCAGTTCCTGATGATCTTTCTGTATGATACCGGGGCGCGTATCCAGGAAGTTCTGGATGTGAAAATCTGCGACATTAAAGTTGACAGGACGCCGACTGTGACGCTTCATGGGAAAGGGAAGAAAACCAGGATAGTCCCCTTGATGAAAGATACTGTAAAACATCTGCAGAATTATATGAAGGTGTTCCATCCGGGCGAAACATGGATGTCATCGGAATGGCTCTTTTATGTGGAGCGCAAAGGAATCCGTAACGCCATGTGCGATGATACGGCAAGGCTCCGGATTCAGAAATACGCCGCATCTGCAAGGGAGAAATGCCCGGATGTCCCCCTGAATGTCCACCCCCATTTGTGGAGACATACGAGGGCCATGCATTTATACCAACACGGCATGGATTTAACTTTAATCTCGCAATGGCTTGGACACAAACAGCTTGAAACCACGCTGATTTACGCACACGCAGATACAGAAGCGAAAAGGAAAGCAATCACGGAGGCAATGGCTTCTGATCCTTTCCTTGAAGCGGAGCCTGTTAATTATACCGTCAGTGATGAGGAAATCCTCAAACGTCTTTACGGTCTATGATGGACCTAAGATTATCCCGAATTATTCTCCCTAAGCGAGAGATTTAGGAAAGCTGACCGTGTAAATGACTAAAAAGTTATCCCGAATATTTCTCTAAGAAATGCCGCTATTACTGGCTTTCTTTG
>CAJUFO010000170.1 GCA_910585615.1 uncultured Acetatifactor sp.
GCCTTCTGCATCTTCTTCTGCACATCCGCAATCAGCTTCTCCAGCTCCTTGCGGCTCATGGATTCAGGATCCTTCTCAAAGCGCATCTCCTCCTTGGCGATGACCTTGGAGATGGCTATCAGGTCCCGGACGGACTTCTTTATCGTTGTGGGGGTGATGCCGTTCTCTTCATTATATTTCATCTGGATCTCACGGCGGCGGTTCGTCTCGTCTAACGCCACCCGCATGGAATCCGTGATGGTATCCGCGTACATGACCACATGGCCCTCCGCGTTCCTGGCCGCGCGGCCGATGGTCTGGATCAGGGAGGTGGCGCTGCGCAGGAAGCCCTCCTTATCCGCGTCCAGGATGGCCACCAAAGAGATCTCCGGGATGTCCAGACCTTCCCGTAGCAGATTGATGCCCACCAGCACGTCGAACACGTCCAGGCGCATGTCCCGGATAATCTCCGCCCGCTCCAGGGTGTCGATGTCCGAGTGCAGGTACTTCACACGGATGCCCACATCCTTCATGTAATCCGTCAAGTCCTCCGCCATGCGCTTGGTCAGGGTGGTCACCAGCACCTTGTTGTGCTTTTTCGTCTCCTTGTTGATTTCGCCGATCAAATCGTCTATCTGGCCTTCCACAGGGCGCACGTCCACCTCCGGATCCAGCAGCCCCGTGGGCCGGATGATCTGCTCCGTGCGCAGCAGCTCATGGGCCTCCTCATAGTCCGAGGGGGTGGCAGAGACGAACATCATCTGGTCGATATGGGTCTCGAACTCCTCGAAGTTCAGGGGCCTGTTGTCCAGGGCCGAGGGCAGGCGGAAGCCGTAGTCCACCAGGGTCTGCTTCCTGGAGCGGTCTCCTGCGTACATCCCCCGGACCTGAGGAATGGTCATATGGGACTCGTCGATGATGATCAGGAAATCCTCCGGGAAGAAATCCATCAGCGTCAGGGGCGGCGCTCCCTCCGGCATGGCGTTCAGATGCCTGGAGTAGTTCTCGATGCCGGAACAGAACCCTGTCTCCCGCAGCATCTCGATGTCGAAGTTGGTCCGCTCCGCGATGCGCTGGGCTTCAATCAGCTTGTCCTCCCCCTTGAAGAAGCGCACTCGCTCTTCCAGCTCTTTCTCGATATTGTCACAGGCGGCCTTTATCTTGTCCATGGACACCACGTAGTGGGAGGCGGGGAAGATGGCGATGTGGCTCAGCACCGCGTGCACCCTGCCGGAGAGGGGCTCCACCTCGGCGATGCGGTCGATTTCGTCCCCGAAGAACTCAATCCGGATGAAATAGTCCCCGCCCTGGGCCGGGTATACCTCTATGACGTCCCCGTGCACCCTAAAGCACCCTCTGTGCATGTCCATCTCATTGCGGGTGTACTGGATGTCCACCAGTTCCCGCAGCACCTGGTCGCGGTCCTTCACCATCCCGGGGCGCAGGGAGACCACCATGCCCTGGTATTCTTCCGGGCTGCCCAGGCCATAGATGCAGGACACGCTGGCCACCACCACCACGTCCCTGCGCTCTGTCAGGGAGACCGTGGCGGAGAGGCGGAGCTTCTCTATCTCGTCGTTGATGGAGGAGTCCTTGGCGATGTAGGTGTCGGAGGAGGGCACGTAGGCTTCCGGCTGGTAGTAGTCGTAGTAGGACACAAAGTATTCTACCGCGTTTTCCGGAAAAAATTCCTTGAACTCGCCGTAGAGCTGGCCGGCCAGGGTCTTATTGTGGGCTATGACCAAAGTGGGCTTGTTCAGAGCCTGGATGACGTTGGCCATGGTGAAGGTCTTGCCGGAGCCGGTGACGCCCAGTAAAGTCTGGAATTGATTGCCTTCCTTAAAGCCCTTGACCAGCTCGGCTATGGCTGCGGGCTGGTCGCCTGTGGGTTTGTATTCGGAATGAAGTTTGAAGCATTTTTGTGCATCCTGCACAATACCACCTCCTTGCATCTATAGTAAAAAAGGGGCACTATCCGCCCGAAATTCGTCACGGTGCGTCTTCTTTTCACTATAAAAAAGTACCGTGACGAATGAAAGTCACCTAAATCGATTTTGTTAACATATGAATACAGCATAAAACTATATGGAATTCTCGAATACAGCAGATTATAGTATAACACATCCTCTCAAAAAAGTACATACCCAAATCAGAACATTTGTTCAGATTTGGGTATGCTTCAATGGCTCGTGGCCTTAAAGCCACTATTACTACAGTGGCTTGCTACCATAACGACGGCGGCTTTATAGGATGCCTTTCACTTTTCCTATTACAACACCAGCATCTACGTCTAAGCATTCACGTATAATGCACTCTCTGCTTTTTTATATTCAGCTTCCGTATATCCCATAGATAATATCTGCTCTTTTGTAATATCAGCCCTAATCATTCTCCCGATAGCATCTATTCTTTCCCGTATTCTTTCCCGTTCTATAATACTCTCTGACCAATTACACATAATCTGGATTCTCCTTTCCAATTCAGCCGTCATTGTCATTCCATATTCATCTTCCAATATACGTTTCTTTTCTGATGCATCTTTCCTGGAAACCAACTCTTCCAACATAGCGATCAACACATTCTGAGATTTCTTTATAGCTTTTCCAGGAGAACTATCTGCTTCACCCCTGATATTGACAATAATGCCTTTCATCAGATCTGTATGATATGAATTTCTCTTATTCCCAAAAACTGTTTTTCTGTCAAAACAGATTTCCTCGATAGAATCTTCTGTTTCCTCGCTATCCATGCATATCCAGATACTTCGGACTTTTTTCAAATTATCAAAGTCACTGTGGAAAAATTCGGTCTGTTTCTGTGCTGAAATCATCCTTGCAAGATAGAATACAATCCTATTCTCCAAGTGGTATCCCAGTTTGCCGGAATCCGTTGACTTCTGCGCCTCAATGTTGATAAGAATCTTCATCTCTTTTTTCTTGGGGTATGCAGTGAAGCGAATATCATAATAGATGATTCCCTCTCCCGGAATATTATCTTCCGTTACTGTTCCTTCCACTCGTCCAAGATTAGAAAGTCCTGCATCAACCGGTCTCGCTCCTATTTCAATATCGTCACCAATGCAGCCAAGGATGTCTTTAATATCCATCTCCTGAAACTCATCAACAGTATACTTCAAAATACGTGACAATATCTGCTTGTCCGAAAGCAAATACTTTACATTTGTATCATATACAGAACCAGAGTCATTTGTAGCATTGACCGTCTGCGCTAAATTTGTCTCTATCATCGTCACTCCCTCTTTATTATATGAAATAGATATAATAAAATCAACTGTTTCAGCAGGTTAGTTATAGTGTAACACATCTTCTCAAAAAAGCAAATACCCAAACCGGAACATTTGTTCAGATTTGGGTATGCCTTTCAATTCCGTTCCTTTTTGTCATTTTCTGCCGTTTCTCCGTAATATTCCGAAACATCAATCACAACATCAGCCAATCCCATTGCTTTATCTTCTTCCTTCTGTTTTTCGGGCAGAACCTCCTCCATATACTCCAACAGCTCAGGGAACTCCTCTCCTGCCAGCCCCTTA
>CAJUFO010000171.1 GCA_910585615.1 uncultured Acetatifactor sp.
GGAACACGTACCAGGACACGCTGGCGAACCTGACCCTGAACTTCGCGGTGGAGGAGCGCAGGAACCCGGTGCCGGTGAACGATGGCGACGATGGGGATGGCGGCAATGGCGGCGACGGCGGCGGTGAGGACGGCGGCGGGGGCAACCCGGGCAGGGGTCCGGAGGGGCAGCCACCGAGGACCAGCGACGACAGCAGCCTGATGCTGTATGTGGGGATTTCCCTGGGCTCCGGGCTTGCGCTGCTGCTAGTGGCGCTGTACAGCCTGCACCGGTCCAGGAGGGAGAAAGGGGGAGCGGAAAAGTGAGGAGAGCGATGAGAGTGTTTTCCCTGCTGGCGGCTTTCTGCCTGATGCTGTCTGCCTCCATGACCTGCCTGGCGGCGGAGAGGGACATTTATACCTATACAGTGACTTTCAGCGCGGGGAACCAGGGGACCCTGAGCACGGCGGACGGGGTGTCCATCTCCGTGGACGGCGGCGGGGACTATGAGATCAGCCTGGAGGACGGAGGGAAGTCTGTGCGCATCACGGGGCTGACGGCGGCGAACCATGTCCGGTTCCTGAACAGCGCCGCATCCGTGGGGGACGACAGCAAGTATTATGTCAAGGGCATCCGCATGGGAGGCCGTGACGACAGCCTGAACCTGGCGTACTTCCAGGTGGAACGGGATCAGGACTATGTGGTGGCATACGGAATCCAGGGTGATATGGTGCAGTATACCGTCAATTACGTGGACACCGACGGGAACGAGCTGTACCCGCCCCAGACCTATTACGGGAATGTGGGCGACATGCCCGTGGTGGCATATCTGTACGTAGAGGGGTACCAGCCCCAGGCCTATAACCTGACCAGGACCCTGCAGAGGGACGCCAGCAGGAATGTGTTCACCTTTGTGTACAGCAGAATCGAGGAGACGCCGCCCGGCGGCGGTGCCGGGGAGCCTGGCGGAGGTGGTGCTGCCGGTGGCGATGCGGCTGGCGGGGGGACTGCCCCGGGAGGAGGCGCGGACGCGGGAACGCCGGGTGGCGCCGCAGCGGGCGGTGGAGCAGCAGGAGGCGCAGGCGCGGCGGTGCCTGGCGGAGGAGCCGCCCCGGGCGGGGACGCGGCCCCGGACGGAGATGCGGGAACGGAGAACCCGGGGAACCCCGATGACGGCGGGGAGCCTATGGGGGACGACCCGACGCCTTTGGGCGGGGACGGCCCCCAGGAGCCGGACGGGCCGGAGGACCTGGTGAACCTGGATGACGGGGAGACGCCCCTGGCAGGCCTGGACTCCGGGGACGGCACGGTGGCCGAGGCCAACAGCCGGATGTGGAGGAACACCTGGACCGCCATAGGAATCGGCCTGGCGGCGATCGTCGCGCTGGCGGTCGGCGTGTATGCTTACCGGCGGATGCACAAGGCCGGGCGCGTAAAGGCGGAAGACTCCGGGAAGAAAGAATAGGGCGGTTGAACGCCTGGCTTCTGGCGGAAGAGACTGTGGGGAGCGCAGCCTGAAGTCCTCCCCATGGAAATGACGGACAAAAAAGCAGAGGGTTCGGGGAGGAGCCCTCTGCTTCGTTCAGGGGAGCGCAGACCGCGCGGAAAGGGGAAAGGGCAGGATGGGACGTAAGATATGCAGGGCTTTCGCCGTGCTGATATTGATGGCCGTGGTGGCAGTCTGCATACCCATGACAGTGCCCCGGCTGATGGGATACGACGTATATGTGGTGATCAGCGGGAGCATGGAGCCCGGGATTCCCGTGGGCAGCGCCCTCTACGTGGAGGCGGCAGCGCCGGAGGAGGTGGAGGCAGGGGACGTCATAGCCTTTTACGACAATGGCGCAGTCATCACCCACCGGGTGGTGGAGAACCATGTGGTGGAAGGGGAGTTCATCACCAAGGGGGATGCCAACGCGGCCAACGACCTGGCCCCGGTGCCCTACGGGGCCCTGATTGGCCGGATGGCAAAGTCCGTTCCGTTTCTGGGAAATGTCATGGCGGTCTGCTCCGGGGCAAAAGGGAAAACCTATCTGGCCTGCGGGGTAGCAGGGGCGGTGCTGCTGTTGTGGGCGGGGAAGTTACTGGACAGGGATAGGGAGCTGAAAGAGGGTCAGGGGTTCACCCCTTTCAAAAAAAATTCCGATTGATTTAACCGGGATTTCAGAGTATAATGATATTGAGGTCATATAATTTTTGGAAGTGGTTTTTGCGTTTCCTGTCGTACAAAAGGAGATTTATGGCTGATGGTTACAGAAATTAAAAATGCAGTCAACACAACAGACAAGGACGCACAGTATGATGATAAGGCAAAACGCCTGTTGGGAAATAAAACCATTCTGGCTCATATTCTGGTAAAGACGGTTGATGAGTTTCGAGGAATGAACCCGAAAGATGTGGTATCATATATTGAGGGAGAGCCGTTCATCAGCGTGATTTCGGTAGAGCCAGGGCTGACCAATGTAGAAAAAATATCGTCTAGCGATAGCAGGCTATCTAAGGTGGGCCGGAAAAAAGGGCAACGCATTGTCGGAATGAATACAGAAAATGCGGAGATAAACGAGGGACTTGTAAGGTTTGATATTATATTTTATGTGCGGATGAAAGACGGTATTTCACAGGTTATTGTGAATGTGGAAGCACAGAAGGATGAGCCGACAGGCTACCATATCTTAAACAGGGCAGTATTTTATGTGAGCCGTCTGATTTCCTCACAGAAGGAACGGGACTTTGTAGGGATAAATTATAATGACATAAAGCGTGTATTTTCAATCTGGGTTTGTATGAACATGGACGAAGATAGCATGACTTATGTGCATCTTCAGAAAGATGATTTGCTCGGTTCCCATCCGTGGAAAGGCGGACTTGACCTGTTAAATATTGTTTTGATAGGTATATCAAATGAGCTTCCGGAGCATGATGAGAAGTATGAGCTTCACCGCCTGCTAAGTACGTTACTTTCAATGGAGTTGACCGCCACAGAAAAAATAGAGATTATGAAAACAGAGTACCATATTCCGGTAGATGATGAATTGAGAAAGGATGTGAGCGCTATGTGTAATCTTTCACAGGGAATCAGGGATGCAGAGAATATAAAAATAATTATGAATATGCATAGAAAAGGCTATACATTGGAGCAGATAGCGGAATGTGTAGAAAAGACTATTGGGGAAGTAGAGACTGTCATAAAAGAGAGGGAGCCTGTACTGGCATAACGACAGTAATTGAATAATACAAACAGTAAAGCAGTGAATTTGTTCTTGAATGAGAGAACAATTCGCTGCTTTTTCTGTTTTCAGGAAGAAAGACAGTCGTAACAGATTGTCTTTTTTCATGTATCCGTATCCTTGCTGTCGCAGAGGATCGTGCTCTGCG
>CAJUFO010000172.1 GCA_910585615.1 uncultured Acetatifactor sp.
TTTACCTCTTATTTTTTCCTGCGTCTTGTAAAATATCTTCATTTTTCAGATTTATCGGTTTTATTTCCTGCGGGGATTATCTGATATTTTCAAGTGATTTCTGCAAGAATTAACCGCCGCATAGGGAAACAGCGGGGCAGCCAACCGGAAACAAAAGCTCTCCCTGTCCACCAGCCCCACCACTTTTTCACTGTCATACAGTTCAATCAGAAATCCGGCCATCTGTTTGCTTGTATGATATGTTCCGAGATTGTGCGGCTGCAGGAACTACCTATGCCCTCGCGTCAAAGCCGCCCCGTACTTCCATTCCGGCAACACTGGCATTTATCTCCTGCCTTGCCGCCCGGAACGCATCATAGTAGGCAGCCTTCAAAGCCCCGTGTACCTGCGTCTCCGCCTTCGACTCCTTCTCATGCCAGCCCACGCCCGCCGTGTAGGTCAGTATCTCGTCACCGTTCCCGTCATACACATGGACGGCGGAACTCGTCCCCTCGGACTGGAACTCTGCTTCATATGGCTCCCCGAACAGGAGGCGCAGCCACCTCTCGTCCGCTTCCCGCATCTCCTTCATGTCAACCTTCCCCATCAGCGCCGCCCTGTCCGGCGCGACTTTGGCGACCTCGCTTTTCCGCAGGGCTAGGAACTTATTCCCCATATAGACATTCTGCGCCGCATCCTCCCTGGCGCATTCGGCAATCTGCTCTCGGAGGGAATCGGACAGCTTCCATTCCTTTTTGGACGCTGCCTTTCCCGTCTTTTGGATGCCCGTCTGATGGCTTTTTGCTATTCCTGTTATATCCATTTCAAAACCTCCCTGTCCTTGCATGGCTTCTCCAGCAATGCATTGATTCGCTCCATTTTATTTTCCATCTTATGCCGCCTACTGGCTTACATGTTCAGAATCAATAGCAGAAACCGTCTCTCCTGTTTTTGTATAGGTTACAGGCTCCTTTACGACATCCATCTTTATTTCATCAGAGCCTATGCTGCCAGAATCTACGTTATCCTTCAGCAATACCTTTCCTTCTTCACTGATTTCCACGGTATCTGTATTGGTGTCAGCATTCCTGTTTCCCTCTATCCTCTCTTCCAGCTTTTCACGTTCTTCCCTGCGCTTCTGGATAGCCTCTTCACGCTGCAACTTTGCTTTTTCCCTTGTCTCCCTTGCGTCTTCTTCCATTCCTTTGTCAGCTTCCGACTTATAATCCTCCGCCTTACCGGAAAATTCGTCAGCATACCCCATTGCACGTTTCATTGTCTCCGTATCTCCTTTACGCCTTGCCTCTTTAAAGACACGCATGGGGGTATTCAACAGATTCCTATTTGTCCTTGCTCCTACAAGACCTTCCGTTGTCTTTGTATTCATAGCGCCGCCTCCCAATCATCGTTTTTAAGAGCATATAAACCCTTATTTATTCTTTCGGCGGCGCGGATATACGATAAGGTTTATGTCTCAAACAGCCGTTTTGGTGTCATGTGCGGCATAAGGAAACCTTGCAAAAGGTAAAAGCTTTTCTTTCTGTGCTTCTCCAAAAATACCCTGCCCCACTGCATCATTTAACAGTTCCCGGACAATGACTTCTGCTGTTTCAGAATCCGTCTCTGCGGCAAAGACTGTTCCTATGCACATAGACAGCAGACGTGCGTCCCTTTCCTGGCACACCGAATGCATAGCATAAGGAGGGATGGTAAACGCATCGCCTTCATGACACACCAATTTTCTGCTTTCCAGATAAACCGTAACCTCTCCCTGCATGACCAGAGATATGACATAATGCCCTACATGGTTATGGCAGTCAAAACACTTATCAATATTTTCTGACAATACAAACTCTATTGGATATTTTTCACACTGATAATACCGCATACTTTCCCTAGCTCCTCTATCATTCCATCTCCCTGAACGTGCCGGCCATTCCCCCGACAAGGCTCCACTGGCGCTGCATATAGGATTTCAGATTTTCCGTGCTTTGCCTGTATACTTCCTGTACTGTTTCCGGGTTATCGAAATGCCCCATGACTGCATTGGCGGCACAGTACCCGCTCTCCATCTCGGCAGATATGCCCTCTCCCATCGGGTTTAAGAACCCGGCGACTTCCCCCGCAAAAAGGATTCGCCCCACGCCGTAGTCCACACGGCATCCCGGACGGATATGCGGCATCAGCCACTTTTCTTCTTTCGTCTGCCTGCCAATCCGCAGATGGTGCTTTTCCTCCATATAGGCAATGAAACGCCTATAATAATGCCCGATTTTATCCATATCTTTCACGGACACCCCAAGCACCAGCAGGTCATCCTTCACGTTGAACCACGCATCATACTCCGAAAGCTCCGGCTGCAGGTACGCATAGAAGTAATGCGGGGCTAAGTCTATGCTGCCCTCGTTGAATGTCTGGAATGTTGTTATGTATCCGGTAATCTCCCCTGTGAGCTTCCGCTTCAATATCCCGACAGCACCCTCGCAGTCCAGGACGTACCTTGCGCTTTCCGTATAATTGTTTGCCCCATGCAGGCTGATTTCCACAAATCCGTCCTTCTCCGTGCATGAAAAGGCTGACACTCCATCCCTGACCTCTGCGCCGCTTTCCCCTGCCTTTTTAGCAAGCCACCCGTCAAAATGGCTGCGCCATACATTCAACCCCTCCTGCTCGAAGCGGTATTCTTTCCCTGCATCATTTGTGAATATCATGCCCCTGTTCTCTGTCGGGGTACACATGGCAGATTCCGGCACATCCTCCCCGAAATAACTTTTCACAAGTCCCATTGATTTCTTTATCAGAATACCCGAACAGGACTTATACCTTGGCATTTTGAACTTCTCCGCCAAGAGAACCTTATAGCCTTTTTCCGCTAAAGCCTTGGCAGCCGTGCATCCCGCAGGCCCCGCCCCGACCACTATCACATCATACATCCGTATATCTTCCTTTCCTCTGTTTCCTATTACTTCGGCAGAAAGCCGTTCCCGCTAAAGCAAAAGCATCCTCTGAATTATACTATAAAAAATTTCTGTTTTTATCTTGGGCCGGCCCCTGGAATGGAATCCCCATATCCACTGCCCCATCACCGAGGGCGGCTTCTCTGACAGCGGGTTATGGCGGGCAGTAAAACATTTCAACTATACTTACCTGCGCAAGGCCTTCCAGACGGTTCTGCTAAATGAAATGGAAAAAAGGATCGGCCCTTCCTTCAAAAAGACCAAAGCCCTTATCTACCGCAAAGATAAGAACGGCTTTTATGTCTATGCAAAGCCTTCCCTTTCCGACGCCAATACCGTCATCAAATATATCAGCCGCTACCTGGGGC
>CAJUFO010000173.1 GCA_910585615.1 uncultured Acetatifactor sp.
CGGGATATTCTTTGACGTAATTGCCTTTCTTGATTTCGGTCTCGGCATCTTCCTTTGACATGAAGCGGCCGATGACTTTGGTGGGCTCGTAGAAGGCCTCGTCATAGGGGTCTACGGTGACCTGGGTCAGGATAGTGCTGACCGGCCTGGAGATGCCCCTGCCCAGCAGCTCGCTGCGCAGGGCGTTCTGGATATCGTATCCTACATAGCCCTGGCTCATGGCGGAGCACACGCACATGGGAGCGGGGGTGTAGTCGGTGTAGACCCGGCGCAGCTCCGTCATGGCCTTGTGGATCATGCTGACCTGGGGGCCGTTGCTGTGGGTGATGGTCAGCTGGTAATCCTCCTCCACCAGATCCGCCAGCGCCCGGGCCGTCACCTGCACCGCGTCCCGCTGGGCCCCTGTGGTATAACCTAACGCGTCGTGCCCCAGGGACACCACTGCTCTTTTTCTGCTCATAAGATTCACCTCTGATTTCTGATTTGGCTTAAGTATACATTTTTTAGGAGAGAAAAGCAATAGAAAATCCCCGGACAAAGCTTTCTGCATAAATTTATAAAAAAGGGGTTGACTATGACGCTGCGTTATAGTTTATAGTGATATCACACGGGAGGAAAAGCCGATGAGGACAGTACATGAAGTGAGCGGGTTGGCCGGAGTGAGTATACGCACTCTACAGTATTATGACAAAATCGGGCTTCTGCGTCCGGCAGAATACACCGATGCGGGATACCGTCTGTATGACGATACAGATTTGGAGCGCCTGCAGCAGATTCTGCTGTTCCGGGAACTGGAATTTCCGCTGAAGGAGATCAGGAAGATCATGGAGAGCCCGGATTATGACAGGGACAGGGCGCTGGAGCAGCAGATAGCCCTGCTGACATTGAAGAAGGAGCATCTGGAGAACCTGATCGAGCTGGCCCGTGGAATAAAGGAGACAGGAGGAAATACCATGGATTTTTCAGCATTTGACACCAGCAGGATGGAGGAATATGCGGCACAGGCCAAAGCGTCCTGGGGAGACACCGCCGCATATAAAGAGTTCAAAGAGAAAGCAAAAGACAGGACTTCCGAGGAGGAGAGGGATTTGGGCGCACAGATGATGCGGATATTCGCAGAGTTCGGCAGGATAAAGGACACGGATCCGGCATCCGGGGAGGCCCAGGCCCTTGCGGGGAAACTGCAGGCATTTATCACGGAGCACTATTACAAGTGTACGGAGGATATCCTTTCCGGGCTTGGGAGAATGTACGCCGCCGGCGGAGATTTTACGGAGAATATCGATGGGGCAGGCGGCAAAGGGACTGCGGGATTTGCGGACAAGGCGATACAGATTTACTGCAGCTGCCGGGGAGCGGCGGCAAACTGTTCCATGGAAGAGTGAGAGATGTGATGACGGAGAGACCAGCCGACTGCCCGGCTGGTCTTTCTGGCTTTCCCTGCGCCTCCATACTGCCCGAAATATGACGATGGCGATTTTGCGCTTGAAATTCTGCTCCCGCCAGAAAATGGAATTGAGAAATGAAATCTGTAACGAAACGTCCGTTAATCAGATATATCAGACAGTGGAATCCACGAAGAAGAGCGGTGCAGGGGAGGGCATGCATTATGGTAAAAACGGAAATAAAGAGGGCGCTGGGCTCCTGGGCCTTTGCCGCCACAACGGCATTCGGTCTTTTCATGATGCTGGAAGGGCGTCTGGATCAGACGGGAGGCAGGATCTTCAGTGACAGCGGACCTTATCTGAGCAAGTTTTTGGACAGTTTGCGGTTTACGCCGCTGACGATCCTCTGGCCCGTTACGGTCATGTTCCCCTTTGTGCTGTCCTATCGGAGGGAGAGGGACAGCGGCTTTCAGGGGCTGATGGTGCTGAAGGCTTCCAGAGGGGAATATCGGAGGGCGAAGATCGCCGCGGTGGCCTGCAGCGGTTCCCTGTCTCTGTTCCTGCCTATGGCAGGGTGGCTGCTTTTCTGCAAATTCATACTGGGCTCGGGAAAGGTGGAGAATCCCATCCGCTTCCTGCCGGAATTAGCCGGGAGATTCCCGTTTCTGTACGGTATGATGTATGCCGTGAACGCAGGCGTGCTGGGGGCGGCATTCGCGGTATGGGGGCTGGGCCTGAGCGCGGTTGTCCGAAATAGATATCTGGCGCTGCTGATACCGGTCTGCTACTGTGTGTTCACAGGGGTGGCCGCCCCCAGGGCCTGGGAGGCGTTTAAGCTGATAGACCCGGCCGCCTACAGCAATCCTGCGCTGGGAGGCTGGGGGATTCCCCTGTATGAGCTGGCGCTGTTTACGATAGGCTGTCTTTTGTTCATAGGAGGGGATTGTCATGCTGGCAAAGCTTAGAGTGGAGATCAGGGAATGCCGTCTGGCGAGGGGGCTGCTTTTCTGGCTGCTCTGCGCCCTGGTGGTGGGACATGTGATGGCAGCGGACTTTTTGTGGAAATACCCGGCAGGCTGCCAGGGGGAATTCATGGTGTGGGTATTCAACAACTATCATATCATTCTGGTTTTGTTCCCCTTTCTGCTGCTGGCGGCCACCAGCGGCGGACAGACCCAGAGCTCCCGGTATCCTGTCCTGATCAGATACCGGGACAGGGATGAATTTTTTTACATGAAAACAGCTGTGAGAACAGGATTCGCACTGCTGTGCCTGCTTGCCTTCGCGGGACTGCTGCTCTCCATCAGGCGAAAGATGCCCGTGGAGTCGGAGCATGCTTTTATCCTGTCGGAGGAGTTCGGGGACATTTGTGTAAAGCAGTGTCTGAATATCTTCTGCTTCTGGAGCGCCATGCTCCTGCTGCATGAGATTCTGCAGAGCATAGTGGGCAACGCTATGCTGGATTTGGCGGTAACGACTTTTGTGCCCCTGGGAAATTATATCCTGGCGAAAGGAGCCGCCGTGCGTGCGCTGGAGTGGACGCCCTGGGGGAAGATCGGCTATAAAATCGAAGAGATCGTGGGGGCGCCGCCGGAGGAGGTGGAGAAGCTGGGGGCTTATCAGTTTTACTGGTGGTATTGGCTGGTCATGATTTTGCTCCTGCTGTGCCTGGCAAGAGCGCTGCACGGGAAAAAGGATTTCGTCTTTGAAAAGAACGATCAATAATCGGTTCCGGAAAGGGCGGCGGGAGAATGGGGCTGTTTCAGTACGGGAACGGCAGGTAGGAGAACATGGAGGACGAGGAGAAATAGGGCTGTCTCAGAACGGGAACAGCAG
>CAJUFO010000174.1 GCA_910585615.1 uncultured Acetatifactor sp.
CGCAGTATATCATGTCCCCGCTGCCCTCCTTTTGGATCGGGAAAGCGGTTTTTGAAGATACTCTTGTCTTCATGTTGCCCGCATTTGCGTCATCGGCTGTGTGGATCCGCTTTTTGCTGAGGCGGTATCTGCGGAAGATATAGGGCATGGATGTTTTCTCCAAATTCTACTGGATTTTTGCCATGTTTATGCTACAATATGTACAGGACTAAACGAGCGATAAGGCCATGTACAGACTGGCCCCATCATGAAGGAGGGAATACATATGTCAGGACTCATCATGCGCTTCCCAAAGGGGAAGGCAAAAGCGCTCACCCTGAGCTATGACGACGGCGTGGAGCAGGACATCAGGCTAATGGATATCATGGACAAAAACGGCCTGAAGGGTACTTTTAATCTGAACAGCGGATTGTTCGCGCCGGAGGGGACCACTTATCCGGAGGGAGCCTTCCACCGCAGGCTCACCGCCAGACAGGCCACCGAGACTTACGCCGCCAGCGGGCACGAAGTGGCTGTGCATGGGCTGACCCATCCCTTTCTGGAAAGGCTGCCGGAGAATCTGGCCATGTGGGAGCTGCTGAAGGACCGGGAGAATCTGGAGAACCAATTCCACACCATTATCCGGGGAATGGCATACCCCTTCGGCACCTACAGCGACGCCACTGTGGATTGTCTGAAAAAGGCAGGGCTGGCATACGGCAGGACGGTCATCTCCAGCCACTCCTTCGACCTGCCGGGAGACTGGCTCAGGCTGGAGGCGACCTGCCATCACAATGACCCGGAGCTGATGGGACTTGCGAAGAAGTTCGTGGAAGAGACGCCCCTGTGGGGCTCCTGGATGTTCTACCTTTGGGGGCACAGCTATGAGTTCGAGGTGAACGCCAACTGGAATGTGATAGAAGAATTCGCCGCCTTTACCGGCGGGCATGATGACATATGGTACGCCACCAATATCCAGATTTACGATTATGTGCAGGCCTGGCAGCGGCTGGAGTTTTCCGTGGACGGCAGACAGGTGCATAATCCCACGGCCACAGAACTGTATTTTCAGGAGATGGGTGAAAAGGGCGAGGTACATCGCATTTCGCCCGGGGGATATTTAGAATCGTAAAGATCGGAATCTGTATGATGCATCATTCTCCGTATTCGTACTCGAAGGACGCGCCTGCAGATCGGCCCTCGGATATAGACAGACAAAAATCCTTTCCGGCAGAACCGCCCTTCGCCGGTCCTGCCAGAAAGGAATCTTCAAATATCGCCGGAACTGTCAGCTGATCTTGGAATACCCAAAGGCATTGGCAAAAGCGTCGATGGGCTTCTTCTCCTTGCACATGGTACATTTTTCTGAGCTGTATGTCGTATAGTCCGGAATGTCCGCCGTGGTGAACAGGGAATTCACCGGAATCCCCACGATGCTGTTGGCGGCGCTGAACACTGCGCTGATCCCGCTTATGGAAGCGCCGTAATAGGTCAGGGTCTGGATGGCCTTCGACACTGTCTTTCCTGTGGTGGCGCTGGCCAGAAGGAGGAGCACGTTCTTATCCTTGACCATGGGCAGATAGTTGTCCCGGAACATCATCTGTCCGGATGTGGAATATTCCGGCGTGATGATATAGATCGTCTTGTGGGCGTTTCTGGAATAGATTCCCGCCCTGGTCAGCTCCTCCGCCAGGAACGCGCCGATGATCTCACAGCCGTCTATGCAGACGATCGTGTCCACCACCGTCGATATCATAACCTGCCTTCCCAGCTCTCTCGCCACCATGGACGCCTCGCTGAGCCTGGCCTTCAAGGTCGTCATGTCCAGAAAATAGTTGACGTGGGAATTCGGGGTCACGAAATGTCCCGGAATCGCCTTCAACTGGATGTTCGGGTGGGCCTTGGAATAAATTTTGATCACTTCCTGCATACACGTACCTCCTCATCATGATACAGCCTGAAATCCATACTGCGCACCGGCTAAATTTACAGTACAACCCGACTGCCGACCGCCAGCCAAGCACTTTCCCAGAGGCATCACTGTAAATCCTGGCAGTCTGCAGTTTACAGAAATCTTTCTGCCGATATATCTACTATACAGAAAATTCCCTCTTTCGTCAAGAAGAGTTACCAGAATTTTAAAACAGTTGTAAGGCGGCCCCGAATGGTATATACTGTATTCTGAAAGACTGCTCCAAAGATTATCCCAAAGAACAAGAGGAATATCCGCCATGAAACATAAACTCCTTAAAATCGCAGCCGCCTCAGCCGCCACAGGCATATTTCTGTCCCTGGGCTGGCCTTTTTTCGAGCTGACAGTCCACTGCAGGACCAAGCGGGATGTCAAGAAATGGTTCCGCCTGTCCCAGATGAAGGTCAATCATCCCAGATACAAATTCGAGAAAGAGTACGAAGCCGGCAAGGCGTGGTGCCAGGGCCAGGCCATGCAGGACTGCCATATCAGGAGCGCAGACGGCCTTCTGCTGCACGCTTCCTTCTTTCCAGCAAAGGACGCGGAGCGCATCGTCGTGCTATGCCATGGCTATAAAGGCAGCAGCTTCGGAGATTTTGCAAACATCGCAAGGTTCCTTCATGAGCATAAGTGCAGCCTGCTCTTCATCGACCAGAGATGCTGCGGAGAGAGCGAAGGAGAATTCATCACCTTCGGGGCAATGGAGCAATACGATATCCAGGAATGGGCCTGGTATGCGGCCGGAAAGAACAAAGACCGGCTGCCCATCTACCTGTACGGCGAATCCATGGGGGCGGCGGCGGTACTGATGGCCGCGGGGCACAGGCTGCCGGAGGAAGTAAGGGGCCTCATCGCCGACTGCGGCTTCCGGTCCATGAAGGGCCAGCTCCAGGATCTGGCCGCCAGGTGGTTCCACCTGCATTGGATCGGATTGCTGCTGTTTCGGGTAGACCTGTTCTGCAGGCTCTTAGGGGGCTTTCGCATGAAGGACGCCGACACGGCAAAAGCGCTGAAGACCAATCAAAGGCCTGTGCTGTTCTTTCACGGGGAGAAGGACACCTATGTCTATATGAAGAATTCCGTCCATAACCACTCCCTGTGCCGGGCGCCGAAGGAGCTTGTGATCATACCGGAGGCAAGGCATCTTTGCAGCGCCTATGAGCAGCCTGCGCTTTACCGGAAAAAGCTTCTGCATTTCTTTGCAGCATACGATAAGTAAG
>CAJUFO010000175.1:0-1668 GCA_910585615.1 uncultured Acetatifactor sp.
CAGGACTACGATACGTTGAACGATAGTTACATCATCTTCATCTGCCTGTCAGACTTGTTTGGAAAGGGCCGCTATAGGTATTCCTTTGAAAATATCTGCAAGGAAGACACGGAGGTCATGTTAAATGATGGGGCAAAAAAGATTTTCCTAAATGCAGATGGCAAAAAGGGGGATATAAGCGAGGAGTTGAAAGCGTTCTTAGACTATGTGGCAGGCAGACCATCGGAAGATGCATTTGTAAAGAAGCTGGAAAGTGCTGTGGAGAAGGCAAAGAAGAATCGGAAATGGAGGCGGGAATATATGACATTACTGATGCGCGACAGGGAGAACCAGAAGATTGGGAAAGAAATAGGCAAGATTTTTGGAGCAATTTCAATGGGAAAAGATTTGGGCCTTTCAGAGGAAGAAATTATAATGAGACTACGGGCGAAGTTCGACTTAACAGAAGAACAGGCAAGAACGTATTTAAAAGAAGCAGAATGATTTTCACTTATGATTCATAGGCAGGACATTTCAGTGTTCTGCCTTAATTGATGCTACAGTAGGGTTCCCCGGTGAAGAGAAAGGCTTGGAAACGGAATGCTTATAAGAGAATATCAATCGTCAGATTGTAAGGAATTGGCGGAGCTCTTCTATGATACGGTTCACAGGGTGAATGCCAGAGACTATACAAAGGAGCAGCTGGATGTCTGGGCAACAGGGCAGGTAGACCTGGAGAAATGGAACCAGACCCTGAAAGCGCACTACAGCATCGTCGTGGTTGAAGATAATACTGTCGTTGGCTTTGGGGATATAGACAGGACAGGCTATCTGGACCGCTTATATGTCCACGCGGATTATCAGGGAAGAGGTGTCGCCACTGAAATCTGTAACCGGCTGGAACAGGCGGCTCAGGGGGATATCCTCACCCATGCCTCTATTACCGCAAGGCCGTTTTTTGAAAAAAGAGGGTATAAAGTCGTAAAGGAACAACAGGTAGAGCGGCAGGGGATTCTTCTTACGAATTATGTGATGATAAAAGGAGACAGGCAGGGCTGAGGAACCAAGGGGGAGCATTATGCTAATAAAACAGATTGACAGCGACGCGGAGAAAGGAAATATTGCAAGGACCATATTGGAGGCGCTCCCGGACTGGTTCGGCATCCCCCAGGCCCGGGAGGAATACATTGCAGGCAGCAGGGGAAAGCCTTTCTTCTGCGCATTTGACGCCGAAAGGCCTGTGGGATTCCTCTATCTGAAAGAAACCGGGCGGCATACCGTTGAAGTGGCGGTCATGGGCGTGGCCAGGGAATGCCACAGGCAGGGCATTGGCCGGAGCCTCTTCGAGCAGGCAAGGGAAAAAGCCGGGCAGATGGGATATTCTTTCATCCAGGTCAAGATCGTCCAGATGGGCCGATACGATATCTACGATGACACCAACAGGTTCTACCTTTCGCTGGGGTTCCGGGAACTGGAGGTCTTCCCTGCGCTTTGGGATGAGGCGAATCCGTGCCAGGTCTACATAATGTCCATTGACAAGTGTCAGCGAAGAGTTGACGACGACATTCTGCTGGAACCGTACTATCCAAACGAAAGCGTGGCGCTGGAATTGTATCAGGATAAGGAAGTGTGCAGACAGGTCGATAATATTGACCATGTGTATTCCCTGGACAGGCTCAGAGCCATGTA
>CAJUFO010000175.1:1768-3066 GCA_910585615.1 uncultured Acetatifactor sp.
CGCTGGGAGGCAGATTCGGCCGGAATAGCAGGAAAGGAGACGGAAATGTTCGATAATGTGAAAGCGGGGAAGCAGATTGCGCTGCTTCGAAAAAACAAAGGCCTGACCCAGGAGGACGTAGCCAGAGAATTGAACATCAGCCCCCAGGCCGTGAGCAAATGGGAGAATGGCCATACCATGCCGGAGCTGTCTGTCCTTGTGGAGCTGACAGAGCTGCTGGGATGCACCATAGACCAGATTCTCTTCCCGGCGCCTGTGCCTGCCCCGGGGGCCAATTTTGAGCAGACTCTGCTGCCATACGCCCCCATTGCGGATTTTACAGGCAGGCGCTGGCCCCGCAGCATGTCCAAGCCCGCCATACTGTCGGCCATCAAGCTTTTCATGGGATTGGAAGAACGCAGGGACACGATGAACCGACAGGTAAATGACGACACGGAGTACATCCTCCAGGCCGCGTTTTCCGGCATCAGCTTCGGCTATTCCTGGGGGCCTGACGATGACTGGGAAAGCTGCCTTGGGGCATACGGACTGACCTGCCAGGTTCATGCCAGCGCGGACTTCACCCAGGAAAGCTTCATCCGGATGGCGGCTGACAATATAAAGAGCGGATATCCCGTAGTCGTCATTCCCAGGGAATACACGGATACCATTCTGGCCACAGGTTTTTCAGATCAGGGTAGGATCCTGCGGGGAATCCCTTTTCTGGACGGTAACGACGACAAAAACTCCGTCATGTCTTTCGGGCAGCTGAAAGGCTTTCCGGAATGGTATGCGAAAGAGTCAGAACTGGTGCTAGTCAGACCGGGCTCAAAGAAAATTGCCGTCCCTGATAAATGCAGGGAGGCTCTGGTGCGGGGATATCGGCTTTTGAGCAATGAGAGGCATCTGACCGATCAGCCGCTTGTGGGATGCGGGCTGGTCATCTATGACAACTGGTGCGAAGAGCTCCGCCGGGAGACGCGTCAGGAGCTGGTGGAAATCAGATGCATGTTCCCGCATATTTTCATCCACTATGAAGGGAAGCTCCGGATCAGGGAATTCCTGGAGCTCTGTACGCATCTGATACAGGATATCGACAAAAGGGCGTTCACGGCAGCCATCTCGAAATATGAGGAGATACTTTCAATCTGTGAGAAATGCGTCCAGGAAATGCTCCCCATGACGCCTGCGGACGCGGCCGAAGCCCGGGCACAGCGGCAGGCCTATATCGGCATCCTGCAAAGATGCAGGGAGCTGGAAGTGGAGGCGCTGGAGGCGATAAGGCCAACTGTGGGGCTATAGGCAGATGACGGCTATCT
>CAJUFO010000176.1 GCA_910585615.1 uncultured Acetatifactor sp.
TCCGGGCACAGGTGGCAGGGATGAAATGCGAGACCGATAAGGCCCAGTCCAGGCTTCGCGCCCTCTTCTCCTTTGCCGAGGAGGCCTTCGGCCAGGGGAACGAGCTGCTCATCCTGCTCACGGAGCTTACCGCGGGCAGCGCCAGCTCCCGGTTCATCGCCGCCTTCGGGAGCCCCCCAGCCCCGGCAGCGTGAACACCCGGGTGAACTGCGCCTTCCGTTCCGGAGAAAGATGATGGCTGACCAGAATCAGCGTCAGCTCCGGCCTGGACAGCAGATTCCTTTCAATTATGTCCGCATTCTCCCTATCCAGCGCGCTGGTCCCCTCGTCTACCAGAAGGATGGAGCGGCTGTGGAGCAGGGCCCGGGCAATGGCCACCCGCTGCCTCTGGCCCCCGGAGAGGTTCCCGCCGTTTTCCCCCGCGACCGTATCCAGGCCACGGGGCATTGAACGCAGATTCTCTTCCAATGCGCTGTCCCGCAGGGCCTTTTGTATCGCGTCTTCCGAAAATTCCTCCCCCAGTGTGAGATTGTCCCGGATGGTAGCGTCGAACAGAAATACATCCTGCTGGATATAGCCGATCTGACGCCATAGCTGTTCCGGCCTGTACTGCGAAAGCTCCCGGCCGCCCAGGCGGACAGAGCCCGTGTATCCCGGCAGGCATCCCAGGAGGAGCATGAGCAGCGTGGATTTTCCGCAGCCGGAAGGCCCCGTCAGCGCATACTTCCCGCCCGCTTCAAAACAGGCGCTGAAATTTTGCAGAACTGTCTTCTCCCCATAGCAGAAGCCCACCTGCTCCATGGCAATCTTCTTTCCGGCGATTTCCGGCTCCATGCCCCCGATTCCCTCCGCAGCCCTGTCCGCTCCGTCTATGGCAATCTGTTCCATATGCAGGGGGAGCTTCTGAAAATACGGCTTCGCGGAGGACATGGACAGCACATTCTGGACCATGCCGCCCAATCCGGCTGAAAGATTCCCGCATAGATTGCCGCCGCCTGTCAGCGCCCCCTGCAGGATGATTCCGCGGACAGACAATATGCCGATCAGTGCCACATGGAGCATCTGGCAGACAATGTTGACGCAGCCCATCCCCGCACCGGTGAATCCCTTCACATAAGCCAGACGGAACCTGGGCCCTTCCATCCGCTGGCTGGCCTGCTCTGTCCCCTGGAGGAAGAGCTGTTCCCGGTTGAAAAAGCGGAGGACATCATAGCCGGACAGGAGGTCCTTTAACCGGCTCACCGCTGCCTGCTGTTCCCGGGTACAGACAGCCCCCAGACGCTCCATGTTCCGGTGGAAAAGCTTTGGAGCGGACAGCATGATTGCCGTAGTGGCAACCGACGCCGCCAGCAAGGACCAGTGGAGGGAGAGCAGCGCGGCGATGCTGAATATTACGGTGACAGCGGAGCGGATACAGTCGAAAAAAGGATTCCAGGCCAGACTCTCGATCTGGCTGATGTCATTGGTGAACAGGGCCAGATAATCCCCCACGGACTGTCCGTGGAACTCCAGATAGCTTTTCCGCAGCAGCGCCTTGGCGATATCCTGGCGGATGGCATTGTTCATGCAGCGTATCCCCCGGCATCGCAGCCAGGTTTCCAGGCCGCTCAATCCATGGATCAGGAACCAGACAGCCACCAGAAGCAGCATCCAGAACAGGAACCGATTCATGTCTCTGTCGATGATGCCCTGAAATGACCACATCATCAGTATGTTGGCCCCCACCTGGATCCCGCACAATACGGCCAGGACGAGGATTGTCAATGTGTTTTCCTTCCAGAACCTTTTCGGATATCGGCCCATGCCGTCCGACTTGTACGCTTTAACCGTCCTGTTTCCCATCCTCTTCCTTATCCTTTCGCGTCTCCCTGCCCTTTGCCGGTAGCTGTTCCGTCAGGCCGGAATTGTCATAATTCCCGAAATAAATGTAATTCGCCCCGGTCTGCACGGCGCTGCGGGAGCCGTACTGGTCTTTCCACGTTCCCTTCCGGAGCAGGGGCGCGGCATCGTTCCCCACACGGATATGGTTCATTCCGGCCTGCATGAAGCACCGGGCAATGTAGAGCAGGGGGACGAATGCCGCCGGTTCGGCAAGCTCATAGGCTCTGGCCTCCCCGCTTTCCAGTTCCAGCTCCACAGAGCGCAGAATCTGTCGCTCCTCCAGGGCCTTTAACAGCTCCTCCACAGTTTCCTCGGGCATATCCAGTTGCTTTGCCACGGCCTGTGCCACGAAGTAGCTGCGCTTGTGGCAGTGGAGATGCTCCAGCAGCTCCAGGCAGCCCGGCCTGGACAGGAGCCCGAACAGACGGCGGTATTCGTCCTTTGGTGCAAACCAGGCGGCATAGCCGTCTTCCGGCTCCGGCCAGAGCGTGACGAAGGACAGATCTTCAGCGTGTACATCCAGCATGAGGCCTCCTGCCGTCCGAAGCTGGCTGAGCATCAGCCGGTTCCTGCCGTCGCCCATGTCGGGATGGCAGGTCTGAAGATATCCCAGGTCAGGAATCCCCAGCTCGTCCTCCAGCAGATGCCTGACAGAGGACCAGACCAGCCGACAGAGCCAGTCTAGCCGCTCCTTCCTGGGAAAAGAGCACAGCCATCCGCCCACCACATCCTCCACGGGCACCCGCGCGCCTCCGTCCCTCCCGAATAGGGCATCCACCGTAACCCCCAGCCTGTCGGCTATGGCAGGCAGCAGCATCACATCCGGCGCGCCGCCGCACTCCCAGCGGCTTACGGCCTGGCCGCTGACGCCCACCGCCTCCCCCAGCTCCTCCTGGGTCAGCCCGGCCTCTTTCCGGAATTTTGATATCTGGATGCCGATGAAGTGCTCGTTCATATTGTGGCCCCTCCTGTACTCAATGATTGCTTGTATTATAACCCGAAGCGGAATTGGATACAAGGCAGGCATATTTGGGAGAATCCAACCAAAACTTGATTTATCG
>CAJUFO010000177.1 GCA_910585615.1 uncultured Acetatifactor sp.
GGTCTGTCTACCCTGTACGGCCACAACTCCCAGCTGCTGGCGCGGGTGGGCCAGACGGTGGAGGCCGGGGATGTGATCGCCCTCTCCGGTTCCACCGGGCGCTCCACCGGCCCCCACCTCCACTTCGAGGTGCGCATCAACGGAGAGCGGACCAATCCCAGAAGCTATCTGCCATAATTGCAGAGAGGAGGAAACGCACTATGAAATTCAAAGCAAATTTTACAGAAAAGCCGGTCAATTTTCAGATGGACGACTGCCAGATCGAAAAAGTGGTGGAACTGTCCCATGAGGATTTTTGCCGGCTGAAGATCACCCCACTGGTGGAGCAGCCGTTTATTCGGGAGAACAAGGGCTGTATGTTCCACAGGAACGGTATCATCCACTGCCTGCTGGCGCTGGGCCAGGGCAGCAATGACGGGATACTCGTTGACGCGGAGAAGTATGACTACGCCCGCCTCGCGGCCTACATTCCCGGAATGCGGGACATCGTCAACGCTCAGATGGATCGGGCGGCGGACTTTATCATCCGCTGGGGGACGGAGAACACCACCAGCGGAAACTGGTGTGTCTATTTCGAGGATCTGGAGGAGCATCTGGATCTGACAATCCAGGAGGGCAGCGGGCTGGACTCTATGCTCCGAGCTGCCCTGAAGCAGCGCCCCGAAGTATCGGCGGTGGATATGCACGACGGCTGCATCGAAGTGGAGTATCATCCGGAATACTGCCAGCAGCTCCAGGAGAAGAAAGCGCCTGAGCTTCTCCTGAAGGATCTGCTTCCCATGCTGAAAGGAGGCGGGCTGATGTTCCTGTGCCATGAGGAAGCGGAGCAGTCGGTGCTGGTGGAAAATCTGTGTGAGCTGACGGACGCCGGGCAGGAGGATCATGCCGCCCTGCTCAATGCCCGTGTGTCTGAGATCTGCGACACGCCTGAAGGGACAGAGATCGTACTCACCGGCGTAGACCCGGAGGAACTGGTGCGGTTCAACGAAGCCCACGACGCTTTTATGGAGGCGGAGCAGTCCATGGGGCCTGTGATGGGATAGGGGGTGCGGAGCTGTGAACAGGTTCAATATCCCCCTCGTGGCCGAGGGCCTCACCGCCTACGCCATCGAGCGCCAAAACGGATGGGAACGCCACCAGCCGGAGGGTGCTCCCCCCTGGCAGGCCCAGCGCCGCCTCTGGACAGACGCCATCCTCCAGGGCATGGCAAGGCTGGAGGAACAGGTCCCCGATCCGAAGCTGATGGAGCAGTTCGACCGTGAGCTGGAACAGGCCGGCGGCAGCGCGGCGGCTGTGCCCGCCTCTCTCCAATTGCAGAGAGGGACCATCCAGAATCTGCGGAACTTCGTGACCGCGCTGGAGGACACCGGCGACGACCGCCGCCGCCAGGTCAACGTGGTACGGGAACTGCTGGAGGACATGGCGTCCCACCTGCCCTGGGCCAGCAAAGACAACCGGCTTGACCTTGCCCGAGATGAGGCGGAGCGGTCGCTGGTGCGCATGACCGCTCAGATGCCTATCCGCTTCACCCGCATCGCTCTGGGCGGCGACGCCGGGCCGCACTGGGCAAGCGGTTTTGTCTCTGGCTCTGTTACAGACGCTGAGGCTGTCAAACAGTCCGCGGTGTACCAGGGCGCGGTTCGGGATCACCCGGAGATCACAAACTGGGCCACCCTCTGCGTGGTCTATGTGGGCCGGGATCTGCCCTCCGCGCTGGGGACAGTTGACGCTTCTGACTTCGACCTGGAGATCATGAACCGAACCGGAAACAGGTTCCTGGATGAGCGCGGCGTTCGCTGGCTGAGTGGTCCCTACCAGATGACCATAGCCGCCGCCCCTGCGGAGAGTCTGGATGGGTCTGCCCTGTTCCAAATGGGACACACCATGTAGGAGGGATGATGGAATGGAAAACAACGAGATCAAACTGTCCTTCGACAGCGAGAAGATGGAGGCGCTGGTGTTCTATCTGAAAAAAGACAACACCACAGTGCAGAAGAAGATGGACGAGGCCCTGCGTCTGCTCTATGAGCAGACGGTGCCTGAGCCGCTGCGGGAGTATCTGGACGCCAAGTCCGCGCCCACCCGGCCTAAGCGTCCGCCCCGTCCCAACCAGCCCAAGGCGGCTGCGCTCAAACCGGCGTCCGCCCCCACGGAGCATGAGAAGGAGGGCGGCGTATGAGCAACTATGTGCAGTTGGACGTATGGTTCCAGGAGGATAAGCTGAGCGCCCTCTCCTCTGTACTGGTGGAGCAGGGCACCACCGTGGAGAAACGGATGCAGGGGGTGCTCCTGGACATGTATGAGGCGTTAGTCCCGCGTGAGACACAGGAGGCGATCCGTACCCGCCTCGACAAAGAGGAAGCTGAAGCACGGGCGGCGGAGGAAGCGGCCCGAAAGTATACGGCGTTTTGTGTTCGGGAGAATGGAGAAAGGTCGTTCTTCCAGCTGGACAGGACGGAGGATATCCTGGAGATCGCCAAGTTCCTGCGCCGGTATCTGCGTGAGGAGCAGGGGCCGGGGATCGCTGCGCTCCAGACGAGCGCCTTCGCTGGAATGGAGCCGGTCACCGCCGAGCAGTATGACCAGCTGCTGGCACTGCGGATAGAGACGCCTGATAAGATTACCGGCGCGTTCGATCTGGACTTCGACAAGCGGGAGGTTTCCACCGTGGATGCTGACGGCTGGAAGACCTGGCCCATGCAGGATGTCTCCACCGCCGTCTATCACGCATACCGTAAGAGCTATCTCAGGCCGGAACAGTACATGTCCCGGTTCC
>CAJUFO010000178.1 GCA_910585615.1 uncultured Acetatifactor sp.
TCCTTCCTCTCATGGCGGATGCTTCTCCATGCAGCCCGCCACGCCGTCCATGCCGTTGTTTTCCGCTACTTTCCGCTACTATCTTATCATATTTGTGTTGCCTTACTACCTAAAGTATCTTTCTGAAGCACCTGGTGGGGCAGCCTGGTTCGGCAGAATAGCCGTCACCTGCCCAGGGCTTCCACAGAAGGCCTTATGGCCTCCAGCGCCTCCTCTTCCAGCTCCCTGCATCTTTGCAGGATGCCGACATAGGCCTGCCGTTTTGCCCGGGCTTCCGCCGCGTCCTCTGGCGTCCTGGGGAGCATCTCCTGGATGCATCTCTCACAGAGGGAGAGTATCTCCTCATATTTTGAGATGGCTGACGTGAATGCGCTTTTGTCCCCATCCTGTATCAGGTGGGTACAGAGTTCCAGGAATTCCCTGATCCGAAGCTTCCCCTCATAGTGGATGAAAATATGGGGGAACATACATCCGATCTCCACCAGCTCCTGATTCGTCTCCCTGCGCAGCTCCTCGCACCAGTTGTCATAGATCACCAGCCCGCATCCCACAAGCGGACGATCGGTCAGATGTCTCTTATTGCTCAAAAGCTGAAAGCCCCGCCCCAGGGCTTCCCGGCATTTATCAGGGAGGGATATCTTCTTCGAGCCCGGTTTGACGAGCACCAGGCGGGACTCTTTCCCATACCATTCCGGAAAGTTTTTCAACTGCCCGAAAGACATGGCGGAATTCTTGTCATCGTCACCGTCCAGAAAGGGGATTCCCCGCAGGACTCTGCCCTGATTGGAAAATCCTGTGGCCAATATGGTGTCGGTGTATTCCTTCGGAAGGACGACTACGGGATATCCGCTCTTTATATTGTCAACTGCCATCCGGATGAACCCTTCCTGCGTGGAGTCCCCGCTGGCATGAACCTCGCAGGTCAGGCCGTATGGCTCAAGACAGCTTTCCCAGTCGTCGTCAGGCTCCCAGGAATAGCCGAAGGTGATGCCGGAAAACGCAGCCTGGAGGATGTATTCCGTATCGTCATTTATCTGTCGGTTCATGGTGTCCCTGCGCTCTTCCAATCCCATGAAAAGCTTGATGGCTGACAGTACGGCGGGCTTGGACATGCTGCGGGGCCAGCGCCTGCCTGAAAAATCCGCGATGGGGGCGTATGGCAGCAGCGTCTGCTCAAGGTTGGCTCCCGCGGCGGGCACAGGCGCCGGGAAGAGGATCTGGTCTATGGTGCATCCCAGCAGCTCTGACAGCTCCACAAGGACAGACAGCTCCGGCATGGTGTGGCCGTTCTCCCATTTGCTCACTGCCTGGGGGCTGATGTTCAATTGTCTGGCGACGTCCTCCTGGGTCAGGCCTTTGCTTCTCCGAAGCAGCGCAATCTGCTTTCCTGCTTTCACGTTATCGAACATTTCCGTCTCCTTTCATGTTGTTCCCGCGGGATTTGCCTTCCAGCGGGACAGCAACTATGTTTATGAATGCTCTTTTTCATTTGAATGCTCTTCTTCAATATTATACGGAAATGCGGTTGGCCTGACCATACCTGTGAGGTTGTGCGCAGGGTTCGGAGCTCAACTTGAAGTTAACTGCCCGGACTCTAATTACCTGGAATCTAATTGCCCGGACTCATTTCTTTCGCCATAAACAGGACATGGCCGTAATCCCGGAATCCGTTTTTTCGATAGAAGTTTGTCGCAGGAGCGTACTTATTGGTAGACAAGGTTATCCCTGCCAATCCCTTTTCCGCTACGCACTTCTCAATCTGTCTCATCAGCATCGTTCCATATCCCTTCCGCTGCAGCTGCGGCTGGATGAACATTTCCTCTACAAATATCTCGCTGTTGTTCCACCAAACTTTTTCATGGGCAAATATGCCGCCGACAATCTCTTCCCCATTTTCCAAAACATATCCCACAAACTTTTTTCCTTCAAAAAAATCCGTAAGGTATTCCGTTGCTGTCTCATCCGTCCAGCGGCACTGCCACATTTCATTATTGTAGACGCCGCACAAGATATCCGCACATGCGGCTATGTCATTTCGTTCCATCTTTCGGACAATCATTTTACCCTCCACACAATCAAATCATTTTTCCTACTTCTCAATGGCCATAATGTAGACCTGGCACGGGTTCCCTTCGTCCCAGAGCGTGGGGAAGACCTCCAGCTCCCGGAACCCCAGCGATAGGTAGAACCTGTTGGTGTCATCGTAGATATCGTACCGCCCCATCTGGACAGTCTTGACCTGGATGAAAGAATATCCCATCTGCCCGGCCTTTTCCTTTGCTTCCTCAAACAGGCTCCGGCCGATGCCCTGCCTGTGGCATTCCCTGGCCACGCCCATGACCGCCACTTCCACCGTATGCCGCCCGGTTTCTTTCAGATAGAGGAATCCCACAGCCCTGTCTGCCGGCCTTTATCATCACATAGTTTGTCAGGAGAATCCCCTGCCGCTCTACCTGTTGTTCTTTCACCGCCTTATAGCCTCTTTTTTCAAAAAATGGCCTTGCCGTAATGGAGGCGTGGGTGACGATATCCCCCGGAACCGCCTGTTCCAGCCAGTCGCAGATATGGGTGGCGACTCCTCTGGCCTGGTAATCCGCATGGACATATAATCGATCCAGATAACCTGTCCTGTCTATGTCCCCGAAGCCTGTGATGATACCGTCATCCAACGCGACGAGGCTAAAATGCTCCTGAAACGACCGGTTCCACTTCTCCAGGTCTATCTGTCCTGTG
>CAJUFO010000179.1 GCA_910585615.1 uncultured Acetatifactor sp.
CGCGGCAAAAAAGTCCACTTTCCGGCAGGCATTTTACGGGGATTTCCGGCAAGGCCCCCGCAGCAGTCCGGCCAGGGCCTGAGCCGCTACCGGACTTCAGGGGCGCTTTGTAGGCCAGTACATGGCCTTCCATAATAATCCACAATCTCCATATACCCCTCGCATTCCCGCAGCCCCTCCGGCAGCGTTTCCCTCTCCACGAAATACAGCTCGTGCAGCGCCCTGGTGCATCCCAGATACACCTTGCGTCTCATATGGGCGTTCTTTTCATTGGAACGGATGCAGCCGAACAGGATCACGGCATCGAATTCCAGCCCCTTTGCCAGCAGCAGGGGAATGACCGACAGCCTGCTTTTCATCTCGTCGTCGGGGGAGAGGAGGAGCTGGGCCTCCTTCTGCCCCTGCAGATGGGCCTTTACCGCAAGGGCGTCCTCCTCGCCGTCCACGATGACCGCCACGGAACGGTACTTCTCCAGCCGCTCCAGTATGGGCCCGAGGCAGGAGAACATGTCCCTGCATATCACATACTGCAGCTTCCTGACAGTCCGGGCGAAATAGGAGTACTCCTCCGCTATGGGGCGTTCCTCCTCATCAATCAGCCTAAACGCCAGCGCATTGATGTCGCTGGAGGAGCGGTAGCATCTGCCCAGCCGGATTCGGACCAGGCCAGACCCGAAGACCTTTTCATAGTCCTCATACCTTTGCATGGTGGTCACGGAATTCACGGTCTGATAGATGTCCCCCAGCAGGGTGAAGCTGCTCCCCGGGAACAGATATCTCACGATATACAGCTGGAGCAGGCTGTAATCCTGGGATTCGTCGATCACGGTATGGTAGATTTGGGAGAACGGGGCCGCCTCCCCCATCAGCTCCTTGATGAACAGATAGAAGAGCGCGTCCTCGTACAGGAGCTTCCCCCGCTCCAGCGAGCGGAACATCCTCTGCGCCTCCTCATCCCCCTCCGGCACTTCCGCCCGGCGCAGATACCTTGCGAAGACCTCCGCCATCTGCTTCCCGGAATCCAGCCTGTTCAGGCGGCCGATTCCGTCCATCGCCAGTTGGACATACTCATTCCTGGTCCTTTTATAGAGCGCATATATTTCTTTTTCCGATAACTCTTCATTCCGTTCCATCCCGCGCTCCGCGATGCTGTCGCGTATTTCCTCTTTATGGAGAAGGAAGTAATCCTCGATGGCCCTCCTGGCCAGGTATTCCAGCCTCTCCCGTCTGGACTGAAAGGTATGGTAATGCCCGGCGTCCAGCTTGCTCTGCAAAAGCTCCTGAGATACCAGGACCTCCCCCTCATAGCGGATCTCCGGAATCCGGAACGGGAATTCGGCAAAGTAGCGGATACAGTATTCCAGCAGCTCCGCCGAATACTTGATCTGAATCCACTTGATCCTCTCCTCGGCATAAGGGCCTTCGATGCTCTTCAGCTGGCTGTAATAATCCTCGATTTCCAGCCCTTCCCCCAGAAACGCCTCCAGGAAATCGCCGAAGACCTTGGTCTGGGCGGGCTTCTCCCCCAAATCGGGAAGTATGGTGGAGATGTAGGAGCCGAAGATGTTGTTGTTGGACAGGATCAATATATTCTCGGACTTTATGGTCTCCCTGTCGCGGTAGAGGACATAGGCCAGGCGGTGGAGGCCTATGCTGGTCTTTCCGCTGCCCGCCAGGCCGTAGATCAGGCAGGAGCTCTTGGTGTCGCTGCGTATGGCCGCGTTCTGCTCCCTCTGGATGCTGCCTGCGATGACCTTCAGCTTATGGTTGGAATATTCCGAAAGGGCCTGCCCCAGGATGTCGTCGTACATGGAGGAATCCGTGTCGTACACGGAGAGCAGGCGCCCATCCTCTATCCTGTACTGCCTCTTCCCCGTAATCTCCACCTGGTTCTTATGCCCATGGACCTCGTACCAGGCCGGGCCTGCATCGAACTGATAGAACATGGAGGAAATGGGGGCCCTCCAGTCCACCACGTATATCTCCTGGGACTCCTCATCCGTCAGGCTGTAGACTCCGATGTAGATGGTGTCCGCCTCCCCCTCCTCCCCCTCCAGGAAATCCACGCGGCCGAAATAGGGGGATTTCTCCATTTTGGCGTGCCGCTGTATATCGGCTTCATTCCATGCGAGCTGCTGCTCCACGGATTTCACTATCGTCTCCTGGGTGTTCAGGAAGATCACATCGTCAAAATCCCGAATCAGGTGCCTGTTGTCCTCCCACATCTCCTTCCGCTCCCGCAGCAGCCTCTCCTGCAGCGGAGCCTTCTCCCTGTACAGCTTCTCCAGTTTGTTCCGGATGATTCCCTCCACTTCGTTAAAATGGATAAGTTCCTTCTGAAAATCGTCTTTTTCCATTGATGTCCCCCCCGTTTTCCTTGTGTTTCCTATGATTATAGTGGGATGGGGCAAAAATGCAAGACTTGAAATTTTCGGAGTTTTATGGTATAATATTGACTCAGAAGGAAATTGAGTCAACTTTTGATTCCATGTGCGCCGGAGCGCACGAAATCATGGTATAATAGATATAGTGAAAAACACAGAAACAGCAATATACGCCGTAAGGACAGGGGTAGAGTGCCGCCCCTGTCCTTTAATTATACTGACGGCCGCTAAAGTATGCCATGAATGCTCTAAGCATCATGAACTGATGGCAAATTTTTCCACCTGTGCGGTTAGATTTTATAGTCATACCACAAAATTAGGCACA
>CAJUFO010000180.1 GCA_910585615.1 uncultured Acetatifactor sp.
GGGAAAAGTTTGTTGCGATGCAAGCATCGGGGAATGTACCCTCCTGGGATTCAACCAAAATGGAAAATGGCAGATTTCCATTTAATTTCTGGAAAACCGCTCCGAAATGTGGTATTTTTTTATTAGCGTAGCCCTCATCAAAGGCGTTTGCAGCCTTCGCCGTGGGGTATTGTATACAAAAAGATAAAGGAGGCATTTCTCATGAATGAAAGACGGAACAGCAACTGGAAACGGATATTGACAGGATGGTTATCTGCGCTCCTGCTATTTGGAACGATAAATGGTCGTCCGGAAATGCCTCCGGCAAATGCGGCAGGGGCAGCGGTACAGGTGACGGAGGAGCAGGAAGGCTCTGAGGGAGAGCCGGAGGCGTATTCACATATAGAACCTGAAGAAGAAAAGGAAAAGCGAAATTAATATTCAAGTTCAATGGAAAACTCCTCGCGGAATCCTTTCCTCAATGCAAACGCATTACGGAAAAGCCCCACCAAATCATTCAACGCACAGGCCTGCACCGCCGTCAAGAGTGCCTCTTCTGTACGTGATGCCTCCGCCAAAACCTGGGAATAGTAAAACAGACAGCCGCCAATATTATTTGCGTTGCATTTCAATGTGGCAATGTCAATACGTTCATATAGCGCAATTAATTCAGAATGATGGTCCTGTCGGTAAAGAATCTGACAATACCGATAATACACGTTAGGCAGAAACGTATTCAGGAAAAGAACATCCATCCTGTTCTTTTCGACATAGTGCAGAATATGAGAATAAAACAAAGTCGCCATCCCCTGCTCCCCTGCCGCCTGGTAGCTCTGGGCCATGAGGTTCAGGATGGACAGCTCCTGCCAGGTCAGGCGGTAGCCTGAAAGATTGTAAATATCGAAATCCGGCAATGTCAGCCCCAGCGCTTCCGACAGCCGGAGGATTCTTTCCCTTGGATCCTCCGGCTCGTAAGCAATGTCCACCAGGTACTCCTGACGGTAGAGCGCACTTTCCCCATCGACCAGCCGTTCCATCTCCACCTGATACTCCCGACGCGTCTCTTTGGGCAGCAACTGGTCGTGAATCAACTTGAACTTCAGATCATAAAATCTCGCATCCTTCTCGCTTCCCCAGAAAGTAAACGCCCGCTCCGACATGCCCAGCCGCTGCAGCAGGGCCTCTGCCAGAGCGATGTCCGGCTGGAGGTCTCCGGCCTCTATCTTAGACAGCTTGGACGCGCTGCACAGCCCCCGGCAGAGAATCTGCTGAGAAATCTTCTGCCCTGTGCGGAGCTCCCGAACCAAATCCCCGAAGGTATAGACATCCGGTGAATCCTCGTCATAGACACCGTCTGCAAGCCCTGCGGCGTCAATCCCATGAACCGGATACTCCTTCAGGGGCACCGCCTCCAGACTGCGCATATATTCCGTCACCGGGAAGTCCGTCCTCTGGCACAGATACTCCCTGCAGACAGCGGCATAGCAGCTGTCCACCGCCTGGGCCGAATAGAATGCCGCTTTCAGGAAGACATCCGCCCTGTCCGGATTTCCCAGATGATGGTGGCACAGGCCTGTCAGAAAGCATAGTTCGAACAGAGGCGCGCATTCCACGTTCCCAGCCATCCTGTGCCGGTGGAAGTCCGCCGTCTCCAATCCTGCGGCATACTCCCCCATGGCAATCAGGTACTTGGCATATACCACGGCATCCTCCGCCTGCATGCGCTCTTTCTCCAGATAAGTGAATTTACTGTTGGCCAGATATTCCGCAATCTGTCCGTGGATGGCAAGGCAGCCATCCGGCCTTCCCAGATACAGCTCCTCCTGGGCCAGCGCCGTCAGGAGCCTGATTTCAATCTGGGACAGCATCAGATGCCGGAAATCGGACAGGCAGATGTCAGGGCGCGTGATATGCAGGGCATCCAGAAGGGCATCATAAATCGATTGGTGGGAGCCGCAGTATGAGCGGAACTGCAGCCTGCACTGGAGCAGCAGCCATTCCTGGCAGTACAGCCTGTTGTCCGCCCAGCCCATCTCCTCAATGCCTCTGAGCTCGTCCCAGGCCCTGGGAAGCTGCCACGCGTCCAGATAAAAGCCCGCGCGTTTCAGGCGATAGTAGCAGTCGAAGTCATCCCTTCCCGCGAAGACCGGAAAGCGGTGGCAGGGCGCGCCGGCACGCTCCATCAGCGCCTGGAAGGTCGCAGGGCTCACCCCCGACACCCCGGTCTCTATCCTGGACAGGGCCTGCAGGGAGCAGATGCCGTCGGCCAACTGCTCCTGCGTCAATCCGGCCTTCCGCCTCGCCTCCCGGATGATGTCTTTCGTGCTGCGAACTCCCATTTTATAATAATCCTTTCTCTTTTTTACATTTATTATAATATGGATTCCAGTATAATTCAACCAAAATGGAAACAAAAAAATTTCCTGTGGATTGCTGGAAAAAGAGCACAAATTATTGTATTATAGTAGATATTATGTATTGGCGTGAAAGGGAGGCAACTATGCAAATCAGGCAGAAAACCCATGACAAGAAAACCCCCAATGCCGCTCCCCGGCGAAAACTTCGGCGGGCAGTCTTATTTCCGGCCTTAGTTCTGGCCCTGGCACTGACCGGCTGCGCTAAGGGAGGCGGGGAGGAAAGCGACTCCCCTTATGTCTACGAGACCCAGTTCCACTCCCCCGAGGGCGGCGTGGAGGACTTCACGGTATCCGGT
>CAJUFO010000181.1:0-1128 GCA_910585615.1 uncultured Acetatifactor sp.
AACGGTATCCATCGTACCATTCCTTGATCAGATGGAGCTTGTCGGTGCACTGGAATCTTTCCGCCATAGCCTGGATTTCGCTTTGGGTGAAGCCGAACCTTTCGTCGGACTGTGTATTTGTGATGGAATACACCTTCAGGTTGTTCAGCCCGGTGAAGATGCTCTCTAAATGTCTTCCGCAGGAAGACATTGATACGCGCAGGCACCCTGTGAGCACGGCGAATGCCAGGCTGTGGTTGCTCTTCAGGGCCTGGCTGAAAAGGCTGCGGATCAGGCTCACCATCTCGTCATAGTAGCCGAAATGCTGCGCTTTGTCCAACGGCACATCGTATTCATCAATCAAAAGAACTGCCTTTTGCCCATAATGCTTATGGAGGAGCTCGCAAAGGGTCAGAAGGCTGGAGGCAAGCGCTCCATAGGACATGCTGAACAGCTGTTGATTGGTAGCATCAATTGTAATCAGCTGTTTATAGGCGTCCTTTTCTTCGGGGGCAATTTCGGCGCTGTCCAATAAGAAGCGAAAGCGCATGGCTTCCCTGCCGATGACTGAACGGAGCATTTCCAGAGCCGTGGTGTAGCCATTGCCGCTTACATCCTTCATCGTGATGGAGATGACAGGGTACTTTCCCATGTGTTCCTGGCAAAGCTGCGGTTCTGCGCTGATGGCAAGCCCCTCAAAGAGCTGCGGGTCACAGCCATATTCGAAAAAGTACTTCAGCATGTTCATGTTAAGGGATTTGCCGAACCTCCTGGGGCGCGTAAATAGGTTTATGCCTCCCCATCCCTCCAAGAGATCCTTTATCAGGGCAGTCTTATCTACATAGTAAAAACCGTTTCTGCGGATATCTTCAAAATCCTCAATGCCAATGGGCAGTTTGGCTGTTGCGTTCATGGCGGCTCCTTTCGGGGAAATATCTTGGATTACGGTTCCATTATACTATATTTCAGAAGCATTCACAATCCTCGCTAACAATGAGCTGCTCCATTTTGAAGCATCCTTGTACATCAACATCCCTGCCCGTCCTTTTATGCGCCTCAGTAGGTTCGTCCATCAGTACATCCCCACATCCCGCCGCATCTCCCGGAGTCCCTGGAGCATGGCCGCCAATATCCCCAGTCCCAGCACGG
>CAJUFO010000181.1:1228-2629 GCA_910585615.1 uncultured Acetatifactor sp.
CCATTCTCTGCACCCTTCAGACACTTTCCGATCTTACGGATGGTTCCCCGTCTCATAGCACCACCTGGCGATATCGGAAATCAGTCCCGCCGGAACCGTCCCGCTGTAAGGGAGCTGTATGGTTCCCTTGCTGGTCTTGTATCCTTTCAGACGCTCGGAAAACTCCCTGACAGCCTCCGGCCCCGGATACAGGCCCACATGATTTTTGAAACCGGCAAACTGGATGATATTATGCCCCTTCCAATAAGTCGGCATGCTCCATGAAATCCGCTCCTCCGCCTCCGGCAGCGCCGCGCAGAGCGCTTCCCTTATTTCCTTCAGATATCCCTGCACCGCTTCCGGCTGTGCCGCAATGTATTCATCTACTGTTTCCGGCGCTTTCCCGCAGTAATGGCTCTGCTCCTGCCTCTTAAAGGCACGCCCGCACTTTGGACACGTCCACATCTTTATCCCTCCTAGTCTCATTCCCGTTCCCTGACCGTCACCAGGACCTGGTCCCCCGGTTGCTTCCCTATCCGGAATGTCGATGGCTCCCGCCCCCCAGTCCTAACGGCACTGTGAACAGGAACAGCAGGCTGCCGGAACAGGAGAACCCTAACAGCGCGGCGGCTGTTTCCAGTTTAGGCTCAAACATGGTTCACACTTCCCTGACATATCTGTCCGTCCCTGTGCACAGCCATGTCCGGTCTCCCTCCTGTTCCAGGCGGAAGACGATCCCATCCCGGGTAGTTTCCGAAATCAGGCAGGTCTCCTTTTCGTTCCGGGAATCGCATACAAGGGGCACCACCGGGTATTCCTCATGCTCCGTAGTGAAAATCAGCACGTTTTCCTCATTGATGCTCTCCAGACAGATTCTGCCGAAAATATCCTCCCCTCCCTCTGCCGTGAAGCAGGCTCCCGCCAGATTGGGCCATAAGGCTCCGGGGGACGGGTATCCGGCGTTCTTCTGGCAGAAGGCCACTCCCCACCTTATGTAGTAGACCTTTCCGTCATATTCCTCCGCTGTAATCCGGTCATGCTCCCCTTTTACGAAGGCTTTCCCGTCCCACTGGAAGCCGCTTAGCCCCTCTTCCCTTTGCCAGGCCCCTCCCTTTTGCAGGGTCTCCGTGTACAGCGTTTCTTCTTGTACGGAAAAGCGGTAAACGCTGGTGCTTCCGTATGCCAGTCCGCTGTATTTACCGGAGATTTCCAGAAACGTGCTCTTTTGGGTGCCAGTGGGTTCCGATGCCTGGGCGCTTTGTTTTTCTATATTGCCAGGTTCTGATGTCTGGGAGCTTTGATTTTCGCCACTACTGGATTCTAATCCCAGAGTGCTCTGCTTTTCGATGCTGTCAGATTCCGGTTTCTGGGAACTCTGCTTTCCGCTGCTGCCAGGTTCCGGTGTCTGAGAGCTTTGATTTT
>CAJUFO010000182.1 GCA_910585615.1 uncultured Acetatifactor sp.
CCCGGGGGCTTTCCGTTTACAGAGAATGTCGCAGAGGGCCGCCCTCTGCGACATTTTTATGGCTTAACGTTAGCATATTCATTTATCCATGTCAAGTGACAATCGGGCTTTAAATTGGTCAACAGACTGGCTGCATTGCTCATTTTTCAGCTATTTTTCCGAAAGACCATTGCCTGGAACATAGCCGTTCCGTCCCCGTTTTTGCAGGAAAACTGCATATGCGTTCCCTTGACCTGGCATAAGCCCACCCGCTCCAGCGCGCGGATTAGTCCGGCATAGGCGCCGTCGTCCTCGTAACGCTCTATGCTGACCAGGTGACCCTGGGGCCTTACCAGCGCCGAAAGCTCTTTCGCGTACTGGCTATGCCGCCTGATCTGCTCCTCCACCGACAATGTGGGCCCCTTTGATTCTTCACAGAGAGCCCTCCACGCGACATTTTCATGTGCCGTGCGGCAGGAAAGCAGTGTGTCGCACTTTCCCTGCCCCAGCGCATCCCTTTTCGAGAACTCCACATTCTCCACCGCCAGCTTTCCTGCCAGCTCCTTTGCCACCGACAAAGCATTCGAAGATATCTCCAGCCCGGTAAAGGCGCTGTCCGGATGCCGCAGCGCAAGAAAGCAGGTCAGGATTCCATTCCCGCAGCCCATGTCGAAGATATCCCCTGACCAGAGGGGACCATGTCCCAGCAGATACTCCATAGCCCTCCGGAAAAACACGCGGTCATAAAAAGAAGCAGCCAAAAGGCTCAGCTGCAGGCTCTGGTTCCAGTAATCCACAAGCTCCTCCTGGCGGTGGAGGTACACCGTGTCCCCGGCTCCGTAAAGCAGCCTTTCTTCTGATCGGTCGAACAATTCCGTCAGTCGTACGATATGCCCTTCCCCCTCTTCCCGCCCGAAAGCTTCAACCAGTGCTGTGTCCAGCTCGTTGATTCTGCGGATACCTATGCGAGAAAGATATTCTTTGATCTCTAAACCCGGCATACAAAATCTCCCCATAAGTTGTTTCATATTTTCATCCGTCTATTCGATTGTACCACTTATTTGCTTTTGGAGCAATGCAGCCCGGCTTTTCATCCATAATTCCACGATTTCTGTATCTTTCCGCAAAACTCTGGTCAAAATACTTGACTATTTTGTACACTCTAGATAGGACCGAACACAGTCCTGACAGAAGCGATGCTTCTATAATACAAAAGAGGAGGTGCCTACATCATGGCAAGAGGAGAGAACGTGTTCCACAGAAAGGACGGGCGGTATGAGGCCCGGTACATCAAGGGGCGGAGGGCGGACGGAAAGCCCCTCTACGGCTTCTGCTACGGCAGGACATATGAGGAGGCAAAGGATAAGGCGGACAGGGCCCGGGAAGAGATTGGACAGGCAGAACCGGCTGCACAAAAAGCAGCGCCCGGGCAGGAGCTGGACGTGGCCTGCTTCTGCGATAGATGGCTGTCCGCCAACAGCGCCCGCCTGAAGCCCTCCAGCCGCGCCAAATACCGCACGGACATCGAGAAGCATATCAAGCCTTTCTTCGGGGAGAAGCTCCCCGGTGAAATCCTCCCGGAGGAAATAGACGACTTCACACGGTCGCTCATGAACGGCAAGGGGTTGTCGCCCAAAACAGTCCGCAGCATATTGGCCCTCTTCCGCTCCATCCTCTCCTACATGGAGAAGCGGTCGGGGGAGAAGCTGGTGAACCTGGAGATTACATACCCGAAAAGCCATCGGAAGAACACCAGGGTGCTGGACGAAAAGGAGGAATCCGCTTTGGTGCGGCTCCTGGCACAGGAGACGGACGCATGCAAGTTCGGGGTATATCTGGCGCTGCGCACAGGCATGAGGATCGGGGAAGTCTGCGCCCTGCGCTGGTGCGATATCTCCTTTGAAGCCGCCACCATCTCCGTCTGCCGCACCGCCCTGCGCCTGCCGCGCGATATCCCGGGCAATGTCCCGGCTCCCGGCCCCGGGGAGGACGGCAGCCCCAGGACGGCCCTGGTAACGGGAACCCCAAAGAGCGAAAGCTCTCTGCGCGTCATCCCGCTTATGCCGGACATCGCCGCCCTGTGTGAACGGTTCCGCCCGGAGGACTCCAGTGCATTCCTCTTGACCGGCATGGACAGATGCCTGGATCCAAGGAAGCTCCAGCGGCATCTGAAGAGATATCTGGAGGAATGCGGCATTGAAGAGGTCCATTTCCATACTCTGAGGCACACCTTTGCCACCCGCTGCGTGGAGGCGGGCTTCGATGTCAAGACCCTGAGCGAAATCCTTGGCCATTCCAACATCGGCATCACCATGAACCTCTATGTCCACCCCAACCTTGACCTGAAGCGCGAGAACATGAGCCGCCTGAAATCCGAGTTCCCTCTGTAAGCGGATGGGATTGACCCAAATAGTGAATGATAGGCACGCCAGGAAAGCCTGACTGGTCAGCAGTCTAAGGCGCAGTCTTTTCCGCAGTCAGCCGGATGACGGAGCCGGCCTTTCGCGCCCATCTGCAAATCCTGTCCGTTCCGCATTCCCTCAATGTCGCAGAGGGCGGCCCTCTGCG
>CAJUFO010000183.1 GCA_910585615.1 uncultured Acetatifactor sp.
CCGGCCAAGTTCATGGGGCTTACGGACACCATGGTACATACCCGGAGCGAAGTGGTGGCCGTAGACCCGGAGGCAAAGACGGTTTCCGTGCGGAAGAGTGGCGCGGAGACAGGGCCGGAGGCTCTGCAGCAGGGACAGGAAACAGAGATAGTTAGCTATGACAAACTCGTAATCGCCGTAGGAGCGGAAAGCTCCGTCCCCCCTGTGGAAGGCACGAAGCTTCCCGGCGTGTTCACCGTGCGCACGCCCCAGGACGCCATCGGCTGCAGAAAGTATGCCGAAGAGCAGAACTGCAAGCGGGCCGTCGTGGTAGGCGGCGGTTTCATCGGCCTGGAAGTGGCTGAAAACCTCATGGCAAAAGGCCTTTCCGTCACCGTCATGGACATGGCCCCCCAGCTGATGCCCAATATCTTCGACACGGAGATGGCGGATTATGTCAGAAGGAAGCTACAGGCAAAAGGCATGCGCATCCTCACCGGCACGGCCTTGCAGCGGATTGCCGGCACGGACAGGGTCACCGGCGTACAGACCGGCACGGGAACCCTGCCCGCGGAGATGGTCATCCTGGCGGCAGGCATCCGCCCGGCCACGAAATTCCTGGCAGATACCGGCCTGGAGATGGACAGGGGCTGCATCGTCACGGACGAATACCAGCGCACCAATCTGCCGGACATCTACGCCGCGGGCGACTGCGCTCTGGTGAAGAACCGCATCACTGGACGCACCCAGTGGTCTGCCATGGGCTCCACCGCCAACATCGCCGGACGGGCGCTGGCCCTCTCCCTGAGCGGCCAGGAGACCCCTTACCCGGGCTGCCTGGGGACGGGCGTGGTGAAGCTGTCTTCGGATTTGAACGCGGCGCGCACAGGCCTTACGGAGGAACAGGCCAGGGCAGCCGGATTCCAGGTGGTTTCCGCCCTGTGCGTCACGGACGACAAGGCCCATTACTATCCGGATTCCGCCATGTTCGTCACCAAGCTGATTGCCGATGGGGAAAGCCATAAGCTGTTGGGCCTTCAGGTCATCGGCGCGGGCGCGGTGGACAAGATGGCGGACATCGCCGTCACCGGGATTTCCTTTGGAGCGAAAGCGGAAGATTTCCTCACCATGGACTTCGCCTATGCGCCGCCTTTCTCCACAGCCATCCATCCTATCGCGGCGGCCTGCGGCGTGCTGGTGAACAAGATGAGCGGGAAGCTGGAGTCCTTTACACCCGGAGAGTACGCGGCGGGCGCGGCAGACGGATACCGCCTGGTGGACGCCCATCCCGCACCCGCCTTGCCCGGCGCGGAGTGGTTCGATTTGACCAGACCGGAAGAGTCTTCCGCAAAATATGACAAGGCGGAGAAGCTGCTGCTGGTCTGCGCCAGGGGCAAGAGAGGGTATCTCATCCAGAACAAGCTGAAAGCCCTGGGATTCACCAATACCCGTGTGCTGGAAGGCGGTTCTACGTTCAATGTGGTCAAGAGGGCGGTTTCTGCAGGGGGGAAGCTCTCTCCTGAGGAGATCAAGCGGGTGAAGGGCCTGGGATGCCTTCAGGACAAACGTTACGGCGATGTGTTCAACGTCCGCGTGATCACCAGGAACGGCAAGATCACCACCGAAGAGCATCGGGCCATCGCGGAGGGAGCGGAGCGCTTCGGCAGCGGCGAGATCACCATGACCACCCGCCTGACCATGGAAATCCAGGGGGTGCCTTACGCCAACATCGATCCCCTGATCGCGTTCCTGGCGGAGCATAATCTGGAGACCGGCGGCACAGGCTCCCTGGTGCGCCCTGTGGTGTCCTGTAAGGGAACCACCTGCCAGTACGGCCTGATTGACACATTTGATATCAGCGAGAAGATTCATGAACGTTTTTACGAAGGCTACCATCATGTGACGCTGCCCCATAAATTCAAGATAGCCGTGGGCGGCTGTCCCAACAACTGCGTGAAGCCGGATCTGAACGACCTGGGCATCATCGGCCAGAGGGTGCCCCTGTTCGACTATTCCAAGTGCCGGGGATGCAAGAAATGCCAGGTGGAGACCTCCTGTCCCATCAAGCTGGCCAAGGTGGAGGACGGCTGCCTGAAAGTGGACGCCGAATCCTGCAACGGCTGCGGGCGCTGCAAGGGAAAATGTCCCTTCGGTGTCACCGAGGAATATGCCGACGGCTACAAAATCTACATCGGCGGCAGATGGGGCAAGAAAATCGCCAACGGCCGTCCCCTGGATAAGCTGTTCACCAGCGAGGAGGAAGTGCTGGATACCATAGAGCGGGCCATCCTGTTCTTCCGGGACGAGGGTATCACCGGCGAGCGCTTCGCGGATACGGTGAACCGTCTGGGATTTGACTATGTACAGGATAAATTGCTCCACGCCCAGATCGACAAGTCCGCGGTGCTGGAGAAGAAAGTGAAGGGCGGGGCTACCTGCTGATAGGAATCTTTGGGCGCCAGAATGGGATTCCTGTGGAGGAAGCCAGGAGCTAATGCCCGGCAACCCTAAAATCCTTGCCGGAATCGGTATCTTCGCGGATATCCGATTCCCGGCAGGGATTTT
>CAJUFO010000184.1 GCA_910585615.1 uncultured Acetatifactor sp.
CCTTCTTCCAGAAAATCTTTTTTATTTTCCTCTTGACATTTCACCAAATTGCTTTACAAAAATGAGCATCCAACCGCACAGGTGGAAAAGTTTTTAAGCATGAACGAAAAGGTATAACTGCGAAAAGCCGACAGATTTTTTCCTGTCGGGGCCTCAAAGACGGCTTCACATGCTCTGGCAGCCGGTCTTTCCTCATTGGTATACAAAAAGGGAACCAGCCTGTCCCAGCCGGTTCCCTTTTGTTTGTGCTTTATTGGTTTTCTCCCTGCTTCCCAATCTGCCAGAACGCCAGATGTGCCTCCCCCGTCATGCCGCGCTGCTGCTATTTCTCATTGGTGCCCTCATAATTCTTAATCATTCCACTCATACTCTGACTGTAGTCCATCTGGAATATTAGTAACATTTACCTCTTTAAGCAGAATTGCGCCACCGTCCACAGTAAGATAATTTGCAATCCATTCATTTGACGGATAATCCTTGTATTCACATACCCTGTCGCTCGTATCCCCGTTGACATAGCCGATCAGCGTCCCGCAGTCATTCTTGGAGACCACGCAGAACGGCACATATGTCCTTTCCTCCCATATGATTGCCATATACCCGTCACCCTCTACGGTGCTTATGTCTGCCAGTTTCTGCCCATCGCTACAGGCACAAAGTACAACTGCTGTCAAAATGGCAATTCCCAAAACCCTTATCTTTTTCATAATCTTCTCTCCCTGTTCCCCGGTCTGCCGGAACAACATCCAACAATCTTTATGTGTCACCTATGCCCTCGCATCAAAGCCTCCCTGTGCCTCCACAGCATCCTGCCTTGCCGCCCGGAACGCATCATAGTAGGCAGCCCTCAAAGCCCCGTGTACCTGCATCTCCGCTTTCGGCTCCTTCTCATGCCAGCCCACGCCCGCCGTGTAGGTCAGTACCTCGTCACCGTTCCCATCATACACATGGACGACTCCGGGCTGGAACTTAGCCTCATACGGCTCCCCGAACAGGAGACGCAGCCACCGCTCGTCCGCCTCCCGTATCTCCTTCATGCCCACCATGTTTTGATTGACGTTCCCCATCAGCGCCGCCCGGTCCGGCGCGACTTTGGCTACCTCACTTTTCCGCAGGGCGAGGAACTTATCCCCCATATAGATGTTCTGCGCCGCATCCTCTTTGGTATATTAGGCTATCTTCTCCCGGAGGGAATCGGACAGCTTCCATTCCTTCCCGGATGATGCCTTTCCTATCTCTGCGATGCTTGCATGATGGCTTTTTGCTATTCCTGTAATATCCATTTCAATCATTCCTATGAACATAAGTGTGCCTTCAACTATGCCACACTGCGCTCTGTAACCGCCAGCACCATGCAATCCAACCGCAGACCAGATTGTTTGCTGCTCAATAGCGATTTCAAATAATTCACCCAAACAGATGATTGCTGTTCTCGCACAATTTATATCATCATTCCAGTACAGTTCATGTACCCGGTTCTTTATACATTCTTTCATAGATGCATCCTCTCCCTACTCCCCCGATTCCCCAATCTGTAGAAACGCTAGAGATGCCTGCCCTCTGTGGCTTACCGTCCAAATTACCTCCGACAGGGGGCTTCCCCGTTCCAATAAATCATGTCCTGAAAAAGTTTTATTCCGAATAGAACGGAAATTCCTACTTCCGGTCGTATCCTTACTCCCGCTCTGTCACTGTTACCCGCACCTGGTCCCCGGGCTGCTTCCCGATTTTGGCGCGGATATCCTTCCGCAGGCCCAGGATATAGCAGATGCTCCCGTCCTCATTCTTTACGCCCATATTCACAATGCTGCCGTCATAGGGCTCCCCGTCAAAGGTGGCGTGGACTTTCACCCTGCCCCGGCCGAATTCCTTCCGGATGTCATAGGGAAACATCACATAAGCGCCTCCTGTGTCCCCTGCGCTGTAAATCAGGGATTCATACTCGTATATTTTTTCATTCATTCCTGTCTCTCTTCTCCTGCAATCGAAACTCTCGCTCCGCCGTTCCGGCCTCTGCCATCCCCGCGGAAAAAATGCCTTTTATCCCTGGTATCATCATATCAGAAAAAGAAAGCCGTATCAACAGAAATTCGCTGTCAGACCTGCTGTTCACGGCTTTGCCGGTTACAGCAACACGACGCATACAAAATGTCCGGGAAAATACCTGGAGCAACCACCCGCAAACCGTCGCATTCCCACAGAAAAAGCCCCGGAAACCTAATATTTTCCGGGGCTGATATTCATATCAGCCGTCGCTCAATGTTGCGCAGCCCTCATAGACCTTCCATATTCCCTTCCCCAAAAACTGCCCGCTGCGGTCTTTTTCATACCGAGGCGTCTCCAGTTCCGGAAGTTCGGACAGGCTGCCGTCCAAATATTGTCCCAAACGATATACGGCTGTCTCAAGCCTGGCAGTAAGCCCTCCGTAGCGGAGATCCAACCGGGACCAGCCAAAGGGAGAACAAGTCTGCATCCACTGCTGCCTGTGGGCAATCCGCAGCGCTTTCACCCGGTCAAGCAGTTCCCTCATCTGTT
>CAJUFO010000185.1 GCA_910585615.1 uncultured Acetatifactor sp.
AAGTTGCCGCCTTTCAGAGCTGCGGAAACGCAAGCGACATTGACATCTTATTCAGGCCATGTTAAACTGAAAAAGCCGATGACGGACGGCGCATTCCATCATTCTGCCGTCCCTGCAGATACTGGCTTTGACCAGGTAATCGACGAGCTGCCCCGGGGAACGGAGACTCCCCTGGGAAAAATAAAGGAAAACGGCGCGGACCTCTCCGGGGGACAGTGGCAGCGCCTTGCCATCGCCAGGGCTTTTTCAGGAGCCATGATTTGCTTATCCTGGACGAGCCCGCTGCCGTCATCGTCACCCACCGCCTGGGCTCGGTGAAGCTTGCCGCCAGAATCCTGGTGATGAAGGACGGGGAGGCGGTGCAGACGGGCACCCATGAGGAGCTGATTGCCGGGACGGGGAGTACAAAAGGCTCTGCGAGGCACAGGGGCAGACAAGGCAGGAGATACAGGAAAATATGGCTTATTTTCCCAAAGTATGCTATCTTATAACTGACAGACCATACCAAAATATTCTATAGAAGAGAGGACATTGCCATGGCAAAAACATTACCCGCAAGAGACCAGGTGGCCCCGGAGGACACCTGGGATTTAAGCAAGATGTACGCTGACCGGGAAAGCTGGGAAGCGGACTTAGGTCAGGCCCGGGAGATGGGCAAAAAGCTGGCGAATCAGGAAGGGCATGTATGCGAAAGCGCCCGGAGCCTTCTTGACACCCTGCGCCAGCAGACGGCCCTGTACCGCAAACTGCACCATCTGGGCGTGTACGTATCCTGTCTCAGCGACCAGGATACAGGAAACGACACCCATCAGGAGATGAACCAGCGCTTCGGCAGTATCACAGCCGGCATTGGGAGCGACATCTCCTTCATCACCCCCGAGATTCTGGAGCTGGAGGCCGCCCGGCTGGAGGACTACTACCGGCAATGCCCCGAGCTGGAGGAGTATCGGATCGATTTGGAGGATACCCTGCGCCTGAAGCCCCATATTTTGTCCAAGGAGATGGAAAAACTGCTGGCCGACGCCTCCGAGATCTGCAGCAATCCCGACCAGACCTACGCCATCTTCAACAACGCGGACCTGACGTTTCCCGAAGTGGAAGATGAAAACGGCGAGATGGTGCAGATCAGCCAGGGGCGCTTCGTGCCTTTGGAGGAATCGGCAGACCGCCGGGTTCGCAGGGAGACCTTTGAAAAGTTCTACAGCGTCTACAAACAGTATTCCCACACCCTGGCCAGCATCTACAGCGGCCATGTCAAGCAGCTGATTTTCAACGCCAAGGCCCGCCATTATGAAAATACCCTGGAGGCGGCCGTGAACGGAGTGAACGTCTCCTCCCAGGTGTACCGGAACCTGATTGAAACCGTCAATCAGAACCTGGACAAGATGCACCGCTATGTGCGTCTGCGCAAACGTCTGCTGGGGGTGGACGAACTGCATATGTACGACATCTACACCCCCATTATCGCCGGCGTTTCCAAGGAGATTCCTTTCGCCGAAGCCAAAGAGACGGTCCTGAAGGCCCTGGCTCCCCTGGGAGAGGACTACCTGCAGGTAGTACGGGAGGGCTTCGCCAACCGCTGGATTGACGTGTACGAGAATAAAGGCAAGCGCAGCGGCGCCTACTCCACCGGATCCTATGACAGCTATCCCTATATCCTGTTGAACTATACAGGCAATATGGACAATCTGTTCACCCTGATCCATGAACTGGGCCACTCCATGCACACCTGGCATTCCAACCATGGCCAGCCGCCCATGTACGCCGGTTACCGGATCTTCGTGGCGGAAGTGGCTTCCACCTGCAACGAGATCCTGCTGATGGAATATCTGCTGGCCCACACCACGGACAAGAAAGAACGGGCTTTCCTGCTGAACCATTATCTGGACAGCTTCAAGGGGACCGTGTACCGCCAGACCATGTTCGCGGAATATGAGATGATCACCAACCGGATGGCTGAGGAGGGGCAGAGCCTGACGGCAGAAGCCCTGACGAAGGTCTATTATGACCTGAACAGCAAGTATTATGGGCCGGATATGGTGTCCGATCCGGAGATTGGCGTGGAATGGGCGAGAATCCCTCATTTCTACTACAATTTCTATGTGTACCAGTACGCCACCTCCTTCTCGGCTGCCGTGGCCGTGGCCCACAACATTCTGAAAGAGGGCGCGCCTGCCGTAGAGCGCTACAAGAAGTTCCTTTCCGGCGGCAGCTCCATGCCCCCGGTGGAGCTGCTGAAAATCGCCGGCGTGGACCTGACCAGCGCCCAGCCTATCCAGGACGCGCTGGATGTATTCGGACAGGTGATAGAGGAATTGGAAGAACTGACGAAATAGCGATAGATTGTGCTATCCTGACCCGACAACTTTCCGCGGTTGTCGGGTCAAATTTATCGTTGCGCTTTTGGCAGCGGCAAGGAAGGCGCTGCTGCCGGTGTAGGAATCCATCGAGACAGAGGAGCGGGAGGATATCTATGCCGCCATGCAGAGACTTTATGAAGAGTGTATCCTGCACGAA
>CAJUFO010000186.1 GCA_910585615.1 uncultured Acetatifactor sp.
CCCCATTTATTATAGCAGATATTTCTAGGCTTTGCCAAAAGACTTATTGAAGATTATAAGGGCGGCAAGGTATGCTGATGGATGGTAAAACTTCAGATATGCCGTCTGGAAGGCAACCCACCGCATAAGCTGCGGCGTGGCTCTCATTGAAGGCATATTTGGCGAAATCAATCCTCTGGTCGAATATCCTACCAGCGGCTTCCAGAGGGATGCCATTTTTCTCACATCCCGGCGTCGCGTCGTCGCCGGGATGGAATATGCCGTGTTTTTCCTCTATCACATCGGTTTTCTTCTTTCACATCGCCCGCCTGACAAGGTCTGCCCGCCCGAAGCTGTATCCGGCAAGTTTCCTCACAATCTGCATGACCTGTTCCTGATAGATGACGCATCCATAGGTAGGGGCAAGGATTTCTTCCAGCTGGGGGATTTCGTAAGTGACGGCTTCGGGATCTTCCATTTCTTTCAGGTATTTGGGGATGAAGTGAAGTCCATGGGGCCTGGTCGGTAAAGGGAAATGCCAAAAATCAGGTCCTCAAGGCTGCTTTTCCCCATTTTTTGCCTCCTCGTCTGGGATGAAGATATAATTGCCGAGGTCACTGTCATAGTGAATCTTTGGATTCTCCTTGTTTTTTGCGATGAAATGCTTCAGAAGAGATATCCCGTCATGCAGGGAGGCCGCATTTTTAAGGACTAATGCCTCCCGGACGACGGGCTTGCGACGCTCGGTTTTGTAGACGCAACCTATGACATGGAAGAGTATGCTCTCGTCAGGAGCATACTCTCCCATTTTGTATATAGCTTCCTGTATATGTCTCACTGTCAGTTCATGTAGGCTCAAAGGTATGGAGCTTTCTGTGCGCTTCGCATCAGGCGATGGTGTAAGCATCCGGACAGTGCCGACAGTATGGAGAAGCGCTGCGGCAACGAGGAAATCCATATTGTAAGCCATGCGAAAGAATGGGGAGAAGTTGAACTGGGACATGGAAAGTGCCATGCGGTATGCCATGCAGGCAACGCTATAGGTGTAGACAAGGAATCCGCCTTGGAAATGATGATGCCTGCATATAGTAGCCGGATACTTCTCAAGACAGTCTATGTTCCCGGAGATATATTTGAGGAGGACCTTCAATGGCGCACTGCTCAGAGAGTCAATCAGTCCCCAGAGTAGTTCCCTGTATTGGCTGCTCTCCTCTTCCCTCAGTCCGTTTATGTAGTCGGACATGTCATATTCATGGCACAGGGACATCTCCCTTATGATGAGGCTGTAGTGCCCAGCGGGATTCTGTGCCACAAGTGATTTTACAGTGACGATCTTGCCCGACATAGCCGGATACTCTTCCCTCATGCACTCTTTCCAGATGATGCCGAATACGGTTCCGGCAGCATCCTGCAGACGCAGTCTGTAGGACGTATGCCTGCTTTCTGGGGTTTCACATGGGGTTATCTCCTGCAGAAGAAAGGAACTTGTAAAAGTTTTCGTAAAGTAAGCCGGGATGTCGGTTGATTTTAACCGTTCGGGCATCGATATCGAACCTCCTTTTTTAGCATGCCTTGGCGAAAACAGAATGTGCCAGCGTCTCCTGAAGCAAGGGCCGGTAATAGCCCTGGATGAAGGAATCAAGCGCTTCTGATTCAGGATAAGCATATCCGAGGCTGGGCTGCAGCAGGGAACTCTCCGCTTTCAGTATCCGCATCAGGTATATTTCTCCACAGCGGGCAAAAAATTCCGCGCGGCGGAAAAAGTGATTTATATTGTATTTGCTATGCCCATCCCTCTTCTCTTTTATAGAAGAGGATTTTTTCTCAATCCTTTTAGGAACGCATCCTTGTATTGCTCAACGACTTCCTGGAAACCGACATCCAGCGAAAGGGCTCCCAGCTGATTATCAATCATATGAAAATATTCATGCATGAAGCTTGAGGGAGAACGGATGTCAACGCAGAGCGTCTTAAAGGAGGGGGAATAAAAATGCTAGGAATAATAGAGAGGTTTTTATGAAAAGGGAATGGTTTGAATGATAGCCAATGTGGAAATTCCGCGCGGCGGAAAAAGCTGAAAAGGTCGAGGCGCAAAGGCGGAAGCAGGTATAAAACTCTACGCAACAGGAAACTAAGGAAAGGATTGTTGTAATGCAGAGGAATATTCTATAGAAATTCCGCGCGGCGGAAATACCACAAAGCGCATATAAGGATAGAATACATGATGAAGTTAAAACCTCCCAGAGAACGACGAAAAGGGTAAAGATTAAGGCTAAGCAATGGAAAAACAGCAAATGGCAGTAAGCCGCTTGCTGTTAAGCCCTGACCAATTCATATGTCGGACGCATGTTAAGGGAAAGAATATCATCCAGGTCTTTTCCGAATCCGGGATTCCAGTCGGCAAGCGCTATCTGGAATCCTCTTCCCAGCAGGAGTTGTGCCAGCCTGGTTTCATACATGAGTACAGCTTTATTCCCGCGAGCAATGAGCCAAGCGGCCGTGCTTGCACGGCCAGTTGGCG
>CAJUFO010000187.1 GCA_910585615.1 uncultured Acetatifactor sp.
CGTAACCTGTCAGTTACATAGGCGTTCGTTTCGACCAGCCAAGCAGCGGATTCCTTCGCTGCTTGAACTTTGTTGATGGATTCGGACGGGGAAAGGGATAGTTCAGTGATACACCAATATAAAAGCAATGGATACAATATCGTGATGGATGTGAACAGCGGTTCCATCCATGTGGCGGACGATGTGGTCTATGATTTGATTCCTCTGGTGGAGCCGCTTGTGGCGGAGGGCGTGAAAGATGCCGCCGCTGTCAGGGAGGCTGTGCGGCAGGAGGGGTTGCCCTACTCGGCAGAGGAGATTGGGGAGGCCGTGGAGGAGATTCTGGAGCTGGAGGCATCCGGGGCTCTGTTTGCGAAAGATATCTATGAGGGCTATGTGTTTGACTTCAAAAAGCGCCAGACGGTGGTGAAGGCGCTCTGCCTCCATATCGCCCATGACTGCAACCTGGCCTGCAAGTACTGTTTCGCAGAGGAAGGGGAATACCACGGCAGACGGGCGCTGATGAGCCTGGAGGTAGGGAAGAAGGCGCTGGATTTCCTGGTGGCCAATTCCGGGAACCGGGTGAACCTGGAGGTGGACTTCTTCGGCGGGGAGCCGCTGATGAACTGGCAGGTGGTGAAGGAGCTGGTGGCCTATGGCCGGAGCCTGGAAGAGCCCAACAACAAGAAATTCCGCTTTACCCTGACCACCAACGGTGTGCTCCTGGATGACGAGGTGATGGAGTTCGCCAATAAAGAGATGGCGAACATTGTGCTGAGCATCGACGGACGGAAGGAAATCAACGACAGGATGCGTCCTTTCCGGGGCGGCCAGGGCAGCTATGATGTGATTGTGCCGAAATTCCGGAAGGTGGCCGACAGCAGGGGGCAGGAGCGGTATTATGTGCGGGGGACATTTACCCGCAACAATCTGGACTTCTCCAGAGACGTGCTGCATCTGGCGGATCTGGGCTTCCAGCAGATATCCGTGGAGCCGGTGGTGGCAGGGCCTGAGGACGACTATGCGATCCGGGAGGAGGATCTTCCGGCGCTGCGGGAGGAATACGACAGGCTGGCGGCGGAGATGATAAAGCGTAAAAAAGAGGGAAAGGGATTCAACTTTTTCCATTTCATGATAGATTTGGAGGGCGGCCCCTGTGTGGCAAAGCGCCTTTCCGGCTGCGGCTCCGGGACGGAGTACCTGGCGGTGACGCCCTGGGGGGATTTGTATCCCTGCCATCAGTTCGTGGGGAATGAGGATTTCCTCATGGGAAATGTGGAGGAGGGCGTGCTGCGCACCGACATCCGGGACGAGTTCAAGGGCTGCAATGTCTATGCCAAGGAGAAGTGCAGGAAATGTTTCGCGAAGTTCTACTGCAGCGGCGGCTGCGCGGCCAATGCCTACAACTTCCACGGCAATATCAATGAGGCTTACGATGTGGGCTGCGAGCTGGAGCGCAAGCGCGTGGAATGCGCGATTATGCTCAAGGTGGCAGAGGCGGAACTATAAACAGTAAATGCCCGCCAGGTGCCTATAAGAGTTACGGACGCACTTTGGCCGGAACTCTTATACCGAGCCTTGGTAGCTGGCGGGCATTTACGGAACTACAAATAAGAAAGGATAAAGGAACATGAAAAAGAACAAGGCAATAGTGGTATTGCTTTGCATCCTCCTGGTGCTGATAGGCGTCACGTATGTGGACGTCTTCGGCGTGAATCCGGAGGGTGAGGGGAGCATGTCTGACATCAACTTAGGCCTGGACCTGGCCGGCGGCGTCAGCATCACCTATCAGGTGGTGGGGGACGAAGATCCCAGCGCCACGGACATGAGCGATACCATAGCGAAGCTGCAGAAGCGCGTGGAGAACTACAGCACGGAGGCCATTGTCTATCAGGAGGGCACTGACAGGATCAATATCGAGATTCCCGGCGTCAGCGATGCCAATGCCATCCTGCAGGAGCTGGGCAGGCCCGGTACGCTGTATTTCATCGCCCAGACGGACGACCAGGGCAATCAGAACTACAGCCAGCAGACAGTACGGAACCCTGACGGCACCTATGGCGTGGGGTATGTGCTGAACAAGACCATCGACGAGCTGCTGGAGGACGGTTCCATCCAGGTGCAGGGCACGGATGTGAAGGAAGCCAGCGCGGGCAGCCTCCAGACCAACATGGGCTCGGAGTTCGCGGTGAGCCTGACCATGACGGACGAGGGCGCGAAGAAATTCGCGGAAGTCACACAGAGGGCCTTTGACAATCATGAGTCCCTGGCGATTTATTATGACGGAAACATCATCAGCGCTCCCGGGGTGAACGCGGTCATCACCGACGGCAGCGCCCAGATTTCCCCCATGGAATCCTTTGAACGGGCGGAGAATCTGGCATCCACCATCCGCATCGGCGGCCTGAAGCTGGAGTTGGAGGAGCTGCACTCCAAGGTGGTGGGCGCCCAGCTGGGCGTGGAGGCCATTGACACCAGCCTGAAGGCAGGGGCCATCGGCCTGGCGCTGGTCATCGTCT
>CAJUFO010000188.1 GCA_910585615.1 uncultured Acetatifactor sp.
CAGAGTCCACCGAATCCTCCGAGGGCGCAGAGGGTGCAGAGTCCACCGAATCCTCTGAGGGTGCAGAGGGTGCAGAGTCCACCGAATCCTCTGAGGGTGCAGAGTCCACCGAATCCTCTGAGGGTGCAGAGGGTGCGGAGTCCACGGAATCCTCTGAGAATGCAGAGTAGTAAGCAGCAACGGTATCCGGAATATCGTAGGATAGCTTGCTGAAAACCGGCGCGGACACAATAAACTGCCGGAGAAGTAAAGGAAGCATCCATACATAAGTGAATAACCGTAAGGGCTAAAAAGATTTCCACGAAAGGCGCAACAGTCTTCCGTGGAAATTTTTTATGCCTTTAGTTTATTAAGGAAAAAGTATCATCTTTCTGGCGCTACAGCCCCTTGCGGTATTCCCGGGGTGTGGTGCCGTAATAGCCCCGGAAGGCGGCGGAGAAATGCTCCGGGGAGGAGTAGCCCAGCTCTTCCGAGATGGACGCCATGTTTTTGGACTTATCGGCGAGCAGAAGGGCGGCGGCTGACATTTTGGCCTCCGCCTTTTTCTTCTGATAGGATTTGCCGTAGTATTCCAGCAGGAGCCGCTGGGTCTGTCTTGGACTGCGCCCAAGCCTTTTTGCCAGCTCCTCCAGGGACAGGTTGCGGTACTCATAGAGGAAATATTCTTCTATGATGACGGAGGTCAGGTCGGTGAGGCTGCTCTGGGCCGGGACAGTCTGGCCCGGGCGGGCGCTCTGATAATTGCGGACGATGTAGATCAGCAGCTGGGACAGCAGGAGCCTGGCCTGGTCCAGGTAACCGATGGGGCGGCGCTCCAGTTCGGCGGCAAGCTGGTGCATGAGGCCGTGGACGCCCTGTGTGTCCGCTCCGAACCAGAAGGGAGTGGCGGTGAAGCTGTCCATCACGGGAGCGTCTTCCTTGCGCCTGGCGTTTTCCTTTATCTTCAGATAGACGCAGTACTCCAGCATGGGCTCCTGGGGCCTGGGGGCCTGCGCATGCTCCACATGGGGGCCGGTGACGAAGAGGGTGTTCGGCCCGATGTCAAAAATGTGGCCGTCAGCCGTCAGCTTTCCGTATCCCGTGGGGATGTAATGGATCTCATAGCTGCCGCTTCCGTGGCTGTGGGAGGGGATGGTGCGCAGGAAGCGCTCGCAGGTCATATTGACGGCCTGGACAGGGATGCCCTCCAGGGAAAACGAGAGGTTCAGGTTCAGACGGTTGGGGTTCATGGGGAAGGTCTCCTTTCTGTGGAGCCCGGATTTTCATGGCGCTGCAGGTTCCGGGCAGGGCAGGGGCGCCGGGCTGGCCCTCTGTGAACATCATAACATAAAAAAGATACAAAAACACGACATTTTTATAAAAAAGACGGCAGATATCCCGCTTAAAAACAGGCTCCGGTTCGTATATAATCAGGGTAGGATCAAAGTACGGATCAACGGGGCGATATGCCTACTATGGATCAGCAGGCGATAGGCTTGCGGAAAGCGAGGGAGTGCATGGCTGTAAAAATGTTGATGAAGGGGGCGGTTCTGCCCGGCGACAGCACGGTGGAACTGAGGGATTTCGAGGTGCCCGCGCCTGGGCACGGACAGGTGCTGGTGCAGACCAAAGCCACCACGATCTGCGGCAGCGACATCCGCTGCATCTACAGGGAGCACACGGGAAAAGGGCCCGAGGGGTACATCCCCGGCATGGTGGCGGGCCACGAGCCCTGCGGCGTCATCGTGGAGGAGGGGGAAGGCCTGAAGCGCTTCAAGAAGGGCGACAGGGTCATCGTGTACCATATCTCCGGCTGCGGAGTCTGTAACGACTGCCGGAGGGGCTATTACATATCCTGCAAGAGCAGATTCCGCCAGGCCTACGGCTGGCAGCGCAACGGCGGCATGGCCCCCTATATCCTGGCGGAGGAGAAGGATCTCATCGAGCTGCCCGACGAGCTGACCTACAAGGACGGGGCCCAGGTGGCCTGCGGCTTCGGCACGGTCTACGAGGCCATCGAGAAGATTGGCATCTGCGGCAACGATTGCGTCTTGGTGACGGGCCTGGGGCCTGTGGGCCTGGCGGCGCTGATGCTGGCCAAGGCCATGGGTGCCAACCGGCTGATCGGTGTGGAGATGAACGAATACCGCATCGAGCTGGCGAAGAAGCTGGGCCTGGCGGACTATGTGTTCAAGCCCGGCGAGGACACTCTGGAGGAAATCCTGGCCGTCACGGGAGGCAGGGGCGTGGAGCGGGCCATCGATGCCTCCGCCAATGACGCGGGCAGGCAGCTTGCCATCCGGGCCACCAGGGAGTGGGGCAAGATTGCCTTCGTAGGGGAGGGCGGCACCTGTACCTTCAACCCCAGCCCCGACATCATCCACGGGCAGAAGACCATCTACGGCTCCTGGGTGACGTCGCTGTGGAAGATGGAGGAGCTGGTGGAGCGCCTGGTGCGCTGGGG
>CAJUFO010000189.1 GCA_910585615.1 uncultured Acetatifactor sp.
GCCATTGACACCAGCCTGAAGGCAGGGGCCATCGGCCTGGCGCTGGTCATCGTCTTCATGATAGCGGTGTATCTGATTCCGGGCCTGGCATCGGGAATCGCGCTGCTGTGCTATGTGGCACTGGTGATTCTGCTGCTGAACGGCTTTGACATGACATTGACATTATCGGGCGTGGCGGGCATCATCCTGTCCATCGGTATGGCGGTGGACGCAAATGTGATTATCTTTGCACGTATCCGCGAAGAACTGGCATCGGGCAAGACTGTGCGCAACGCGATAAAAATCGGTTTTGACAAGGCGCTTTCCGCCATCATCGACGGCAACATCACCACGCTGATTGCCGCGGGCGTACTGCTCCTGCTGGGGCCCGGCACAGTGAAGGGCTTTGCACAGACCCTGGCGCTTGGCATTGTGCTTTCCATGTTCACGGCTTTGGTGGTGACCAGATATCTGCTGTACGCGTTCTATGCCCTGGGACTTAAGAGCGAAAAGCTCTACGGGGTGGGGAAAGAGACCAGGGCGCTGGCCATCGTCTCCAAGAAAGGTATTTTCTTCGGTGTCTCCCTGGCGGTAATCGCGGCCGGATTCATCGTCATGGGCGTGCACAAGGCGTCCTCCGGGGACGCGCTGAACTATAGCCTGGAATTCAAGGGCGGTACGGCTACCACGGTGGCGTTCCCTGAGGCTATGACGCTGGAGAAGGCCAATGCCGAGGTGGCGCCTTTTATTGAAGAGATTGCGGGAGGCGCGGTTCAGATTCAGACGGTTCAGGACTCCAATGAGGTCATCTTCAAGACTTCCACCCTGAACGTGGAGCAGAGGGAAGAGCTGAACCAGATGTTCGTGGACAAGTTCGGCGTGGAGGAAAATATGATCACCTCCGAGACCATCAGCTCCGTCATCAGCAGTGAGATGAAGTCAGACACCGTGATCGCGGTGGTGGTGGCCATCATATTCATGCTGCTCTACATCCGCATCCGGTTCAAGGACCTCCGGTTCGGCTTAAGCAGCATCATCGCGCTGCTGCACGACGTGCTGGTGGTGCTGGCGTTCTACGCGGTGGCCAGGGTCTCCGTGAGCAATACCTTCGTGGCCTGTATGCTGACCATTGTGGGTTATTCCATCAACGCCACCATCGTCATCTTCGACCGTATCCGTGAGAACATGGCGACCATGACCCACAAGGACGACCTGAAGGACATCGTGGACAAGAGCGTCACGCAGACCATGTCCAGGAGTATCTTCACCTCCCTGACCACATTCATCATGGTGGCGGTGCTGTATGTGCTGGGCGTCACCAGCATCCGGGACTTCGCGCTGCCTTTGATGGTGGGCATCGTCTGCGGCGCATACTCCTCCATCTGCCTGGCGGGGAGTCTGTGGTATGTGTTCCGGCAGAAATTCCTTCCGAAGAAGGAAAAATAACGTAAGAGAAACGTATCGTTTGGAAAGGGGCTGTTGCTGCAGCCTCTTTTCCTCATATAAAAGCCTGTCCTGTGGGCAGGGGAAAAAGGGTAAAAGGACCAAGGAGGATGCGATGGCGGCGGATAGAGGAAAAAGGCTGAGCCTGTACACAAAGGATTATGTGGTGTTTGATTTGGAGACTACGGGGCTGAGCCCTGAGGCGGATGAGATGATTGAAATCTCCGGCATACGGGTGCGGGAGGGAAAAGCGGCAGAGGAGTTCTCCACGCTGGTGAATCCCGGCAGGCCCATTCCCTATGCGGCCTCCAGGGTCAATGGCATCACGGACAGGATGGTGCGGAAGGCCCCGGATCTGCGGGACGCGCTGGGCAGGTTCCTTGCTTTCATAGGAGAAGACGTGCTTGTAGGACACAATATACATACCTTCGACATGCTCTTCCTCTATAACGGCGCTGCCAGGGCGCTGAAGCGGGCGGTGCCAAACGACTATGTGGATACGCTGTATCTGGCCAAAAGCTGTCTGCCCGGGCTGTACCGATACAGGCTGACGGATCTGGCGGCCCATTTCGGGATAGACACCCAGGGGGCGCACAGAGCCCTGAAGGACTGTGACATGAACCGGCAGTGCTACGAATGCATGGGCAGGATACTGGGGAGCAGGGCGCAGAGCATGGGGGGAAATGCTTCGGGGAGCAGGGCCAGCGCAACGGAGGAAAGCTGCCCGAACTGCGGCGGGGCCCTGGTGAAGCGCAAGGGGAAATTCGGCGCGTTCTGGGGCTGCAGCTCCTTTCCGCGGTGCAGGTATACCAGGAACGCGTGAAGTCCGGTATGAAATCTGGCAGGAAGGGGGTTCACATTTCGATTTGAGCCGTCAAGGGCGGTATGGAGGATTTTTATGAAATCAGGCCACAGGGACGAGGGATGGATAACGGGAAGGATATATTTCAACAGAGAGGATAAAAGGCTGATTGTCAAGAGGCGGAATCATGAGTGCAGCTGGACTATGAAT
>CAJUFO010000190.1 GCA_910585615.1 uncultured Acetatifactor sp.
CGCCTGCGCCCGGAGGCGTCCGGCTCGCCCAGCTCCATCCGGATGCATTTCATGCCGGTGACCCAGCCCTTCTCGTCCGCAAGGATTTCCGTGGGATTGGTCAGCAAATCAAAGATGATGCCCTCCTCCTTGGCATGATGGACTTCCTCCACCCTGGCGGGGAGCTCCTCCTCGCTGCGGCGGTACACGATATGCACCTCCGCCCCCAGGCGCAGCGCCGTCCTGGCAGCGTCCATGGCCACGTTGCCGCCGCCTACCACGGCCACTTTTTTGCTGTACATGATGGGAGTGGTGGACTTCCTGTCAAAGGCTTTCATCAGGTTGCTCCTGGTCAGGTACTCGTTGGCGGAGAACACGCCGTTGGAGTTCTCCCCGGGGATGCCCATGAACTTGGGCAGGCCCGCGCCGGAGCCGATGAATACGGCTTCAAAGCCCTCCTCTTGAATCAACTCGTCGATGGTGACGGACTTGCCCACCACCACATTGGTCTCTATCTTCACGCCCAGGGCCTTCACGTTCTCGATCTCCTCCGCCACTACGGCTGTCTTGGGCAGACGGAACTCCGGGATGCCGTATACCAATACGCCGCCGGGCTCGTGCAGCGCCTCGAAGATCGTCACGTCATAGCCCATCTTCGCCAGGTCCCCGGCGCAGGTCAGGCCTGCAGGACCGGAGCCGATGACCGCCACGCTCTTCCCCTTCTTCTCCGCCGTCACGTCCGGCTTGATGCCGTTCTCCCTGGCCCAGTCGGCCACGAAGCGCTCCAGCTTGCCGATGGAGATAGGGTCCCCCTTGATGCCCCGGATGCATTTCCCCTCGCACTGGGTCTCCTGGGGGCATACGCGGCCGCAGACAGCCGGGAGGGCGCTGGCCTTGCTGATGACCTGGTAGGCCTCCGCTATGTCCCCCTCCTTCACCTTCTGGATGAAGCCGGGGATGTCGATCGCCACAGGGCATCCCTTGACGCACTGGGCATTCTTGCAGTTGATGCACCTGGCGGCCTCCGCCTGGGCTTCCTCCTTATTATATCCCAGACATACTTCTTCAAAATTGGCGGCACGCTCCTTCGCGTTCTGCTCCCTCACCGGGATTTTCGTCAAAACGTCCATTTATTCTCATTCCTCCATATTTTTATACTCTGCGTCCTTACCTTCCATGCTCCTGCATGTCGGAAGCATCCAAAATCCTGCATCTCCTTTAGGTATCCCGCTTTCTGGCCGACAGCCGAAACCGCACCGGGCCGTCCGCACATCCAAACTCTATCTCGTAATCCTTATCTGAGCCTCTGGCTTTAAAGCTTCCGCCGCACCGGATGATTTCACACAATGTATACAAGACGGGCATTGTCTTGGGGCAGAACCCGGAGGGTGTCCCATATCCGCAGCGAAAGCGGTCATTTCTCTCAAACCCCAGTCTGCACTGTTCAGCCCGCCCTTCCGTCACCGTCACGGTAAACTCCCAGTCCTCCTCAATCCATTTTCTCATCTATTCTCCTGAATCGAAACCAGGTTTCCCAACCCGCTCCAATCCTGCAACGCAAAGCTTAGATTTTCTTTTCACCTTTAGCAGTTCCCGCAGCCGCCGTGGTGGGTGTCCCCCTCCTGGAGCTGCAGCATAGCTCTGCCCTCCTCGGTCTTGTAGAGGGTCTGCCGCCTCATGGCCTCGTCAAAATTCACCCCATGTCCATCGAACTCCGGCCCGTCCACGCAGGCGAACTTCACTTTTCCGTCCACAGTCACCCGGCAGGCCCCGCACATGCCCGTGCCGTCCACCATGATGGGGTTCAGGCTGACCACGGTAGGGATATTCAGCTCTTTCGTCAGCAGGCACACGAACTTCATCATGATCATGGGGCCGATGGCGATGCACACATCGTACTCCTTCCCCTCTGCCACCAGGTCTTTGATGGTCTGGGTCACCATGCCGCTGCGGCCATAGGAGCCGTCGTCCGTGGTTATGTACAGGTTCCCCGCCACAGCCTCCATCTCCTTCTCCAGGATCAGCAGGTCCTTCGTCTTGCTGCCCACGATCACGTCCGCGGCCACGCCCCGCTCATGGAGCCATTTCACCTGGGGGTACACCGGCGCGGCGCCCACGCCTCCGGCCACGAAGAGGATTCTTTTCTTCTTCAGCTCCTCCGGCGTCTCTTTGACCAGCTCGGAGGGACATCCCAGCGGCCCCACGAAATCATGGAAGGAGTCGCCTTCCTCCAAGCTGACCATCCGATGGGTCTCGGCGCCTACGCTCTGGAACACGATGGTGACGGTCCCCTTCTCCCTGTCATAGTCGCAGATGGTCAGCGGAATCCTCTCTCCCTCCGCGTCCATACGCACGATAACGAACTGTCCGGGCTGGCATGACTTGGCCACCCGCTTCGCCTCCACATCCATGAGATAAATGTTCGTGGTAAGCTCCTGTTTCTTTA
>CAJUFO010000191.1 GCA_910585615.1 uncultured Acetatifactor sp.
TCTTGAACGCCCGATGCTCGCAGAAGCTCCCCGCCACCTTCATCCCCAGCTTCATAGTCCCGTTGTGGAAATAGAGGAAATCGGATTTCCCGTTCATCAGCGTATAGGTGAACCTCCCCCGCTGCCCCCTGGCGATGCCGGACTCCTGGTAGAAACGGTCAAAATCAGGACGGCGGTAGCTCCCCTGATGCTCCAGCCTCCGGTACGCCGGGCACAGCATGAACCAGATCAGGGCATCCGGGGAAGCGATGCGCCGCCTGTCCACAATCTCAAAAATCGTATTGCACATCTGAAGGAACTCCGGAATCCCGTATTTCATGCCCATCTTCAGGTATTCCAGGTAATAGTCCTTCGGGTAAATCAGCCTGTCCCTGTCAAAGCGGGTGGAATTGGCCGTGAAGATGCTGTCGTCCGGCTCCCAGTAGGTCAGCATCATCCGCAGGTTGCGGACGGCATGCTGCTCATAGGAGCAGTCCCCTGTGGCCTCGGACAGCATGATCATGGCGTCATTATTGATCCTGTTATAATTTCCTGCCGATTTCTCAGCGAATTCACCGTCTTCATTACAGTCGATGCCTTCCCTCAGATAGGAAAGGGCTGCTTCCTCCATCTCCCTGCTGCCAAAGAGCCTGCTGCAGGCCATCAAAACGGACGCAATGGCCCAGCGGTGGTTCGGCGTGTGAAAGCCTCCCTGCAAAAGGCCCTGTGCCCCCTGCCTCAGGATATGCTCCACCTTTTCCAGGATGCTGCCCTCATGGACAGTCAGCTCCGCAGGGTTCCCCTCCTGCTTACCGCTCCCATCCTCCTGCCCGCCTTCTCCGTCCCGTCTGCCTCTCAAATACTGATACACGGGCAGCAGCTTCTTCACGCAGAACGCCGTGTCCGGCGCGGAGAAAAAGTTGCAGGTAACATAATCGAACAGCCCATTGTCATGCTGGACGCTTATGACATAATCCAGCCCTTTCAGGATACTGTCCAGCACCCGCCCGTCCTGATAATAGCAGGTGTCCTCATTGCAATAGGCAGCTATCATGCTTGCTGTCCGGTAGATTGCGAACTTGGCCTGCACGATTCCGTCGGGATCCGCGAATCCTCCATATCTCGGGCTGTCCTTCTCAAGAATCTGTATCTGCAGGGATCTCGCCACCCTGTCCTGTGTATCCTGAATCATTCTCTGGTAATGTCTCTCCATGTCCGCCTCCCTCTCCGAAGCCCCATATCCCGGTCAAAGCATCGTCCTGTACTCCATCAGGAACAGAATTGCCAGCGCCTGGCCGTAGGGCATGGGCTTTCGCTCGATTCCCTTATAGAACTCCTTTGAGACCCGCCCCATGGGAGTCCCGTAGGACACCTGTTCCACCACGCCGTCTTCCGTTATGCAGCCCAAAATCGGCTCCACTGCCCTGGCAGCCGCCTCCAGGCAGGATTTCTCCACCAGCCCGTCCTTCACTGCCTTCAGAATACCGTATGCGAACCCGCAGGTGGCGCTTGCCTCCACATAGGAGTCAGAATCGTCGATCAGGGTATGCCACATGCCGTTCTCCGCCTGATGCCTCCTCAGGCCTTCAATCTGCGCCCGGAGCGCATTCCGCAGCATCCTCCTCACCGGTCTGCTGCATACGTCCATTGCCAGATATTCCGGAATGGCCATGGTGATCCAGCAGTTCCCCCTGCCCCAGAATGCCCCTGCAAAGTTGCTCTCCTCCAGGAAACTCCAGCCATGGTACCACAGTCCGCTGGCCTTGTCGCAGAGGTATTTTTCATGCAGCAGGAACTGATATTCCGCCTCCGCCTTCATCTCCTCATTTTTCAGGATGCGCCCCATATTGGCCAAAAAGAGCACGGTCATATAGAGGGTATCGTCCCAAAGCTCCCCCTCATTGACGCTGTCCGAGGTCCTGTGCTGGAATCCTCCCTCTTTTGTCCTTGGGAAGGATGCCATGATCTCTTCCGCCGCCTCCACGCAGGGCCCCATATATCTCTCCTCCCCGGTGTGCTCCGCCAGGAAGGACATGGCGAGATAGGGGGCCGCCGTATTCACGTTCAGCGCCGGGAACCCTGTCTCAATCTGTCTGTCATAATATGCTTTCAGGATTTCCAGATAAGAATCCTTTTTCTCATAGCTATACAACTTCCACAGCCCAAACAAGCCCACTCCCTGGGTCCACTCCCAGAACCGATACCTGGAGATATCGTCCCCAGCCAGATTATGCCCCTCCATATTTTTCAGGAACGCATCATCCGGCTCATACAAAATCTTCGAAAAAGCCTCCGCCATCCTGTGAATCTTACAGGCGATCCTGTCCGCCAGCTCCCTCTTTCTGCCGCAGCCTTCCTCCAGC
>CAJUFO010000192.1 GCA_910585615.1 uncultured Acetatifactor sp.
TTCTCTCCCTGGAATAATGCTCTTTCTCCTGTCAAATACTCCTGTCTGATTTCTCTTGTCTTCATGATTTTTCCTCCTGATTATCTAAAATTTTTAACTTACATTTCTCTGCGTTTTCTTTCCCATCTTGCTGTTCTTCCTGATGTCTATGATAAGGATACCGGACACAGATAACATGGCTCTAACATAAAAATAAACAATTTCTAAATGAATCCTTGCAGATTTCTCAATTACTAAGTCATTCACCGAACAAGCATCTGTCTGCCGGTTATACTACATAACGCCAGAATTTACCGGACTGCACTGGCTAAACATATTTTTAGGTCCTTTAAAACTTTATCCGACTCTCTTCGCCAAAGAATGATTCCCATCGGTATTACAACGGCCTCTGCCAGTACAAATGCCAGCCAGACCAACGTCAGATTTCCAAAATGAGATAAGGCTGCAATAAATACCACCGGCAAAACCACCTGCCTGCCCAACGTAAGCAGCATGCTCTGTACTCCCAGTCCAAGTCCCTGAAATGCCGCCGAGTAAATAAGACATACATTGGAAAGAAGATAGCTTACCGCCAAGATCCGAAGTGCCGCTACGCCCTATAGAGCCTCCTCCAACTAACAGTTGCGGAAATGCAGAATCAGATCTCACAGCACATTTTGCCCGAATCCACTTATGTGTGTGAAAACCTGCAGGTGCTTCTTACCCTTGTAAGAGCAGGATATGGCTGTTCCGTCCTTCCCCAGATGAACTTTGTAAACACGGATATCCGCGCAATTCCCTTAAAAGACAGCGAGCCGCTGTCCTATGGCCTCTTTTTTAAGAAAAGCTCACAAAGCCCTCTTTTGAAAAAATTTAATGATATTGTGACAAATACCTCTTACCAATAACAGCAAAAAGCGATATGGGTACTGGAAAGTATCCGTATCGCTTTTTTGCTCAATGGACGTCTTCTCTTCCTCCTGCTTATCTGATAGTCCAACTGTGAAAATCGGGCAGGAAACAGATAATTATTTTATCTGCCTTCTGCCCGATTTGATGTATCAATGGCTTATATCAATTTTTTCACCTCTTAACATCAGACAATAAGTTTTCTGATAAAGCCTGCAATCTATTGCTTTAAAGGAGGTTTTTGCCATGAGTCCTAAAATGAAATTGCTGTGCAGCTACATCTTTCCTGCCGCAGGAAGCCTGTTTGTCACCTATCTGTACTAAGTATTTCTCAAAACTCCCGGCGAAATAATGGTTCTGCCAGTCTGTAACTGCGGAAGTAAGAAAACAGAAGAAGCCCCTTTGCAGATATTCTTTCGCCTCAAAATCCTCATCACAAAATAGCTCAAGAATGGTATGGATGTTGGGCTCCATATAACCATCCCATTCTCTTTCCAGCAAACCGCCATCGCTTTCTCCCATTGCCTTTAGGTAGTCAAGGTATACTTTTGGAACATGGTAACCGTACTCGGCACAGATGTTTTCTGATTGTTGTATTTGTCCGTCCGACGCGGGCACGCATTTACTGCCCCATGAACTGTCAAAATTTGATATTGTTCCGGATAGCCGTTCCATAACAGACTCCGGCTTCCCTTGATAAAAATGTACCATCGGAACCACCTCCTTTGCTTTCCAAACACACAAGCCTGGGCATTTCGGACTTCATTTCCACTCATGGAAGCCCGGGCATTCCGGCGTGCTGCCTCTGCCGGCAGCCCCGGAATGCCTGGCTTGGGGATGCAGCTCTGGATGCGGGTCTCTTATGTACGGATTTCCTCACATCCTGCCGCCGCAGACGCCCTGTCCGGGAAAAACGGCTATGCTGCCCGGGAGCCGTCCCCGGTTCACGGTTCGTCCTCCCAGTATTCCTCCAGCCGCTCCAGCGCGGCCTGGGCTTTCGCGTCCCCCTGTTCAGCGGCCTTTTCATACCATTCCGAGGCCGCATACGCATCCGGCTCCACACCCCTTCCGGTTTCGTAGCATAATCCCAGATTGTACTGGGCGGTAGCGGAGCCCTGCACGGCTGCTTTGGCGAACCACAGGGCAGCCTTCTGGTCGTCCTGCGCCACGCCGTTGCCTGTGATATAGGCGATGCCCAGGTTGAGCTGTGCCTGCATATGCCCCTGAGCGGCTGCCTTTGCGTACCATGCCGCGGCCTGGGCGCTGTCCTGCTCCACGCCGTATCCTTTTTTGTAGAGGAACCCCAGGTCGTTCTGGGCAGACATATGGCCCTGTTCGGCGGCCTTTCGATACCACTGCACCGCCTGGGCATAATCCTGTTCCGCATACTCCCCGTTCTTATAGCAGAAACCAAGCCGGAATTGGGCATCCCTATGTCCCTGTTGGG
>CAJUFO010000193.1 GCA_910585615.1 uncultured Acetatifactor sp.
TGGGAACTCTGCTTTCCGCTGCTGCCAGGTTCCGGTGTCTGAGAGCTTTGATTTTCAACACCATCCTCTCCGTTCTTTTCAATAAACTTCAGCGCTTCCCCTCCAATGTCCTCCAACACCTCTAGCCATGGGGCATCGCCGTCATTGGTGGCTGAAATCGCCAGTGACAGCCCACAGGCAGGGCCCACCAGCAGATAGCTGGTAAACTGCTCTGTGCCGCCTGACTTTATCACCGCCCCTTCCCCCAGGGGAATCCGGTTCCTGTTGTAGAGGGAGTCCCATCCCAGGCAGTAATCTGCCGCATCGTATGCCCCCTGCAGGAAGGTCGCTCCCTGGGGGCACCTGGTCTCGTCCAGATATGCCTGTCCGATGACGCCCCTGGAATCGATGAAGAGGGAGCCGAACATGGCGCACTCCGGCACTGTGGTATGGATTGCCCCCGCGCCGAAGCAGTTGTAGTATTCCGGCTCGTCACCTCGGCAGGCCACCTTCACATGCCCTTCCGCAAGCCTTCTGCCCACTCCCGCGGAAAAGGCTCCCGCCGGTCCCGTTATCTGCTCCCGCAGCCACCGGATATAGGGCTTGCCTGTCACTGCCTCCACTACTTCCGCCACCAGGTCGAAGCCGTCATTGCCGTAGCTGGAAAAGCTGCCCGGCCTGGCCCGCAGCTTCACTGTCTGCCAGTATGCCGGTGTGTTCCGGTATTTTCCCGTATAAAGCTCCTCCTCTTCCTCCAGGTCAAGATGATCGTGGAGGTTCGTCCCCGGGATTCCGGAAGAGTGGTTCAGGAGCATCCGGACGGTGATCTCCCCGCACCTTTCGTCCGCCATCCTCCAGTCCGGCAGGTATCTGCGCACCGGTTCGTCCAGGGATATCCTTCCCTCCTGCACCAGCTTCATGACAGCCGCCGTCACATAGATTTTGGAGACAGAGCCTACATTATATAGGTCATCCACCCGGGCCGGGCTGTCATCGAATCCCCTTGTGCCGGCACAGGCCGCCGCCAGGAGCCCTTCCGGCCCGCAGACTGCGGCACAGGCCGCCGTGGTTTTCTTTTCCCGGACAATCCTTTCCAGCTTCTCCTGTATCCGCTCCGCCAGCGCCAGGCTGCTCCCGCTGCATCTGCCATCCTGTATGCTCATTGCTTTTCTCCTTATTATGGTTCCGCATCTGCCCCGCCCAGCACCCGGACATGGGCTGTTTTCATTTAGCTCTTGGTATTTCTTAGCTGGACTTATGGATCTGTATCTCTATTTTTCAATCTTTATTCTCATCCCTTTGCCATTGTATCCAAATGGTACTGCCTCAAATCCACAGCTCTCATAAAATTTCTCCATACCTCTAATTGATATCAAATTAATAGTACTGTATTCTCCAGCCATAGTTTCATTTTTTATAGCATCTATTATGGAATTTACAAGTTTTTTTCCTATTCCTTGTTTTTGATATTTTGAGCTGACTACTACGTCAACTAAAAGATATGACATACCATCCCCAATGGCTCTGGCCATACCGACTGTTTTGCTATCGTATGTCGCCTTTTTTATAATTGTGCTATTCCTTATAGCTTTTTCAACAATGAGTGGATTTTTTATTTCCCAGCCTGCTTCTACCCTCAATTTGTTATATTCATCTACGTTTATATCATCGTGTATTTCAATCATCATTTTCACCATTCCTCTAATCGCAAATTCATCCAAAAACCGACCGCTGTTTTTCGTTTTTCAGATTCTTTCAATCACGCAGCTATGCGCTTTCTTTTTTGCATCATAGCCGATTCCCACCAGCACGATCTCGCCGCCATAGTCCTTCAATACGGCAGGGTAATTCCGCTCTTTCACCTGCCGGATTGCTCCCTCGGACGACTTGTTCCATTTCAGCTCCACCACCAGCGCCGGAAGCGTGGATCTGCGCTTTGGCAGGTATACCACATCCGCAATCCCTTTTCCGGACGGCAGCTCCTCCACCTTTAAGTACTGTTCGATGGCGGCAATGTAGGCGAACTTAATCACGTATCGTAGTGCCTGTTCATCATTATAATAGGTGGGCGCGTACTGGGAATCTCGTATCCCTTCTATGGCTTCTGCCACTGCCTGTGCATTTCCCGCAATAGTGTCCTCCAAAAGCTTTTCGGAGCGGCCAAGCAGTTCCATCCAGTTCCGGTTCACATTTGTTCCTTTTAAGATTTTCTGAAACTCGATCCTCACCTCTTCATTGGGGATGCGGGCCGTCCCCTCCTCCTCATGCCAAGTCAGATAA
>CAJUFO010000194.1 GCA_910585615.1 uncultured Acetatifactor sp.
CCTTTCTGTTTTTGGTGTACATATTGTACCACGGAAAGGACGGGTGTGTCCATAACCAGGTATTGTAGAAATAATGAAGTATATCATATTTTCGGAGAATGTGGTAAGGGATAGGCGATTTCATATACAAATCTGTCCAGAGCGGGCATATGTGGCTGGCGGTCTTTCATTGTAGTTTACTGCAAATTTCATTGACGCGCAGTATGAAGTGAGATAGACTGAATAAGATATTCGGAATAACATGTTTAAGAGACAGGCCAGAAAGGATTAGCTGACGCAATGGATAATCTAAATGAAACAGAGGGCAAAATAATCATAGCAGAGACGGAAAGGCTGATTCTAAGGAGATACATGACGGAGGATCTGCAGGACTTATTTGAATACCTGTCCGACACGGAAGTCGTGAAATACGAACCGTATAAGCCTCTGACCATAGATGACGTGAAAGAGAATCTGAAATGGCGCATTGAGACGGAAGAAATGATTGCCGTTGAGTTGAAAGCTTCCCAGGAGATGATCGGCAATGTATATATGGGAAAACGTGACTTTGAGGCGCTGGAAATAGGCTATGTATTCAACCGCAGATTTTGGGGGCATGGCTATGCCGTCGAAAGCTGCAGGGCATTGATTCAACGGGCATTCACGGATGGCTATCACAGGATATATGCAGAATGTGATCCGAACAATAAGAACTCCTGGAAATTGCTGGAAGCATTAGGGTTTCGGCGGGAAGCCCATCTGAGGAGAAATGTGTATTTCTGGAAAGATGAAAACGGGAAACCGATTTGGAAGGATACATATGTATATGCCAAATTAGAGGAGGATATGTAAACCGCTATTAAGTCGTGTGGGGCAAAAGAACAGGCGATAAATTCTAACCGTGTCAAGTATTTAAGCAGGAAAATTCGGTGAAAGGATTTGCCAGGTTAAGCGGCTTTCTTCGCATTGCGCGGCCTGCCTGGATTGTTGGCGGAAAGAAAGGGGACAAGCGGGGCTGCGCAAAAAAGGCGAATTGACGCAACCTCCGCCGTGCTTTGGCTATGCTTACGGCTCCCCCAGCCGGAACGCCCTGCTGCGCTCCAGCCGCTCCTTCCATACCTTCTCCGTCCCCTCCTCCGTGGGCAGGTAGTACCGCCTGCCCTCCAAATTCTCCGGCAGGCAGGTCATCCGGGCGATTTTCTCTTCGGTATCATGTGCATAAGTGTACCCTTCCCCGTAATGCAGCTCCTCCATCAGGGATGTGGGCGCATTGCGGATGTTCAGGGGCACAGGCTCCGCCAACTGGTTCCTGGCATCGACCTTCGCCGTCTCATAGGCGCGGTACAGGGCATTGGAGCGGGGGGACAGGGACAGGTATACCACGGCCTGGGCCAGGTTCAGGTTGCATTCGGGCATGCCGTTGAAATGGCAGGCCTGGTACGCCGCCACCGCGATCTGCAGGGCCTGATTGTCCGCCAGCCCGATGTCCTCGCTGGCGAAGCGGATGAGCCTGCGGGCGATGAACAGGGGATCCTCCCCGGCCTCCAGCATCCTGGCCAGCCAGTACACCGCCGCGTCCGGGTCGGAATTGCGCATGGACTTGTGGAGGGCGGATATCAGGTTGTAATGCTCCTCGCCGTTCTTGTCATACAGCAATGTCTTCTTCCCCAGGCATTGTTCCAGGGTTTCCCTTGTGACAGTGAGGGAGCCGTCCGGGGAGATCTCGCCGTTCAGCACGGCCATCTCCAGCGTGTTCAGCGCCGTGCGGGCGTCCCCGTTGGCAAAGGCAGCAATGGAGGGGAGGAGATCCTCCTCCATGCGGACAGTGCTGTTGCCGAATCCCCGTTCATCGGAAAGCGCATGGGCGAGCATGGCTGTCAGGTCGGCCGTTGTCAGCGCCTTCAATACGAACACCTTGCACCGGGACAGCAGGGCGGCATTGATTTCAAAGGAGGGGTTCTCCGTGGTGGCTCCGATCAGAGTGATGCTGCCCTTCTCCACATAGGGGAGGAAGGCGTCCTGCTGGGCCTTGTTGAACCGGTGTATCTCGTCCACGAAGCAGAGGGTGCGGGTGCCGTAGGAACGGTTCTCCTCCGCCTGCTTCATGATCTCTTTGATTTCTTTGATGCCGCTGGTGACGGCGCTGAAATTCACGAAGCCCGACCTGGTGCGGCCCGCGATG
>CAJUFO010000195.1 GCA_910585615.1 uncultured Acetatifactor sp.
ACATGATGGACAAGAGCAACATCGCCCTGCTGCACGAGGTGGAGCTGGTCAGGCCGCAGGACATCGTCCTGCTGGCGCAGATCCTGGGGACGGAGGACATCTCCTATGTGGGCTTCCCCACGGTGGACGGCCGGGCGGGCAGCCTGCTGGAGGACTGCGGCGGCACATGCGCCATCTCCGCCAAATCAAAGCACAAGGAGGCGGCATGGGCCTTTGTGGAGCTGCTGCTCACCGGGTGGGATGACCCTCCCAAAAGCTATTCCGCCCTGGTAGGCACAAAGGGCTTCCCTACAGAGCTGGGCACAAGGGAGCGGTATTTCGCAAAGGTCACGGAAAACCCCTACCGCATAAGTGAGGACGGAGAAATCTACATGCAGGACGGAAAGCCTGAGCGGTACGCCCACCACATACGCTCCTCAAGAGCGTTGCAGGTATTCTTCTATACGCCCCTCCCTGAGGAGACGGACCTCATATGCACCCTGCTGGATTCCTCCACCACCGCCCGGGGCGGCCGCCAGATATCCTCCATCGTCGCACAGGAGGCGGAGGGGTACTTCAGCGGCCAGAAAAGCGCGGCGGACGTGGCGGCCCTCATCCAGAACCGGGTGTCGGTGTACCTGGCGGAGCAGGAGTAAGGCCCCCCGCACCTTATCGGGTATGTCAATGTCTATAAACATCGGCCCGGCATAGGCGACTATATGATGCGCCATGCCGGGCCGGTATACAGCAATACCTCTGTTCGTTTATACCTTTTCAATGGCGATAGCGACCTTCTCGCCGTTCACGTTCCATTCCTTTGCCACCGCGAAATCCTTCCCCTCCGTCAGCTCTTCGGCCAGCACCTTTCCGGAGATAGACTCCGCGTTCCGGGCAGCGATTGCCGCCAGCTTTCCGTTTCCGTTGACGGATACCCGGATATGGTCCATGACCTGGAAGCCCGCATCCTTGCGCATGGTCTGAATCTTGCTGATCAGCTCGTAGACGAATCCCTCCTCAATCAGCTCTTCCGTCAGGTTGGTGTCCAGCACCACGGTCATCTTGCCGTTCTCCTGGGACACGTAGCCCGGCTTCTGGGTCATGTCAATCAGCAGGTCGTCCTTCGTCAGCTCCACGGCTGTGCCGTTTACGTCAAAGGCAAGCTTTCCATCCGCGTTCAGCTCGTCCATGGCGGCGTTGCCGTCCAGAGACGCCAATGTCTTCTGGATGCCCCCAAGCTGCTTTCCGTATTTGGGGCCTACCGTGCGCAGCTGGGGCTTGAAGGTGTAGGTGGTGTAGTCCCGCACGTCCCCGGTGTAGATGACCTCCTTCACGTTCAGCTCATCCTCGATGATGGTGGTGTAGAAGCTGTCCAGGCCCGGTGCAGACTGCGGTCCCTCTGCCGCCGCGCCCGGTGCGCCTTCTCCCGATTCGGCCTGGGCCTCTCCCGCCCCCATCTTCACGTACATCCTGCCGATGGGCTGGCGGTTCTTGATCGCGGCGGCATTGCGGCAGGCCCGGCCCAGCACCACGGCCTCCAGCACCTCCTCCATGTCCGCCTCCAGTTTTTTATCTATAAAATGTTCTTTCGCTGTCGGAAAATCACACAGGTGGATGCTCTCCGGCGCGTTTCCGTCGGTGCTGCACACCAAATTCCGGTAGATTTCCTCCGTCATGAAGGGAATCATGGGAGCCGCCGCCTTGCACACCGTCACCAGAGCCGTGTGCAGGGTCATATAGGCGTTTATCTTGTCCTGCTCCATGCCCTTTGCCCAGAAGCGCTCGCGGCTGCGGCGCACGTACCAGTTGCTCATCTCCTCCACGAAATCCTGCAGGGCCTTGGCCGCCTCGGGGATGCGGTATCTGTCCAGGTTCGTATCCACCTCGCCCACCACGGTGTTCAGCCTGGACAGGAGCCATCTGTCCATCACTGGCAGTTTTTCGTACTCTAATGTATGCTTTGACGCGTCGAACCCGTCGATGTTGGCGTACAGCACGAAGAAGGTATAGGTGTTCCAGAGCTTGTCCAGGAACTTGTGCTGTCCCTCCAGCACGGTCTTGCCGGAGAAGCGCTTGGGCAGCCAGGGGG
>CAJUFO010000196.1 GCA_910585615.1 uncultured Acetatifactor sp.
TTGCCCTCCAGATGGCCAGGGTCGCTGACCTGCAGGTGCAGCGGGTCTGTGAACATGCTCATGATTTTCGTGCGCACTTCATCCGCCGTGTCCGCCAGGTAGATGCAGTTGCCCAGGGACTTGCTCATCTTGGCCTTGCCGTCCGTGCCCGGGAGCCTGCGCCTGGCCTCGTTCTCCTGCAGGAGGGCCTCCGGCTCCACCAGCACCGGGGCGTACACCGTGTTGAACTTGTGCACGATCTCCCTGGTCTGCTCGATCATGGGCAGCTGGTCGTCCCCCACGGGAACCGTGGTTGCCTTGAAGGCGGTGATGTCCGCCGCCTGGCTGATGGGGTAGGTGAAGAAGCCCACAGGGATGCTGGACTCGAAATTGCGCATCTGGATCTCGCTCTTCACGGTAGGGTTGCGCTGGAGCCTGGCCACTGTGACTAAGTCCATGTAGTAGAATGTCAGCTCGCACAGCTCCGAGATTTGGGACTGGATGAGCAAAGTGGACTTCTCCGGGTCAAGGCCGCAGGCGATATAGTCCAGCGCCACCTCGATGATGTTCTGGCGCACCTTCTCCGGGTTCTCGATATTGTCCGTCAGGGCCTGGGCGTCCGCAATCATGATGAAGGTCTTCTCATACTCGCCGGAATTCTGCAGCTCCACACGGCGGAGCAGGGATCCGATGTAGTGGCCTATGTGCAGCCTGCCCGTGGGACGGTCGCCTGTGAGGATGATTTTGTCGCATGCTTTGTTTTCCATGATAATTGTCTCCTTTATACGGGATGTCTGCGGCCCGGGGAATGGCCACGGTGGCCGATGTGACCGTTTCCGGACATCGTGACCTCTCCTGGCCGCTATGACCGTTCCTGGACATTGCACCCCTTCCTGGCAATGACAGAGGACTTGGCACCATCCCTGGCCAACACCCATTATAGCACTTTGATAATAGAATCGCTCTTTGATTATTATATCATGGATTTGCGGATAGGCAATCTTATTTTTGAACTTCTTTTCGCCTTTCTTTCCGTCTTTTTGGGCCTTCTTTCGGTCTTCTTACAGCCTTCCGGGGCTGTTCATGCCAGAAAGAGTTTTGCCAGAAAAAAACTCACTATGAAACCGATTGCCGCGCTTCCCAGCGCGTACAGCACCGTTTGGTAGTGACGTTTTCCAAGCTCCTGCCAGGTCTCCATCTCGTCCAGCCGCCGTCCTTCCGTAAACGCGACGATTTCTTTGTAGGTATGGATATCATTGTCCTTTTTGACTTTCTCCACCTTCACCGCAAAATACATTGTGACCCCAGCCAGCGCTGCCCATGGAATGAGCGCGTACCAGCCCATCCACGCGGCAAGGGGCACCGCCGAGAGCACTGTCAATGCCAGGAGCGCCGCATAGATGTTTCCATAGCGGTTCAGCCTCCTGATTTCCGTTTCCTTGATTTCTTTTCTCATGCGTTCAACATCTCCTTTTATCAATTGGTCAAGGGATATGTCGAACAGTGTGCTTAACAGCAACAGGCTGTGGATATCCGGGTAATTCTTATTCGTTTCCCAGTTAGAGACAGTCTGCCTGCTGACGTACACCTTTTCGGCCAGCTGCTCCTGTGAGATTCCCATATTGCTGCGATACTTCCTGATCTGCGCTCCGACTTCCAATTTTCCTCTCTCCTTTCCTTTTATTTCCCTGATGCCTGCCGGTCTGCGGGCTGCGTCCGGAACATGCCCTTACATGCGTTCCCTGACCTGCGCCGCCTTGCAACGGCGACTTGTATCCCTGACCTGCCCCGAGTGTACCATCAGACAGGTGCAAGTTCCACCAAAAGCCTTTGACATTGGCCTGAAAACAGGCGTCAAAGGGGTTTGACACAGGAAACATCAATGGCAGATTCGGGGCATTTTATGGCCAGATGACAAATCTGTCAGTTCTGCCCTGCAGCAGATTAAGGACAGGAAGAAGATGCTCCGGGTATACCGTTCTCCTTCATCCTCAAAAGTCATATCCGTTATGACAATATCCGAATCGCTGTCGGATTCCGTATCGAGACTCATATA
>CAJUFO010000197.1 GCA_910585615.1 uncultured Acetatifactor sp.
ACGTCTCCCTGCTCACCAGCCAGTTCTCCCCCTACGAGACGGCAGTAGATGGGGAGGGGCGGCTATATCTCAAAGGGATAGATAAGCTCCTCCTGTTCGATGGAACCTGCAACTATGTAGGGACGTTGGAAGCTCCCGAGGGAGAAAATCCAATCTGGCTCACAGGAGACGCCGCAGGCCATGTGTACTGCGACCTGTACAATTCCCAGGATAATGATATCATACGGGAGGTCGTCTGGGGCGGGGAGGCATCCGGGGACGGCCAGGGCGGTTCCCCGCAAGATTCCCAAACCGCCTCCTTCGGGGATTCCCTTGGCGAGACTGTGCCCGGAAGCTATCTGGCGGCCTATGGCGAGGACCGCTTCCTGACCTACGGAGACAACGCCCTCTACCTCTATGACGCGGCGGCAGATACCCAGAGGTTGCTGCTGCAATGGGCGAGCTGCGCCATCGATCCCGCCAGCGTGAAGCGCATCGCCACGCTGGCGGACGGGCGCATCGTGGCGCGCCTTGAGGAGGATCAGGGCAGCGGCGAGCTGGCCGTGGTGAAGGAAGTCCCCAGGGATCAGGCCACTGAAAAAGAGACCATCACCCTGGGCGTCCTGCAGGCCGGCAACAGCCATCTGCTACGCTGTATCTCCCAGTTCAACAGGAACTCCACCGACTACCGCATCGAAGTCCGGGAATATTACGACACCTACCTGGCTTCGGGACAGGCCGAGGCCAGGGAGGAGGCCCGCACCGCCCTGCACATGGACATCTCCTCCGGTCGGTGCCCTGACCTCCTGGTGCTGGAATACGACGACCTGGAAGCCTACGCCGCCAAAGGGCTCCTGGAGGACCTGGCCCCCTATCTGGAGGAGGACGGGGAGCTGGAGCTGGCGGACAATGTGATAGAAGCCTACACCTTCCATGGGAAGCTCTGCGCCCTCCCCGGCGCGCTGCAGATCCGGACGCTGGCAGGGCGCACCGAACGCCTGGGGGAGCTGGGGGACGCCGCGGGCTGGACGCTGGAGGAGATGATGGAGTTCATAGACAGTAACCCTGACAGCACCGTATTCTCCGCGGATGCCGGACAGCTCCTGGAATACAGCCTCGTCTTCAACCAGTCCCATTTCGTGGACTGGGAGGCGCATACCTGCGACTTTACATCCGATGAATTCATACGTCTGCTGGAATTCTGCGGGCGCTTTTCCGACAGAAAGGGGACGGAGGGCGCAGAGGTCCTGGACATGATGGAACGGAGCAACATCGCCCTGCTGCACGAGGTGGAGCTGGTCCGCCCGCAGGACATCGCTATGCTGGCGCAAATCCTGGGGACAGAGGATATTTCCTATGTGGGCTTCCCCACGGTGGACGGCCGGGCGGGCAGCCTGCTGGAGGACTGCGGCGGCACATGCGCCATCTCCGCCAAGTCAAGGCACAAGGAGGCGGCATGGGCCTTTGTGGAGCTGCTGCTCACCGGGTGGGAGAATCCGCCCAAGAGCTCTGACTCCCTGGAGGGCACAAAGGGCTTCCCCACGGAGCTGGGCACAAGGGAGCGGTATTTCGCAAAGGTCTCGGAGAATCCCTACCGCATAGGGGAGGACGGAGAGATTATCATGGAGGGCGGAAAGCCTATGCGGTACGCCTACCACACCGCCTCCTCAAGAACAATGCAGGTATTCTTCTATACGCCCCTCCCTGAGGAGACAGACCTCATATGCACCCTGCTGGATTCCTCCACCACCGCCCGGGGCGGCCGCCAGATATCCTCCATCGTCGCCCAGGAGGCGAGGGGGTACTTCAGTGGCCAGAAAAGCGCTGCGGATGTAGCGGCCCTCATCCAGAACCGGGTGTCGGTGTACCTGGCGGAGCAGGAGTGACGCCTGCCTCCCGCTGAACTGATGCTTAACGAACATACATTCCCAAGCAGCCCGGGCATGCTTTCCCGCCACAGGATACAGAAGCGGAGCTGCCTCCCAGGGCAGGAATTTCCACTCCCCCGAGGGCCCCTACGAGGCGGCAGCGGACAAG
>CAJUFO010000198.1 GCA_910585615.1 uncultured Acetatifactor sp.
GGCTTCCGGCGCCGAAGTACAGAGCATAAAAAATCGCCTTGACGCGGATATCGTCAAGGCTTGTTTCTTCCTCTGTATTCTCGTTGATGGCAGCAATGGCAATATCCAGCTGGGCGAAGCTGGCGCGCATGGCCTCGATGCACAGCCGGTACTCCTCCGGGGTTTCCGCTGGAATGCCGATGGTATCGTAAAAACACAGTTCCACAGCGGTGATGTTGTGCTCGGTGGCGCCGGAGCCCAGAGCGCACAAAAAGGCGATGAGCAGGATGAGGGGGGAGAGGATCGCCACCAGCGTCCAGCCCACCGCTTTCCGTGCCTTTTCATCGGTCAGGATGATGGCGGCGGCCTTTGCTATCAGAGCCGGATTAGCCAAGGGTCATCCCTCCGTTCTCCTGGGCGGGCTCCTGCTCCACCTCTGCCTGCATCTCAGACCAGTGGTCCGCCAGTGCCTGGAGGGTCTCCTCATGGCCGGCGCAGGGCCGTGTCTGTGCCCACTGGCGGTACTGGTCGAAGTCCATGCCGCCGTCCAGCAGCAGCCTGCACACCTCCACCGCGTCGTTTTGGACACAGGCATGGAGCGCACTGTAGTCGTTGGCGTCCACCCACATCCGCTTTTCCAGAAGTTCTTCCGCGATCCAGCTGTCACGGCCCTCATAGGTCAGCATATGGAGTGTCCTTGCTGAACTGCCTCCTCCGGAGATCCCTTTTTCCACCAGCGCAGATAACGTGCGAAAGTCTTTGTCCATAGCAAACTGCTCCAGAAGGAAAGACGGCGCGGCGGCAATCTGCTCCTCGCCGCACCGCTTGATGATCTCCTTAGCAATGAAGCGATGGTCTGAGTGGGCGTAGGAGGCCATTTCGCCAAAGAAGGACGGCTCCAGCTGCGGCACGCTGGCCTGTGCCCTCACCATCATGGACAGGACCTTCTCCGGATCGTTGATATCGATGGCTCTCTTGCAGGCGTTACAGTACGCCGCGTAGTCGATATTGCACCTGTCCCGCATCAGCAGCTCCGTCATCTTCCGGCCCACGGCCCCCGGACGGCCAGCCGCCTCCACCAGCAGGGTCTCCTCCTGCTGGTACGGAACCTTGGCTGCGTACTTCTTGAAGGCTTCCAGTTCGCCGTCCTGGATCGCCAGCACAGCTTTGTCAAAGTCGCTCATCCGCAGAGGGCGCATTCCTACCGTGTTGACATACTCCGTGATGCTCCCGGTCATGCGGCGCAGGAGCTGCTCGGTCTGGCCCATGGCCTGCTCCTGCCGCTCCCGCTGCTCCACCAGCGCCTCGATGATAACCTTTTGTTCCTGCTGGCTCAGATGCACCACAGAACCTCCAATGTCCTCCTCCACACCGCCGATTTTCATGTACCGGGCGTGGGTGGCGTGATCGCCGTGGAACGCCTTGGTGATGGCGGAGGCGGTGAGGAACATCCTGTCCAGATCGTTGCCGTTCTCACCCAGAGTCTTGCCGGTGATGAAGCTCCTGGTGATGGGCTTTCCATCCTCATACCACTTGAGATATACATCCAGATAGACACCCTCGCTGGCGCCGTAATCGGTGGTGCAGAAGATATCCGCATCCTTGGGGATCTCCCGGCCATCCTTCCAGTGGCCGTCCAGCAGAAAATACTCGTCCGGCAGGTATCCCATGCCCTCCAGCCGGTGCTTCAGCTCCTCGAATACCTCCTGCGCCACAGGCTGGCCGGCGTACTCCAGCTTGTGCGGGTTAGCTTCAGAGGGTTTCCACCGCTCCAGTTCAATAATATCCATCTCAAAACGCTCCTTTCTCAGCCACCGTCGTGGCAGTTGCAGGGCAGGTCGTCCTCCGGGAACATCCAGCACATGGCGGTCTGGTTCAGGTCAGCCTCCACGAAATCCCGCCATGCCCAATCCCGCCCCAGGCCCTTGACCGTGATGAGGTTGGGCCGGGCGCCGTCCTCGATGGCGATAGCCCGGTCATACAGATCCCGGTGCTGGTGGTAAAGGGTGCGAATCTCCCGCTTCTTCATGGAGG
>CAJUFO010000199.1 GCA_910585615.1 uncultured Acetatifactor sp.
GCGACGTAGGAGCCGCTCACAGTACTTGAGTGCTTGCACCGGGGTAGTTGATTGGAGATTACATGGAGAAAAGAGAGGTATATCTGATAACAGGCATTACAGGACAGATAGGGGGATTGCTGGCCAGGGAGTTGATGCGTTCTGATGAATATCTGCGGGGTGAGATTGATGTCATCGGACTGGTTCGCGATGTCAGTAGGTTGGATGCGGATATCCTGACTATGGGGAAAGACAGTTTTTCTTGGGTGGAAGGTGATTGCCGTACTGCTAAGGAGGCATGTGGAGAGGCTTTAAATAGGAGTAGGGCACAAAAGAAATATATCATTCATTGTGCTGCCCCTACAGCTTCCGCGTATATGGTGCTCCGCCCGGTGGAGACTGCGGACAGTATCGTACTGGGCACATGGAATATGCTGGAGCTGGCGAAGGATTATAAGGTAGACGGAATGGTATACCTCTCATCTATGGAAGTATATGGTCAGGTCGCTGACTTAGGCAGACTACGTCGAGAAGAGGAATTGGGGAACATTCCTTTGGAGACTTCCCGTAGCTGTTATCCAATGGCAAAGCGGATGGCAGAGTTTTATTGTCATAGCTATTATCAGGAATATGGGGTTCCGGTAAAGACTGCCCGTTTGGCTCAAACATTTGGGAAAGGTGTATTGGCAGGAGATAACCGTGTATATATGCAATTTGCGAAAGCAGTCATGGAGAAGCGTGATATTGTCTTACGGACAAAGGGACTGTCCATGGGAAACTATTGTGCTTCTGAGGATGTAGTCAATGCAATATATACAATTTTGAAGAGAGGAAAGGACGGGGAAGTCTATAATGTGACGAACGAGACGAACACAATGACGATTCGTGAAATGGCAGGACTGGTTGCGCTTGTGGTGGCAAAGGGTGAAATAGGAGTTCGCACAGAGGTAGAGGATGGCAGTGGAACGGGATATGCACCTGACACAAATCTGCGTATGTCAAGTGAAAAGCTACGGAAGTTAGGATGGAAGCCTACAAAGAAGTTGGTGGAGATGTATGTGGATGTGATACATGAAATATCTGCGTTTCAGCAGGGAAAGCGTCCTAGCCAGAGTTAATCAACGAAACAAAATACTCCAGCACCCGCCTCCCATCCGTCCCCGACCTCTCAAAATCAATCCTCTCCGGATGCCACTGTACGCCCACGACAGGCAGGCTCTCATGTCCTATGGCCTCGATGCACCCATCCAACGGACAGCGCGATGCCACCGACAGCCCCTTTCCCAGCCTGGCGATCGCCTGGTGGTGGGCGCTGTTTACAGTGGCTTCATCGCCATACAGGCTGTATAGCCAGGAATCCCTTTCGATTACGGCGCTATGATATTTATCCCCCTCATCATAACGATGCCGCTCCCCCATGTCCGGCTCCAAATCCTGAACCAATGTCCCGCCCAGCCCTACATTGATGATCTGCAGCCCCTTGCAGATGCCCAGGACAGGCATGCCGGTCTGCACAGCCAGGTCGAAGGCCTGGAGCTGCAGGATGTCCAGCTCTGTGTCGATGTCGGCGGAGCCGTGATTGCGCTCTCCGTAGAAGGCGGGAGTGATGTCGCCTCCGCCCGGAAGCAGCAGCCCGCGGCAATCGCTTATCTCTGACGCGAGTAATGTCACCACGGGCACGGCCCCGATGGATTCCACATACCTGATATAATTCGTTGTCTTCTCCGGCTTTCCTGCGATGGCTATCTTCATAAAAGTTTTCCCGCCTTCCGGGCCCCGGGCCCTGCACCATGATAGGATCATCTCTTTGATTCTATTATCAACTTTTTCATTATATACCCTCCACGTATAAGATACAATTCGAAAACGGATCAGCTTTGACGCTCAAAAAATATTTCGTAAAAAAACCTCCCATTTTATGGGAA
>CAJUFO010000200.1 GCA_910585615.1 uncultured Acetatifactor sp.
AGAAAACAGCAACAGAAGATTGTGGAGCCCAGGAAATTATGGTACAATGGGAGAGTCAGAGCGAAGGAGGATGAATGTCGAATACGATTTAGCCAGAGCAGGCAGGAACGCCGCCAGCGTGCTTTAACTTAGGAAACATCACAGGGAGGGAAGAACATGGCTCTATGTGTAAATGCGAATACGGCATATAAGGATTTTCAGATGCTTCGCCATGACAGATATTTCGTGGACAAGACTGCCATCATTGAAAAAGTGAGCGAGCGGATCAAGACCAAGAACCGGTTTTTGTGCATTACAAAGCCCCGGCGCTTCGGCAAGACTTCCGTGCTGAATATGCTGGGAGCCTACTATGGAAAGGCATACCCCTCAGAAGACCTGTTCGCCGGGCTGGACATCAGCAGAAGCGCAAGCTACCGAAAGCATCTGAACGGATATAATCTCATAAGCTTTTCCATGAATGACCTGCCTGGAAGAAAAAACACCTACCAGGACTATATCAGGCGATTTGAGAAGAATATGAGGAACGACATTGTGCAGGCCTATCCGGAGCTGGCGCACAGGGAAATCGACAGCCTGCCCGATCTGCTGACAGCCACAGGGGACGAGTTCATATTTATCATTGACGAATGGGACTACCTCTTCAGCCATGACATCTATCGGGAAAATCAGGGGGATTTTCTGGAATTCCTGAGGGACTTGCTCAAGGACAGGGCTTACGTGGCGCTGGTGTACATGACCGGCGTGCTGCCGATCAAAAAGTACAGCACGGGATCCGCCCTGAACATGTTTAAGGAATATACCATGCTGAGGGATTCCTGCTTTGAGGAATATTTTGGTTTTACGGAGGGAGAGGTGGAAGCGCTGTGCCGCAGACAGAGCAGACTGACACTGGACGAAATTTCAGAATGGTACAACGGCTACAGCACCGGGGACGGCAGAAGGCTCTATAACCCACGCTCCGTGGTATGCGCCCTGGAGGACGGATGCTGCCAGAGCTATTGGACAAGGACAGGCAGGATGGACGAGGTGCTGTTCTTCCTGAAATATAATATTGGCCAGGTCAGGGACGATGTGGTAAAAATGGTCAACCATATGCCCATCGGCATTGAGATAAACAAGGAATATGCAGCCGGACAGGAAAATCCCGCCAACAAGAAGGAAATATATGCAGCCATGGTAATTTATGGCCTGCTATCCTATCATGAAAGAGAATTATGCATCCCCAATAAAGAGCTTATGATAGAATTTGAGAATGCGCTGGAGGACGATGGCTTCGGATACGTGGCAGAATTGGTCAGGAATTCTGATGAAATACTGAATGCCACATTGGAGCGCAGAGCGGAGACGGTGGTATCATACCTGCATGATATACACAACAGCGAGATACCCATACTGAAATATAATGATGAAAACAGCCTGTCCTGTGTGGTGACGCTAGCCTACCTTTCGGCGAGAAATAAATATAAGGTGGAACGCGAGGAGAAAAGCGGAAAAGGCTTTGCCGACTTTCTCTTTTTTCCGAGACGAAAAAATCTGCCAGGAATCGTGATTGAACTAAAGGCTGACAGCACGCCGGAGGCGGCCATCAGGCAGATAAAGGAGAGGGAATATACCGAAAAGCTGCTGAGAGAGGGAGTGCATGAAATCCTTTTAGTGGGAATAGGCTATGACACTGTTAAGAAGGAACACAGATGCAGGATCGGGACGGCGGGCGACTGCCTGATGCCGGAGAGGGAAAGCAGGCATTGTGGCAGGACGGCGCCAGGAAAAGGGGAGGAATCGCTTCCAGGGATTTCCGGAAAGCCGCGTGATATGCGGCCTGGAGATTCCGAGGGGATATTGGCCGGAAAAAGGAGGAGAGAAGAACAATGAATCAAAACACCATATTGCCCGGAG
>CAJUFO010000201.1 GCA_910585615.1 uncultured Acetatifactor sp.
AGCAATATAGATGTCACCACCTGCCGCATTGGCGGCGTCCGGCCCTCCAATCCCGCCAGGGGCTTCTTTTATATCCCGCTCCACGAGGACCACACCGGCGGCCAGCCCCAGTTGTATGACGGCAATAACTGGATAGACGTCACCGCCACCGTCTATAACGGCACCACCACCAAAAACGCCCTGGGCTTCACCTTCGCCCCTGTGGGCTCCTCCCCGGACGTGGACACGGATCTGGAACCGGGCAGGCCCAGCAAGCCCGGAGACGATGTGGATCAGGAAACCTGCAAGCATGATTGGAAGGAAACCAAACGCACAGATGCCACCTGTTCCACGCCCGGCTCTGTGGAGTCTACCTGCTCCCGCTGCGAGAAGAAAAAGACGGAATCTCTGCCCAAACTGGGTCATACCTGGGAGATCAAGCAGACCACCCAAACCACCTATGACGAAAACGGCAACGTGCTGTCCCAGGGCTTCACCATTTACCGCTGCTCCGTCTGCGGCGAGGAGTACAAGGACACGGACGGCAGCGGCCCGCCCGGCAGCTCCAGCAAGCCCGGCGGAGATACTGGAGAGGAAGAAGAAGGTCTTCTCGGCTGGCTTCTGCGGAAGATCGGCGAGGTCCTCGGCACAATCGGCGACGGAATTCTCGGCCTGCTGCAAGCCACCCTGGGCAAGATCCTGGACGGCATCATTGAACTGGTCACTATGGCCTTTGACAAGCTCACGCAGCTGGTGGACCTGTTCGGCTCCTTCAGCGACGCCCTGGGCGTGCTGTGGACCTGGCTCCCTTCCGAGGTCATGCTGGTGCTGGTCGCAGGTGTGACGGTGTTCGTGTTCATCGCCCTGCTGAAACTGTTCTTGAAATGAGGTTCCACCATGAAGATTCAGCGGTTTCTGCCGCTCCTGGCCTGCCTGCTTCTGGCGGCGCTTCTGCTCCCGGCCCGCTCCACCGCCTGTGCGGCCTCCAATACGCCCGCTGTCGTGGAGGCGGATGATAGCGGTGATGGCGGCGGCTCTGCCGGGATGTTTGAAGCCACCGCCGCTTTGGGCAAGGCCTTCGTCAGCGGCGTCTGGTCCCTGTTCGGCATCTATGTCCCCGGCTTCAGCTTCACCTTCGGCCAGCTCTGGCTGGGCGTGGCGCTGGCCTCCATCTCCATTCTGGTTGTCCGCCTGATATTCGGCTTTGGCGGCGGTGCTCCGCGGGGTGTCGGCACCAGAACCGGCAGCACCGACCGCCCCAAAATCTCCAGAGAACGGAGGAATGATGAGTTTTGAAACGAGTCCTTCTGATTTTTCTGAGCCTCTGCACTCTGTCCGTCTCCGCCCTGGCTGCGGGGGACAGCCTCCCGCCCCGCTGGGCCTTTGCCTCGGATGAGGAGTGGCAGGAGGCCGCCGCTCAGAGCGCGGCCACGGAATCCTCCGAACCAATAGAAAGTGCAGGTGTAGAAAATGGAACTGCTCCCCCGCCATATGTGGATGGTCATTCTGACGAAAAGTATCCTGTTGGCAGTTATGTGGATGCTGCTGGTCATGTATGGTCCCCGTCTGGTCAGCTCCTTTCGCCGGATGCTGTACCGGCTGTGGAGGAAAGTCCGATTCGGTCTGGTGCATCGGATAATGCGGATTTTGCTGAAGCTCCTGCCCTAGAGCCGGACACCCTGTCCGCCATTGCCGGTATGGTCTCCGACATCGCGGAGGACAAGCCGGTCTGGTATGTGGAGGATCTGCGCCCTGAGGAATCCCAGGCTGAGGTCCTGGACGGCCTCAAGGCCCTGATCTCCTCCATCTTCGGAGAATACACCCCCATCACCACCACCAGCGTCATCACGGAGACGGTCGGCAATGATACCCGTCAGTATCTCGTGGAGACAGTCGCCCCCGGCGCTGCCGG
>CAJUFO010000202.1 GCA_910585615.1 uncultured Acetatifactor sp.
AGTCCTGGCTCTGGCTCAGGATTCCGGCCAGGAACCCGTGGTAGAAGTTTTCCGCACTGTCATAGAAACTGATGGTAGAGAAAAGCTGGCTGCTTAAGATTTCCCCCATTTTTTCCGCATCCCCGTCCTCCATGGCCCGGTACAAGTCCCGGAAGTCCTGCTTCTCTATCCTCTTCCGGAACCACCCCAGAATCGTGTTCCGATAGATTGTCTTCACTTCCGTATTGGGGATGCGCAGCTGCAGGAATGTCGACGAATCGCGGAAATCCTCACTTTTTTTCGTCAGATACCCTGTGAAATAGAGGAAATTCCACAGATTCTCACCACTGGCCTGCATATCCCCATAGGTGACCTCTTCATGCACCTGTATCTCCAGGGTTCCGCCCTCCAAAAGCGTCTCAATCTGCCCCTGCGCCTCACGGTCAGCTCTGGCGATCATGTCCTTTATGATGTCGTTGGAACTGGTATTGATCCAATAGGGGCGCGGGAAAGCATCAACCTTCGCATACAAATCGAACATATAGTTTATGACGCTCCATGGATTATAGACCTCCGTGTCCCCGAAAGTGTATCCGTCATACCATTCCTTCATGGTCGGAAAACGGCTCTCCACACCATAATATTCCATCATCCGCAGCACCTGGGATTCCGTGAACCCAAAATGCTCGCTGTACCTCTGATCCAGCACCGAAATAATCCTTAAATGGTTCAGTCCCGTGAAAATACTCTCTTTTGAAATCCGAAGACATCCTGTAATCACCGCAAACTGCAGATAGTCGTTGGTCTTCAGCCCCGCCTCGAACAGCGAGCGGATAAAGCTCACCATCTCCTCGTAAAAGCCGCTAAAATATGCATTCTCCAGCGGCACATCGTACTCGTCGATCAGCAGAACCGTATTTTTCCCCGTAACCTTGAACATGCACTTACAGAACAGCTTTAGCGCCCCCCTCAGCTGCTTTTCGTCCACTTTCTCTTCCGCAACGCTCAGGTATTGCTCATACTCATTGGGAGTCAGAAGTTCCCTGCCCCGTTCCAAGATATCCCTGTGCCTGTCAAATTCAGATGCGATTTCACACCGCATCATATAGCAGGCAGTGTCGTAATCTTCCTGTTTCGCCGACTTCAGCGTCAGGTTGAGCACCGGACAGCTTCCCATCTGCTCTATATATTCCTCTCCGGCCTCCATGATTTTCAGTCCCTGGAAAAGCGCCTTGTTCCGGGCATTCTTTTCCGCATCCCCGGTGTCCTCAAAGAAATACCGGAGCATGCTCAGGTTCAGCGTCTTGCCGAAGCGCCTGGGACGGGTGAACAGGTTCACTTTCCCTCTTAAATCCAACAATTCTTTTATAAAAATGGTTTTATCTATATAGTAATATCCTGTTTTTATGACATCTGCAAAATTATCTACCCCTATCGGCAACGGTTTCTTCATCACTACACCTCCTCGTCCAGCCACATGACATTATTATACCTTGTTTTTGTGCGCCTGGCGCACATGGAATCAAAAGTGGGCACTCTGTCCTTCTGTGTCAATATTATACCCTGTTCCACCCCGATGCACAATCCATTATTTCTCCCCACTTGTCCGAAAGATGCCCTGTACCATGAGACGTCCCAGCAGTCTCCCGCACCCTCATCCACCCTGCCCTAACTGCCTCGCATGCTTTTTGAAGAAATCCTCCCTGGGCTTTGGCAACTTCCGTTCATGCCGGGCCAGATTCCCTGTATAGGAAAAAATCGGTTCCGGCCCATGAACCTACAACTGCCCTCTGCGGAGCCTGAAAACCACGTCAGCCTCTTGAATGCCGTCCACATTGGGAAGCATGATATCCAGAACGATCAGTTCCATGGGGTTCTGCTGAAAAAGGCGCAGCGCC
>CAJUFO010000203.1 GCA_910585615.1 uncultured Acetatifactor sp.
TTCCTCCCTATATTGTCAAGTGATTTTCCTCAAAAAATCAAGGAATTTTAAAGTTTATATCTCAGGTGAATGAGCCAGGGAGATGGACATTTCTCTGTATCTGGTACGAAAATAGAGGGTGAAGGGTACACGAAGTAGAACGTCCTTGTTTTCGCTCTACATGGCCTTGTGTATACCCATCCTTCTATGGCAGCGCACCTCCCGTGTCTACCAGGATCACCGTCCTACGGGTCCTAACTTCCTTCGTTCCGCCTGTCCATAACCAGGGTGCCAGCTTAGCTCCTTTACAGGGTCATGCCCTATGGAAAATATTCCTGCCGGCTACCGGCTCATTCTTTGTTATAAGTCTTACTGACCTGTTTGCTTCCCAGACTGGCACCTTGCGGTGGACGTTTTCCCGGTCTGTTCCACATATCTTCCAGCTTCCCTGTCACAGCTGGGGCCAGTTCCCGGAAACTCCTCCCGGAAACTCGGCCCAACCGTGACAGCGCATTGCCTGTTTTTATTTCCCGCCCTTATGCTGCCTGTACCTGTGGCCTCCTGATGTCACCCAGCAGCTTCTCCGGGTCATACTCCACACCTTTTGTAAGGATCACATAAAATATCCTTAGTATCTTGCAGGCTACCGCCACTACGGACTGCATCTTTTTGAGCGGGTTCTCCTTTCTCGTCCGGTAGTATCCATGTATCTCCCGGAACTCTGCGTTCTTCCCCACCAGCGATATTGCCGCCTCATACAGCACATATCTCAGGCGTTTCCGCCCGCGGTAGCTGATCCGGCTTTCCCCGTTATGCTTGCCTGAATCATTTGCCACGATGGCATAGCCTGCCAGCTTCTGCAGCTGTTTCGGGTTGTCGAAACGTCTAATATCCCCCACTTCAGCTATAAAGCCGCTGACCGTCACCATCCCAATCCCCTTGATCGCCAATAGGTTATCGATATATGGGACCTCCTTCAGCTTTTCTTCTATTCTCTGGAGCAGTTCCTCCAGTCTTGGCGCATATACATCCATGTCATTCAGCAGGTTCTTCAGCTCGATCCGGGCGGCTTCCGATGCCTCTTTGCTCCCTACGCTGTGCTCTGCGGCCGATACCAGGGTCTTTGCCCTCTTCATTCCGGCGCCTCTCAGCTTCGCGTCCCTCCAGATCTGGTTTACCCCTTCCGCACCGAGTTTTATGATGTCCTCCGGCAGCGGCGCCACTTTCAGCACCATCCTCCCGCTGACTGCCTTTAAATCCCTATAAACGTCTTTGTATTCAGGGAAGTAGATGGCGAACCATCTGGCCAGGCGGTTCTTTATCCTCGTGAGCTCTTCCTGCGTCTGGAAGCGCAGGTTTGATAAGCCCCTGATCTCTGCATGGATACCGGTTGGTATGTATGGGTACGAGAACCGTCCCTCATTGACAAGCGCAGCGATCGTCTTCGGGTCTTTGCGGTCATTCTTGTTGGGGTTATTGTCATCCAGTTCTTTTGATTTCTTCACATGGTGGGGATTCACATGCACCGGCTTCATCCCGTTATCCTGCAGGAATTTCCCCAATGCGAACCAGTAATGGCCCGTTGGCTCCATACCGGGGATTACAGCGGTTTTGCCATACTTCTCCGCCATGCCCTCCATCCACGCCTTGAATGTTTGGAAACCGGCTTCGGTATTGCTGAACTCCAACGGTTTCTTAGTGTACTCGTAGTTGCGCCAGTCAAATGCCCTGGCATAGTGGGTCTCACTTCCCACGTCAATTCCGACAATCAAAGTTTTTTCAGTAATGGATGCAATTTTTGCGTTCTGTGTGTTACAATTCATCTTGGATACCTCTCTGTTCAATAAGATTTTTACTAACC
>CAJUFO010000204.1 GCA_910585615.1 uncultured Acetatifactor sp.
TTCCTGGACGTTTTCTAGTCCAGCTGGGCCTGAAAGAGGCGGTAATATCCCCCCTGCAGATCCATCAGGCGATCGTGGGTCCCCTCCTCCAGGATCCGGCCCTGCTCCATGTAGACGATATGGTCGCAGGCGGTGACGCAGGTGAGGCGGTGGGACACGAATATGACTGTCTTATCTTTCAGCCCCTCAAAAACGGTTCTGTAGAATTCCCGCTCGAAGAACACGTCCATGGCGGCCGTGGGCTCGTCCATGACGATGATGTCGCTTTCCCTGTAAAAGGCCCTGGCCAGAACCAAACGCTGGAGCTGGCCTCCCGACAAAAGGATTCCCCTCTCGTCAAGCTCCCTGGTCAGCTGCGCGTCCAAAGCCATGCTGCCGTCCGCGTCCCATGGGCCCCGGCTTTCGCTCCGGACGGCTCCGCCCGTGTCCAGAGGTTCCCTGCCGCCGCCCAATCCGGCCCTCTCCAGGGCATGCAGCAGCCTGTCCCCGTCCGCCTCCTCCCCCATGCAGACATTCTCTGCCAGGGAAGCGGCATAGATATTGAAGTCCTGGAACGCCGTGCCGAACTGCCGCCGGTAGGAAGAGACGTCGAAGCCTCTGATGTCCGTGCCATTCTGCAGGATGCTGCCGGATGCGGCATCGTAAAAGCGCAGCAGCAGCTTGATCAGGGTGGTCTTTCCGGAGCCGTTCCTCCCCACTATGGCTATCTTGCTCCCTTTCCGGATGGTAAGGTCGATTCCCTTAAGCCCCGGCGTGCCGTCTGGGTATTGGAAGAAGACATTTTGAAAGGACAGGGTCTCCATTTTTTCAATAAGGCAGGCCCCGGCGGTATTTTCTATATGGCATGGGATTTTATCGATATCCCGAATTCTTTCAGCGAATCTGCCGTTTTTCAGGAAATCGGACCCAATCCCCATGAATTCCTCCAGCCTGCGCTGTATCTGGCCTCCGGCATTGACCGCAACGACGAACGCCGCGATGGACAGCTTTCCCCAGAGCAGGACCACCATGCTCAGGTACAGGGGAATCAGGAAGTCGATGCAGAATGCGCTGCAGAACGTTTTCTGCCAAAAGGCCAGACGCCCGATCCGCCTGCCGCTGTCCGCCGCGATTCCCTCCTTTTCCTTTACCGTATCCTTGTAGTCGGCCAGAAAGGCATCGTGTATGAGGCTGAGCCTGTTGTCCTTGCCATACTCCGGCAGATACAGCAGGCGGCGCAGGAGGGACAGCTTTTTGTCCTTTCTCTTCATCTGGCCGTCGTATTCCACTTCTTTTTCGGACCGCAGCTTTGTGAGGAATGCCCCGGCGGCAAAGGAGACCACGCATATGCCAAGCACGAACCGGTTGGCGGGGAGGGTTCCGGCCACGATCGTGCAGGCGGCGATCAGGCCCTCGAATCCCCGGAAAAGATTCTCCGTGGCCTCCAGGGGGCGGACGGCGATCTCTGCGTTGGCCAGGGCCACTGTGGTGTACAGCTCCGCTGAGTCGTAGCTGGCCATATCCGCGGCCTGGAGCTTGTGAAAAAGCTCCTGCTGCAGCACGCCCGCGATCCGTTCCCTGTGGACAGGGCAAAAGACATTATCATAATACGACTGTAGCGCGAACACCGCCGCCAGGAATGCCATGGCCGCCAGCAGAAGCAGGAGAATCCTTTCCGGATCCTTGCCGTTTTCCACGCAATAGATCACCGCTCCCAGCAGATACACATATAAAAACGCGCCGGCGATCGCGGACAGCATCCGGACCACCAGGGTAAATGCCACGTACCCTGCATCCGCCCGGCACACGGTGTGCAACATGCGGAAGTTGTTCTTA
>CAJUFO010000205.1 GCA_910585615.1 uncultured Acetatifactor sp.
ATCCCATGAGGACGAGCTTTCCGGGGAATCCAATTCCATAAGCAACCAAGACGGGATTTGTCAAGGGGACTTTCACCCAAAAGACGAAAGCTCCCTTCCTGCAAACTGAAAGTTATCTATTCTTCCTCGTCCGGCTTGAATACCTTCAAATAGGCGGGACGGCCCTCCGCCTCCTCGCCATAGACATACAGGGTGTTGGTCTCCGTGTCCAGGCAGGTGTGGCAGAAACGCCCGCCGAGGAAAGGATATGCCTCACACAGCCGCTGAAAGTCTACGCTACCCTCGGACAGAACCTTTTGTATTTCGACTGGGTCTTCAAACTCATCCGGGTAGTTCCCTTCCTCCAGATTTTGAAGCATGATGTCCAGGAGGAAGGACTGGACAGAATTAGAAAATGGCGCCCAGCTGTACATATCGTCCTGGTCGTTGTAGTACACTGGCGGGTTGGGCTGGGCCAGATCCTCCGCTTTGATGCCCGCATACCAACAGCCCTGATTTTCACACCAGAACAGCAGATAGTTGCCGGTCACCTCACCCCACCGCTCCCGGGGCAGGGCGCGTATCTTCGCCAGCTCCTCATAATCCTCTTCCCCCGGTTTGCTGAACGTCTCCAAGTCCTCGTCAATGTGATCGTAGGAGAAGGTCAGGCGCTTCTTAAAGGGTTTGGCCTTTTTGTCCGGGATGAATATCTCATGCAGCGCACAATTTAAGCTGGCCATGCCGCAAGCGAGATAGTATTCCCGCAGGGCAGCGGGAAGGCGTATCCCTGCCGCCGCCTCATAGGAGGCAATGGTCTTCTCGGAAAACCCTGTTGCTTTCCCCACCCCGAAGCCGAACAGCGGTTCGGCCCACTGGACCAGTTCAATGGGGGAAATCTGATAATTCTTTTCGCTCATAGCATTGTCCTCCTGCTTCTTCTGTCGATTTGATTTTCTATGTATTAACTAAAATGTCATTTTGTCGAATTGACCCGCTCAAAGTATAGCACAAAGCCGACCAGCGTTCAATCCCCATTGTAGAGCCTTCACCTAACTTGTTATACCGAAACTTCTATTATACCGAGGCTTACGGAGCAGCCACTGTATTTCAACGATTTTTTAAGATAATTCGGTATAACATTTTCTCCAAGATCCGGCAATCTTGCTGGCGCCTCATCGGACAGATGCTCAAATTCGGTATAATACTTCTCGCACAAAAACAACGTATCCATGATAATAGACAGGGCAGACAGGATAATGTCTGACTATTATCAAAGGAGGCGTTTTGCCATGGAACAAAACACAGTAACCATCAACCAGCTGATTGCGCAGATATTGGATGAGATGAGGCGAATCGGTTACAGTGAGACTACGATCTGGAGGTATTATCAGCCTGCCATGGGGCAGTTCCGGAAATACTATGTGCAGACCGGACAGGCAGCATACAGCCCAGAGATCACGGATGAGTATATCAGCCTGAACAAGGAAAGGTATGAGCGCGGAGAGGTCACCTACCAGTCCTTCAAGAAAACACGGTATGTCGGCCGCAGGATGAATGAATTCTTCCTGAGTGGACAATTCCGGTACACATCGCAAAAAAGGGGGACTTCTTTTATGCTGTCGGAGGGGAATGAGCGGATCGTTGACCAGTTCCTCTGTTCGAGGTCATGCGGGGACAAATCGAGATATGATGCCGGATGGACCGTGCGGAAATATCTCCAGTACATGGAGAAGCGCGGCCATGCCTCGCTTTCAGATGTGACACATGATGAAGTCCGGGAATTCATCTTAAAGACCGCAGCCAGCATAAAGACATCAGGCCTGCACAAT
>CAJUFO010000206.1 GCA_910585615.1 uncultured Acetatifactor sp.
CTTCCGTCACCACGGCCAGCTCGCCGCTGCCCTGGCCCTCCTCAAGGCGCGCCACAATGCGCCCGTCCGCCAGCGTGGCGATGCGCGCCACGCTGGCGGGATTGATGTCGCAGTTCGCCCATTGCAGCAGCAGCCCCAGGGTATTTGACGTCAGGTCATAGAGGTAGAGGGCATTGTCCCCGTAGGTCAGGAAGCGGTTCTCGCCATAGGCCACCAGATTGTTTACCAGCCTGGCCTCGCCGAGGGGATCCCCGAAGGAGGCGATTTGGGCATCTTGTGAGGATGCGTCCTGGCTGCCCTCCTGGGAACCGCCCTGGCCGTCCCAGACGACCTCCCGTATGATATCATTATCCTGGGAGCTGTACAGGTCGCAGTACACATGGCCCGCGGCGTCTCCTGCGAGCCAGATTGGATCCTCTCCCTCGGGAGGATTCACCGCCCCTATGTAGCTGCAGGTTCCATCAAACAGGAGGAGCTTATCCATTCCCTTGAGATAGAGCCGCCCTTCCCCATCTACTGCCGTCTCGTAGGGGGAGAACTGGCTGGTGAGCAGGGAGACGTTCTGCCTGGCCAGCTCCTTTCCCGCGGCATCGTATTTTACCAGGTAGCAGAAATCGGAATTCGGCGGATTCGGCACACTATAGAAGACATACAGGTTCCCCTGAAGGTCCGCCTGGAGGAGACGGCTGTCAGTCTCCTCCATAAAGGGCTCTATGTCCAGCCTCTTGGCCTCCCCGCCCGGTGTCCACTGGTAGAATTCGCCGTCGAAGGTGCTGTAGTAGACAGAATCACCGGATACCGTGAAGTCCTCCACGCCGCCCTCGGGGGAGTGGAACTGGGTCTCGAAGACTACGGGGGAGTCGTTTTCCTCCCCGCCTCCCCTGGCGCAGCCGGTCAGCGCCAGGGCCAGGAATAAGGCCGAAAATAAGACGGCCAGCCGAAGTTTTTGCCGGGGAGCGGCATTGGTTTTTCTCTTGTCATTGGTTTTCTGTCTGATATGCATGATTACCTCCGTTTTTGTTGGATCGCTCTGAAATTCCTGCCCTGGCAGGCAGCGCTGCTGCTGTATCCTGTGGCGGGAAGCATGCCCGGACTGCTTGGGAACGTATGTTTGTTAAGTATCAGTTCAGCGGGAGGCAGGAGTCACTCCTGCTCCGCCAGGTACACCGACACCCGGTTCTGGATGAGGGCAGCCACGTCCGCGGCGCTTTTCTGGCCGCTGAAATAGCTCTCCGCCTCCTGTGCGACGATGGAGGATATCTGGCGGCCGCCCCGGTCGGTGGTGGAGGAATCCAGCAGGGCGCATATGAGCTCCGCCTCCTCCGGGAGGGGCGTATAGAAGAATACCCGCAACGCTCCTGAGCTGATTGATAGGGGGGGGCGCCGTTCAGGCTTTCCGTCCCACATGAAGAGTTCTCCGTTTTCCAATGTTTTGTAGGGATTCTCCGTGACCTTTGCGAAATACCGCTCCCTTGTGCCCAGCTCCGTGGGGAAGCCCTTTGTGCCCTCCAGGGAGTCAGAGCTCTTGGGCGGATTCTCCCACCCGGTGAGCAGCAGCTCCACAAAGGCCCATGCCGCCTCCTTGTGCCTTGACTTGGCGGAGATGGCACAGGTGCTGCCGCAGTTCTCCAGCAGGCTGCCCGCCCGGCCGTCCATCGTAGGGAAGCCCACATAGGAGATGTCCTCCGCCCTCAGGATCTGCGCCAGCAGGGAGATGTCCTGTGGCCTGACCAGCTCCACCTCGTGCAGCAGGGCGATGTTGCTCTTGTCCATCATGT
>CAJUFO010000207.1 GCA_910585615.1 uncultured Acetatifactor sp.
GGAGTGGATGGGGGCATGGATTTCGGAAAGCTATCAGCCCTATGCAGCGGGGATGCCCCGGGAGGTGATGGAAGTGTACCGGGAAAGCCTTTCTGTGGCGGAGACGGCTGTACTGGATTATATCTGCCGGTGTGGTTTTTCTTCCCGTGAGGGCAGCATCCATTATCTGTCAGGGGCGCCTTTCGCATTCGTGAAACCGGAATTCGGATATCTTTCAACCATGTCCGATACGGAACTATGGGAGGAAGCGTCCTGTCCCAAAGGACATACAGAAACTTATACGATTCGAAAGAAAGGAATCGCAGATAGCAGCAACAGGCGCGTTTCCGTGCAGGAGACGGCATGGGAAGAAGTGGGGAGGCTGATTGGCAAAATGCCTGCCCGCCATCCGAATCCCTGGACTAGACTACTGCCTGTAGTCAATGGGCTTGAAGACTGCCAGGAGAAGCAGATGGCGGAAGCTGCCTGCAGAAAGGGGATCAGCCGGGAGACGCCGTTTCCGGTGGCGGTATTTCTGTACCTGTATCTGCTGCAGAACATGGGCAGGGCGGGAGAGGATGCGGAGTTTTCGCAGCTCTGCCGCCGGATGTTCGACAGGATTTCCTGCCCGGCATGCGGTGTACAGTTTATCTTTATGGATGGGTGGCTGCATTCCTTTGAATCAGAATAAACATACTATGGAACGGAAGACACAGCCAATACACAAGAAACATTTCCGGAATCTGCCGGGAGAGAACATGGAAGGAGAGAAAATAAGATGCTGGAATTTGCCCCCAATACCAATATGCTGGAATACCAGGACGGCGCCTATCTCTGCAACGGAACGAAGCGGGTAGAAGCGCCGCTGAATCTGGAGACCCTGGAGGAAGCTGTCAGGCAATGCCCGAAGCTTCAGGCGGTCTCCCTGTATGACGCCCCCTTTGGCGACCAGTGCTTCCCCCTTTTGGCGCAGATACCCAGGCTGAACATGCTGGCTCTGCTGCGGAGCAGGCAGATTACCGGACATGGACTGGAACTGCTAAAAGACCTTCCGCTGAAAGACCTGTTTTTGCAGCGGACTGCCCTGGACGATGAGGGGCTGGCGCAGGCCGCCCGGATTGGAAAACTGGAGAATCTCTACATAGCCGCCTGCCATCATGTCACTCCCCAGGGGCTGCTGGCCATTGCCTGGAGGGACAAGCTGCGGGTCAGCGATACCGACAGGCAGGATGAAGAGGGGCTGGCGGGGCTGTTCACAGAGACGGAGCGCAAGGCTTACGAGGATGCCCGCGCCTACAAAACCATGAAAAACAGGATTCCGCTGGACAGTCCCGAACTGCAGGAGCCAGTCCGTGCGCTGCAGGAATTCTTTCACGACATGACCCGCTGGGAGCGGATGGCAGAAGAAAAGGACCAGGACAATCGGACGGGTACGACCCGCCGGGAGCGGACGGCAGAAGAGAAAGACCAGAGCAATCGGGGGGATACGCCCCGTCGGGAGCAGACGGCAGGAGAAAGCCAGGGTGTGCAGGCGGATATCGATGGGCTGTTTGCCAGGCGGGTGAGCTGGATGCCCCGTCCCGGCTGGCATCCCGTCCATCTTTTCTGGAAAAGAGGTGGGACATATACGAATTACCGTCTGGTGGCCGGGGAGAGGGTGACGAAAAGTAAATTCTGGATTTATGCAGAAGCGGACATTTTCTACTACCGTTACCTGATGCGCC
>CAJUFO010000208.1 GCA_910585615.1 uncultured Acetatifactor sp.
TTTTAATTTGACGTTTTTGTGCGGGAGAAAGGAACTTTAGTTTGCTGGGCTACACACATCACAGCAGTATTGACCAGATAATTCCTGTGGCAGCTCAGATACCGGAAAAAGTACCGCCATAAGGAAGCTTTCTTCCTCTGCCGGAGCGCATGGTGTTTCTCACTCTCCCCCTGATAAAAAGCGTATCCGTCTGCTTTCCACAAAATCAGAATAGCAATGAAGCTATTCGCAAGCAGCAACAGTCCAAACCATGTCCTGCCTCCACAAAATATAATTGCAGATACTATGGCTGCAGCCCAAAGCCCGCCCACATACCAATATTTTCTTAAGCAATAGGCCGCGGCAGCCATAAAAACCGCATGAAGCATACTAATGGCCATTCCTGCCAGCTCTATGGGCTTCCATGCAGAAACGGCCAGCAGAACTGCCAGAAGCAACCCTGTCTTTGTAAGAACCGTATAGGCTCCCAGCGCCGCCACATAGGACAAGACAAATTCCCGGGGCTGCTGCGGCAACATCAGCATATGTTTCAGTTCCACAGCGTTATCTTTGGAAGAAAGGGCCTGCCACATTACGCCGGCTGTAAAGGCGCTTATCATCAAGATTCGTACAGATGCCGCAATCTGCACCTGAAAGCCTGCGATATACAGCCCCCAAAATATGATCACATCAATCAAAAGCGTCCGTGAGAGCCGTTCATATTTTGCCCCAAACAGTTTTTTGGCAAAGGCTTTACCTGTCATTTTCATCATGCAGTGCCTCCCGGATATCTGCGGCATTGATCTGCCCGCCTTCAAAAGTCTGCTGGATCTTACCATCTTCCAGGACAAAAACCCGGTCAGAGGTCAGCGTAATGCTCTCCAGGATATGGGAAGAAAACAGCACGGTCCCATGCTCCTTATACCCCGAAATCTGCTGGTACAGATATTCCGTACTCTGGAAGTCCAGCCCATTGACCGGTTCGTCCAAAAGGAGCAGCCTGGGCTTCAGGGCAAAAGCCGTAATCAGAAATGCTTTTTTCCGGTTCCCGGTTGACAGCTCCCTTAACAGGGTGTCTGTATACTCTTCAAAATGGAAACCATGTACTAACTCCGATACATCCGGCACACCCTTCCCATAGGCGGCACATACATAGGCCAGGTATTCCCGGAAAGTAAAATACGAAAAAGAATTGTCCTCGGCAAACACCGTATAGCGGCAAAGCTTAAAATCCTGCTTCCGGAAATCCACGGGAGCGCCGCCAAAGCAGATACCGTCTGAACAGAACGTAGGGAGCAGGCCGGAAATCACTTTCAGAAATGTGGTTTTCCCGGCCCCGTTCAGCCCGATCAGGCCTGCCACTTCATGCTCCGCCAGCGAAAAAGAAAACCCCGAAAGTATCCTTTTCTCTTCACTGTACCACGCACTTAAATTTTGAACCGTCAGGAGCGTTTCTCCCATCTTACCTCCCCCCTTTGCCGTCCTTCTCTTTTTTCCATGTCGCATATGCGGAGTACAGGAATACACCTGCCAATACCAGATAAAGCCCCATCATCGGGAAGTTACCGGATACCCCACATACAATGGCTGCAACCAGCCAGATCAGTCCCAGACTTCCCCGAATATAAATATGACGCATTGTTTTTACCTCCTTCATCGTCTCTTTGTGTTCTCTATGTATCCTGAAGCTGTCTCCATACA
>CAJUFO010000209.1 GCA_910585615.1 uncultured Acetatifactor sp.
TACTTCACCACGTCTATGCTCACGGTCCCGTCCGCGGAGAAGTAGATGCCGTCAGCCTCCTGGTCTGTATACAGGACGGCGGTCATGACCTGTTCTCCGTCGTTGATAAAGGCCTCCACGCTGAAGCGGTCCAGGATGATCCGCAGCTTCAGCACGCCGTCCTTACATAGTACCTTGCTGCGCCTCTGGTGGATGATGGCCCTGCGGGAACCGGAGAATTTCCTGTCCACCTTGAGCACGGATTCGCCGGGCCTGTAGCTGAAGGAGGTCTGGTACTGGTCGTTCTGGGCGAAGCGCACCGCGAATTTCCGGTACATGTCGCAGCCCTCCACCGGGCGTACCACGATCTCCATATCCACCCTGCGCCCCCTGAGGCCCTCCGGATAGATGTTCCCCGAGAATGTAAGGTTCTCAAAAGCGACTCTGTTGCACCTCATGGCCTCCAGCTCCCGGATGGGCTTCTGGCAGAGCCTGCCGTTCTGTATGGAAAGCTCTCTGGGCAGGCTCACCTGTCCGAACCAGGCTTCCTCATGTTTTCTCCTGTGATTGCAGGTATCCCAGTTCTGCATCCATCCGATCATCACCCGCCGCCCGTCCGGCGTCAGCAGGGTCTGGGTAGCATAGAAGTCAATTCCATAATCAATAGACTGATTGCTCTCCTCAATGAATTTCCCTGTCTCCTTATCATAATCGCCGATCAGGCAGAGCGTGCCGTTGCCATTGTGGTACTCGAAGCCCTGGGACAGCATGTCCTGGGGGCTGGTGAGAATCACCCATTTTCCGTCCAACCGGAAGAAATCGGGGCATTCCCACATCTTGCCGATGCGGTTATGGTTGGATGCCAATATGCTCTTAAACTCCCAACGGAATCCGTCCTGGCTGGTATAGAGCAGAACCTGTCCGCTTTCGTCCGCGGCCCTGTTGCCGATCACGCAGCAATAAGTTCCGTCCTCATCCTGCCATATCTTGGGATCCCTGAAATCGTTCCTGCTGGAGCCCTCCGGCAGATCCTTTTCGTCCAGAACCGGGTTGTTCTCGTATTTCTCATAGTCTGTCCCGTCCCCCACGGCCAGGCACTGGGTCTGGACCTCCGTATGCCCCCCGTTGGGCTGACGCTCATTGACCACTCCCGTATACATCAGAAGCTGCCTGCCGTCAGGAAGGGTGACCGCGCCGCCGGAAAAGCAGCCGTCCCTGTCATAGATTTCATCCGGCGCCAGCGCCGCCGGCAGGTATTCCCAGTGCAGCAGATCCTCGCTCACCGCATGGCCCCAGTGCATGGGGCCCCAGTAAGAGTTATAGGGGTTGTACTGATAGAACAGATGGTATTTTCCCTGATACCAGGAGAAGCCGTTGGGATCGTTCATCCATCCGGTGCGGGGGGACAGGTGGAACGCAGGCCTTTCCTCTTCTGCTATCATCTTTTCAAAAGTCTCTTCATATTTGCGCGCTTCTCTCAATGTCTGACTTGTCATAATACTTTCCATGCTCCTGATCCATTATTTTGTCAAAAACGGCCATCCAGCCACTCTCGCAGAGGACTGGACGGCCGCCTCGCCTTACTTGAACTTATACTGCTTAA
>CAJUFO010000210.1 GCA_910585615.1 uncultured Acetatifactor sp.
GAGGACGCCAAGCGGGGGCTGTTCCTGCTGGATCAGGTCTATGAGCTGATGTACCAGATTGCCAAAAAATAAGTGGAAAACTGTCGCCAGATACTTGTCCTCACCATCAATATAGGATATAATTTTAGTTGCGATTTGCATACAGACGGAAGGGGGTACATTATGGCGACTCAACCGATTTATCAGTTTTATTCCTGCCTGAAAGACTATCAGCCCGTCATCTGGCGGCGATTCCAGGTAGCGGGCAATGTCTCGCTGGCGAGGCTGGGGTATATCCTCATGACAATGTACGAGATGCAGGCAAGCCATTTGTTTTGCATAGATTATTTTCTCAAAGAAGATCTGCTGGACTATTTGCGGGAGAAAAATCTTCCCACAGAGGATATGCGTTGGAACCGCCCAGAGGTGATACATTATGAAGTTTTAACAGAAGAATCACTGCCGGACACAGAAACGGAGCGGACCATGGACGCTACCGCTATGACGTTGCGGCGGCTTTCCAACACACCAGGGCTTCGGCTGTGTATGCAGTATGATTATGGCGATGGCTGGGAGGTTGAACTGCGGTTGGAACAGGTATTCCAAGATGACGCCCTGCCAGGGAAATTGCTCCCTCGTGTTTTAGAGGGAGAGGGATTCGGAATCATTGAAGATTGCGGTGGTGTCAGTGGGCTGGAGCGATTGGCGAAAGCCTTTCAAAAGAAGAAAGGGCGGGAATATAACGAATTTTCAGAATGGCTGGGCGTTAAAGAATTGGATCTGTCTGCTTTCGATATTGATGATATGAATTATCGCTTAAAGAAAGTTCCTCGGATATATCGGGATGCATATGAACTTGGACTCCAGCCCACCAAGCAATCCCTGGCACTTCTGGAACGAAAATATTTGAAATGATTTCGCATTAAGGGTGAACTCGAAAGGGTTCACCCTTATATTTTGAGGTAATCTATGGCCGTCACAAAAATCCTGGCCCGGAAGGGCCGCCTGGACATCGGCATCAACTACGTCCTCAATGGGGACAAGACCGAGGAGCGCGTCCTCACCGCCCATCTGAACTGCGACCCAGGCCGGGAGTGCCGCCAGATGCTGGACACCAAACGGGCTGTAGGCAAGACGGACGGCGTGCAGTATTACCACATGATCCAGTCCTTCAAACCGGGAGAGATCACCCCGGAACTGGCACTGGAAATCGCCAAGGAGTTCACGCAGGAGCATCTGCCGGGGTATGAAACCGTGATCGGCGTTCATGTGGACAGGGAGCATATCCACGCCCACATCCTGTTCAATTCCGTGAACGCCGACACTGGAGAGAAGTACCACAGCAACGCCCAGAGCTACTACAGCCAGATCCGGGGTATCTCGGACAGGCTGTGCCGGGAGCATGGGCTGTCGGTCATCATGCAGGGCGAATCCGCCAAGGCAGTCAGCTACATCGAATGGCTGCGCCAGTCCAGGGGCCAGCCCACCTTCCACTCCATGCTGGAGGCAGACCTGCGGACAGCCATTCAGGACGCCAACGACCTGGGCCACTTCTTCCTGCTCATGGAACACAAGGGCTGGGAGAT